>NZ_BAAHYW010000001.1:1632500-2276971 GCF_054657355.1 Thermodesulfovibrio hydrogeniphilus
GATGCTGCGCCGAAAATTTAACGGGGCTTAAGCATTCCACCGAAGCTGCGGACTCACCGAATGGTGAGTGGTAGGGGAGCATTCTGCTAACCGTTGAAGGCAAGTCGTGAGGCTTGCTGGAGGAGGCAGAAGAGACAATGCTGGCATAAGTAGCGTAAAGGTAGGTGAGAAGCCTACCCGCCGTAAGCCTAAGGTTTCCCGGGGAAGGTACATCCGCCCGGGGTTAGTCGGGACCTAAGGCGAGGCCGAAAGGCGTAGCTGATGGACAGCCGGTTAATATTCCGGCACCACCTAAATGGCGTTATCACCGAAGGGGGGACGCAGGAGGATAGGCAGAGCCTGTTATGGTTTACAGGTCCAAGCGTCAAGGCTGAGGAAGGAGGCAAATCCCCTTCCTCGTTAAAGCTGAGGCGTGACGGGGAAGGCCGTAAGGCCGAACTCTGCTGATTTCACACTGACGAGAAAAGCCTCGTAGGGAGTCATTTAGGTGCCCGTACCGCAAACCGACACTGGTAGGCGAGTAGAAGATACTAAGGCGTTCGAGAGAACCCTCCCCAAGGAACTCGGCAAACTGACCCCGTAACTTCGGGAGAAGGGGTGCCTCGAGTAGGGTGAGGATGTAAATCTGAGCCCGAGGAGGCCGCAGTAAAGAGGGCCTGGCGACTGTTTACCAAAAACACAGGTGCCTGCTAACTCGTAAGAGGATGTATAGGCACTGACGCCTGCCCGGTGCCGGAAGGTTAAGGGGAGGAGTTAGGGGGCAACTCCAAAGCTCCAAACCGAAGCCCCGGTAAACGGCGGCCGTAACTATAACGGTCCTAAGGTAGCGAAATTCCTTGTCGGGTAAGTTCCGACCTGCATGAATGGCGTAACGACTGGGCCGCTGTCTCGGGGAGGGACTCGGCGAACTTAAGCAACCGGTGAAGACGCCGGTTACCCGCAGCTAGACGGAAAGACCCCGTGCACCTTTACTACAGCTTGGCAGTGAGTCCTGGCAATGCATGTGTAGGATAGGTGGGAGGCTATGAAGCAGGGACGCCAGTTCCTGTGGAGCCGTCGGTGAAATACCACCCTTGTGTTGTTGGGGCTCTAACCGAGAGCCGTTATCCGGCTCTGGGACACTGCCTGGCGGGTAGTTTGACTGGGGCGGTCGCCTCCTAAAGAGTAACGGAGGCGTCCAAAGGTCTCCTCAGGCTGGACGGAAACCAGCCGTTGAGTGCAAAGGCATAAGGAGGCTTGACTGTGAGGCTGACAAGCCGAGCAGGGGGGAAACCCGGGCTTAGTGATCCGGTGGCTCTGTGTGGAAGGGCCATCGCTCAACGGATAAAAGGTACGCCGGGGATAACAGGCTGATCGGGCCCAAGAGTTCACATCGACGGCCCGGTTTGGCACCTCGATGTCGACTCATCGCATCCTGGGGCTGAAGTAGGTCCCAAGGGTTGGGCTGTTCGCCCATTAAAGCGGTACGTGAGTTGGGTTCAGAACGTCGTGAGACAGTTCGGTCCCTATCTGCTGTGGGCGTAGGAGACTTGAGGGAGGCTGCCCCTAGTACGAGAGGACCGGGGTGGGCGGACCTCTGGTGTTCCAGTTGTCGCACCAGCGGCAATGCTGGGTAGCTATGTCCGCAAGGGATAACCGCTGAAAGCATCTAAGCGGGAAGCCCGTCCCAAGATAAGGTCTCCCGTCCTGAGGAAACTCAGGACCTAAAGGCCCCTGGTAGACTACCAGGTTGATAGGCTGGAAGTGTAAGCACCGTAAGGTGTTTAGCTTACCAGTACTAATAGGCCGTGTGTCTTGACTTACTCTTTTACTTCTTCTTGTCAAAAAAAATTTTTCAGATAAAGAGAGAAAGGATAAATCCTTTCTCTCTTTTATTTATTTTGAATTTAAGAATCTTTATAATGTCTTGAAATTTTTTAAAAATTTGGTAACATTAAATAGTAAGATAAATTTTTGTTAAGAGGGCTAAGGAATATGAAAGAAAGAGATATTTTTGAAGAAATAGTAAATCTTGGCAAGAAAAGAGGAAGATTAACATATGATGAGATTAACGAGGCACTTCCCTCTGAGTATTATTCTCCTGAAGAAATTGAAGACCTGATTGATGTTTTGAGTGATATGGGAGTTAGGGTTGTTGATGAAGAGGAGATGTTTTTGGAAGAGGAGGAGGAAATAGAAGAGGAAGAACATGTTGAAGACTTAGTACAGGCTTACTTTAATTCAATGGGCGATATTCCTATCCTCACAAAGGATGAAGAAATTGAGCTTGCCAGAAAGCTACAAGAAGGAAAAACCATCATAAAAGAGACAGTATTAACCTTACCTATTTATAAAAAAGTTTTAGATGAAATAGAAAAAGAAGAACTTGAGCTATTAACAGAAGATGAAAAAATAGATGAGGCAGTCAATAGAACAATCATAAAATTGGAAAACTTAATTAATGACCTCGAAAAGGCAGAAGAAAAAATTAAAGACTATGGAAATCTAAAAAATTTAAGAAGAATTATAAATGAATCAAAAAAGGAAGGAAAAAATACAAAAGAGCTTGAAAATCTTTATAAAGAAGTTTATTCTGAAATAAAAAGGATAGAAAACGAAACAGGTTTAAAAATAGAAGAGTTAAAAGATGTGTGGAATAAAATTTATAAAGCAAAATGTCTTGTAGAAGAAACAAAAAATGAGCTTATAACGAGGAATTTACGTCTTGTGGTAAATATAGCAAAGAATTATGTTGGAAGAGGGTTGCCACTTCTTGATTTAATTGAAGAAGGTAATATTGGTTTAATGAAAGCTGTAGATAAATTTAAGTACGAAAAGGGATTTAAGTTTTCTACATATGCTACTTGGTGGATAAGGCAGGCAATTACAAGAGCGCTAATAGACCAAACAAAGACAATAAGAGTTCCTGTGCATATGATGGAGTTTTATAACCGAGTTACTAAGGCATCCCGTGAACTCACTCAGCAGCTTGGAAGAGAACCGAGCAATGAGGAAATTGCTGAAAAGCTTGGTGTGCCAGTTAAAAAAGTAGAAGAAGTATTCAGAGCAATTCAGGACCCAATTGGACTCCAGACACCAATTGGAGATGAGGATACAGAGCTGGAAGATTTTATCGGAGATAAAAATGCTTCATCTCCGCTTTCTGATGCCGAAAGAATTGAATTGAGCGAGCATATACAAAGGGTTCTTAAAACATTAACACCAAAGGAAGAGAAGGTAATAAAGATGAGATTTGGTATCGGAGAGGACAGAGACCACACACTTGAGGAAGTAGGTAGATATCTTTCAATAACTCGAGAGAGGGTAAGACAGATAGAAACTAAGGCATTAAGAAAATTGAAACATCCAAGTAGGTTGAAGTTGTTAAAAATGCTTATAAGTGATACCATTGAACCCAGAAAATCATAAGATTATTTAATTGTAAAGAGTTTTTTGAAAAAAGCAAGGGAATCTGATTTGTTCAGTTTCCCTTGCTTTTTTATTAAACCAAAATTGTTTTATTTTTAAGGGGTATTTTAAAGGTGGTTATGCTTTCTGTTTGTGACAAGCTCTGTAAAACATTATCGCTCTTCTCATCTGCCAAAAAAGTTGTAATTGTTTCGGATACTGTTGCACCCTTGCAATGACAAGTAGAAGTTCTGCCTTATAATGATAATAGGGGGAAAGATATATTGCTATGTACCTTTGGAGACTCCCAATTACATACTAACCAAATTCTAAATAAAATAAAATCGCTCATTTGAGTTTTTATATCTCAACTTTACTCCACACTGGCTGAACTCATCAAAAAATTTTTCCCCCAAAAATAGCGATAGACACTTGTCACTGCGAGCCCCCTGTTGCGAGCGATAGCGTGGCAATCTGGGGCGAAGCAGTCTCTAATAAGGCTTTATTGAAAAATAAAGTAGAGATTGCTTCGCATCCTTCGGATGCTCGCAATGACAGCAAAAAATACTTAATTTTCAAATGGTTATACCAATTTTTGGATTTCTATCTCTATTTTTGGGTTTCCAAAAACTCTTGAAAAATTTTTAAATTTGTGATATAAATTATAAAACAATGAATGCAAATTCCTTAATACCTTATTCTGAAGCTTTGCCTGTACCAGCCGAGATTTTTATTGTTCTTGAACAACTTTTCTTTCTCATTCATATACTTCTTGTAAATTCTATTGTAGGACTTGCTCTGATTATTTTATTCAAAGGCAGACAAAAAGAATCTATTTCATTACTCAATCCCTTTGCTAAGAAAATTCCTATACTATTTGCTCTTGGGATAAATATGGCTATTCCTGCACTTTTGTTTTTGCAGGTTGTTTTTGGTAGTCTTTTTTACACATCTTCAATTTTTATGGGAAGCTTTTGGATTTTGATTATTCCATTTTTAATCATTGCCTACTACAGCTCTTACTATTACTATAAAAAATTTGACACCTCTAATTATTCAAGACATGCTCTTTTGCTTATTCTAATATTGGTTTTTTACATAGCCTTTATGCTTGTTAATAACCTTTCAATGATGGAGATGCCTGATAAATGGATAGCATATTTTGAAAAAAGAGATGGCACAATTCTGCTTTGGAATGTGCCAAGCATTTATCCAAGATTTCTTCATTTTCTTGTAGCCTCAATTGCTGTTGGCGGAATAATTTATGCTTTTTATTTTAATAAAAAGGGAAATAAAGAAAAAACAAAGGAAGGATTAAAAATATTTGCTTATGCAACTATGATTCAGATTGTAGTTGGAGTGTGGTTTCTTCTTTCCCATCCCAATGAAATAATGCTTAAATTTATGGGAAAGGATGCTTTTGCTACAGCAGTTTTAATTATTGGTATTACAACCGCTTTAGTATCAATAGTTACAGCAATCAAAGGGAATTTAAAAGGCACAATCCTTTTTCTACTTCTAACACTTATTGCAATGATAATTAACAGGTATAATTTAAGGATTTTTTACTTAACCGATAAATTTTCACCAAGTCAACTTGAGCTTGTACCCCAATGGGATGTATTTGCCATATTTGTCGTAATTTTAATGCTTGGAGTTGGAGTTATCATCTACATGCTAAAAATTGAATTTAGAAAAGAGGTAGTCAGATGAACTACCCTGTGTGGGAACTTTATTATTTAAATTCAGGTACTGTTGTTGCTATAATTGCTGTTTTGCATGTGTTCATCTCCCATTTTGCAGTTGGAGGAGGAATTTTTCTTTGGCTTACAGACCTAAAAAGCGTTCGCGAAAAAGATTTAGCCTTAAGAAACTATGTTCGCAGACATATATGGTTCTTTCTTTTGCTTACAATGGTGCTTGGAGGAGTATCAGGAGTTGGAATATGGTTCAGCATAGCTCTTGCAAGTCCGTGGGCTACATCCCTGTTAATTCACACTTTTGTATTTGCATGGGCTATTGAATGGGTCTTTTTTATTGTAGAAATAGTATCTCTTCTTATTTATCATTACAAGTTTGAGGCTCTTTCAGATAAAAATAGATTAAGGATTGCATTTATATATGCACTTGCAGCTTGGTTAAGCCTTTTTATAATCAATGGAATCATAACTTTTATGCTGACTCCCGGAGAATGGCTTAAAACAAAAAACTTCTGGGATGGTTTCTTTAATCCAACACACCTGCCAGGGCTTGTATTTAGGACAGGCATCTGTGTAATGTTTGCAGGATTATTTGGATTTGTTACAGCAGTTTTTGAAAAGGACTCTTTCCTAAGGCAAAAACTTCTTCGTTACTGTTCTTTTTGGCTTTATATTCCTTTGCCTTTTCTTCTAATTTCAGGACTTTGGTATTTCTACAGCATTCCAGAAAATGCAAGATTTACAAACTTTTTCTTAAACCTTCAAACTAAAAATGCTATCAATGTCTTCATCTTTTCATCTGTAATTATTTATCTACTCTCCATTGCTTTTGTTCTTAGATCTTCCCATGCAATTCAGAAAATCGCACTCTTTGTTCTGCTTGCTGTTGGTCTTTCTTGGATTGGCTCATTTGAGTACATGCGTGAGTATGCAAGAAAGCCTTATGTAATATATGGCTATATGTATTCGCCGATGATTTTACTTCAGGACGAAGAAAAATTAAACAGAGAAGGCATTCTTAAGCATGCTAAGTGGACAAAGATAAAAGAAATAACTCCAGAAAACGAAATACAAGCAGGCAGAGAAATTTTTAATTTACAGTGTCTTAGCTGTCACACAATAAGAGGCATTAAAAACGATATTGTTGAAAAAACAGAGGGGCTTACATATCTTGGAATAATCAGCCAACTTTATGGTCAGGGTAAAATTCTTGACTACATGCCAAAATTCATTGGAACAGAGAAGGAAATGGAGGCACTTGCTAAATTTATTATGAGCCTTAGAGAAAAAAAGGATGAACAAATTGCAGAATTTAAGCCAAAGGAAGAGCCTGTTGAAATACCTCAGTTTGACCCTAAAAAAGATGAATATGTCTTACTTGTATGGAGCGTTCTTGGAGAAAAATGTATAACCGACAGTGATAAATGGTTTTCTTTCCTTTATCCTGGAAGCACATTCCAAGCTGTTCTTATAAAGAGAGGTGTAAAGCCTGAGATAGTCACTGAGGGAGTTGAAATTCAATATACAGTGCAGAAAGGACATGAAAATCCTTCAAAATTTCATGATTTCTGGAAATATTCAGAATCCTTTAAGGGCAAAAAAATTCCAGATAATGTAGGCATAAGCGGGAAAAAGCTTAATGATGTTTTTGACCTTGGCAAGGACAAAAAAATATTTATAGCTGAAGGCGTTCCAGTTTCACCATACAGAGAAGATGGTATATTTAATCCATATCCGATATTTGAAGCAAAGGCTATAGAAAAGAATACAGGAAAGGTTTTACAAAGAACCTTATTTGTTGCACCTGTCTCAACTGAACTCAGATGTTTTGAATGTCATGGAGGTAAGCCAAGATGGAATGGAATTTCAGGAATATCAGATGAGACAGCCATTAATATTCTTAAGATACATGACAGAAGGCACGGAACAAAGCTTCTTGAGAGTGCTTTAAAAGGAAAACCAATGATGTGCCAGAAATGCCATGAGGACTTCATTGTAAAATCTGATGGAATAAAGGGTCACAACAGCTTCTCTGCATCTATGCATGGATGGCACGCAAACTACATTCCATACAAAGATGAAAGAGCTTGCAACTTCTGTCATCCAAATGATGCAAAAGGTAATACAAGATGTAACAGAGACATCCATGCAAAACTTGGAATTGGTTGCACTCGTTGTCATGGAAAATTAGATGACCATGCAACCTCAGTTCTTCTTTCTCAGGAAGAAACAAGAACCGCTGCTTTACTTCTTAAAAATTTGTCTCCCGAAACACCTAAAACACAGATAAATCCAAGAAAACCTTGGGTAAATCAGCCTGATTGTTTGAACTGCCACATTGGATTTAATAAGCCAGAAAAAGACTCCTCTGGATTCAACAAATGGACATCTGATGTCAGCTTGCTTTTCAGAGTAAGAAAAGACAACACAGGTAATCTTCCTTGCACATCTTGTCACAGCTCACCTCATGCAGTGTATCCTGCATTCAATGACTTTGGCAAAAACAGAGACAATATTCAACCAATACAGTATCAGGGCAATCCACTACCAATTGGAGCTGAGATGAAATGCGAGGTTTGTCACAAAGTAAAAATGCAAGGCAATGCTCATCATTCAAATATGCTAAGAACTTTTAGGAATAAGGAGCTCTTAAAATAGAATTTTGCTAAATTTTAATCCCCTAAATCGTGCTTTTTGTATAAAACTTTATTAGCCTGTCAATTAGAGCCTTGTTAAGCAGAGTTATACTGCTCTCCTTAAAGATTGGATTAACTAATGTGTGAGGTTAAAATCTTTGATTAGCAGGGATAACCTTACATCACTCAATTCTTCAATGACAGACATATATTGCATTGTTGTTCAAGTTCAATAATTTTTTTTTCAATCTGTTATAATTATTTAATGCAAGCGTGGATAATTAATAAAATACAAAATTTAAGAAATAACCAAGAGCCTTTAGAGCTTATTGAAGTAGAAGTTCCTAAAATTGGCGATAATGAAATATTAATTAAAGTTCATGCTTGTGGTGTATGTCACACAGAGTTAGACGAAATAGAAGGAAGAGCTGTTCCTTCGTTTTTACCTATTATTCCGGGGCATCAAATAGTTGGTGAAGTTGTTGAAAGAGGAAAAAATGTAAAAAAATTCAAAATCGGAGATAGAGTTGGAGCAGGTTGGATTTATTCAGCCTGCGGAAAATGCGAATTTTGCAAAAGAGGCTTAGAGAATCTATGTTATGAATTTAAAGCAACAGGTAAAGATGTTCATGGTGGCTATGCTGAGTTTTTTAAAATTCATGAAGATTTTGCTTTTCCTCTTCCAGAGAATCTTACATTTGAAGAGGCGGCACCACTTTTTTGTGCTGGTGCAATTGGTTATCGTTCGTTAATGCTTGCTAATCCTTCAAATGAAAATAATATAGGACTTATCGGGTTTGGTGCTTCAGGACACCTTGTTTTAAAATTGATAAGGCATTTATTTACAGATGCAAAAGTTTTTGTATTTGCAAGGGATGAAGAGCAGAGAAAATTTGCTCTTCAGCTTGGTGCAAATTGGGCTGGAAATATTGGAGATGAACCGCCTGAAAAGCTTAATTCTGCCATTGATACAACTCCTGTGTGGAGGCCACCTTTAAGTATACTAAGATTTTTAAAACCATCTGGACGGCTTATAATAAACGCTATTCGGAAAGAGGAAATTGATAAGAATGCTTTATCTAAAATAGATTATCAGAGAGACCTTTGGCTTGAAAAAGAGATTAAGAGTGTGGCAAATGTTACAAGAAAGGATATTTCTGAGTTTCTGAAAATCGCAGAACAAATTTCCATTAAGCCTGATATTGAAGTTTATAACTTTGAAGAGGCAAACAAAGCATTAATAGATATAAAGCAGAGAAAAATCAGAGGTGCAAAAGTCTTAAAAATAGGGAGATAAACATGGACAAAAAAGCAAAAGTATTAGAGATAATTAATAGGCTTGACAAAAGATATCCAAATGTAAAAACTGCTCTCAATTTCAATACTCCACTTGATTTGCTTGTAGCTACTATTCTCTCAGCCCAAACAACAGATGTTAATGTAAACAAAGTCACAGAAAATCTGTTTAAAAAGTATAGAACTGCCTCAGACTATGCTAATACTCCTTTGAAAGAGCTTGAGAATGACATAAAAAGTATTAATTTTTATAAAAACAAAGCCAAATACATAAAAAATCTTGCCACTGAGCTTTTGAAAAAATTTAATGGAGAAGTTCCAAAAAAAATGGAAGAACTTGTAACACTACCTGGGGTTGGAAGAAAAACAGCAAACATAGTGCTTTGGAATGCCTATGGTATAAATGAAGGCATTGCGGTAGACACTCATGTAAAAAGACTTTCCAAACTTTTAGGACTTACTGATAATACAGACCCTGACAAAATAGAACAAGACTTAATGCAGATAACGCCTCGTGAATACTGGGGACAAATAACCCATTTACTCATAATGCTTGGCAGAGAAATCTGCAAAGCTAAATCACCAAACCACAAAATATGCCCATTAAAAGATATCTGCCCGAGTAGTAATCTATAAACAGAAAATTGAAAATTAGGTATTTTTTTACTGTCATAGCGAGAGACGAAGTCCCGTGGCAATCTCCGAAACAAGATTGCTTCGGCATCCTGCGGATGCCTCGCAATGACCAAATGGGTTCACCATATAGTCAATCTTTGGCTTAAGAATATGTTTAACCACTGCCAATGCAGCCCTTTCCATAAGAACAAGCGAAGGAATTCCGTATTGATTAATAGTGAGACTGTCAATTTCAGCCATTTCAGATGATGTAACCACTTTCATAGATAAATTATAGCACAACTAAAAATTATGCTGCCTTAAGATAGATTTCCTCTGCAAATTCCTAAATTTCCTTTGAAAGTTCATCAATTTTTTCATAATCAATCCAAGAATGTCCTTTTTTCAATAAAAGGTCCTTTACTGCTACTCTTATTTTTGATTTAATGCTTTCCTTTTTATTCCAATATGCTCTGAAGTATTTCACTAAATTTTCTGTCTCTATATATCTAAAAAATAAGTAAAGCGGACCAAGAGGTCCGCATAAATTTTTTATCTTTTTAATTAATCCATTGCAGAGTGGGACTCAGGTAAGATTTGTCCGCCATCAACTACTAGTGTTTGTCCAGTGATGTAACCTGCTTCTTCGCTGGCAAAAACAAGTACAGCATAACCTATATCCTCAGGTGTGCCAAGGCGTTTCAAAGGAATAGCTGCGCTCATAGTTTTAATATACTCTTCACCCAGTGCTTGCACTCCTTCGGTGAGAATATTTCCGGGTAAAACAGCATTTATAGTAATTCCATAAGGCGCTAACTCTATCGCAGCTGAACGCATAAATCCAAGCATACCTGCCTTTGTAGCACCATAATGTGACCATCCTTTATATCCTGTAATAGGTCCTGTAATTGAAGAAGTAAGAATAATACGCCCGTTTGGTTGCGCTTTTAAAAGTGGTAAAAAAGCTTTTATAGTAAGAAACATTCCCTTAAGATTAATATTATGAACTTTATCCCAGTCTGCCTCAGTCATTTCTTCAAGAATAGCAGAAGGAAAAATACCAGCATTACAGCAAAGAATATTAACACCGCCTAACTCTTTCTGCACCTCTTCGGCTGCTTTTTTGAGCGTTTCAAAGTTTGTAACATCTGCATAGGCATAAACAGCTTTCCCTCCCGTTTGTTTGAGTTCATTAACTGTTTTTACTCCTGCATCAGAATCCACGTCAAGAATGGCAATAGCAGCACCTTCTCTCATCAGTACTTTTGCAATTCCCTTACCAATGCCTTTAGCTCCTCCTGTAATGACTGCAACCTTTCCGCTTAATCTTGACATAATAAATAACCTCCTCAATCAAAATTAAATGATGATTGTTTACGACTTCTAAAGCGCCATCAAAATTTGTTGGTTCAGTATAAGCTACCTTTTATTGATCTATTAAATTATATCAAAATAAAGGATTTCAATGAATTTATTTTAGACCTAATTTTTGTTATTTTCAATCTTCATCCTGCAAGTTTTCTCTTAATTGAAATTCCGAGCAAAGTGAGGAGGAAACAATCTTCTCATGCCTAAATAGAGATCACCTCGGCTTGCTTTGTAAGCCTCGTGATGATGGGAAAAAGTTTCTTCGAAAGCCTCGTGATGACGGACTGGGGGCGTCATTGCGAGCCTTACCGTTTATTTTTTTGTCATCGTATGATAAATATATGGACACTAAACAGGGATAAGTTAAAATAACAGGAAGAAAGAAGGTGGGCAAGGACGATTTGTCATAGGTCTTAAAGACCGTTCGCAATGTTGTCCACCACCTTCTCCCTTCCCTTAAGCCTGAACGGAACATTAGGCTCAGACAGCCTGAATGAGTTCCCACGATGATAGGATAAGGGAAGAAAAACAAAAAAATCAAATGGAGGAAGAGAAATGACAAAAGAGAAGTTCATAGTTGGAGTAGATGTGGCAAAGGATACCATAGCAGTAACAATTAGGGAAAGAGGTAAAGGTAAAAGAGCTTCTTTCAATCTAAAGAATCATGCAGAGCAGTTGCATAAGGCTTTGAAAAAGGAGCTACCTGACTGCTGTAAAGAGGATATACTGGTTGTTATGGAACATACAGGGGTTTATCATTTAAAATTAGCCCATGACTTATATGAGCAAGGGTATAAGGTAGCAATTTTGAATCCGCTGCAGACAAAGAAACTTGCGGATGCAAAGTTTAATAGAGCGAAGACAGACAAAATAGACTCTGCAGTGATAGCTGAGAGTGTGGAGATTTGCGAAGAGATAAGATTATTTAAGCCAATGGCTGAACCCCAGCGGAAGATTAAGATACTATTAACTTGCCTTGCGAAGATTCAGAAACATCTTAATTGTTTAAAGAATCAAAGAGAAGCATTAAGATATGAACCGATAATGGTAGATACAGTAATAGAAAATTTTAACGAGCTCATAAAAAATGCAGAGGAAACAATACAGAAGATGGAGAAGGAATTGGAAGAATTGGCGGTAGGCCAGTTATGAGAAACAGATAAAGTTAGCGGAGAGTGTGCCTGGAGTTGGCAAGAGGACAGCATGCATAGCAGTATCAATGCTTGGATGTTTTGAAAATTTTGACAGAGTAAAGGCAGTAGGCAGTTATATAGGGATAAGCCCGAGAGTATATGAATCGGGCAAGAGTGTAAAGAAAAAGGGGAGGATACAGAAGAAGGGGAGTGCATATATAAGGAAGATATTGTATATGGCAGCGATGTCAGCGATGAGATATAATAAGGCATGCAAAGCATTGTATTAGAGGATGATACAAAGGGGCAAGAGCAAGATGCAGGCATTGATAGCAGTAGCCCATAAACTAATAAGGCAGGTATATGGAGTTTTAAAAAGTGGGATACCATACAATGAAGAAATTGCAATGAATGGAAAAAAATACTTGACAAATTAACACGGAACATTGCGAGCGAAGCGAGGCAATCTCGTCTTTCCCTTGCGCCCTTAGGCCGTCATTGCGACTCCGAGCGAAGCGAGGAGGAAGCAATCTCGCCTTTGTCTAAAGCCAAAATCCAAAATTCACCATGCACTATTTACTATCCACTAATTAGAGACTGCTTCGCCCCATTGAGGGGCTCGCAGTGACGGTGTGATGGATTGCCACGCATCACCTTCAGTGAGGCTCGCAATGACGGAAAGCTCGGAGACTGTAGCGAGCCGAAAGTTTGGTGACCACTCCCAAATACAAGGAGGGGTATGCCTAACAATTACAGACTAACAAAGGTCTTATATGAAAAATAGCTCAAATTAGGTTAGAATAAAAAAAATAATCTTCACAGGAGGTGCAGAATGAAAAGAGTTTTGGTTGTTTATTATTCAAGGTCTGGGAACACAGAGAAAATGGCAAAAATGATTGCTGAGGATCTTTCAAAAAAGAATGTAGCAGTTGATTTAAAAAAAGTTGAAGAGGTCAATGTTGACAGCCTTCCTGAGTATGATGGATACATTATCGGCTCACCAAATTATTTTGGAACAATGGCTGCAGAGGTTAAAAAATTTATTGATGAAAGTGTTAAATATTACAGAAAAATTGAAGGAAAACTTGTTGCAGCATTCACATCCACTGGAATGATTGGTGGAGGCGGTGAAACTGTATGCCTTGATATCTTGAAGGCTTTTTTAATTCATGGATGCCTTTGTCTTGGATTTACAAGATTAGGACACTACGGACCTGTGTCAATTGGAAAGCCTGATGACAGAGTTGAGAAAGAGCTTAAAGAAATGGCAAGTAAATACGCGGAAGTCTTAAATAGGATTCAGTAATGTTTGATAGAAAAAAACAACTACGCTGGGCATCCCTTAAGGTTGGAATTGTCATCACTGTAACTTTGCTTATTATATTTTTTGTCATTATGTTTTCTGGAGGTATAGAGTCTCTTTTTAGAGAAAGGGTCTCTTTCAATATCTATATTTCCGACGTAAGAGGGTTAAGAAGTGGTGCTCCTGTCATGGTTGCAGGATTTGATGTTGGAGAGGTAAAAAAAATAACGCTGAGCAGAGAACATGGAATTGTGGTCAAAGTTTTGGTAAACAAAGATGTGATACCTTATCTCAAAGCAGATGCTAAAGCACGAATTCAAAGCTTAGGATTGCTCGGCGACAAATATGTTGAAATATCGCCAGGCGAAGCCCAACAGTCCTTTGATCCCTCAAAAGGCATGTATGGAGAGCCTCAAACTGAGATCAAAGATATCGTTGCAACAGTATCATCTACTTTGAGCAATGTTGAAAAGTTTATAAAAAAGTTAGACAAATTTATTGCAAAAATTGATGAGTCTCAGGGCACTTTTTCAAAATTGCTTTCTGACCCAGCGCTTTACAATAATTTAAACTCCGCAGTAGCAGAGCTTAAGGAGACATTAAAAGAAATAAGATATGGTAGTTTAGGAATGCTTGCAAGGGATAAAGATTTCTATGAGAGGCTATCAAATAGTCTGAAAAATTTTGAGAATGCATCAAATAAAATAGCCTCTTCAGAGGGAAGTCTTGGAAAATTGATAAATGAACCAACTCTTTATGAAAATCTGCTTAGCTCCTCTCAAAAACTTGATGCAATTCTTAAGGAAATTGAAACATCTGAAGGCACCCTTGCTCTTCTAATTAAAGACAAAAATACAGCTGAAGATTTAAGGCAAAGTATAAGAGAAATAAAAGAGCTTATTGAAGAGATTAAAAAGAATCCGAAAAAATTTTTTAAATTTAGCGTTTTTTAAGTTATAATAATTCATGGCATTGCTTGAAATCAGAAAATATCCCGATGAGGTTTTAAAGAAAAGAGCTGAAAAAGTTGATAATATTGATTCAGAGCTTCAAAAGCTAATTGATGATATGATTGAAACAATGTATAAAGCCAACGGAGTAGGACTTGCTGCTCCACAGGTTGGAGTTTCAAAGAGACTGATTGTAGTTGATACAAGTCCCCGTGAAGAGAATCAGAAACTTATCGTTCTTATCAATCCTGAAATCCTTCAATCAGATGAGGATATTTTATCCGAAGAGGGATGCTTGAGTCTTCCCGGATTTATCACAAGATTAAAAAGAAAAGAAAAGGTATTGGTAAAAGGGCTTGACAGAGAAGGAAAAGAAATAGAGATTGAAGCAGAAGGATTACTTTCAAGGGCTCTTCAGCATGAGATTGATCATCTTGATGGCATTCTTTTAATAGACAGAATAAGTCCCCTCAAAAAAGAGCTTTTCAGAAGAAAGTATCAAAAAACAAAAAGATAGACTCTGAAATGTCTTCCCAATCAAAAGGAATAATTTTTTTTGGCACGCCAGAGTTTGCAGTTCCAACTCTTAAAGCATTGATAGAAGCCAAAGAGAAAATTCTTCTTGTTGTAACTCAGCCAGACAAACCAAAGGGAAGAGGTAAAAAATTTCAGCCAACAGAGGTAAAAAAGGCTGCACTTGAATTTGGGCTTCCTGTAATACAGCCTGAAAAGATAAAAGACGAAAGTTTTGTAAACATGAGCAAGCAACTAAATGCAGAATTTGGCGTGGTTGTAGCCTTTGGAAGAATTCTCCCAAAGGAAGTCTTCAATGCTCCAAAGTATGGTTGCATAAATTTGCACGCATCACTGCTTCCAAAATACAGAGGAGCAGCTCCAATACAGTGGGCTTTGATAAAGGGAGAAAAAGTCACTGGTGTTACAATAATGCAGATAGATGAAGGACTTGACACAGGACCAATATATTTGCAAAAAGAGGTTCCCATTGATGATGAGGACAATGCAGAAACACTTTCTAAAAAGCTCTCTGAAATAGGAGCCAATTTGATTGTTGAGGCAGTGAAAAAAATAAGGCAGGGCTTAAAGCCTGTTGCCCAGCATGGTGAACCTGTTTATGCTCCTCCTTTAAAAAAAGAGGACGGAAAAATAAACTGGGAAGCCTCTGCAAGGAGTATATTCAATCTGATAAGAGGTACATACCCTTGGCCCTGTGCATACTGCTTTTTTAAAGATGAACGGATTAAAATAATAAAAGCACAGGTTCTGGAGGGAAAAGCACCACCGGGTTTGATTGTTAAAGCTAAGAACGATTTGATTGTGGGCACATCAGAGGGTTTACTGAAAATTCTACTTATCCAGCCAGAGGGAAAAAGGATAATGACATCACAAGAATTTATTGCTGGAAGAAAAATAAATGAAGGCATGGACTCATTTTCTTAGAGGTTTTGTGCTAAGAGTGCTATATCCAATTCTCATGTTAGTAGGAGCATTTTTCAAATCCAAAAAATCTGAGTTTCAAGCTTTGGTTGTTAAGCTAAATAACTCACTTGTGATGAAAAATCCTGTTTATGCAGAGAAAATTCTTATTCTGTTACCGCATTGCATCCAAAATTCTAAATGCGATGTAAGGCTCACATTTGATGTTTTTAAATGCAAAAGATGCGGTAAATGCAAAATCAAAGACCTTATTGAACTTGCAGAAAGACATGGAGTAGCCATTTCAGTTGCAACAGGAGGAACAATTGCAAGAAAGGTGGTTAAGGAGGTAAGACCAGACGCAATTGTAGCAGTTGCCTGCGAAAGAGACCTTTCAAGCGGAATTGTTGACACCTATCCTTTGCCTGTAATAGGGATTACTAATGAAAGACCTTACGGTCCTTGCATTGATACAACTGTAGATTTAAAGAAAGTTGAGAAAGCTATAGAATGGTTAATAAAAAGCAAAACCCAAGACAAACAGCAGTAAAAATTTTAACAGATATACTGGACAAGAGGAAATCTTTAAAAAATGTTCTCACCGATAGAATTCTTTCTGAGTTTGCCCAAAATGACAGGGGACTACTTATAGAAACTGTTTACGGAGTTTTGCGAAATTTATATTATATAAACTGGCTTCTTGAGGAGTTTTATAAGAATAAGGCAGGGCTTCCATCCCATACAATTAATAATTTGAGGTGCTCCATTTATCAGCTTGTTTTCATGGGAACTGCATCCTATGCAGTAACAAATGAGGCTGTAAATACTGAAAAATCGCTTAATGGAAAGCCTGCTGTTGTAAATGCCATACTCAGAAATTTTTTGCGAAAATACGGAAGTAATGGATTGAGCAAACTCTTACAGGAAAAAACTCCTGATTCACTCTCAATCCTTTATTCCCATCCAGATTGGTTGATTAAAAAATGGGCTGAAAGGTTTTCAAAGGATGAGCTGATTGCGCTTCTTAAAGCCAATAACGAAAAACCTCCTTTTTGCATAGCAGTTAAACCTGAGGAAAGAGAGAAAGTCGCTGATTACTTTAGGTCAAAGGGCTTTAAAACATCATTTACAAAGCATGCTGCTTCAGGATTAATAATTGAAGGACAAGGATATGAAATACGACAGGCTTTAAAAGAAGCTCCATTTTTCTGGGTTGTTCAAGATGAAGCAAGTCAGCTTGTATGCTTTTTACTTGAACCCTCTGAAGGTGAAACTGTTTTGGATGCCTGCGCAAGTCCGGGTGGAAAAACTCTTTTGACAGGTGCCTTAATGAAAAAAGGCAAAATCATTGCTGTTGAGCGAAACAGGAAAAGATATCAAACTCTGCTTAAAAATATTGAAAGAAATAGAAAGTTTCTTCAAAATGTTGTGTTTGAATTGGTTGAGAAAGATATCTTTCAATTTGAAACAGATTGCCAGTTTGACAAAATCCTTCTTGATGCTCCTTGCTCCTCTTTAGGTGTAGTCCGTAGAAATCCGGATGTAAGATACAGGGTAACTGAGGCAGAAATAGAGAGACTCTCAAAAGTTCAAGAGGCAATGCTTGAGAGAGTTTCCAAATTTTTAAAGCCAAATGGAATTATAGTTTACTCTGTATGCTCAACAGAGACTGAGGAAGGAGAAAGGGTTATTGATAAATTTTTGCAGAAACATCCTGAATTTTGTAGTATAAAAATATTACGCCCATTTCCACATCTTGATAATATGGATGGATTTTTTATGGCTAAACTGAAAAGAAGGGAAGTATAGATGCAAGTGATAGCAAAGAAAATACTATATATAATTGCAGCCATTGTTGGAGGTTTTCTTGCTGGATATATTTTACTTACTATTTTTGTCTCAAGCGGTAAAACAGAAGTTCCTGATTTAAAAGGAAAAGATATCGTTCAGGCTAATCAGATGTTGCGAGAAAAAGGCTTGCATATAAGGATTGACGGAGAGGAATACTCGGAACTACCATCTGGCACAATATACAAGCAGACAATACCACCAAATACAAAAGTAAAAAAGGGACGAGAAATTGGAGTTATTGTCAGCAAAGGATTAAGATTTTCAGTTTTGCCTGATGTTACTGGTATGTCCCTTGAAGAAGCTGAAAAAATCTTGAATGACAAAAGCATTCCTCTGGAGAAAATTATTTACATCTACTCAGAAAAATACGGGAAAAACACAGTTATTGCCCAAAGACCAGAGCCAGAGGAGGGTGGTAAATCTATAAAACTGATTGTAAGTTTAGGTAAAAAGGAGGCAGAAGAATGAAAACCCTTATTGAAAGGGCTGAAAAATTCAGAGACAGCGGAGATTTCAAAGAGTCCCTCAGGCTTTGGAAAAAAATTTATAAGTCAGCATTAAAAAAAATGGATTCATATCTTGCCCTTGATTCTCTTATTGCTTTGGCTGATATTTACAGAATAATGGGGAATTTTAAAAAATCTGAAAAATTCTACACAGAGGCTTTGGAGGTTGCAGAAGCTTTAAATGATGAATTAAGTTTTGCAGATGCCTTAACAGGACTTGCCCTTTCAAAAAAGGCGGTTGGAAATTGGAAAGAAGCTTTAAAAATGGTAAAAAAAGCTCGTTCAATATATCAAAAAAACAAAGATAAAAAAGGCATAGCCTTTACTCATTGGGCTGAAGGTGCTTGCTGGAGATTTGGTGGAAGAATAAAAAAATCTTTGGATGCCTTTAAGAAAGCCTTTGAACATTTTAAACTTCTTAAAAATAAAAAGGCGATTGGATACACTTATTGCGGACTTGGGGGAAGTTCAAGGGTCTATAGTATTTTTGATAATTCTATGCAATATTATCAAAAAGCTAACAAAATATTTGCAGAAATTGTAGATAAATTTGGTACTGCCTATTCATTCTGCGGATTGGGGAATGCCTATAGGATGAAAGGAGATTTTGCAAATGCCAAGAAAAACTTTAAAAAAGCCTTAGAGATTTATAGTAAAATAGGTGATATTGTAAGTTCATCCTATACACTTTGGAGCATTGCTATGCTAAAAATTTTAGAAAACGAACTTTCAGAGGCAGAAAAATACATAAAAAAAGCTGAGAAAAACTTTAAGAAATGTCAGGATATTCGTGGTGAGGCATACTGCAAAATTCTCAGGGGCATGGTAATGTATTTAAAGAAAAGGAAGAAACTTGCCCAGAGACATTTTAAAGAGGCTCTACGAATTTGCGAAGAATTTGACTTTAATTTAGAAAAAAGATATGCTAAAAGTTTTCTTAATGGAAAACTTCCAATTCCATATAATATCCCATAATTATGAATGCTGTAAGCGATAAAATCATTACCATTCCGAATGTTCTATCTTTAATAAGAATAATGCTTGTTCCCTTTTTCATATTTTCAATGAATGCAAAGGATTACTCTTCAGCTTTAAAGATTTTAATCATAGCAGGATTGACAGACTGTCTTGATGGCATAATAGCAAGAAAATTCAATCAAATTTCCAAATTTGGGATATTTCTTGATCCTCTGGCAGATAAACTTTTGCTTTTAAGCATAATGGTAACATTTTACATTAATGAACTTGCTCCAAGATGGTTTCTTGTTTTGGTTTTTACAAGGGACATTCTTGTTGCCTTAGGATGGCTTGAAAGATATTTATCAAGAAAGAAAATCAGCAAACCTACAATACTTGGTAAAATAAGTAATGCTTCCCAAGTCATAATCTTTGGCTACATTCTTCTTGCTCTTAATTTCAATGTGCCACAGATCCCAATCTATGCCTATTATCTTGTAAGTATTATCGCAGTTATCTCTCTAATTCAATACATTATTATCCGATTAGAAAATGAATAGAAGGGGATTAAAAATTGAATCAATACAACCAGATAGTCCTGCATATAAAGCAGGAATAAGACAAGGAGACAGAATAATCTCCATTAATGGGCACACAGTCAAAGATGTATTAGATGTCATGTTTTTCTCCGATTCTGAAGAGTTGAATATAGTTGTTTCAAGGGATGGAAAAGAATTAAACTTTGAAATGATTCTTGAATTTGAACCTCTTGGCTTAGAGGTTGAACCATTTACTATTAAAAGATGCAGAAACAAATGCATATTTTGCTTTGTTGAACAGTTACCAAAGGGATTAAGAAAATCCCTATACATCAAGGATGAGGACTACAGGGCAAGCTTTCTTTATGGTAATTACATAACCCTCACCAACCTTAGCCAAAAAGACTATGAAAGAATTGAAAAAATGAGATTAAGCCCGCTTTATATATCAGTCCATGCGGTAAATCCTGAAATCAGAAACATGATGTTAGGCAACTATGATGCATTTTCTGTGCTTGATGAATTAAAAAAACTCGCAAAAATGAAAATAAAGATGCACACACAGGTTGTTCTTTGTCCCGGAATAAATGATGGGGAAGTTCTTGAAGAAACAATAACAGAGCTTCATAAGCTTTACCCATATGTATCATCTATCGCTATTGTTCCAGTTGGACTTACTAAATATCATAAAAATGGACTTCAACCAGTCTCCAAGCAAAAAGCTGAAGAGACTATTAAACTTGTTGAACCATTTCAGAAGAGGTTTCGTAAAAAGCATGGACTTAGCTTTGTATATCTTGCTGATGAATTTTATATCAAAGCTGAAATGACTTTTCCACCTATTAAAAATTATGATGATTTTCCTCAGATTGAAAACGGAGTTGGTATGGTTCCTCTTTTCATGCAAAGGGCAATGAAAATAAACATCCCTTCAAAAAAGGTAAAAAATCGCTTTATAACCTTCACTGGAATGTCATTTTATCCCTATCTTTTAAGCTTCATAGAGAGAATAAGGCAAAAAAATATTCCTATAGAAGCCTATCCAATAAAAAACAATCTCTTTGGAGAAACAGTTACCGTAACAGGACTTCTGCCGGGTGAGGATATAATCAAAGAACTTGCTCCACATGTAGAGCCAAAAGATATCATTCTTGTGCCTGATATTACAATGAGGGATACTGAAGACATGTTTATAGATAACTTAACCATAAAGGATATTGAAAAAATACTCAAAGCTAAAACTGTAAAAATCGGCACAGAGCCAGAAGACCTTCTATCAGCTATTTTTAATCTAAATTGTGATATGCTCAAGTATCATTGCAAATAGTAGCCACGCATTGGCTTGCAACAGTCTCTGCGAACCAATCTCGCTTTTGCTTTTCGTCCGACGAAGATGTTGCCACGCTTCGCACTGCTCGCAATGAAATTGTTGTGTTGTCAGTGCGTGGGTGAGATACCGAGGCAATATCAAAAGGCAGATATCACTCGCAACCCTCAAATAATGATTGCAATGATAATGATAAATGCACAAATTAGGTCTAAGTTTTACAATTCGCAATTTTTTAACGGAGATATCTTTTCTTAAGAAGAATAAATGGCAAAGGAAGAAGAATTAGTATATAGACAAAAACAACATAAAAGTCAGAAGGACTCATATTTTCAAGTCTGCCGTAACATAAGCCTCTTGATATATTTACAAGATGAAAGAGAGGATTGAGTTCCGAAAGTTTCAATACTATATCAGGCATTCCTTCAAGGGGAAAAAATATTCCCGAAAAGAGAAAAAGGGGAGTTAAAATTAGGGTATAAAAGTAATTAAAAGAATCTATTCCCGGAACAATTGCAGTTGCTATCAGTGAGAGACTTGCAAAAATTAATCCACAGATAGCTATAAAAAGCGGAACTAAAACTATATAGTTTGATTTGGCAAGTCCAAAAAAGGATATAACCAAGATTATAATAGTTCCATAAATTAAACTTTTTGTCGCTCCCCAAAGAAGCTCTCCAAGAACAAGCTCATTAAAACTAATTGGAGTTGATAGAATTGCATCAAATGTTTTCTGATACTCCATCCTCACATAAGTTCCGTATGTGCATTCATAACATGCAGCATACATTGCAGAGGACATTATAATTCCGGGGGCAATGAATTCAACATAAGAAAGTCCATTAATCTCCTTTATAAAACCACCAAGTCCATAACCAAGTGCAATAAGATAAAGCAAGGGTTCAAAAAAATTGAGCGCAAGGCTTGAGCGGTAAAGTTTTTTGTAAACCGTAGCATGTCTTTGCCAGACTCTCAAAGCTCTTTTGAAACTCATTTTAGTTCTCCGTCAGGCTAAGATAAACCTTTTCCAATCTTCCACCAAACTCATTTGAAAGATTGCTTGGTGTATCAATTACGATAATTTTGCCCTTGTCCATGATCGCAATTCTATCGCAGAGTTTCTCAGCCTCTTCCATGTAATGGGTTGTTAAAATTAGAGTTTTTCCAGAATGCTTTAATTCCTCAATTTTTTCCCAAATTTGTTTTCTGCTACGAGGGTCAAGTCCTGTTGTAGGTTCATCAAGAATGATTAAATCAGGATTATTAATAAGCCCTCTTGCAAAAACGAGCTTTCTTTTCATGCCTCCTGATAGTTTTCTGACATTTGTATTAATCCAATCTTCAAGTTTTACAAATGCAAGCAGTTTCTTTACCCTTTCCTTTGCCTCTTTCTTTGGAATATCAAAATATCTTGCATAGACAAGAAGATTTTCAATTACATTTAAGTCAGGATCAAGGTTATCCTCCTGAGGTACAACTCCAATTTTGTATTTAATTTTTGGAAAAGTATGTTTATTCGCTATTCCATTGAAAATTTTAAGCTCTCCTTCAAAATTCTGAATAAAACCATAAATTATTCCCATTAGAGTTGTTTTTCCTGCGCCATTTGGACCAAGAAATCCAAAGCACTCTCCTTGCTTTATTTCAAAACTAACAAGGTCAAGGGCTTTAAAATTCTTGTAATACTTTGATAAATTTTTTCCTTCCACAGCTGTCATATTTTTTAGTATAATAAAGCTATGAAAGTTTTGAAAACTTCATTATTTTTGATTTTACTTTTTCCGACCTTTATTTTTGCACAAGTTCTTGCAGAAGAATGCAATCTGAATCAAATTTCTGGAAAATTCAATTTAATTATTTATTCAAACTCATTTATTAATGACCCAGAAACTTTCATTGTATTGGATGTTTCTGATGATAAGATATCATTTAAACCTTATGCACCTGATTTTAAATACAGTGTCCAACCAAATTTAAATGATAAAGAGGCATTAAAAATTGTAAAAGACATTTTAACATCTGCTAATATAAGCACATTAAAATGCACAGTTTTAAGGGATTCTTCAAAAAACATTGTAGGGTATGAAATAAAGCCACTTTATTTTCTATGGGTTTGGGGAGTGTTAAAGCCCGTGGATACAAGATATAAGGAAGAGGGTGATATCATCACAATTTTTATCCGTCTTGATCCCAGAGTAGAGCGTCAGCTTAACAGCGGCGGAGACTCCTTTCGGGAGGATTAGGAACTTCTTCTGAATTCTCCGCTTTTTCCTCCTGCCTTGTAAAGAAGTTTTACTTCTGAAATGACCATTTCTTTATCTACTGCCTTGCACATGTCATAAATTGTAAGAGCAGTAAGAGATGCAGCGACCATTGCTTCCATCTCAACTCCAGTCTGGGCTGTAGTTTTCACCTTTACCGTTATCTTAACTTGACTTTCAGCTTCTAATGGCTCAATATCTATCTCAACATTTGTAATTGGAAGAGGATGACAAAGGGGAATGAGATGCGGAGTCATCTTTGCAGCCATTATTCCTGCGAGACGGGCAACCTGAAAAACATCTCCCTTTGCAATCTCTCTGTTCAAAATCATTTTTAGAGTCTCTGGCTTCATTCTTACATAGGCTTCTGTGATTGCAATTCTCTCAGTAACAGGTTTTTCAGTTACATCAACCATTTTAGCTCTTCCTTTTTCATCAAAATGTGTAAGCATGTTACCTCTCCTGTTCTGTTGGTCTTATTAAAATTTCATTGACCGAAACATTTCTCGGCTGAACTACAGCGTAATAAACCGCTTCAGCAATATCCTCAGCGCGAAGGGCATCCATGTGCGCCCTTTGGGTAATCCATTCTTCAGGCATGTTTTCTCCCCATTCAGTTCTAACAACTCCCGGTTCTATGACAGTTACTCGGATATTGTATTTTAACAATTCCTTTCTTATTGATTCAGAAAATCCAACAACTGCCCACTTTGTAGCACAATAAACTGACCATCCGGGAATTCCAACCCGTCCAGCGACCGATGAAATGTTTACGATATGTCCACTCCTTTGAGGAATCATAATGTTAACTGCAAGATGCGTAAGGTGAATCAGTCCAGTTAAATTTAAATCTATTACCTCTCTCCACTCATTATATGAGCCATTATGAATGTAATTGAAAATTCCTCTTCCCGCATTGTTCACAAGAATATCAAGGGCTTGAAAGTTTTTTCTAAAAATCTCAAAGGCTTTCTCAATTTCATCTGGTTTTGTAATATCCACTTTTGCATAGACTACTTTTATGTCATATTCTTTTTGAAGTTTAGATGAAATATCTTTAAGCAATCCTTCTGACCTTGCAACAAGCATGAGATTTGCACCTTCCTTTGCAAATTTATTAGCTATTGCAAGACCTATACCCTTTGATGCTCCCGTAATAATTGCTGTTTTTCCATTAATGGATTGCATCCTTTAGCCCTCCTTTTTTGTAAATTGGTCTTTTAAAAAACAAAACAGTAAGAAGCATTGATAACATAGCAACACTTAAAATCCAGAAGGCATCATTAAATGCAAGTGCCTGAGCTTGTCTGAGAAGTTCCCTGTATATTGGCGCTTCTGCAGGCATAAAAGACCTTGTAGATAAATATTCACTAAGTTTTTCAATGGTATCCTGATACGGCAAATCATAGGGAGTTAAATTCTCAACGAGTCTTGACTGATGAAACTGAGCTCTCTGGCTTACAATTGTGGTAACAATAGCAGTCCCTACCGAGCCTCCGATATTTCTTATCACAGCGCTTAAGGGAGTTGCATCTTGCATTTTTTCTTTTGGAATAAAGGCAACTGTCATAACTGCTAAAGGTGTTATAACAAAAGCCATTCCTAAAGCCAAAACAGCTCTTGGATAAACAAAACTCCAGAAATCTGCCTGAAGATTAAAAAGACTCATAAGATATGTTGAATAGGCGCACATTATTATTCCAAAGGCAAGAGGAATTTTAGGATTAAGCTTGTCTGATATTTTTCCACTAATGGGAAACGCTAAAAGCTGAACAATTCCTGCAGGTCCTAAGACAAGTCCAGCAAGGTAAGCAGTGTATCCCATAAGGCTTTGCACATAAATAGGCAATAAAATAATACTTCCAAAGAGATTTACAAAGGTAAAAAACATCACTAAGTTGCCGAACAAAAAGTTTTTATCTTTAAAAAGCCTAAGATTGACAACAGGATGCTCTGCCTTTTTTAACTCCCACCAAACAAGTGCAAGAAGACTTACAGCACTTATAATGGATAGGGTTACTATGAATCTTGATTCAAACCAATCCTCAAGCTGTCCCTTATCAAGAACAACTTGAAGGCATCCAATTCCAAGTGAGAGAAAAATAATTCCGGGATAGTCAATTTTTAGCTTTTCCCTTTTAAGATAAGGTGGGTCTTCTATTACGAGATATGTCATCAGAATTGAGATAGCTCCAACAGGAATGTTTATATAATAAATCCATCTCCAAGATAGATTGTCTGCAATCCAGCCTCCAAGCATTGGCCCAAAGATTGGTGCCAATATTATACCCATTCCATATATAGCCATTGCTTTGCCATACTGATTTTTTGGATAGACCTCAAGAAGTATGCTCTGACTTAAGGGCTGAAGGCCACCGCCTCCAATACCTTGCAGAATTCGGAAAAATATGAGAGAGCTAAGACTCCATGCAGTACCGCAAAGAAGCGAGGCAATTGTAAAAAGTGAAATTGAAAATATCAGATAATTCTTTCTTCCAAATACCCTTGCAAGCCATCCTGCCATTGGAATTACTACTGCATTTGCAACAAGGTACGATGTGATAATCCAAGTAGACTCTTCTGTTCCCGCTGACATATCTCCTGCAATATGTCTTAAGGCAACATTGTTAATAGTAGTGTCAAGAATTTCAATGAAGGTAGGAAGCATTACTGTAAGAACTATCCAGAATCTTTTCATTTGAATATTATATAACAACATCAAAAACTTTGACGATAATCCTCAATTACCCAAAAATAGCGATAGAAATCCAATAATTGGTATAACCATTTGAAAATTAAGTATTTTTTGCTGTCATTGCGAGCATCCGAAGGATGCGAAGCAATCTCTACTTTGTTTTTCAATAAAGCCTTATTAGAGACTGCTTCGCCCCAGATTGCCACGCTATCTCTCGCAACAGGTGCTTCGCAGTGACGAGTGTCTATCTCTATTTTTAGGTTAAAGGCTGCTTTGCTCCTTCGGAGACTCGCCGTGACGAGTTTTTATCTTTATTTTTGGGAGTTTCTATCGGACTTGCAAAGAAAAAGCGAAAAAGGTTAAAATTAATCGTTAACGATTTCATGCGGGTGTAGCTCAGCTGGTAGAGCACAACCTTGCCAAGGTTGGGGTCGCGGGTTCGAATCCCGTCGCCCGCTTTTTTATTGGCGACGTACCCAAGTGGCTAAGGGAGCGGTCTGCAAAACCGCCATTCGCCGGTTCGAATCCGGCCGTCGCCTTTGATGAAAATCAATGAGACCTTTAGGCGTCCACACATCAATCAAAAGCTCTCTTTTAAATTCAATTGCAGAGGCAGTTGAATTAAAATGCACTACATTTCAGATATTTCTTCATAGTCCTCAAGTCTGGCAAATTCCTGAGTTTGATAACGCAACCATCGAAGAGTTTATAAAACAAAGACAAATTCACAGCCTTAACCCTCTTGTAGTGCATGCTTCATATCTCATAAATCTTATCTCATCAACACCAAAAACAATAGCCTCATCAAGATATCTTTTGAAAAAAGAAGTTCTATCTGCTGACATGCTTGAAAGTGATTATTATGTTATTCATCTTAAGGACAACAAGGAAATGGAAAAGTCAGAAATATATGAAAAAACTCGTGAGGGATTCGGAAAAGTCGGAAGCTTACAAAAATGCAAAATCTTAATTGAAAATACTGCAAAAAGCAAAATTACTGCAAACATTCCCGATTTATTTGAAACCTTTGAAAAAATAAAGGATGAAAACATTGCAGGAGTATGCATAGACACATGCCATCTTTTTGCTGCTGGATATAATATTGCAAAGGATGAAGGAATAGAAAAATTTATGAATGATATGAAAAAATATGGAGACTTTAGTCTCATAAAACTAATTCATCTCAATGATTCAAAATCTGTCGCTGGCTCGGGAATTGACAGGCATGAACACATTGGAAAAGGACATATAGGAGTAGAGGGATTCACAAAATTTTTAAGCATAAAAGAGCTTTCCCATGTTCCTTTAATTCTTGAAACCCCTAAAAAGGGGCTTCAAGATGATGTTAAAAATCTCAATACTGTAAGAGAAATTCTTAAGAAGTTAGAATTCTGAATATTTCCTCATATCTTTCTGCAGTCTTTTTCACTATCTCATCTGGAAGAACTGGTGCTGGTGGTTTTTTATCCCAGTCTATTGAAAGTAAGTAATCCCTTATAATTTGCTTGTCATAGCTGTCCTGAGGTTTTCCCGGCATATAATCTTTCATTGACCAAAATCTTGAAGAATCTGGAGTCAAAAGCTCGTCAATTAAAATAATCTTACCGTCATAGATTCCAAATTCCATCTTTGTGTCGGCAATTATTATTCCTTTTTTTTCAGCAATTTCTGAAGCCCTTTTGTATATTGCAATGGAGAGTTCTTTTATTTTTCTTGCAGTATCCTCACCTAGAATTTTCACAGTATCTTCATAGGTTATATTTATGTCGTGACCCTCTTGTGCTTTTGTGCTTGGAGTATAAATTGGCTCAGGAAGCTTCTCAGATTCCTTAAGTCCTTCTGGTAGCTTAATTCCACAAACCATTCCTGTTTTTTTATAGTCCTTCCAACCAGAGCCGGTTATATATCCACGAACAATGCATTCAACTGGTAAAGGCTCTGTTTTTTTTACAAGCATGCTTCTTCCTTCAAGTATATCTTTGTATTTTTTTAAGGGTTCTGGAAATTCATCTACTCTGGCTGTTACTAAATGATTTTCAACTATATCCTTTACTTTGCCAAACCAGAAAAGAGAAATCTGCGTTAATATTCTTCCTTTGCCAGGAATACCATTTGGAAGAACAACATCAAAGGCTGAAACTCTATCTGATGCTATTATAAGCAGATAATTGTCTACTTCATAAATATCTCTTACTTTTCCCCTTCTTAAAAATTTTACACCCTCAAGATTTGTCTGAAGGACTAACATGCTCTCCTCCTTTTTATATTTTTAATAAATACATGCCCTGTCCAAGATGAAGGGCGTTTCTTATTGCATTTTTTACAAAATTCTTTGCTGCATAAAGTGCTTCCTTTGTCTCATATCCAATACATAGAAAAGACACAAAGGCTGAAGAAAATGCACATCCTGTTCCATGATATGTTCCTTCAAACCTTTCTCCTTCAGCAACATAAAACTCTTTGCCATCATATAGGAAATCTGGAGAATTTTTACTTAAATGTCCACCTTTTATAACTACAGCATATGTTCCCATTTGCTTAATCATTTTTGCAGCCTCTAAAATACTATCCTCTGATTCAATTTTTACCGAAGATAGAATCTCTGCCTCTGGGATGTTGGCAGTAACAACTTTTGAGAGCGGAATCAGCTCTTCTTTCAGCATTTTTAATGCATCTTTTTTAATCAGCATTGTTCCAGTTGAAGATTTTATCACAGGGTCAATGACAAGATTGCTAATTTTATATTTTTTTACATTTTTTATTATGCACTCCATAGCCTCTTTATTATAAATCATTCCTGTTTTTGCTCCATAGGGCTTAATGTCTTTAAGTAATGTTTTAAACTGAATATCTATCTGGTCAGCTGAAAGGGGATAAATTTTTTTAACCTCAGTAGTGTTTTGAGCTGTAATAGAAGTTATAATACTTACGCCATAAACGCCAAGAGCCTGAAAAACTTTTGTGTCCATCTGAATTCCAGCTCCTCCTGTTGGATCAGAGCCTCCAATTGTCAAAGCTACTTTCATTTTTTTGCCTCCAAATTCTTTATTAGCTCCGCACCATACAAAAACACTGCCCATGCATAAAAAAGCCACATCAATAGGGCAAGAAAAGTAGAAACAGAGCCATAAAGTGTGCTTATTTGAATAACTTTTGTGACATAGAAAGTAAAAACATATTTTGCTATCTCTATAAGCATCGTTGTTATAAATGTTCCTATAAGCACTGATTTAATCTTTATTTTCTTATTCGGGAGAAATTTGTAAAGGCTCGCGATAATAACAAAAATAAGCATGAATGTCACGACGTATTTTAAAAAAAAGTGAGAAAAATTTGATACAAGCTGAAAATGAAATAGTTTTACAATATAGGAAATTGTAAAAGAAGCTGCCATAGCAACTATGATCAGTAGAACCATAACAGAAGCAAGTAAAAAAGATAGTAAAAAATGTCTTTTTTTAGGGACTCGGAATATCTTATTTAATGAAAACTCTATTGAAGTGAAAAGTTGTAATGAGAAAAATCCGTAAAGCAAAATAGAAACTTCACTAACACCACGAAGCATGAGGAGTTTTTTTACATCCTTTAACATCTGCATCTCAATGGATGGAAAAAAATATACAAGCTTGTGATAAAAAAATCTGATGATTGTCTCTTCCTGAGTTAGACTGATAAGAATATTCACAATAAACATACTCAATGGAATCAATGACATTATTGAGAAAAAAGCAAGGGCAGCGCTTAGATAAATTCCTTCATCCCTATAAAAATCTTTAAAACTTAAGAAGATAGCCTTTGGAATTTTCAAAATCATCAGTTACTCAAAATCCTCTCCGCATTAAGATAGAAAATTTTTTCGGTCAGACTATCTGGAAGGGCAAGCTTTTTCAGGTTTTCTATCTCTTTGCCTTGATCAGACCAAGGGGAGTCTGTTCCAAAAAGAACATAATCTGCTGGATGTTTAAGGATAAAATCTTTTATCTTTTCATCAGGTAGCCATCCAAAGGAGAAAGATATTTCCATGTAAATATTCTTTCCGATAATTAACTTTTCAACATCATCCCATTGCTTCCATGCTCCAAGATGAGTGGTTATAAATTTTAACTCAGGAAATTTTTCAACTACATTGATAATTTTCTGTGGAGAAGCAATATCCCATTCTGGAAAGCTTATGTCATATCCGCAATGCATGACAATTAGCAAATTATTTTCAATTAATGCATCATAAATGTAAAAAGCTTTTTCGTCATCAATTGCAAATTCCTGATAAAATGGATGCATTTTTATTCCAACAAATCCTTCTTCTTTCGTTGTTTTAATATGTTCTTTAATTTTTGGGTCAGTTGGATGAACAGAAAGCAGAGGAATAACTCTTTCAGAACGAACTTTTTTTGACCACTTCAGAATAGCTTCAAACTGCTCAGGTCTTGTAGCGATATTACATAGCACAGCCTTTTCTATTCCATTTTTATCCATAGAACGCAGCAAATCGTCAAGAGTACCACTAAGACATGCTTTAACAACGCAGTTTTCCTGAAGTTTCTGCATAGCCTTCTCAGCTATGTGCTCAGGAAAGGCATGGGTATGGAAATCTATAATCCGCATTTAGATATTTTATATTTTCAGCTTTAATTTTGGCAAACACGACGATGTTCATCCAAAAATAGAGATAGACACTCGTCACTGCGAGCCCCCCGTTGCGAGCGATAGCGTGGCAATCTGGGGCGAAGTAGTCTCATTCCTTATTGGAAGCGAACAAAAACGAGATTGCTTCCTCCTTGCTTCGCTCGGAGTCGCAATGACCCCTCTTTTGTCATCACGAGGCTTGCGAAGCAAGCCGAAGTGATCTCTCTCTTTTTTGTCATTTGAAATAGAAAAACGAGATTGCTTCGTCGCTGACGCTCCTCGCAATGACGATAAAGGGGAGTCATTGCGAGGCAGACCGATGGGCTTCCAAAGCAATCTCAATATGTTATAATTACTCATGTCAAACGAAGCTTTTCAGTATGACAGAACAATAAGGGAACTTATACAGTCAATTCCCTTAAGATTCACTGAAATTCTTACTGGAATGAAAGTTACAGAGATTCTTGATACAACCTTTCCTAAAGTTGATGAAAGAGTTGCTGACTTCATTGGAAGGCTTGAGGATGGAACAATAATTCACATTGAGCTTCAGGTTCAGAATGACCCAAATTTACCTGAAAGGATGATTAATTATTTTTTAAGGATAAGGACAAGATATGGACAAAATCCTTGGCAGATGATACTATGGCTTGCAGATGGAAAGTGTCCATATGAAGAGCATATTCAGATTGGACCGTTAAGCTTCAGCTATACAGTGAAGGACATAAAAGAGATAGACTGCAGAGTTCTTCTTGAAAGTGAAGACCCAAATGACAACATTTTAGCTGTTTTATGCAGAAGGGGAGAGGGATTTTGGGAAAGGCTAATTGAGAAACTGAGGGAGTTACCAGAGGGCAAAAGAAGGAGCTATATACAAAAGCTGTTGTATTTGATAAAATTAAGAAAGGACATACTTCAAGAGTATGCGACCTTGCTCAAGGAGGTGAATAAAATGCCACTACCAATAGTAATACCAAAGGAGCAAGACCCTTTCTATATTGAGGGAATAGAGAGAGGAATACAGAAGGGCTTAATACTTGATGCACAGGAGCTTGTTATTGAGGCATTGGAGGAGAGATTTGGATTTGTGGGAGGGACATTGAAGGAGAAGATAAAATCAATACAGGAAAGGGATGTGCTAAAGAGACTTCATAGCTTAGCAATAAGAGCAAGTAGTATTGAAGAATTTGAAGAAAAGATGGATTTTTAAGTGGGGAAGGCATTAGATTTTAGCCTTCCCCCAATCACTTAGAGTTATACTCTAAACCTTCCTATCGCAGAATTAAGTTCTCCGCCCAATCTTGCAATATCTGATGCTGTCTGAGCTGACTGGTCAACTGCAAGAGATATCTCTTTTGAACCCTCTGCTATGCTTCCTATATCCTGTGTTATGTGGTCTGTGACTGATGACATCTCCTCTGTTGCACTTGCTATCTGCTGTATCATTCCTTGTAGCTCTTGTGCTTTAGCTAATATTTGTCCAAGCATCTGGGCTGATTTGTTACTTAGCTCTACTCCACTTGCTACTTTCTTCGTTGCATCTTCCATTGAACCCTCTGCCACACCTACCTCTGCCTGTATTCCTCTTATCATCTCTGCTATCTCATCTGTTGCCTTCGCTGTTCTTTCTGCAAGTTTACGCACCTCATCTGCAACTACTGCAAATCCACGACCCTGCTCTCCAGCCCTTGCTGCCTCAATTGCTGCATTCAATGCAAGTAGATTTGTCTGATCCGCTATGTCTTTGATTACTGTCACTATCTCACCTATCTGGCGGGAACGGTCTGCAAGAACATTGATTACTTCTGAGAGTTTATTGATAGCTCCTTCTATGAGTTTTATCTCCTGTGCTGTGTTTGTTGTCATTTCTTTGCCATCTTTTGCTACCTGTGCAGTCACATTGCTTGCCTCTGCAATTTGTGCTGCATTCTTTGCTATGTCAACAACAGTTTGAGACATCTCCTCAGCTGCTGATGCAATCTGGGATGCCCTCTCTGTCTGAGATTTTAGATTTCTTGATATTTCTTCTGTTGTCGCAGAAAGCTGCTCTGAGGATGAGGCAAGAGATGTGGCTATTGTCTTTGACTCTGCTATAAGGCTTTTTATTGATTCAATTGCCTTTGATGTTGACTCTGCAATCTGTCCAAGTTCATCTTTACTGTAAGCTGTAATTTTTACTGTGAAATCACCTTGTCCAACCCTCTCCATTGCTTGCCTAATTTCTTCAACAGGTTTTCTTATTGATTTGATTATTAAAAATGCAAAGAATAAGGCAATAATAACTGCAACAATTGTTGAAGCTATGAGGATCACAATTTCTGTTTTGCCTGAAGAAACTATCTCAGAAACTCTTTTATCTGCACGTTTTTTGTTAAATTCAACAACATTATCAAGGTGTTTCATAAGAATCTGATTATGCTGTCTAAGCTTAGCGATGATAATTTCCTGTGCCTCATCCCTTTTTCCTTCCATTGCAAGGGATATAATTTTGTTTGTCTCTTCTCTGGCAGATACAAGTGCATCTTCAAGATTTTTAATTAGTGCTTTGCCCTCTTCTGAACGGGTGACTGCTTTAAGTGAATCAATCCTTTCTCTGTAAGTCTTTCTTAAAGATTCAATTTCTGATTTAATCTCCTCTCTGGCTTTTGGATCTTTAGTCATTGTTAAATCTCTTACATTATTATAAATACTTAAAACCGCTCTTCTAATGGTTGCCGCAGAATCGATTTTGTCTATCCTTTCTTTAAGTTCGCTTGTGTTGTTAACAATCCCGTAAAGCTGTAAAACTGTGAATGCAGAGACTGCTATCATAAGAAATAAAACTACCCCAAAAGCAATATAAAGCTTTTTCCCTATCGTTAAATTTTTAAACATCCCCTTCCCTCCTTTTTTAGTTTTTTGGTTAAACGTAAAACGTTACACGTAAGACGTAAAACGCTGCACAGAAAACGTTTCACGTTTCACTTTTCACATACACATGCACTTTTCACTTACACCTACACACTCACTACCCAATCGCCTGCACAGGTTCATCTGTGACCGCAACTTGCTCTTCTGCACCAAACATTGCTGCTGTTTCTTTGCCTACAAGTCTGTCCATGTCAAGCAAAATAATCAACCTGTCCTCAAGCTTTGCTATCCCAGAGATAAAGTCACTGTCAACTGAACATGTCATTGGTGGTGCTGGCTCAACCACAGAGGTTGGTATCCTAAGCACTTCTGATACTGTATCTACCACTACTCCTATGGTTATTCCGTGTATGTCAAGTATCATTATCTTCTGCTGGGCTACATCATCTGCCTCTGGAAGTCCAAACATCTTGCGAAGACTTACAACAGGGATAACCTTTCCACGCAGATTAATAACTCCTTCTACATAAAAAGGTGCATTTGGTACTTTTGTGATTTCCTTCATTCTGTTTATCTCTTGCACTTTGAGAATATCCACTGCATACTCCTCTCCACCAAGATGAAATGTGACAAGCTGTAGCATGTCACTGCCTTTTACAACCTTACTTTCCCTCATCCCTTCAACCCTCCTTTCTTAGACATACAAAAGTATGTTTTTTTTATAAATTCTTATAAGTCTAAATTAATTTAATTTTTCATTATACCAAAAATATCACGATTTTCAAAGGTCATTGATAGGTATTTTTATCGGGCGAAAAAGACGAGATTGCTTCGGCATCCTAATGGATGCCTCGCAATGACTTCCCTACCCGTCATCACGAGGCTTGCGAAGTAAGCCGAAGTGATCTCCCTTTAGGAGAGAAGAAAAACCAGATTGCCACGCCTCACCTTCGGTGAGGCTCGCAATGACGGATAAAAAATATGCGGTCACCCTCGCAATGACGGGGAAAAAACGGTAGGCTCGCAATGATCTCCTTGTCCGTCATTGCGAGGGTGCCTGAGCACCCGAAGCAATCCCTAAAACCGCCAAATCTCACCTTCTGGTATTTTTAGCGGCAGAAATAATTCCTAATACAAAAAACATCTTACTCTTCTGCCATTTAGGCTTTTAAGCTCAGGTACTTCTTCTTGGCATACTGGCATTTTGTATTGACATCTATTGTAAAATCTGCATCCCTTTAAAGACCAAGCATTTCTGTCTTCAGTGGTGATTTTTAGAATTTTTGGTCTTGGTCTCCTATGAAATCCTGGAATGCTTCCTAAAAGTATTTTTGTGTATGGATGAAGAGGTTCTTTAAATATTTCCTCAGTCTTTGCTTCCTCAACAATTCTTCCAAGATGCATTACTGCTATTTTATTGCCTACTGAGCGGACTATATTTAAATCATGGGTTATAAGCAAAATAGCCATTTTCCTTTTTTCTCTAATCATCATTAATTGATTAAGGATAGATGCCTGAAGTGAGATGTCAAGGGCTGAAAGAGGCTCATCTGCTATCAGGATTTCTGGCTCATGGATTAAAGCTCTTGCTATGGCAACTCTTTGACGCTGTCCACCACTTAGTTGATGAGGATATCCATCCAGAAGACTTTCATGTAAGCCTATCTCTTCAAAAAGGGATTTAATTTTTGCTTCAGCTTCCTTTTCTGAGTATCTTTTATGTATCTTCAGAGGCTCATGAACAATTGAAAAAATCCTCATTCTTGGATTTAATGAGGCATAGGGGTCTTGAAAAACTACTCCTATGGATTGGTGATAAGCCTTTAATTCATTTTTGTTCATCTTCCAGATATCTTTATCTTTAAAAAATATCTCTCCGTTGTCAGGTTTTATTAGCCTTAAAAAAAGTTTCCCTACAGTTGATTTTCCTGAACCGCTTTCACCAACAAGGCAGAAAAAGTCGGTATTTTCTATTTCAAGGTTTAAATCCTCTACTGCTGGAATGGTGATAGTTTTTAGCTTAAAACTTTTATAGAGTGCCCTTGTTTTGATTATTGACAACCTAAGTCTCCCAGATACTAAATTCCTCAATAAGTCTTAGTCCAGTGTAGTAACAGCACATTTCGTGGTCAAAATTATTGATGAAAGACCTTTCAACACCGTCCTCAAAAATAATTCTCACAATGCACAATCCACCGGGCAGGGAAGATGTTTTCTCTTCAATGACTTCTCCGACGCCCCAATAGGCATAATGAATGTGCCTTACTTTATCACCAAGTTTTAAATAAGTTCGTGGTCTCATTTTTTAATTATACCATTTGCATAGCACAGGATAATAAGCTTAAAATACAATCATGAATGTATTGATTCGTGGGGTGAATTGGCTTGGGGACGCTGTGATGAGCCTGCCTGCTGTTCGTGCTATTAGAAAATTGCATCCCGATGCAAAAATATCAATTATGGTTAGAAAAAGTGTGTCTGAACTTTTTTTAAATGAAAATGCAATTGACGATATTATCATTTACGAAAGGGGATTAAGGGGAAAACTTAAAGCAATCAAGGAAATAAGAGAAAGGGGATTTCAGAGGGCATATCTTCTTCAAAATGCTTTGGATGCCGCTTTGATAACTTTTCTTGCAGGTGTTCCCGAAAGAATTGGCTGGGACAGAGACTTAAGAGGTCCTTTTCTCACTCATCCTGTTCCCTACAATGGAGAAGACAGAAAAATGCATCATATAGATTATTTCTTTGAAATTCCGAAAAGATTTAATCCATCTTTAAGCCCGGAATATCCGTGGATTAATGTTTCACTTGAAAAAAGAGTTTCTGCAAGAAAGGAATTAAGGCGACTCAGCAGACCAATTCTTGCAATTGCACCCGGTGCAAAATATGGTAACACAAAAAAATGGGATACAGATAAATTTTTGGAAATCATTAGAAGATTTACAAAAAATTACGGCTCCGTTGTAATATTCGGGCAATCAGGAGATGGTTTTGCATTTAGCAAAAAAGAGGAGAAGGAGTTTGAGGATAGAGTTTTTGATTTTACAGGAAAAACCTCGCTTACTGAGTTGATAGCTCTGCTTAGTGAATGCGATTTATTGCTTTGCAATGACTCAGGAATTATGCATCTGGGATATGCTCTTGGCGTGCCTCTTGTTGCAATTTTTGGTTCAACCTCGGCAGAGCTTACAGGTCCTCCTCGTTTTGCTGGTAATGTTATAAAAGCTAACATAGATTGCTCTCCATGTTTCAAAAGAAAATGCTCTCATATGAATTGCATGAAATCAATAGATGTGGAAGAGGTGTGGGAGGCTATTTTACAAATCATCCCAAATAAAAAAGCTATATTTTTTGACAGAGACGGAACTTTATGCAAAGATGCAAATTATCTTAGCAGGTGGGAAGACTTTGAAGTTTTTCCTGACATTGAAAGCCTGAGAGAACTCAAAGATTTAGGTTTTCTTCTTATAGGCATTACAAACCAGTCAGGCATTGCAAGGGGATTGATAAAAGAAGATTTTGTCAAAGAGGTTAACAATCTATTTATTGAAAAGTATGGCTTTGATGACTTTTTCTACTGCCCCCATCATCCTCAGGAAAAATGCTTTTGCAGAAAGCCAAATCCTGTGATGGCTATCATTGCAAGATATAAACACAGGATTGATTTTAAAAGCTCCTATGTTGTGGGAGACAAACAATCAGACATAGAACTTGGTGAAATGATAGGAGCAAAGGGTATTTTGATTGGAAGGGATGCGAAAAATCTGAAAGAAGTGGTTGAGATAATTAAAAATGCTGAACGGCAATGAAAAAATCTTAATCGTAAAGCCCAGTTCTTTGGGAGATATTATTCACTCACTGGCTTTTTTGAATGCCTTGAAAGAAAATTTTCCAGAGACTGTGGTTCACTGGATTGTAGCAAAAGAATTTGAAGACCTGCTCACAGAGCATCCTTTGATAGATAAAGTAATTACAATTGACAAAAGTAAATGGAAGAAGATTAAAAATTTGCTGGATACAATAAAAGCATTTTCTCATCTGGGTGCAGAGTTAAAAAAAGAAAAATATCAACTCACTGTTGACCTTCAGGGACTTCTCAGAAGCGGAATAATTACATGGATAAGCAATGCTCCATTAAAAATTGGATTTAAAGAAGCACGGGAGTTAAGCCCTTTTTTTTACAACAAAAAAATATCTGCTTCCGTAGAATTGCACGCTGTGCTAAGATATCTTGAAATGGCAAAAGCAATTGGATGCAAAATTAATTCTATAAAATTTCCTCTACCGCCTTATAAACCTCCAGTGTGGCTTAAAGATTATGAAAAATACATTGTTTTGATTCCTTCTGCCAGATGGCAATCAAAGAATTGGCCCCTTCCATACTATGTGGAGCTTGTAAAAATGTTTGATAATCCATTTCTCATCGTTGGCTCACGCTCTGATGAAGATTTAGCCAAAAGAATTGAGGAATACTCACAAGGAAAGGCAAAGTCAGTGGCTGGAAGGACAACACTGAAAGAACTTATTGGTGTCTTTAAAAAATCTCTTTTTGTTATAACTCCAGACACAGGCACAATGCATCTTGCAGTTGCCTCTGGTAAAAGGGTTGTTGCTCTGTTTGGACCTACATCTGCAAACAGAACAGGACCATTTGGAAAGGGGCATATTATCATAAAATCTGAAAAACCTTGCAGTCCTTGTTTCAAGAAATTCTGTCCAACTCAGGATTGCATGAAAGAGATTACTCCAAAAAAAGTGTATGATATAATAACTGAAAACTGGGAGGAACTATGCAGTATCAAAAAGGACAAACAGGAAGAATATTTATAGCTAAATTTGAAGACAAGGAGAACCCTCTTCAACAGATAACAGAACTTGCAAAAAAGGAAAATATCCGTTCTGCAATCTTTTGGCTGATTGGTGGACTTAAGGGAGGTAGATTTGTAGTTGGACCAAAATCCGATGAATTACCACCTGAGCCCATATGGCGAGAAATATCTGGAAACAATGAAATATTGGGCATTGGAACTATATTCTGGCATAAGGATGAGCCTAAAATACACATTCACGGAGTTTATACAAGAGAAGACAATGTCAAAATGGGATGCTTAAGGGAAAATGCAGAAGTTTTTCTGATTCTTGAAGCTGTTATTATGGAGATTGTTGATGTAAATGTAACGAGAGAGCTTGATGAAAAATCAAAAATGGTTTTGCTTAAGGTTTAAATGGTTAGAATAAAAATCTGCGGTATTACAAACATTGAAGATGCGTTCTGGGCTGTAGAATGCGGAGCGGATGCCATAGGTTTTGTTTTTTATAAAAAAAGTCCAAGATATATACCACCTCAAGATGCTGGGAAAATCATCAAAGCCCTTCCTCCCTTTGTAAATACAGTCGGAGTTTTCGTAAATGAAGATTTAGAGACAATTAAAGAAATTATCTCTATCTCTGGAATTGATACAGTGCAACTTCATGGAGAAGAGTCTCCAGAGTTTTGCAATAATTTTCAGAGAGTTATCAAAGCTTTCAGAATTGATACGGATGGTAAACTTCCAGATGGAAAATTTTTAAAAGATGTCATGCCAAAGTATTGTGTATCAGCCTTTTTACTTGATAGTTTCTCAAAGGATGAATATGGAGGAACAGGAAAAACTTTCAATTGGGAGATAGCAAGACAAGCAAAAGACTTTGGCAGGATTATTTTGTCAGGTGGATTAAACATATTCAATATAGAGGATGCAATAAAAAAAGTTCAGCCCTATGCTGTTGATGTATCAAGTGGAGTTGAGAGGGAAAAGGGAAAAAAAGACCCTGAGCTTGTAAAAAAATTCATTGAAAAGGCTAAATTAAAAAGCTTTAATTTTAATAAAAAGTCAGATTAAAGGAGAGTTAAATGATTACATGGTTATCCTACAATCAAGAATCTTTTCAAAAAGCAGAGGATGAAGACAAACCTGTCTTGCTACACATCTTTGCCCCGTGGAGTGAGAATTGCAAAAGAATGAAGGAAGATTTTCTGGATGACCCCCAAATCAGTGAAATAATAAACACAAACTTCGTTCCTGTTCTTGTCAATCGTGATGAAAGACCAGATATAGATTCAATTTATCAAAAAGCCTCATACATTATCGGACAGGGAAGTGGATGGCCCCTTATTTTATTGCTTACCTCTGATGCAAAACCCTTTGCTGGTATAGCTTATAGTCCAAAAGAGGGTAAAAACTATTTCATAACTATGCTAAATAATTCACTGGAACTATTCAAAACAAATAAAGAACAGATTTCAAGACGTGCCCAAATTATAATGGATGCGATTATTCCAATAGAAATTCCTCCATCCGAGATTAAAGAAGAATTAATCCATAATCCAGAAGAAGACATTGTTAAGGAGATAGATTTTGAATACGGAGGTCTTAAAAAAACTCCTAAATTTCCTCCTTTTTCCCACATTGATTTGCTTTTGTGGAAATATTGGATAAAACCAAAGCCGTGGGTTGGTGAAGCAATAGAAAAAACACTAAAAGGTATGATATCTGGTGGAATTTATGATAATGTTGAAGGAGGGTTTCACAGATACTGCACAGATATGGCATGGAAAATACCAAGCTTTGAAAAACTTGCCAGCGATAATGCGTGGCATATAATAAATTTCCTTGATGCCTATTGCCTTCTTAAAGATCCCTTTTACAGAGAAATTGCCATTGAAACAATTGACTATCTTCAAAAAAATCTGCTGACAGAGCAAGGCTTTTTTGCTGCGAGTCAGATGGCTGATGCAAAATACTATACATGGGAAGAAAAGGATTTAATGGAAATATCCGATATGACAATTACACTTGTTGATGGAAATGCAATGAAAGATAATAGATTTATTCTGCTTGGAAAAGACAGAGAAGTCATTAAACAACTGAAAGATAACCTACTACAAAAAAGAGAGCAAAAACAAAAACCTTCAGTAGACAAAACGCTTTATGCTTCAGTAAATGGAATATGCTGTGAGGCTTTCATTAAGGCATGGAGAGTAATCAAGAATAGGGAATTGTTAAACATAGCTATTGCAGCCCTTGAAAGGACACTTATGGCATTACTACATGATGGAACTCTACATAGAACTGAAGCAGGAATTCCTGCATTAATTGATGATTACGCATATTTGATTTCTGCTCTTATATCAGCCTATGAAGTGACTTCTGATGAAAAATATATTAACAATGCTTCCCAATTAATGGAGTTGGCATTAGAAAATTTATGGGATTATAAAAATGGTGGTTTTTTTGACTCACCTGAGGCAATTTTTTCAATAATGCAAAAGAATATTTATGACAGCCCATATCCTTCTTCAAATTCAATAATGATAATCAATCTATTAAAGCTGAACGCTATATTAAAAGATGAAAGATTTTTAAATCTTGCAACTGATGCATTGAAGGCATTCTCAAATACTGTATCAGCATATCTGTCTCCCTATTATGTCAAGGCTGTACTTAGTTATTTTGACCTTCTAACCTTGAATTTCCATACATCCGTAGAGTCTAAAATTGGGACAGCAACAATCTTTCAGATAACACCATTTACTGTAATTGCCCATAGGAGTTTGGAAGGTGATTATATAATACCGACTTTAGGAGAAAAACAGTTTGAACCAATTAGAACGCCTGAAGAGCTTGCGAGATTTTTAAAATTGAGCTGATAAAGTTAGGGGCAAAAATGCTTTTACATTGCTTTGATGGAGATTAAATGGACATTTTTATTTATTACGAGATTACTAAGCAATTCGAGATTAATTGCCTTTAATCATAAGAGAGAGATTGCTTCGGGACTTCGTCCCTCGCAATGACGGTGTGGTTTTGTCTTTGCGAGGATATCCCCTTTGTTGTCATTGCGAGGCATCCGTCAGGATGCCGAAGCAATCTCGCCTTTTCCCTTGCAAAGTGGGAGGAGACTGCTTCGTCGCTAAGTCTATCGTAAGCCGAAGGCGCGGCAACCTCTGGCAATGATTAATAATGATGCATCCTCGCATTAACGTTTTAGAATCTCATAATTTAGTAATCACTAAATATTGTCCACCATTTCCCATACTCCGCAGGGACATACTCCAGCGCAAAAACCACATCCAATGCATTTGTTATCATCTACAACATACTCGTATCTGCCATCTGGTTTCTCTACTCTGCTGATTGCACCCCAATAGCATGTATATTCACACATATGGCAGTCCCTGCAGGAACCGCATGAAAGGCATCTTTCTGCTTCTTGCTCAAGGGATGATGTTGCTTTGCATCTTTCATAGTAGTCAATTTTGACTCTTTCATATGGAATTCTCTCTCTTATGTCTCTTGTAATAGGTGCGTTCATAAGGAGAGCGTGTAGATATTCAGAGAGAAGTCTTCCATGTCCTATTGCATGGGTTACAAGACCAAGTCCTGTGACATCTCCTATTGCAAATACCTTTGGATTTGATGTCTGGAAAAATTCGTTAATAATGACCCATCCTCTTTCTGTATGAATCTGAGGAGGCACAAATTCAAGGTCAGGCATATCTCCAATTGCCATAATTACAAAATCTGCATCAAGGCTTGTTCCGTCTTTGAAGTAAATCTTCTTTTCCTCTGGAACATACTTTTCTGTGAATTTGGGCCAAATAATTTCTACTCCCCTTTGTTTTGCATATTGAAGCTCAGCTCCAAAGGCAGCGGGTTTTTGGATGTCAATCGCGGTTACAGATGAGGCACCGCAGAGAAATGCCTCTACACCAGCATCCATACCAACATTTCCAGCACCAATAATCACGACTTTTTTATCTGTAAGATCAATTTTTTTACCTTCATTCAATGCACGCAGAAATTCATAGGCTGAAATTGTATGTTCTGAACCGGGGAATGGAATTTTTCTTGGCTTATGAGCTCCAACTGCAATTACAACAAATTCATTTTCCTTACAAATCTGCTCAAACATTTCTTTTGTAACTTTAGTGTTTAGTCTTAGGTCTGTAACGATTTCTTTAAATCTTTCAATTTCTTTGTGAAGAATATCTTTGTTAAGTCTGTGTTCTGGAATACAAAGTTCAATTTTACCACCTATTTTATCTGTAGCTTCATAAATTGTTACACTGTGTCCTTTTAAAGTCATCTGCCATGCAACAGACATTCCAGCTGGACCTGCACCAATAACAGCAATTTTATGTCCTGTTGGTTTTGCCTTTCTAGGCGGTGGTAATTCTGCGGAAGCCTTGCCGAGCTCCTTGACTGATATGGGCATATCTATTTTTCCACGAGTACAAGACTGCATACACAGATTGGGGCATATCATTCCACATACTGTTGCAGGAAGAGGACTGTATTCAAGGACTAATTCTAATGCCTCTTTTACCTTTCCAAGCCTTATAAGTGCTGTTCTTTTATGGGTTGGAATATTTGTTGGACAGCTGTAAGCGCATGGAGGCAAATATTTTTCATTAGCCCAAACAGGCTTGTATCTCCGATACTCACCAGTAACAATGTATGGAATAACTGTCAGTTCATGGTCAATGTATTCAGCAAATATTCCACCCTGACCAACTTCTTTTTCCCAGTAATCTTTTCTGAAATCCTCCATAGAAATCTTGAACCATCTTCTTTGTCTTCTTTCCTGAGGTGTATACGGAACAAGTTTATGCCATTCAATGGGATTTTTTGTAAGTTCGTCGTAATAATCCATTCTCTCAATTGCAGTAAGAAATGGTTTAAGATTTTCGCATAACCACTTCCAGTCCTGCTCACTAAGCTCCAAAAGCTTTACATCTCTTTCAGAGTAACCATCTATTTTCCCTCTAAAATAAATTACTCCACCAACCATTCCTACACACGGTCTGTATCCAAGAACGCTTCTTGGATTTCTGGGATTAACTCCGCAGATTACAGCAATACCACCAGCTTTAAACTCTGCAAAGGAGTCTCCAACATCTCTGAAATACCATGACTGCGGTGGATCAAATCTTGGATTGTGTTTTGTCATTGTATCGCATCTTGCACCACCACTTCCCTGAACATAAAGAATTCCCTGTGCTGCAGCATTCCATGCACCGTTTGTGGCATCACCAAGCACTGTAATCTTAGCTCCACAGTTTAGCCATCCAACATCATCCGAGACACCGCCTTTAACCAGTATTTCTGTCCCAAACATTCCCATTGAACCGCATCTCTGACCAACTGGTCCTTCTACAGTAATCTTTACAGGTTCACCCTGTGGAAAAATTCTCCCACCGATACCGTGCTGTCCGTCTGCAAAGATGTGAAGATTTCTTGCTCCCTGTCTCACTGATTCCTGAATAAATTCTTCAAGTATTCTGGATGGAATTCTTTTTCCCTTTACATTTCCATAAATGGTCACACTTTTTTCGTCAGTCCATTTTACAACTTCTTCATAGGCTATGATTGATTCATGCAAGCCAATTTTTGGCATTTCTTTTTTAATTGTTTTCTTAACAGGCATAGCTTATCTCCAACCTTTCTGCCATTGCTTTATCATCTATACTTAATCCGTCTGACATTCCAATTGGAAGCTCTGTACTTCTTCCCATAGGTGCAAATATTTTCTTAAGCTCTGTGTCAGCAGCCTTGAATACCTCAACAACCCTTTCTGCTACTTTATCGGGATCAAGACGCCTATAAAGTTTAGGGTCTTGTGTTGTGATGCCTTTCGGGCATTTTCCAGTATTACATAAGTTACATCTGTTGTATTCATCTCCAAGACAGCCAGCTGCCGCTTGCATTATGTATTTTCCAATTGCCACAGCTGATGCACCAAGCATTATGAGCGCTGCAGCATTTGCTGCGAGGTTTCCTTTTTTACCAATTCCACCAGCAGCAATCAACGGAAGTTCGTTCTGCTTTCCTTGCTTTACAAGGTCAAGGTAGCATTCTCTTATGTTTGAGGCAATTGGATGTCCCATTTTGTCAAGTGATACATTATACGCTGCACCAGTTCCACCGTCTTCACCGTCTATGCATAGAGCAGCGGCATATGGATTCCTTGCAAGATTGTTAAGCACTGCCTTTACTGTTTTTGTTCCTGAAATCTTCGGATAAACTGGGATTCTAAAACCAAATGCCATTGACATTGACTGTATCATTTTCATAACAGCCTCTTCAATGGAGTATTTTGTTTGATGAGTAGGTGGAGAGGGCAGGTCAACATATTTTGGAACTCCTCTTATCTCTGCAATCAATTTTATCACCTTTGGAGCCATCAAAAGTCCACCATCACCGGGCTTTGCACCCTGTCCGTATTTTATTTCTATGGCAGCAGGGTCTTCTGTCATATGCGGTAATGTATGAATTATGCTGTCCCATCCAAAGTATCCTGATGCAATCTGAAGTATAAAGTATTTAACATAACGGGATTTAAGAAGTCTTGGCGGAAATCCGCCTTCACCAGAACACATTACAACAGGAAGTCCTTCAATTTCATTCAAATACGCAACTCCCATAGCAAGTCCTTCCCACATGTAAGGTGATAAAGCTCCAATTGACATGCTTCCAATCATAATCGGAAATATCTCTCTTACTGGAGGGATGAATTTGCCTGATGATTTATCAACAACAAGTTTTCCATCTTCAACTTTTAAGGGAAGTTCTTCAGGTGGCAGAATTCTGCCAATGTATGAACGGACTCTGAACTCGTGTCTACCTGCATCAAGCGCTGGGTCTGTAAGCATTGAAATACGGGTAAATTTCAATCTATCAAGGGTAGACACTGCTGGGTCATTACGCCTTCCGCCTCTTTTGTATGCTTCACCACCGATATTTTTAAAGAATAGGAACTTGTGCTGAGGGTTGTACTCAGGCTCAATGGCATTATTGGGACATACAAGGGCGCACATGGCACATCCGCAGCAGTAATTTTCAATTTTATTTACCTGCTCAATCACATGTATAATTCTTCTTACAGGTCTTGGCTTTGGTGTTTCTCCGCCTGATTCAATAACTCGTGTGTATTTGACAGATGCCTTAATTGCGCCTTGAGGGCATACAGCTAAACACTGCCCACAACGCTTGCAACGGTCATCTCTCCAGCGAACAATATAGGGAAATTCTTTAATAGTTAATTTATGATTATAATCAAGCATTAAGCCTGAAGCTGGTTCCATACTTTTACCTCCTTTGCCTCTGGTGAGACAATCACCATGTCGTATTTCATTGGATAAATATCCTGGGATTTATCTCTTTCAGGAATAACTTTATCAAGTCCGCATAGCTCAGACATCAAAGCATATTTGCCTTTAACTCCTCCAACTACACCGGGTCTTAATTTTTTAGAATCTTGCACCATAAAGCAAGTTCCATCTGGAGTAAAACCAATTACCATATTTGGTCCATCAATGCATAGCGGTCTTAGAGATTGCTTTATAAGTGCCAGTGCTTCTCTGTCACTTCTTTGCTCAATTTCTTCCCATTTAAGAGGAGTGATTACATCTTTGTAATATGTAAGCGGAAATTTGAGCTGTCTGACAATATAATGAAGTATATGGGTAAAAACCTCACTGTCTGAATTGTATCCCATATATCCTATAATTTTTCTGTGCATAAGAAACTCTTTTATTGGGACAAATGCTGTATTTTCACCGTTTGTCATCGTGCAGTATCCCTGTATGAAAAATGGATGACAGGCATAAAGATATATCTGATAATTTGTGTTTTGTCTTCCCTGCGCAAAAATTATCTTTGCCTTGAGGATATCTTTGTCAAGCCCGAAAAATTCAGCCACTTCAAGTGGATCGCCGACTTCCTTTAAGGTTATCACATCAGGATAAAAGGAAAAGACAAAAATTGATTCATCTGCCTCTCCCATTTTCCTTAAGGTAACTCGGGTATTCATCAGAAGGTCTTCTTTTTCTTGAATAGACTTATCTTTCCACTCGTCAGGATAGTCATAGGCAGCAGCAAAATAGTAATCTCTTCTGACTATGCCCTTTACAGGCTTGAGTTTCGGAGTCCACTTATGTATGAGCTTAAAGCCAGCCTTTTCCATATATTCATCGAGGATTTCTCTGCCTGCCTTGGAGCATATACCTGATAAAATTGGATATTCTTTTAAATCTTTAAAATCTCCTCCTAAATCCTTAAGCGTCAATCCAAGCCCAGAGCCATCATGCCCTTCTTTCATTGTTTCAAGGGCAAGAATGTTCTCCATAGGCGAAAAATATTTGGATGATGTTATAGCAGCTAATCTACACATTCATAATCTCCCTTCGGCAAATGGTTACCATGCTTATAGCTTATTACTAAAATTACATTTTTGTCAACTTTAAATTTGTTTTCCGAAAAAATAGGTATAAAAACTCGTCACTGCGAGCCCCCAGTTGCAAGCGATAGCGTGGCAATTACCCATACCGTCACTGCGAGCCTCCAAAGGAGGCGAAGCAGTCTCTAATTACTGCATGGTGAATAGTGAATTGTGAATGATGAATTTTGGATTTTGGATTTTGGATTTTGGATTGTTTGTCATCAAAAAGTATTTCCTATTATTGCGAACCCTTTCCTTATGATTGCGAAGAGTTTTTATTCTGGTCATTGCAAGCGAAGCGAAGCAATCTCGCCTTTTTCTTCTAAACACTAAAAGTGGTCACTTTGGCTTACTTTGCAATCCTCGTGATGACAGAGGGGATGTCATTGCGACTCCGAGAAGAGCGAGGCAATTTCTAAATATTTGTAAAACGTAAGACCTGAGACGTAAAACGTAAAAAGGTTAGAGAAGAGATTGCTTCGGCATCCTGACGGATGCCGAAGCAATGACTCTCCCCTCTTCGTCACTGCGACTCCGAGCGAAGCGAGGAGGAAGCAATCTCCGAGATTGCCACGCCTGTCTTTCGGCAGGCTCGCAATGACTGAAAAAAACAGACGGCAGACCGCAATGCGAAAATAATCGGCAGGCTCGCAATGCCTACTTTCCGTCCTTGCGAGGAGCGCCAGCGACGAAGCAAGCTCGGGAAAATATACGGTAATGCCTACAATGACAAAAAAGGGTTTGTAGAGAAGATTTTCTAACCTTATTTTTCTAAAAAGTTACAAAATTGTTGACAAAAAAATTTTTTTATTGGTATTATATACCTATGGCAACCGTTAGCCGTCAAAATTATAAAATATTATGTAATATGGCAGTTAAAAGACAAAGTTTGTTAAAGTATAATTAATCAGAATTTTTGAGGCTTCGCCTCATAATAATAAAAAAATGGAGGATGTTATGACTTACTCAAAACCAAGAGATGAAAAGGATGTATTGAAATTGGTAAAGGAACTGAATGTGAAGTTTGTAAGACTTTGGTTCACCGACATTCTCGGTCAGCTTAAAAGTTTTGCTATTCCTGTTGAAGAGCTTGAGGTTGCTTTTTCAGAAGGAATGGGATTTGATGGTTCATCAATTCATGGTTTTGCAAGAATTGACGAGTCAGATATGATTGCAAGACCTGACCCTACCACCTTTGCAATTCTTCCCTGGAGAAGCGGCGAGACTCCTGTGGCAAGAATGTTTTGCGACATCTATGAGCCTGATGGAACTCCTTATAAGGGTGATCCGAGATACATTCTTAAGCTTAATCTTGAAAAGGCAGCTAAAAAAGGCTTTACTTTCTATGTAGGACCAGAGCTTGAATTCTTCTATTTCAAATCTGACAAATCTACAGAAATTCTTGATGAGGGTGGATATTTTGATTATCCCCTTGATGCAGCTGAAGATTTAAGAAGAGATACAATTCTTGCTCTTGAGCAAATGGGAATTAGAGTAGAATACTCCCATCATGAAGTTGCACCTTCTCAGCATGAGATTGATTTAAGATACGCAGAAGCATTAGAAATGGCTGATATAGTTATGACTTACAGAGTTGTAGTCAAAGAAGTTGCAAAGAAATATGGCGTTTATGCTACATTCATGCCAAAGCCCCTTTTTGGTGAAAATGGAAGTGGAATGCATACTCATCAGTCCCTATTCAAAGGCGACAAAAACGCCTTTTTCAATGCCAAAGACCCATATTATCTTTCAGATGTTGCTAAAAGCTACATTGCAGGAATTCTAACACACATTAAAGAACTGACCCTTGTGCTTAACCAGTGGGTAAACTCTTACAAAAGACTTGTCCCCGGATACGAAGCACCTGTTTACATTTGCTGGGCAAGAAGAAACAGGTCTGCACTTATTAGAGTTCCTCTTTATAAACCCGGAAAAGAGAAGGCAACAAGAATTGAGCTTCGTAGCCCTGATCCAGCATGCAACCCATATCTTGCCTTTGCATGCATGCTAAATGCTGGACTAACAGGAGTTGAGAAAAAATATAAATTACCAGAGCCTGTTGAGAAAGATGTTTATCATCTCTCTTCTGAGGAAAGAAAAGCGCTGGGAATTGATAATCTTCCCGGAAGCTTGATAGAAGCCATTGAATACGCAGAAAAGAGCGAACTTTTGAAAGAGACACTTGGCGAGCATATCTTTTCTAACCTTATTGAAAGTAAAAAGAAAGAATGGGATGATTATCGCATTAGAATCTTCCCATACGAACTTGAAAGATACCTACCAATACTTTAATTGCCAGTGGGGAGGGCTTCCTCCCCATCCTTCTAATGATTTTTGTGCATTAAATAAAGTGACAATGATATTAGAAAAATACCAGTTCCCAGATAAAGTAATTGCAGAATGTCTTCGTACTTCATATCTAAGGCATTTTTGAAATAAGCAACAATCAGAACCATTATAATGACTTTAGCGAGCTTTTCTTTTAGTTGGTCTAATGAATGGATGATAAGAATACCTGCAGATTTTTTGTCTTCTTCAATTTGGACTATTTTACTAACAAAAAGTTCATATAAACCTATACCAAAAATTAAAAGCACTGTGGCAATAAGATATAAGTCAATAGAGTGTATTATGCGAGCAATAATTTTCTTTTGAAGTTCAGAAATATTTGCATTGTTTCCTATTTTTGAAAAAATATCTACAATCATTGAAAAGATGTCATAGGTTGCCAGTAAGATTAAAAAAATGGAAGAGATTATACTTGCAATAACAGCAAGTATGATAAAAAGTCTACTTTCCCAGAAAAGGCTTTCAAGTATTTTTACTGCTTTTTTCATTTTTTACCATTTATTCTGATGCTCATTGTTTTTTAGTCGTAAATAACTTGTAAATTTTTGTTACTGCCAGTTTTTGCCAAGCATTTCTATCGCAGTGACATTTTCCACCATTAAAAATTACGAATTCTTCCCCAAGCACAGTAATAATCAAATTCGTCATCATAGATTTTAAGCCGTTTTCTAATTACGAATAATCTGTGCAAAATCACGCCACAGAGAAATCCGCCTACATGAGCCCACCAAGCAACTCCACCAACATCTGAAGGTGTCAATAGAGAGCCAAGTCCTGAGAATAGCTGAATAAAAAACCACATTAGTATGTAAAAGAATGCAGGGAGAGCAAAGAAAAAGGGAAAGAACAAAATAGGCACCAGAGTTATAACCCTTGCATGGGGAAACAATATCATATATGCACCCAACACTCCTGAGATTGCTCCAGATGCACCAACTGTTGGTATTGTTGAAGTAGGATTTAATAAACAATGTATCCAGCCAGCTCCAAAACCGCAAAGAAGATAGAATATTAAAAATCTGAATGAACCCATTTTGTCCTCAACATTGTCTGCAAAAATCCACATGATCCACATGTTACTTATCAAATGAAACCAACCTCCATGCAGGAACATACTTGTGAGAAATGGAAGATAATAAAATGGATCAATTGGTAAAGACTCAACAAGCATATATCTTGCAGGAATAACTCCAAAAATATGAAAGAGATAATCAAGCTCTTCTTTGGAAAGCATTATTTCAAATAAAAATATAAGGCTGTTTAAGGCAATAATTATCCAAGTCATATAAGGTGTATATCTTCTTGGCATGCAATCTCTAATTGGTATCAATTCTCTCACTCCTTTTAATTGATATTGCTTTATAAACGGATGGTAAAACTGAAAGTATAATAATTCCAAGTATTATCAATGAAAAGTTTTCCTTTACAATCGGAATATTCCCAAAAAAATAGCCAGCTACAATAAAAGAACCACTCCATAAAAAGCTACTGAAAATGTTGTATATCTGAAACTTAGCATACCTCATCCTTCCTATGCCTGCGACAAATGGAGCAAATGTTCTTATTATTGGCAAAAACCTTGCAATTATGATAGTTTTTGCACCATGTTTTTCATAAAAAACAGCAGTGGTATGGAGATGCTTTTTATTGAAAACTAAAGATTTTTCCTTAGAAAAAACTTTTGGACCAACATATTTTCCAATATGGTAATTGACAGTATTTCCAAGTATTGCAGCAACGCTAATAACAATAAAAGAAAACCAAGGGGATATAAGCTTTCTTGATGAAAGAGCTCCTACAGCAAATAAAAGAGAGTCACCAGGTAAAAATGGGGTTACAACAAAACCCGTCTCTGAGAAAACAATCAAAAAAAGCACAACATATATCCAAACACCTATCTGAGAAAAAAGAGTTTCCAGATAAATATCAATGTGAAGAAGAATTTCAATTAAATCAGACATTTCAGACATTGCCTTTGAGGAAAATATCCATGAGTTTAAAGCCTTCCTCTACAGTCAAATCAGGAGCTTTTAGTATTTCTTCATTAAATTCCCGCTTTTTACCAGATGATTTGTTATTCTCATAAATTACAAACGGTACCGGGTCTGGTGTATGTGTTTTTACTTTAACTGGTGTGGGATGATCAGGAAGAAGCAAAATTTTAAAATCCTTAAATCTTTTGGGAGCTTCGTTAAGAATTTTACCAATTACGATTTTGTCAATATCTTCAAGAGCTTTTATTTTGAGCTTATATTCTCCTTGATGTCCTGCCTCATCAGGTGCTTCTATATGAATATAAACAAAATCAACCCTTTCAAGGGCATTAAGGGCATATTCTGCTTTTCCCTCATAATTCGTGTCAATCCAGCCTGTTGCTCCCGGAACATTAATTATATGAAAGCCTGATAGAATTCCAAGCCCTTTGGTAAGGTCAACTGCTGAAATGAGTGCTCCTGTAATGTTGTATTTTTCCTTGTAAGTTGGCAAATTCGGAGTCCTTCCCTGTCCCCATAGCCAAATACTGTTTGCAGGCTTTTTGCCTTCATCAATTCTCTTTTTGTTAATCGGATGCTCTTTTAGTATCTCCCATGATTTGTAAATAAGCTCTTTAAGTTGCTCAGAGCCTCTTCCAATAGGAAGATATCTTGAGATTTCTCTTCCTGTTATATCATGCGGAGGTGTGCATTCCAAATCCTCCGAGCCTTTTTTCCATACCAAGATATGACGATAACTCACTCCCGGATAAAATCTGAATTGGTCACTGCCAAGCTTGTTCTGGATATCTTCTATGAGAATTTTTGCCTCCTCTGTTGAAATGTGTCCAGAAGAGTAATCATCCATAAAAGTTTGCTTTTTATCAAATTTTAAGGTAACAAGATTACAACGATAAGCAATATCTTCCCGTGAAAGTGAAATCCCTATACTTACAGCTTCAAGTGGTGCTCTTCCTGTATAATAAACTCTTGGGTCATAGCCTAAAATACTCAGATTAGCCACATCGCTGCCGGGATGAAATCCTTTAGGAATGTTTCTTACTGAACCCGCAATTCCGTTTGATGCAAGAAAGTCCATATTGGGAGTGTTTGCCACCTGTAGCGGAGTTTTTTCGTTTAGCTCCTCAATAGGATAGTCTGATGCTCCATCCGGTACAATCACTATGTATTTCATAAAGTTTTCTCCGCAAATTTCATAAAATTTTTTCTACGAACTTTCTTACTTCATCCAAATCAGCAGGCAATGCATGAGGAGAATCAGCAACTTTAAAAACAATGTCAGGGTCCTTCAGTCCATTACCTGTTAAAGTGCACACTACTGTGCTTCCCTTCTTAAAATAGCCTTGTCTGTAAAGCTTAATCACTCCTGCAACAGATGCAGCTGAGGCTGGCTCACAGAAAATTCCTTCATAAGATGCTATCATCTTATAAGCATTCAGAATTTCCTCATCAGTTACCATATCAATTACTCCGCCAGATTCATCCCTTGCCTCAACAGCTGTTTTCCAGCTTGCAGGATTTCCAATTCTTATTGCAGTAGCAACTGTTTCTGGCTTTTCAACAGGATGACCTAAAACAATAGGTGCTGCGCCAGCTGCCTGAAATCCGAGCATCTTTGGAAGAGTTGATATTTTGCCTTTCTCTTTATATTCCTTGTATCCCCTCCAATAGGCAGAGATATTTCCAGCATTACCAACAGGAAGAGCATGATATTCTGGAGCGCTTCCAAGCTGGTCACATACTTCAAAGGCAGCTGATTTTTGCCCTTCAATTCTGTATGGGTTTATTGAATTTACAAGGGTTATAGGATATTCTTTCACTAATGCTCGGACGATGTTTAATGCCTGATCAAAGTTTCCTTTAATCTGTATTACTTTTGCACCATGTATCATTGCCTGAACGAGCTTTCCTGTAGCTATTTTGCCCTCTGGAATAAGAACAATTGCCTTAATTCCTGCCCTTGCTGCATAGGCAGATGCAGAGGCTGATGTGTTTCCTGTAGATGCACATATAACAGCTCGAGAGCCTTCTTCTACTGCCTTTGAAATAGCAAGTGTCATTCCCCTGTCTTTAAAAGAGCCAGTTGGATTAGCTCCATCAAACTTTAAGTACAATTCCAAGTCAATATCAAGATTTTTGGTTAAATTGTTTACTCTTACAAGGGGAGTATTACCTTCAAGTAGTGTCACGATTGGAGTTTTTTCAGTTACAGGAAAAAATTCAAAATATTGTCTAATTATTCCTTGCCAAGACGATTTTGCGTTCATGGCTATTCAATCACATCTCCTTCTATTAGCTCAACTACAACTCCCTGCTCGCGGAGAGAGTTGATGCCTTTTTCAAGATTTTCCTCTAATCCTTCCAACTCAAGCACCATCTCGCCAAAAGTATCTGTAACTCTCGCTCTTCTAATATTCGGCATAACATCATACTTTTTTGCCATCCTGAATAATACAGGCTCTTTGATTAATTCCTGTGGAAAGGTGAGCCTAACCCTTAATTTTTTAAGCTCAGACATGATTACCTCCTCTGGAGACTACCTCCTGCTATTGCAGGAACAATGGATAATTCATCTCCATCTTTTGCTATAGTTTCCTCTCCCTGAAGAAATCTTATATCTTCCTCATTTAAATAGATGTTTATGAACCTTCTTATCTTACCATCTTGACAGAGCCTTTCTGCAAGTCCGGGATATTTTTTATCAAGAGCATTTATAATATCTATTATTTTTCCGGGCTCTGCTTCAATTATATCTTTGCCTTCTGTAATTTTTTGAAGTGGTGTAGGTATTAAAACCTTAACTGCCATAGTTATTTGCCCTCCTTTTCTCTAATTTCCTTTAACGCCTCTTCAAAGGAGGCAAGATTTGGCTTTATTTGATAGACAGGAGCTGTCTTCTCATTCAAAACCTCAGCTGTTTTTAATCCATTACCAGTAATACAAAGCACTGTGCAGTCCTTTTTATCAATTTTACCTTCTTTTAAAAGCTTAATGTAAGTCGCAACAGTTACTCCACCTGCAGTTTCTGCAAAGACTCCCTCGGTTCTGGCAAGAAGCTTGATAGCCTCTATAATCTCCTCATCAGAAACATCTTCAATTGCACCTCCGCTCTCTCTCACAGCCTGTATGGCATAGTAACCGTCAGCTGGGTTTCCAATAGCAAGGGACTTTGCCACTGTGTTGGGCTTCACAGGTCTAATTACATCTGTACCCTGTTTAAATGCCGTTGCAATCGGGGAACATCCTGTTGCTTGAGAGCCATAAATCTTTGTTTCTACTTCTTTAAGAATCCCAATTTTTTTGAACTCCTGCAAAGCCTTCCAAACCTTTGTAAGCAACGATCCACTTGCACATGGCACAACAATGCTGTCTGGAGCAATCCATCCAAGTTGCTCAACTATTTCAAACCCGATTGTTTTTGAACCTTCTGCATAGAAAGGTCGGATATTGATATTTACAAATGCCCATCTGTATTTATTGGCAATTTCGCTACAAAGTCTGTTTACATCGTCGTAATTACCATCTACAGCTATCAGATTAGGTTCATAAACAATAGAGGCAAGAATTTTACTCTGCTCAAGAGTTGCTGGGATGAATATAAATCTGTTAAAGCCTGCTTTAGCTCCATGAGCTGAAACCGCATGGGCAAGATTTCCAGTGGATGCACATGCAACAGTATCAAAACCAAACTCCTTTGCCTTTGTAAGTGCAACTGCAACGACCCTGTCTTTAAAGGATAAAGTCGGATGGGCTACAGTGTCATCCTTAATGTAAAGCTCTTTTACTCCAAGATATTTTGCCAATCTTTCAGCTTTAACCAAAGGAGTAAAGCCAGAATTCAAACCAACCTGTGGCTCACCGTCTATTGGAAGAAGCTCTTTGTATCTCCATAAAGTCTTTGGTCTTTTTTCAATTATTCGTCTTGATAAGGCTTTCTTTATTTTGGCATAATCATAAACAGCTTCCAGAGGACCAAAGCAAAAATCACATACATATATGGGTTCAACTGGATATTCTCTACCACATTCCCTGCATTTTAGTCTTTTTACATATCCCATATTTCACCTCCATTTTCCAAGAGCTTGTTTTTTATTTTAAAACAAAGAAGGTTAAAAATTAAAACAATTTTCAGTGACCCAAAAATAGAGATAGAAATCCAATAATTGGTATAACCATTTGAAAATTAAGTATTTTTTGCTGTCATTGCGAGCATCCGAAGGATGCGAAGCAATCTCTTTGAAGTGGAAAAGGCAAGATTGCTTCCTCCTCGCTACGCTCGGAGTCGCAATGACGGAGAGGGGGTATCCCCGCAATTACGGAGAGGTGTTCACCATCCACCATCCACGAAGCACCATTCACCAGTTACCAATTAGAGACTGCTTCGCCCCAGATTGCCACGCTATCGCTCGCAACAGGGGGGCTCTCAGTGACGAGTGTCTATCGCTATTTTTGGGAGTGACATTTGAAGTAACAGCTAAATAAAGTTTTTATAAAAATTGCTCAATTTAGAAAACAAAATAAATTTTTATGTTAAAATAATAGATGCAAAAAATTTTTGTGACTGGATGTGCGGGATTCATTGGATGGGCAACATGCAGGCTCCTTCTGAAAAATAATTCAGTAGTCATAGGGATAGATAATCTTAGCGATTATTATGATCCTAAAATAAAGCACCTTAGGCTACAGGATTTAAGTCAGTTTAAAAATTTCATATTCTATCAAGGAGATATTGAAAATCTTGAGACTTTAAAATCAATCTTTAAAAATCACAAGATTGACGGAATTATAAACCTTGCAGCAAGGGCAGGAGTAAGAGCATCAGTTGAAAATCCTTGGGGTTATCTTGACACAAACACAAAAGGAACAATAAATCTTCTTGAATGTGCCAAAGAATATGAAATTCAAACCTTTGTTCTTGCCTCCACATCAAGTGTTTATGGAGATAACAAAGAAATGCCTTTTAAAGTAGCCCACTCAACAGAAAAACCCCTTGCACCTTATCCTGCATCAAAGAAAGCCGCTGAACTTTTTTGCTATAGTTACCATTATCTGAACGGAATAAATACAATAATTCCCCGATATTTTACCGTATATGGTCCTTTCGGAAGACCTGATATGAGTATCTTTCGTTTTATAAAAAAGATTGACTGCGGTGAGCCTATTACAGTATATGGAGATGGCACACAAAAAAGAGATTTCACCTATGTTGAGGATATTGCCGAGGCAACAGTTTTGTGTTTAAATCTTAAAGGATATAAAATTATGAATCTTGGAAATGACCGTCCAGTTGAACTGATCTATGTAATAACCATAATTGAGGATTTGCTTGGCAAAAAAGCAAAAATTAACTGGCAAGAAAGACATCCTGCTGATATCTATGCAACATGGGCTGATATAACAGAAGCGAAAAATTATATTGGATGGTCACCAAAGGTTTCAATTGAAGACGGACTGAAGAAAACAGTTGAATGGTATTTAAAAAATAGAGAAAAATTAAAAGACATAAAGATATAGGAGGCAAACAATGCAGAGAATACTTGTAGCCCATGATGGTTCTAAAGCATCAGACAAAGCATTAAGAAAGGCTCTTGAAATCGCATTAAGCATGAATTCATCCCTTACTGTTTTGGCAGTCGTTCCTGAGCTTTATCTTACAGAGCTTTCTGATGCTGACAGACAAAGAATCACCGAAGTTCTTACAAGAGAAACAGAAGATACTATGGAGAGAATCAGAAAATCCCTTACTGGTAAACCCATTGAGATTAAATTTCTTGTAAGACAAGGTGACCCTGCTGAGAAAATCCTTGAAACAGCGAACAAAATGAAAGTTGACCTTATTGTAATGGGCTCACACGGAAAACATGGAACTAAAAAATTTCTCATAGGAAGCGTTTCTGCTAAAGTAGTTGAATACTCTAAGTGCCCTGTGCTTGTTGTGAAATAGCTTTAGGAAAATAAACTTTAACTGTTGTTCCCTGCTGAACTATGCTTTGTATTTTTATTGTGCCTTTGTGTTGATAAATTATATTTTTCACCATTGAAAGTCCAAGCCCGAACCGAGAAGGATTGGTGGTGAATAAAGGTTCAAAACAACGATTTAATGATACCTCATCCATCCCCTTACCAGTATCTGCTACGATGAGGCAGATTTTCTCCGCGGAGTCCTCTTGCACGATTTCAGTTGATATTTTTATCAAACCCCCATCAACAATTGAGTTTTTCGCATTTTCAACCAATTCTATTATAACTTCCTTAATAAGAAGTGGATCTCCTAAAATTAAAGGAATATCCTTTGTGAAGGAATATTGAATTTCTATTCTATCGCCAGCTATCTCTTGGATTACTTCCTTGATAGATATAATCAAATAATTCATATCAAAAACGATTTGACCAGAAGGCTCTTTTTTCAAGTAACTCATAGCATGTAAGAATTTATTGCCTCTTTCAACGCTTTCCATTAATCTATTGATATAACAAAGAGCGGTCTCATCTTTAATTTTATCTTTCAGTAGCTGGGCATAACCGTAAACTCCAGTAAAAATGTTTTTGAAATGATGAAGAATATCGTCAATTATTTCAAAAAAAGCTTCATGCTTGATAATTTCCTTAACTCTACTTTGAAGCATCTTCTCTTTTGTGATTTCCTTGCCAATCTCAAAAACACCTACTATTTTATTGCCTTCTTTTAAAGGAATACCTGTTAAGAGATAAATTCTGCCTTCTGCTGATTCTCTCTCATTGCTTTCAATATTGCCACTTTGTAGAGCCTTAACACATGGACAATTCTCACAAGGAGAGCTTCTTCTGTGCCAAAGGAAATAGCATTTTTTACCTAAAACATCATCTTCATTCATGCCAAGCCTTTCACAATATGCCCTATTTGCCCAAAGAACATTTAAATCACTGTCTAAGAGGGAAATATTGTGCTCTATCAGATTGAAAATTTCAAGAATCTTTTCTGTATGTGGATAATAAAATAATTGCATCTAATAAAAAATAACGGGTGGCATCCTGACTTCAGCCACCCATGTTTCAAGTCTACTCTGACAAATACTTAGGAAATTCCTTAATTTCTGCCTTGACTGCATCATCCTTTATTAACGGGACCTTTCCTCTTAAAATACCTATCCAGACTCTAATAGAGTCTGCAACAATCAATACAACCATTATTATCATTATAGCAGATAAAACTGCAAGAAGATAATTATTTTTTGGAAGATAGTTATTTACAATATTTTGATAACCAGCAACAATGGTAGTAATTAGAAGAAATGACATAGGAATAAGAGTAACCCATATGTATTTAGCCTTACCCATCCTCAAAAGATATGTTGTAGCAATTGCAAGAGCCATACCTCCAAGAAGTTGGTTATTAACACCGAACAAAGGCCAAATTGTTGATATCGTTCCTGTATATAACAGATAGCCCCAGCAAAATGTAAAAATTCCGCTTGTCAATATGATACCAGGCCACCACTTGTAATCTCTCAGCTTGGGATATACAACTCCTCCAATTTCCTGCATTAGATATCTTCCTACCCTTGTTCCTGCATCAATTAGAGTGAGAATGAATAGAGCCTCAAACATAATAGCAAAGTGATACCAGTAACTCATAAGATGTCTAAGGCCTCCGATTCTTGAAAATATATCAGCCATTCCAACTGCCAAGGAAACAGCACCACCTGGTCGACCTGCTAATTCTTCTCCAACCAGAGCTGAGAGATATGGAAGATCCTGAACTTGCATACCAAGTTTTTGAAAGACGGCTGGTGGACTGTTTATTGCAAAATAATCAGCTGTTGGAAGAACAGTTGCTGCTATAAGAGCCATTATTGCAACAAAACTCTCTGTCAACATAGCTCCATATCCGATTGTTCTAATGTCCCTTTCATTAGCTACCATTTTAGGTGTTGTTCCAGAAGATACCAATGAATGAAAACCTGAAATTGCTCCACAAGCAATAGTAATGAACATAAAAGGCCAAACCTTACCTGGAATTACAGGACCTCCACCTGATACAAACTGAGTCGTTGCAGGCATCTGGATTACTGGATTTATGATAATAACACCTATCGCAAGCAAAAGCATTGTTCCAAACTTCATATAGGAGCTAAGATAATCTCTTGGTACAAGCAAAAGCCAAACAGGTAAAACAGCTGCAAAAAAGCCATAAACTGGAATTAATACTGAAAGCTCTTTTTTCTCTAAAGTAAAAATCGGTGCAAGAGCAGACTCTTTAATTGCTGGACCAACAATTACTGCTAAAATGATCAAAGCAACTCCAATAATACTTGCTTCAACAATTTTACCCGGTCTAAGCCATTTAAGATAAGCTCCTATGAATATTGCAATAGGTATTGTGAGTCCCACTGTGAAAGTTCCCCATGGGCTATGAAATAATGCATTAACAACTGCAATTGAGGCTCCTGCCAAAACAATTATTAATAAGAACAAAGTTGCAACAAGCACGAGCCAGTAAGACACAGGTCCTATCTGGGCTTTTGCGATTTCTGCTAAAGATTTTCCATTATGTCTTACTGAGGCAAAAAGCACTACCATGTCATGCACTGCTCCGGCAACAACACCTCCAATAAGAATCCAAAGAAATCCGGGTAAATAACCGAATTGAGCTGCAAGTACAGGTCCTATCAAAGGTCCTGCTCCAGCTATTGCTGCAAAATGATGTCCAAAGACAAGCCATCTGTTTGTAGGTACATAGTCTCTGCCGTCATTCAAGGTATTTGCTGGTGTTGGACGATTTGGATCCAGCGCTAAAACCTTTGCTGCGATAAAAGCAGAGTAAAAACGATAAGCAAGCACAAATACACATGCCGCAATAATTACTAACACTAAGGCATGCATAAAAATATACCTCCTTTCTCTTTTTGAGTGATATTTTAAAGAGGTATGGAATGTCTAACAATAGAAAAAAGCTAAAGAGTAAAAATTTGAACCTGAACAGAAAATATGACAAGATGAATGGAAATTAACTACACTTGATTCCTAAAATTTTTTTTAATTCTTTTATCATTGACTTACTAACAGGTATTCTGCTTTTTTCTCCCTCCAAAACAATCCAATATGTTCCTTTAAACCAGGGAATTATAGCCTCAATTTTTTTCAGATTTACCACATAACTTTTGTGAATTCTGAAAAATCCTTCCTTTCTAAGCCTTAATTCAAGCTCTGTAAGAGTTCCATCGTAAAAATATTCTTCGTTTTTTGAAGTTAGTATTTTAACTCCACTTTCTGAAGCCTCACCAAAAAGGATATCCTTATACGGAATCAAATTTATAATGCCTTCTTTTTGTTTAACTGGCAGTTTTTTGGGCGTTTCAGTATTTACAAAATCTGAAATCCTTCTTAATGCCTTCATCCATTCATCTTCATTGCTTTTGAGTTTTTCTATTCTTTTAACGGTTTTTTCTATTCTTTTCTCATCAAATGGTTTCAATATGTAGTCTATTGCGCCCAACTCAAATGCTTCAATTGCATAATCATCATAGGCAGTTGCAAAGACAATAAGTGAAGGTTCATAAAAATTTGAGATTACCTTCGCCAACTCAATCCCTGACAAATCTGGCAGTTCAATGTCAAGGAATATAACATCAGGTTTATTCTTTTTATAAACTGCAAGAGCCTCTTGGGATGAACCTGCCTGCCCAACAATCTGGCAAGATGGAAACTTAGAGAGAATATAAATTAATTCATCCCTTGCATATGGTTCATCTTCAGCTACTATAGCTGTAAAAGACATCTTTAAATATCCTAATAGGAATCTTAAATGTTACCTTCGTGCCAAACCCTAACTTGCTTTCTACCTGAAGTTCACTTGCTTGTCCATAAAACTTTTTCAGTCTTTCATTTACAAGATACAATCCTAAACCGCTATTTTCAGTTTTTTGAACATTTTTATTTGATTGAAAGCCTACGCCATTATCTTCAACTGAAATAACCACTTTATCATCATTGTTGTATATTTTTATCAAAATTTCTCCGCCCTCTAATTTAGGCTTTAATCCATGTTTTATAGCATTTTCCACAAGCGGTTGAATTGTAAATGGTAGAATTGGTATATCAAGATCAACAGCTGGATCAATGAAATATTTTACAGTTAATTTGTCCCCAAATCTTGCTTGTTCAATAGACAGATATGCCTCAACATAGGAAAGTTCTTCCCCAAGAGAGATTTCTTTCTCTCTTTTAAGACTATATCTTAGGAAAGTTGCTAAATCCACAAGCAATTTTCTTGCCCTTGAAGGATCAACCCTTATTATTGAAATTATAGTATTCAGTGCATTGAAAATAAAATGAGGATGTATCTGTGACTGGAGAGATTTTAGTTCAGCCTCTGTCTTTAGTCTTGCCAAAGCCTCCAACTCCACGATTTCTAACTGCGTTAAAAATATATTGGCAAGACCTGTTGCAACCTCTAAATCAACAGAGGTAATGCTATTTTCTCTTTCATAATACAACTTTAGTGTCCCTATAACTTCTTTTCTTCTTTTTAATGGAACAACAATTGCAGAGCTAAGTTTACATTTAGGATTACTACAACCAATTTCATCTTTTGTGTTTGCTATCTGTATTTCTCCAGATTTAATAGCATTAATTGTTGCTTTTGTCATAACAGGTTGTCCAGAATAATGATGATCAGAGCCTAATCCAACATGGGCAAGAATTTTTTGTTTATCAGTGACTGCAACTGCTGATACTAATATACTTTTATGAATTATCTCTGCTATTTTTTTGGCAGAATGCTCATTTAGTCCCTGCCTTAAGTGTGGAAGAATCAAGTTTGTTATGTTTAAAATTGCTCGTGATTGATTAGCGGCTATTCTCTGTTGATGTTCTATTGCTGATTTAATGATTAACATAAATATTGCAATTCCAACTGAATTAACAGTAATCATAGGAATTGCTATGATTTTTACTAATTCTAAAGCCTCAGAAAAGGGTTTTGAAAAGACAAGTATAATAATCATTTGCAAAATTTCACCAACAAATCCTGCAGCCCATGCAACATACCAGGGAATTAATCCATGTCTCCAGTATTTATAAACGAGTCCTCCTAAAAAACCCTCTACTACTGCTGCCAATCCACAAGAAAAAGCAGTAAATCCTCCTATAAAATATCTATGAACACCAGCAATCAAACCTGCTCCTGCACCTACAACAGGACCACCAAGAAGTCCACCAATCATAACTCCAACAACCCTTGAATTTGCTAATGCACCATGAATTTCTACTGCTCCATAAGTTCCAAGAATTCCTAATCCTCCGCATAATAAAGTGAGAATTAGTTTATCTTTAATGGTGGGTTTCTTTAAAAGAACTCTTCCCAAAGCAGGCATTCTTGAAAGAATAAAAGCTACTGTAGTTATTATGCAAAGCCTTTGCGATAAAATTAAAGTCAGTTCTCCAATATCCATATTTAAATCACTCTTGTCCAAAATAAATTTTTTAAAAAGCTCCGATCTGGGTAAAATAGATAAACATTTAGCTTAAAATTAAAGACCCAGATCGGAGGTGTATATGAATAAGTATAGCAGTATTTTCAGTCAAATTCTATCCCTTTTTCCAAGATTAGAATTTGAGAAGTCAGTCAAAGCAGACAGAAGCTGAGCGTAGAGCAAAAGGGTTTACGAGTTGGGGGCAATTTGTAGCTATGTTATTTTGTCAACTTGGGCAGGCGCATTCTCTAAGAGAGATATGTAATGGACTTGCCAGTTGCGTTGGCAAGTTAAGGCATCTTGGTATAAAAGAAGCTCCAAAGAGGTCTACCCTTGCCTATGCAAATGAACACAGACCGTGGGAACTCTTTCAAGCAGTATTTTATATGCTTCTTCAGAGATGTCAGTCTAAATTTACTGGCAAGAGGAAATTCAGATTTAAGAACAAGCTAATGAGCTTTGATGCATCTGTAATAGAGTTGTGTGCAACAGTATTTGACTGGGCAAAATTCAGAAAGACTAAAGGTGCGGTAAAGTTGCATTTACTACTTGACCACTCAGGATATTTACCTGAATATGCGCATATAACAGAAGGTAAAGTGCACGAAGTAAACATATTAAGGAGACTTCAATTTTGTTCTGGTGCTATAAATAGACAGAGGGTGTGTTGACTATGCTTTATTTGGTAGATGGACAGAGGAGGGGGTATATTTTGTAACAAGGTTAAAGGACAACGCCTCTTATAAAGTGATAAAGAGCCTACCAGTGCCAAAGAACAGAAACATAATTCGGGATGAGATAATCAAGCTTAAGGGTTTTTATGCAGAGCAAGACTGTCCATATGAGCTACGGAGGATAGAGGTCATGGATAAGGAAACAAAAGATACAGTTGTGCTACTCACGAACCAACTGAACTTTGGTGCAACGACCATATCAGAGATATACAAAGACAGATGGCAGGGCAGATTTTTTAAGACATTGAAACAAAATCTAAGAGTAAAAACCTTTGTAGGGACATCAGCGAATGCACTTAAGATACAGATATGGACGGCATTAATAGCGATACTGATACTGAAGTATCTGAAGGAGTTATCAACATTTGGATGGTCATTAAGTAATCTGGTTGCATTGTTGAGACTAAACCTATTTACATATAGGAATTTATGGGAATGGATAAATAAACCGACAGAGACACCGCAAATTGAGCCTCAAATAGAACAGTTAAAATTTAGACTTGTTTAATTGGACAGCAAATAAAAAGAAAGGGGGGTAACCTGATTTTGAAAAAGCAAATTTTCTTGTCCAAAAGTCTTATTTTATGCGGATGTTTTTTATGAGTTTAGATTATTTTGGACAGCAATGTATTTAAATATAATAAAAATTGGTAAACCTTAGCTATCTCATCGTCAATTTCCAAAAAACGCAAAATAGCAGGATAAGTCAGAAGTTTGCTCTCATTACCTAAATATTGCGTGGATATCTTATTAAAAAGAGTTTGCTTGAGTCTTTCATCCTTGCAATAACAAAAAACGCTCTAAAACCCCATTTTATCAATTTTTAGCCTATAAAAATAGTAAAGTTCTTATAATTCAATCAGTTTTATCTTTTTTTATCCTATTTTGCAATTTAATATAAGTTCATTATTTTTGACTTTTTGTTTGTTTCTATTTGTTGTATACCAATCAAAAAAGGAGGTCACTATGTTCATCAAAGAGTCTTGGTCAACAAAAAAGGAAATACAAAACCTATGAGATAGCAGAGACTTGCAGAGACAAAGAAACTAAAAAGGTCAGCCAAAAAATAATTGCCAACATCACTCACCCATGTGAGCCTCTTATTTTCCAAATAAGGCACCTACTTAAGTCACCTGAGAAAAAGGTTGTAGTTGACAAGGATGTGTTTTTTAAGGAGACACAGTAAGTAGGTCATATACTGTAACTGTTAGGATTTATGATGAAGATAGGATTTTGGGGATGTTTAAGGCATTTTTCAAAGAAGGGGAGAGATTTGCTATGGCGGTAGCCCATAAAATAATAAGGCAGGCATATGGAGTTTTAAAAAGCGGGATACCATACAACGAAGAAATTCCAATGAATGGAAAAATACTTGACAAACTAACACGGAACATTGCGAGCCGAAGGCGTGGCAATTTCGTTTTTTTACTTTTCACTTCTTACCTTTTACTTTTTACGAATTTTCAGAGACTGCTTCGCCTCCTTCGGAGACTCGCAGTGACAAAAAATCCGTAACTCCGCAATTTTTAAGTAATAGGATTATTAGTTCAACTTTTCATGAAAATTAAACCCTTCTAAATATTAAAACTCTCATTTTTGCTTGACAAAAATATTTCCTTTATGCTATTACTTATTTAAGTAATATGAAAAACGATTTTCCTGATTGGGTATTAAAACATAAGAGAAAAAACACTCAGATTATCAAAAAAGGTAATTCCTTTTATTTGTATCAGATAACCTCTAAGTGGGACCCTCAAAAAGCAAGAGCAAAAAAGATTACCGAAAAATATCTTGGTAAAATCACTAAGGATGGTCTCATTAAGCCAAAACATGAGAGAATTCTTGACTCTATGAAGGCAATAACTGTAAAGGAGTTTGGTGCAACCTCTTATGTGTTAAGTATTGCTCAGGATATAGAGGAACTTCTGAAAGTCTATTTTCCAGATTTCTTCAAATCCTTACTTGTATTTTCACTACTTAGGCTTTTTCATTCATCAGCGATTAAAAATGTGATACACCACTTTAGGGCTTCATATCTGTCTGAAGTGTATCCTGATGCTTCATTATCTGCAAAGAGTCTCTCACAGATTATAAGGGAGGTGGGAAGGCAAAGACAAAAAGTGGTTGAATTTTTAAGGCACTTTCTGAAAGATAGACAATATCAGGTGATAGACATAACGCAGGTTTTCTCTTATTCAGACAATGTTATTAGTGCAACATTAGGATATAATGGTCATGGGGAGTATGTGCCTCAGGTAAACTTTCTGTTGGTGTTTTCTCTTAAAGAAGAAGAGCCTGGATTTTTCAGGATACTGACCGGAAACATAAGAGATGTATCTGCATTCAAGAGAACTCTACAGGAGGCAGCCATTGAGGATGCTGTGATAATATGTGATAAGGGTTTTTACTCAGAGAACAACATAAAATTTCTTGAACAGGAGAATCTAAAATTTATTATGCCTTTAAGGCGGAATAGTTCATTAATAGACTATAGTGTTGTTGGCAGTGGGAGAAGAAGGGAATTTGATGGATATTTTATATTTGAAAAGCGAGTGATATGGTGGAAGGAGAAAAGATTAGATGGCAAGAAAGTAATATTGTATTTTGACCCAAGACTTAAGGCTGAAGAGGAAAAGGACATAATAGGGCATATACAAGATGGCAGAATAGAGGAAGAGAGGTTTTATGAGATAGAGCACAGACTTGGCAGTATAGAGGTTTTAACAAATACAGATTATGATAGCAGGGAAGTGTTTGAATTGCTTAAGGGCAGGGCACAAATAGAGCAAGCGTTTGACACTTTCAAGAATTTTCTTAATGCAGACAGGACATATTTGAGGGATGACGAAAGTTTGAATGGATGGATGTTTGTAAACTTTGTATCATTAATGATGTATTACAGGATATACAATGAGTTAAGGAAGGCAAAACTTTTGAGTAGGTATTCAGTCAAGGATGTACTAATACATCTTGGAAGGATATATAAACTAAAAATGCCTCATGGATGGGAAATTTCAGAAATTCCAAAACAAGCAAGATTGATTGCTGAAAAGTTAAAGCTTGATTTACATATTACTTAAAATAGGCAGAGTTACGGAAAAATCTGAGGCTCGCAGTGACGATGTTGCGGATTGCCACGCTATCGCTTGCAACAGGGAGTCTCGCAGTGACGCATTTCTTTGGCTATTTTGGGAGAACATTGAAAATAATCCAATCGCAGAGAATTATTGAAGAAAAGATTTCGGACATGGTTTGAGACAGATGGTGAAGGACATCCACGCTTAAATCGCAATCCCCTTTAGATGGGGTCAAGGTTCAGACTTTTCACCATCCAGCAGATTGCTGGGTGGTGGTTTGTCGCAATCCCCTTTAGATGGGGTCAAGGTTCAGACGGATGATAACATTGATGAGATTGTTTATGAAAATTATCGCAATCCCCTTTAGATGGGGTCAAGGTTCAGACACAAAATTGTAGATGTCGACATCGAAAAGGAGGAAGCGATTTTGTCGCAATCCCCTTTAGATGGGGTCAAGGTTCAGACAAAAGAAGGTAATCGTTTACAAAAAAAGAAATGGAGAGCAGTCGCAATCCCCTTTAGATGGGGTCAAGGTTCAGACAAAAGAAGGTAATCGTTTACAAAAAAAGAAATGGAGAGCAGTCGCAATCCCCTTTAGATGGGGTCAAGGTTCAGACGGGTTTCCAGAATGGAGTGGGAAATGTCGCCCGATGGGCAGGTCGCAATCCCCTTTAGATGGGGTCAAGGTTCAGACGAAGGAGGTATAAGATGGAAATTCGTAAAAAAGTAACGTCGCAATCCCCTTTAGATGGGGTCAAGGTTCGGACACCTCGATGAGATTGTAGAGAAATACAACTCTTCTGAACGTCGCAATCCCCTTTAGATGGGGTCAAGGTTCGGACGTCTTAGAGAATGTCGATTAAAAGACATACTTCCTATTGGCAGTCGCAATCCCCTTTAGATGGGGTCAAGGTTCGGACACGCCGCCATCAAGGCGGCGGAAGACAAGGCTCTCTGCTATCATGTCGCAATCCCCTTTAGATGGGGTCAAGGTTCGGACCTCTCTGCTATCACTGCAGAGAGCCGCATTACTACAGAGGTCGCAATCCCCTTTAGATGGGGTCAAGGTTCGGACAATGGGTATACCCTGTCTACAATGAGAAAGGCGTTAGGTATTTGTCGCAATCCCCTTTAGATGGGGTCAAGGTTCGGACGGTCATTGACCTCGCTAAATTTTAGCTTCTGGGAGGTGTCGCAATCCCCTTTAGATGGGGTCAAGGTTCGGACATTTACATACGAAAAAAGGGCACGCTTGCGAATAGGTCGCAATCCCCTTTAGATGGGGTCAAGGTTCGGACTCTGTTGAAGAAAATTGATGAGGAGGACATTGACCTCCGTCGCAATCCCCTTTAGATGGGGTCAAGGTTCGGACAAAAAGAAATGGAGGGCGTTATGTCGCCCTCCAGTGGGTCGCAATCCCCTTTAGATGGGGTCAAGGTTCGGACATAAAGACTTTATTAAAAGAAATGGGAGCGGGAAAGTATGTCGCAATCCCCTTTAGATGGGGTCAAGGTTCGGACGTAGGGAAGATAGTAGCGAAAAGAGAGTTTGAACAAGATGGGTCGCAATCCCCTTTAGATGGGGTCAAGGTTCGGACGGCAAGATATTAGAAAAATAGTATGTACAAAACGAACCGGTCGCAATCCCCTTTAGATGGGGTCAAGGTTCGGACTAAAATAAAACTGTAAAAAAATCCCGGCATAGCTGGGAAAAAGTCGCAATCCCCTTTAGATGGGGTCAAGGTTCGGACGATAATAAGGAGAAGAAAAATGGAGGGCGATATGTCGCCCTCCAGGTCGCAATCCCCTTTAGATGGGGTCAAGGTTCGGACTAAAAAAACACGTGGAAAGGTGGAGGGCAATTGAATTGTCGCAATCCCCTTTAGATGGGGTCAAGGTTCGGACAAGGATTGCAGTCTGTGTGATCCTTACGTTTTTTATAAAGTCGCAATCCCCTTTAGATGGGGTCAAGGTTCGGACTGCAGAGAGCCACATTACGTGGGGGAGAGGTAATCTCCCCCACATTCGTCGCAATCCCCTTTAGATGGGGTCAAGGTTCGGACTTTGAACAAGATGGGAAGATAAAAAGAGTTATTGAAGTAGAAAAGGTCGCAATCCCCTTTAGATGGGGTCAAGGTTCGGACGCTCAAAAAAATAGACGAGGAGGATATCGACCTCCTCGTGTCGCAATCCCCTTTAGATGGGGTCAAGGTTCGGACATAGACGAGGAGGATATCGACCTCCTCGAGTTCGAAGGGGAGTCGCAATCCCCTTTAGATGGGGTCAAGGTTCGGACCCTGCACCCTCTTTTTTCTCAAATTTTTCAATAAGTTACAAGGGCGTTTAGTCCAACTTTTCCACTTTTGAAACAAAACGTATGAAACGTTTCTGAAATGTTTCTTCTCTTGACTAAGTCATCCTGTCATTGCGATGAATTTTAGGGACAATTTTAGTCATTTATTTTGACCATGTTTTTAAAGAGATTGCTTCGGGCACTTCGTGCCCTCGCAATGACGCACTGGGATAATTTGCAATGCTCTTTATTTCCTTGGCAATGAGGCTTTGGGTCAGACTGCCGAGCCATTTTGTGTCCTCGCAGTTAAATAGGGGCAGATTGCCAAGCGTTCGGCTCGCAACAACGAATTACTTTGTCTTCCTTTCAGCAATGCTCAAATAGTGATTTAAAAAAGATTTTATAAAAATCTCCTTTTCAAAGAACAAAGTTTAAAAAATATAGCAAATTGCTCTACCTATTGTCAATATTCTACTTCATATCTACCCAAACCAAAGGCTGTATTTTTGCCCGCATGGACTATTTCACCTGCTTTGAGTATGGGAAGGAATGAAGAAAGCTTACCCTCAAATACTATCTCTCCCACAACTCCACCAAGCTTCATTCTTTCCTGTTGCCTGTTTGAATATCTTTCCCAGTCAAGCCAACGAAGAGATGAATTTTTGGTTTTAACCTGCATTGCCTTTTCAACAAGCTCCTTTGCATTGATGTCAACATTCTGCTCGCAGTGAAAGTAACAAAGCAGACTTAGTCTTCTTAGAAGATTTCTCATGAGAATGTGAAACTCAAGCTTATCCACTAGTTTTCTTTCAAACTTAATCCTCAGAGGTGTCAGTATTTTGAGTTTGATTTCACTAATATCATTGTTAAAGCTCTCATTTCCCATGACTTCTATAACAGTTGGCTCAGTTTTTATGAAAATCTCATTCTCATAAACAGTAACTTCGTTACTTACAACCCTTTCAACTTTAAACCTGCCCCTTCCTTTGCCAATCCCTATTTGTCCGAGCCTGTCAAAGGCATAGAGAAAGTAAGGAAAGTGCTGGATTGCCTTGCCAATAAGTATAAGGTTAAATGTGAGGATTTCATCTTCATTGAATAGTGTCTGTTCTGTAGCAGGTGGCTCAATTACAAAGGGATGAGGAACTTTGTCGTGTGGATACATATTTAGAATGGATGATTTTGTCGGGGTGGTTGTCTCAAAAATGTAAATATAAAGGCATTGGTCTTTAAGAGGACAAGAGTTGCATTCAAGAGTTTTAAGAACACAGGCTATTTTTTTAAATGCATTTCCAAATCCGCCCCTGAATGTTGAGCCTTTGTATCTTGGCAGATTAAGCTCATCAATGGCACGAATATGGAATGTATATTTCTGATAAGTAAGTTTCATTGTTGTATCTCTCGCTTCACTTTTCGCATGCACTAACACTTCTAATACGGCGAATGGTCAAATATGACAACATCTCCTGTAACAGGAGAGCGATATATTAAACGAAGAGCCTTTCCGTGCAATGCATGGGCAATTTTAAGATAAAGCCAGACAGGACCAGCACCTGTAAGTATGACTTCGTTACCTTCTCCAGCCCGCTCCAAAGCTTTTTTTATGTAATCGTCTATTTTGTTAAGCTTGGCAGTTTTATCATAAAGTTCTTCAACATTGACCAAAACAGTTTTTGTCATTTTAACTCCTTGTATTTAAATATTCTCTTGTAGCCATCTTTTTATTATTTCCTCTTTTTGTTCATCATATTTGAGATAGATTTTTTCGTTTTCTTTTTTACAAAGTGTTACATTTGTTTCAAGTCCTGAATGAGCGAAGAAATTTCTTTTATTAGGCTTTGAATTTGATGGGTCTCTGTCTGGATGTAGTAACAAAAGTAAAGGTTTAAAATTAAAATCTTTTTTATTTTTAACATTATTTCTTATGTTTTCAATCTCTTGTCCAAGCACTGTGGTATTTAATATTAAGTTAAACTTGCCATAAATTTCCTTAAATTTTGTCTTTATTTCATCAATTTCTACTCCATTTAAATTGTTTTTAATACCAAAGTCTTTCATGAGCTTTATTAAGCCCAAATAGAATGAAAAAACAATAAGCGATTTGATGTAATCTGCTTTTTTTAATTTTGGAGACATTGGAAAAACAAATTTATCTTTTAAAACTTGTAAAAAATCCATTAATTCATTCAGCACTTGTTCTTTTTCGTGATATCCAAAATGATATATTGAAAGGGGCGCATTGTTTTTTATTGCAGAAAACAAAATTGAAAATTTCTCAAAAATATCTTGCAAGTTTTTTTTCTTTTGTCTCATCTCTTTTTGTGAAAAAATGCTTCCTGAGAGCTTATTATTGTTAATATCTTCAAATTTTACTGGGGAGTCAAAAAATGCTCTAACAGCTAATTTTTCAAAGTATATATTAAAAGGATTTTTTCTTGCCGTGCCTAAAATAGGGTCTGAAAAAGCAATTTCCATCGTTGGACTTTCTTTCATCAAAATATTGAATAGCTTTACCCAAACATCCATATTTCTTATTGCTTCAATTAGAGCATTTATGTAAACATTATGTCCACTGGAGATGTCAACAATAATTTTCTTAATAGAATCAGATTCTTTCAAGTATCTCTCAATCATGTCACCTAAAATCATCAAAACTATATCCTCATATTCAACATCAAATCTATGCAAGTTTTTAGATGTTTCATATTCTCCTAAAGAGTAAATCACCAAAAATCCATCTGCCTTCTTTGTATGTGGATGTTGTTGAAAAACAAAATAAGGATTTTTAAGGTATTCTTCAGGATTGTCCCATGCATCTTTCAATGCTTTCCAAAAATTCTCTGGACATTTGTTCTTAAAAATTTCATTGTTTATTAGACCTCTGTTAAAAACCAAAGATTGAGGATATAGAAGAATAACTTCTGCTTGCAGACTTTTCGTTTTATAATACTGCTTAATAGCAAATGAAGAAAGAGAAGTTTCATAATCATTACTGTCAATTGAAAACTTAAGATTATCAATAAAATTTTGATCAAGTCTTCCAATTTGATAAATCAAAACTTTATCCATTCATTACCTCCAATACTGCCCAGCCGAAAGGTCCAAGCGTGCTATTACCTTTTGGGTCAGTAGAGGCAAGCCATAGGGTTGTAGGAGCGGTTTTTTCCTCAGAGCCTCTATTTGTTCTTACTCTTATCTTTCTGTATCCTTCAATGGTTACTGCTTCAGCTCCTGAGTGTTTACCAAGTCTTATAAGATATGCATTCTTTTCAAGCATTGCCTTTATTTTATCAAAGTAATCAACTGTCTGTCCCTTATATCGTAAAAACTTAGCTTCTTGCTCAAGTAAAGGCAGATAAAAGCTATTAAGAGTTTTTAGAAAATAATTTGGAATAGGATTTAAAATTCCTGCTCCCCTCTGTGGAATTTCAAGCTTTAATGTGCCTTTGAATATTGAGCCGGGCACTAATACTTCAAGCATTTGATGCAGTCCTCTTTTCTGAGCTGCTGACTCTCTGTTTGAAACTTCTCTTTTTCTATTAACCGCGTAAAGCACGGATTTTTTTACATTGCTTTCAGGGATAAAATCTGATATTTTCAGCATTCTGAATGGGTCTGAAGCCATCTTTTCCCGTCCATGTTTTCTTCCAAGAAGTTCTGTCTCAAGCTCTTCGGAGGATTTTGGAAAATGAGATATCTTTTTTTGTTTAGCAAGCCAATTTAAATAGGCTGTTCTTATAGAGCCCTTGATGGAAGAACCGGGAATGTAAGGGGTTTTATTGTTTGGATTGAAAGCTGTTTTACTAATCTCAAATTTGCTTATTTCGTTTTTTGCTCTGTTGTCAAAAAGAGGTAATCCAACAATCTCAAGATATCTTGAAACAAGAGCCTGAGGAATTGGGATTTCATAGCCTTTAAATTTGTTTTTATATTTCAAATACAGATTTCGCAGCATTTTATAAATTCCAAGAATATCCTCTCTGCCTGCAACCTTTGCCAATGCATCCAGTTCGTCTTTGGAAAGAATATCTGCTAAGCTTAGCTGGTCAAATTCAATCAGCACCTTTCTCTGTTCGTCTATGACAAAACTGAACGGCTCATAAATCTCATCACTCCCAATATGCAAAGGCGTGATAACATGCAGTTTTATATTAATCATCATTACCCTCCAATCTAACAGGAATATACAAGCTATATCCCTGCCCTACAGTATCAGGTTTAGTCTTTGATAGGTCTTTTAATGCGCATCCAACATAAGCTTTCTTGTAAATCTCCTTATCCTTAACTACACAAACAGCTGCCTCATCCGCCATTATTGCAGGATTTTTAAACGGATTGGATGCCCGAGAAAGAATATCTCCATGTTTTCCAAATCTTATGAAGGGATTGAAGTATATTTCTGCAAAGTCTTCCACAGGCACAAAGGGTGAGAGTGTATAAATCGCATTTGGAGAATTACTTCCCAAAGAGGTCAAATCTATCTCCTTTGTCTGAACCACTTTAAATCTTCCCAATCCTACAGTAGCATCTTTTCCAAAACCAAAATAACCGATATTTTCAATGACATTCTTTATTTTCTCAAAATCAACATCTTCCCTCACTCCTACAAATCCAACAAGAAAAAGCTCTGGATGATAAATACTCTGCTCAACTGTGTATGGAGCAAAAGGTGCCTCACCTGTTGTTGACCAAATTCTGTTTATTGTGTTTCTTGGCTGTTCAAAGGATTGAAACAGAGAAAGCTTTTCTATTAGCTCACTATCACTTTTGTAAATTGAGGGATTTTTTAGTGATTCTAATCTCTCTCCATGTTTTAATAACATCCACTTCTTACTTTTAAGCTCTTTTCTCTTTTTTATCCTCTCAAGCCTGTCTTCATTTTCAGAAAAGAGATAATGGACTGGTAAAGAAGGTCTCTTGAAAATGTAGTCATCACCAAGCATAGGGAAGAAAGACGAAACTACAAGAAATGGGTTTCTATCATAATCAGAAAGAAAATCATCAAGAGTCATACCATCGTAGCCACCATATTTTATTTGCCAACAAATACAACCAAAAAAAGTATCTCCCTTAAGCGGTGTTCCAAATCCAGACAATGGTTTTATGCAAACTTCATATACTTTCATAGCCAAATCCTATTCAAAGGGATTTATTTTTGCAAACTCTTCATCATAGGGGTCTCCATTTATCGTCATATTTTCAAACTTTATCCTTCCATAGCCTCTACTTCCATTTCCACCAAGTGTATCATACTCAAGAAGCTTTAACCCTTTAAGTAAAAGATTGAAGAGTTCTTCATTATCTTCTTCAAAGAATCTGAATGTAATCTCAAATTTGAAAATAGCTCCTGCAGGCACTCGTTCAGTATGTCTTGGATTTTCTGCTCCTCCTCGTATTCTATTTACTGCATTTTCAACCTTTACTTCTGTGAAAAGCCAACGGTTTTCTTCTGCCTTTTTCTTCCAATCTTCATCAAGAAAGCAGTCAGCAAAGCTAACTCTTGTTGGTCCTAATGTCAGTCTTTCATCACTTCTTACATCTCCACCAGTTCCAAAAACCTTAAGTATTGCTTCTGCAATTGATTTTTTATTAGCTGGTATTTTTTCCAAGTGCCCTATAGAAAGCACATTCCCTTCTGTAAAACTCATTAATCCGCTTTTTAACTCTATCAGAGAACGCACTTTTCCTTTAATTGATGAGCCGGGAATATATGGCTCATAGGTAAAGGGATGCTTTATCACTGGATTGTCTGTTCCTCCAATTTTCATTTCCATGTTACCAGAGCCAATATGCAGTCCAGTAATCAGCTTGATTTTACCCTCAATTTTTCTTATCTCTTTCAAAGCTCCTATCATTTTATCTCCTCCTTTTTCTCTTCTTGTTTTTTCTCGTATTCATACTTGTAAAATCCCATAAACGACTCAAAGAAGTTTACAAAAACTTTAAAGTCTTTCTTGTCTTTAACAGAATTGATTGAACTTGTCAGAAAATCTTTAAATTTGTCTGAAATCAAATAATTTTTTCCCATGCTTTTTCTTGCCTTTGAATAAGCCACTTTTGCATTGATCATCTTGATAAATGGAAAAAGTTTCTGGAAATCCTCATCGTTCTTTATCATGCTGTCATAACGAAGAACCTCGTCATAGAATTTTCTCAATTGTGTAGGAGCATCTTCACCTGAATTATCATTTGCCACTTCCTGAGCTTTTTGTTGGGCAATGCTTGAAAATAGCTCTGGATTAATCAATTCTTTTTCTTTGTCCAGCCAAAATTTAATATCCATCTTTTACCCCCTTCTATTGTTATAAATTACTTGCCAGAGCGGTATTTTAAATGCTCCAGCATATTTTTCTATCCAATCTGAAAGAGTTGCTATAAAATTCGTCACAGCCTCTTGCCTTTCCTGCCCTTTCAATTTTTTCGCAAAATTTCTTACTGATGTGTAATAAAGCATTGAACGCCATTTAAAGCATTCCATATCCTTTAAAGTGAAACGGGATGCCTCACGCAACTCCTTTTCCCTTTTGCTCATTAAGTTAATTGCATTCATTCTATAAAGCATAGCTGTATTAATTGCCTCCTCTTCTAACCATTCCCAAAGCTTCTGCATAACTTCATTGAGATTGTAAAAGTCCTCCCATGAAACTGTCTCATCAAATATAGTTATTCCATTCTTCTTGAATTTTGATTTTTTTATCGCATCCTCAGAATGTTCAGCAAAAACTTTAACTGGAGTATTTGGTTTGTGAATACTTATACCCGCTGAAATCGTTATATCTGGATTATGACAAACATACTGCTTAAAACTGTTCGCAAGAAATCCTGAAAGCTCTATTATCCTGTTCCACGGACCAATGAGGAAAAGGTCATCACCACCTGCAAAAACAGTATAAATGTTTTTGAACTGCTCATTCGTACTTAAAACATGGGGTAGATAAAGGGCAAAAAAGTTATTCAGTTGTCTGCTTAAAGTTGCAATTCTTGAAATAGTAATCTGCTCATCTTTAAGTCCACAGGCAAATATTGCGCCTAAGTTGTCAACATCAGCCTTTAAAACTCCCAATGCTTCTATGCCTCTCCAGCCATCTTCCTCCTTTTCAATTGCCATTTTAGCAAGATAACTGAAGGTTTTTGGAACTCCGGGCTCAAGATTATCAAAGAGCTCATTTTTTAACTTTTCAGATTTTTTGCCTGCAAGGATACGCTCTACATTTTCCTCACTTAAGTCTTCCTCATCATAAACTGGCACATACCCATTAATAAACTTTACTGAAATTCCGGGATTTTTATTTTTACCGATATACCAAATCCTATAAATTTTCTTATTCTTTGTAAGTTCCTGTATTTTTTCAGCAGAAAAAGTAATTACATATTGCCCAAAAATAGGCTCCAAAGTTCTCTTTTCTTCTGGAATCTGAGCATCAACAGTTGTCACAGCAATTATATCTCTCTTTACAAGTCTTTCACCAATAAATATTTGGTCTCTACATGTTTTACAAATTGGTATTTTTTCATCTTTAAATTCCAAAGAAGCAGGTCTTTTGTCGCAGAAACGACAGATTCCAAGTTCATTGTTGAAAGAATCAAGATAAGTATTAATTACACCTCCATATTTTTTGATATCAAACTTTGAATACCTTTTCTTTTCAAGCTCCTTTGACATTTTATCGTTCAATTGAACAAATTTGCCTTGTACAAAATCATTACATGATGCCCTGACAGTTGCAAAACCTATTGATACAGTTCCATAAAACTTCTCAATTAACCAATCATTAATCTTTTTTTCCACCTCAGATACAGATTCTCTGGTTGCATCAGTATTTGGCAGTATTACAGTAAACTTCCCAGCTGCATTATATATAGAAGAGATGAAAGGCACTCCTACTTTTCTACACAGCATATCAGATGCGAGTTCTATTATTAGAGATACGTAAAACGAACGACCACGCAAAATCTTGGCGGATGCCTGAGATGTGCTTCCTCCTGAGGAAAAAATAAAGTCTTGTATGCCATAGAAATCACCGGTGACAAGCAGAAACTTCTCTTTCTCATAATCCTTTATCTCATTTTTAACCATTGTATTAGTATCTGCATGATATTTATAAAGAGCTGTTGCAAGGGCAGAAGTCACTCGCATATGGTCATATAGAGATATATCTGGAAGTTCATCCCTAAGAGTTGAACTTGGAACATGACTGAGATAATACATACAAAGACTGTCAAAATGTTCAAACCAAAGGGGAAGTTTATCCTTGTGCTTCAATGATCTGAAGTCATTTATAAAATCATCAAAAAGCTTTTTATAGTCATTTTCTGAAAAGTTTTCACTTGGAAATATGTTCTCAGGTGAAATCTTTTTAAGAGCATATCTAAACTTATACTCATCAATACTTTTTTTCCATTTTTTGCTTAAACTAATACTTTCAAATATAGGCACAAGCCTAACCTGTCTGTAGTCTCTTTCTTCCTCATCAATATTCTCAAGCTTAGTTCTGTCAAAACCACTGCTTACTCTGTCTGCTACTGTAATAATCCAGTGGAAAGGGCTTTCTGGCTTGTGGTGTTTTGCTGCTATGTTGATAAATGATTCCTCATCAGAAGTATGTTTGATAAGCTCAGACGGAAGATATTCGGCAAATTTTTCAATGAAATAAGCAGTAAAAAGAGCATGTGCATGGGTAAATCTGTTTTCATATTTTTTGAAGGGTTGATACAGCATTTGGTTATTCCTTATGTAAACATCATCAACCTCAAATCCGCTTCCCTCTCCCTGTCTTGAACGAGCCCTTTCTGCAAATTTACCAATGTCATGCATATAGCCAGCTAAGGCTATTTTATAAAGAAGCGTATCCATTCGCTCCCTCCTGAAATTAAATTATTTTTTCCTTCTCAAGCCTAAGACCATACCTTGTACCACCGTATTTTTTCACAGAGCTAATTATGTAAAATGGAAGCAAGGTTTCATCATCAAGCTCCTCTTTAATTGCTTTGTTTATCTTGCTTATGTTTTGCCTGACAACTTCAAAAGTAAGACCATCTTTCCAACGACTCAGAAATTCTTCTGCTTTTAAAGGCTTGCCTTCATAAATTTCAGCATACCACTTTGCCATCTCCTCAGCAGTTGCTCTGCTTGTTAAATCCTGAATTGTAAGCCAGCAGTCTGTGCAGTCAAAACAATATGGTCTTTCAGGGTGCTTGCAGTTTTTTTTCTTTGCCTGAAGAATTGCATTGTAAATCAAAATCTGCGTTGGTATCATATCAATAGCAATTTCACCTATGTAGATAGCTCTTTCTTTTAGATTAATTAAAAGCTCTTTCTGAATAGTAGATGTATCTATCTCCCTCTGTCCCTCCCTTACTAAATCACTAAAGTTATTACTTTTAAGAGATAACTTGTCTCTTAATCTGATAAACGGAAGCTCAATAAGTTCAATCTCTGCCTTATCAGTGCTTAATTTCTTCACTGTTCCATCTGGTAGCCTGCAATTGATTATCTGCTGCTCTTTTGGTTTATAGAAAAAATCTGGATTTGACTCAAACTCAGGAGTAACCAGCACATGAAATAACTTATCCCAAGGTCTTCCGAAAAGCTGAAGAGCAGAGCCCATGTAAAAACTCATTGTTTTCCTTCCTCCTGCAAGTGAACATAAAAGTCTGCAAGAGATATCTTGAGCTTTTTCCCTGATAAAAGAAGTAATCAAATCGCCTAAGGCTTCGCTGTCCTCGCTATTTCTAATATCATCAAGTTCCTCGCCATTTTTGTTTTTTACAACAATAAAGGACTCTTCATTAAAAGGTATGGGAGGCAGGGAATATTCATCTTGAAGCTTTTTGAGTATATCTCTTTGGAAAAGGGTTTGCTCTATAAGTCTTTTGCCTATTCGTGTGGTAATAACATATAATTCATCTGGATAAATTGGTGGATTTTGCATAGCAAGAGCATAAAGGGTTTCAGTAATAATCTGAGGTGTTGCTCCAGCAACAAATATAAGAGTATTTTTTAATCCTTCGGACATTTTAGGAAAGTTGTTAAAATTTATCACATTTCCTCTCCTAAATTCAATTGTCTAAGTAAATAATAAAACTAATCTAAATTAGCAAGCAACAAAAGAAACGTTTCAGAAATGTTTCTTTTCGTGACTGTATTCTCACTAACATGAAAAAATAAATTATGAGTAAAACATTTTACATAATTGCATATGATATTTCTGATCATCAACGTCTTGCAAAGGTGAGCAACTTTCTTAAAGGCTATCGCATAGGAGGACAGAAGTCTGTGTATGAATGCTTTCTCACGGAAGGAGAGCTCAAGTTTGTTACATCAAAGCTAAGAAGACTAATTCATCCAGGCTTTGACAGGATTCACGTTTTTGTTATGGACAAAAGATTAAAACCCCACACACTTGGTTTAGCTCTTCCTCCCAAATTGCCTAACTATTTTTATATTGGCTAGGGAGGCAACACTTATGGGTACACTTTATATTGCAAAACGAGGATATCACATTAAACTTGATGGAAATGCAATGGCTTTTTATCTAAATGGCAAAAGAGATGGCATTATTCCGATAGAGCCCCTTGAAAGAGTAGTGTTCATTGGCAGTATGACAATTGATACAAATGTTTTAAAAAGACTTACAAAGGCCGGTGCAACATGTATATTCCTTTCAGGCAAAAGAATGAAATTCTGGGGAAGGCTCACTGGCACATTGCACAATAACGCGATGCTTAGAATAAAGCAATATGAAAAATTACAAAGCAGTTTTGCCATAGAGCTTTCACAATGGCTTGTTAAAAGAAAAATATCTTCTCAGATTGAGTTTATCCAAAATATTACTACTCAAAGAAATGACATTTCCTTTTTTGGAGAAAGAGCCATACAGACACTTAAAAAATGTTTAGAAACAGTTGAAAAAATGGATAACATTCAGGCATTAAATGGATTAGAAGGTTCTGCTTCCAATGTTTATTTTGAGTTTTACAAAAAACTCTTTGCTGAGTCTCTGAAATTTAAAAAGAGAACCAGAAGACCACCACGGGATCCTGTAAATTCAATGCTTTCTCTTGTCTATACAATGCTTCATAATGAAGTTTTACGAGAGATTGAAATAATTGGACTTGACCCATTCATAGGATTTTATCATCAGTTTGACTATGGCAGAGAATCTCTTGCTTGCGATTTTATTGAACTTTACAGATGCGAGGCAGACTTATTCGTTTATAGAGTATTTGCTGAGCAAATATTGAGAAGTAAAAATTTCTCAGTCACTCAGGAAGGATGCTATCTAAAAAAAGAAAGCCGTCAGACTTTCTTTGAACTATATGAGCAATGGATTGAGCCCTTGAGAGAAAAAATAAAGGATGAAATAAGAAACTTTGCAAGGATTATAAATGAAGGGAAGAACTCTTTATCTAAACTCATTGGACAAAGCATTAACAGTTGAGATTGATGGAGACTCTCTGTCTTACATTGAAAAGCGGGATGGAAATATGTGTGCAATTTACATACCACTGCGACAGATAAGCAGAGCTGTAATATTTGGAAATATGGACATTCCGACAGATTTGCTTGCAAAATTTTCAGAATTTGACATTCCTGTGTTAATAATCACAGAAAAACAAAACAAACCAATCATATCAATCTCAATGAATTACACTCATATGCATGACAATAATAAATTGATGAATATAATTGGCGACAAAAAAAAAGCATTAGCAAAGTTGTTTTTCTATTACCGAAAACTCTATCAGCATATGACTTTAAAAATTATTAATAAAGGACTGAAATTAAATCTTAATGAAATAGAAGACAAAACATACAGAGAACTTATCTCTCAAGCTACTGAGAAGAATCAATCTCAATGGGAAACAATACGAACACTTATTCACTCTTTGTTTTTTGGCTACTGTATTGACGTATCTATAAAATATCTAAAAATAAATCCCCATCAAGGAATAATCAATCAAATGAAAAGCTTTGGATTTGTAAAAGATATGCTTTTCTCTTTAACTGGAGAGATAGACTATCAGAGCATTTTATTTTTTAACACAACAAAAATATCTGCTCTAAGAACCGATGAGGAAAAACTTTTTAGCACACCAAACATTCTCAAGATAATTTCAATTTTTGAAGAACGAATTTTTTTTAGTGTCAATTTTGTTAGGGAGCTAAAAAATAAAATTGTAGAGATAGAGAGAGATAAAGATGCCAGATAAATATCTTGTATGTTACGACATAGCAGACGAAAGAAGACTTAACAGAATATACAGGTACACAAAGCAGTTTGGAATACATCTTCAGTACTCAGTTTTTGTGTGTAGTTTTACAGAAAAGGAACTTGAAAAATACAAAAAAACACTGCTAACAATAATTAATGTTAATGAAGATGATGTAAGAATATATCCATTGCCTGAAAATCCAAAAATTTACACACTTGGACAGGCTCAGTTAATTCCTGATGGAGTTGTACCCTAAAATAGAAATAGAAATCTACTAAAATAGAGAGGCTCCTTTGTGTATAATAGTTTATATGGAAACAACAAAATCACCCATTGGGTGAACTATTATACACAAGGAGCTTAAGATATGATAAAACAAACTCTGCTTAATTTCAAGTTTAAAAGAACAGATGAAAAGTTAACTCCCCATGCAGGAGCTACTCTTTTTACAGAATTCATGTTGGCTTTTGGAGTTAAAAAGCTTATTCAGAGGATAATGCCATCTCCGGGTTCAAACAGAGGATATGATGCTTGGCAATATATTCATCCCATCGTTCTTATGTTACTTGCAGGAGGAAGACACATAGATGATTTAAGAGAAATTGCTGAAGATAAAGCTTTAAGGGAGAGCACTGGCATGGGAAAAGTCCCATCAAGCTCTGCAGTAGGTGACTGGATAAGAAGAAGTGGCAATGGCGAAGGCATAGTTAAATTGAAAACAGTTATAGATGAAGCAAACAGGAAAGCATTGCAAATACATGAAGCGAAAGAATATACTCTTTGGTCAGACCCTACAATAATAGAGACTGAAAAGTATGATGCAAAGATGACCTATAAAGGGGTGAAGGGGTACAAACCTATAGTTACCGCATTTAAGGAGTTGCCCATTATCGTTTATCATGAGTTTAGGCATGGGAATGTAGCGGGAGTTCCACTTCAAGCACTTTCACATGCATATGAACTGTTGCCTGAAGGAAAAAGGATAAAGCATGCCTGTCTTGACAGTGAGTTTTACACAGCAGAAGTAATAAATTTTCTCAGAAGCAAAGGCACAACATTCAGTATAGTAGCAGATAAGACAGGGGCAGTGATGGATGCTATAAAGAGAATAAAGCATTGGAGAGAATTGAGGACAGAGGAAGGGATACTTACAAACAGGCAGATAGGGGAGACAGTGCATGTTATGAAGGGCACAGAGGCATTCAGGCTGGTTGTGCAGAGGTGGAAGAAAGAGCAGATAGATTTATTTGATAGCGAGCCTTATTGTTACCATGTGATAGCAACTGACAGAGAAAGTTCAGCAGAAGAAGTTGTATGGGAGTATAACAAGCGGGGGCAGATGGAGAATATCATTAAGGAATTAAAGAACGGGATAGGGATGGAGAGTTTACCCAGCGGAGAATTTGGGGGAAATGCGATGTGGTTTTGTCTTGGAGTGCTTGCATATAATGTTTTTGTTTTGAAGAGGGAGCTTATTTTACCGCAAGAGTATAAGAACAAGACTATAAGCACAATAAGGTGGTTTTTTATAGAGATAGCAGGGAAAATGGTAAAACATGGCAGAAGGTTATGGCTTCATGTATCAACCACAGTTGAGAAATTTAATCTTCTACTTCATATAAGAAAAAAAATAATGGCATTTGTATAAGAAGAGTATTTGCAAGATAAAATGATAAAAAAATAGAGCAATAAAAAACAAACACGGGTGAATATTGTCTAAAAAGGCAAGTTTGAGGTTAATTAATAGGTGAAAATTATAAAAAAGAGAGAAAAAAATAGGGAAAATTATTACGAAAGGGAAGAAATAGGAGGACATAGAGGATAATTTTAATAAAAAATTGTCCTGAAAAGGGTCAAAATAAATCTGTCAGTTTTCTATCTCTATTTTTGGGTTGTAATAAAAATTTGACATCAACTATGAAATTTTGCTATATTTTTAAAAATTTTGTTCTTTGACAAGGAGATTTTTAATTATTAAATTGCCTTGTAAGCATTGAAATTTCAGGTGGAATAGATGACTTTGTCAAGAGAAGAAACATTTCAGAAACGTTTCATACGTTTTGTTTCGAACTCTGAAAAGTTGGACTAACTGCCCTTGTAACTTATTGAAAAATTGGGAAAAAATGAGGGTGCAGGTCCGAACCTTGACCCCATCTAAAGGGGATTGCGACGGTTCTCTCGATTTGGATTGTTTTTCTTTCTTCCATTCCATCCAGTCCGAACCTTGACCCCATCTAAAGGGGATTGCGACGATTATTGTTGGTTCCATTTATACCTCCTTAGTTTGTCCGAACCTTGACCCCATCTAAAGGGGATTGCGACTCCTCTTTGCCGCCTCAATGGCGGCAAAGAGGAACTCGGGAGGTCCGAACCTTGACCCCATCTAAAGGGGATTGCGACGACAGAGGCTCTCCGTTTCTGCCAGCGATGATTGTGGCGGGTCCGAACCTTGACCCCATCTAAAGGGGATTGCGACGGGGAGGGGAAACATCCCACTCCCCTTCTGCAAACCTTGTCCGAACCTTGACCCCATCTAAAGGGGATTGCGACACAATCCTGGCAGTAGGTCTTGCCATCCACCTCGTAAATGGTCCGAACCTTGACCCTATCTAAAGGGGATTGCGACGCTATTCTTTCTCCATCCTCTCTTTCTACTTCGACTGTCCGAACCTTGACCCCATCTAAAGGGGATTGCGACGATTGCAAGGTTTCTTTCGATGTCGATGTCCTCAATCGTCCGAACCTTGACCCCATCTAAAGGGGATTGCGATTTAAGCGTGGATGTTCTTCGCCATCTGTCTCAAACCATGTCCGAAATCTTTTCTTCAATAATTCTCTGCGATTGGATTATTTTCAATGTTCTCCCAAAATAGCCAAAGAAATACGTCACTAAGAGACTCCCTGTTGCAATCAATAGCGTGGCAATTTCAGAGATTGCTTCGGCATCCTGACGGATGCCTCGCAATGATGGAGTAGTGTGTCACTGTAAGCCTTCAATTATCATCACTGTGAGCCCTCTGTTGCGAGCGATAGCGTGGCAATCCGCAACATCGTCACTGCGAGCCTTAGATTTTTTTGTCACTGCGAGCCTCAGAAGAAGGCGAAGCAGTCTCTAATTAGTGACTGGTGAATGGTAGGTGGTGCATTTACTCCTGAAGCAGTTTCGTCTCTTTTGGGATAAATTACAAAAGCTAAATTTTTATTGATTTTTCAATAAATTTCAGTTATAATCTTTTATGCAAAATGAAGAAAAAGAGCTTCAAAATCCCCATGATACATTTTTCAAGCACATATTTAGTGACCCAAACAAAGTAAAAGCTTTACTGAGCATTCTATTTCCACAATTATTTGAGCATTTCACAGTCAACACAATACAGCATCAGCCTACAGAGGCATTTTCAGTTGAAGACAAGCAAAGACTCTTCTTTGATGTACCAGTTGACTGCACCCTACAGCAGAATCCTCTTAAGTTTTACTTTATCTTTGAGCACAAATCATATCCAGACAAAAGAGTAATTCTTCAATTTCTGCGGTACATATTAAGTGTTTGGGAGAAGGACCTAAAAGAGGGGAGAGAGCTGACAGCGGTGATTCCAGTTCTTTTTTACAATGGGAAAGCCCAATGGAGCATTCCAACTGATACAGCTCAGTATTTTAGGCAACTGCCTGAAGAAATAAAGCAGTATCTGCTAAGGCTACAGTATTTGTTTTTTGATATAAGAATGATTGATGATGAAATGACAAGGCAGAAGATAAGGCAACAGCAAATACTGATGTATGAGCTTGAGCTAATGAAACTTTTTGCAACAGAAGCGGAAAAAGAGGAAGTGCTTAATACATTGATTGAGTATTGGGAGATATTGAGAGAAAATTTAAGAGACAGGGCATCTTTAATACTGAATTTGAAAATGGTTATAATTTATATACAGCAGACATTTAAGATAGAGAGTAAAGAGATAAAGGAGAAGATAGAGGGAAAGGAGGTGCAAGAGATGAAAACATTAGTTGACGAGCTTATAGAGGAGGGGTTTGAAAAAGGTGTAGAAAAAGGTATAGAGAAGGGTTTACTAATTGATGCTCAAGAGATGGTTCTTTCTGCCATAGAGGCAAAACTTGACTGGATACCAGAGGGAGTTGAGGAGAAAGTAAAAAGTATTAATGATGTATCCTATTTAAGAGCTTTGCATAAGAGAATAATAAAGTCGCATGATGTGATTGAGCTTCTTAAGCAAGAGGGATTGACATAAAAAGTTAATTTTTGCTATATTGATTAAACTTTGTTCTTTGAAAAGGAGATTTTTATAAAATCTTTTTTAACCTGTTGTTGCGAGCCGAACGCTTGGCAATCTGCCCCTATTTAACTGCGGGAGTACAAAATGGCTCGGCAGTCTGACCCAAAGCCTCATTGCCAAGGAAATAAAGAGCATTGCAAATTATCCCAGTGCGTCATTGCGAGGGCACGAAGTGCCCGAAGCAATCTCTTTAAAAACATGGTCAAAATAAATGACTAAAATTGTCCCTAAAATTCATCGCAATGACAGGATGACTTAGTCAAGAGAAGAAACATTTCAGAAACGTTTCATACGTTTTGTTTCAAAAGTGGAAAAGTTGGACTAAACGCCCTTGTAACTTATTGAAAAATTTGAGAAAAAAGAGGGTGCAGGGGTCCGAACCTTGACCCCATCTAAAGGGGATTGCGACCTCAGCCGAGCTTCGGGGTCGTTAAAACGAATTAGTCCGAACCTTGACCCCATCTAAAGGGGATTGCGACTTGAGTTGTCCCCAACTTACCCCCCGTGCACTTGTCCGTCCGAACCTTGACCCCATCTAAAGGGGATTGCGACAGCAACTCTTGAGAGAGTTGCTAGGTTCTTTTCAAGGTCCGAACCTTGACCCCATCTAAAGGGGATTGCGACTGAGGAAGAGTTAGAATTCTAACTCTCCCTCTAACTCGGGTCCGAACCTTGACCCCATCTAAAGGGGATTGCGACTTTAAGAAGGCATAATGCTTTCCTAAACTTGCTCTAGCCGGTCCGAACCTTGACCCCATCTAAAGGGGATTGCGACTAACCCAACTGTGAATGTGTCCCACACACCTGGGGGGTCCGAACCTTGACCCCATCTAAAGGGGATTGCGACGGTTCTGAAAAAACTAAAATACATTTTTTACCAAGGTCCGAACCTTGACCCCATCTAAAGGGGATTGCGACATAATAACGTCACATACCCGAGCTTGCTTCTCATCGTCCGAACCTTGACCCCATCTAAAGGGGATTGCGACGTAAGGGAGTTACCTCCCTTACCTCTCTTTTTTATGCTATAAGTCCGAACCTTGACCCCATCTAAAGGGGATTGCGACTTATTCATTTTACCCACCTCACCTCCTTTCCTTTTTTAGGTCCGAACCTTGACCCCATCTAAAGGGGATTGCGACGACAGTGATAACACAATGCTTTCCTCTTTGCCGCCTCAGGTCCGAACCTTGACCCCATCTAAAGGGGATTGCGACTTCTTTTCTAGAAATAGTAGATATCCTCCTCGACAAGGAACTGAGGTCCGAACCTTGACCCCATCTAAAGGGGATTGCGACTTTCAGGATTGCAAAGAGTGCAATTCCAGTCGCAGGTCCGAACCTTGACCCCATCTAAAGGGGATTGCGACTGAGTAATTAGACATTCATACGCCATCGACACACAATCATCAACAGGTCCGAACCTTGACCCCATCTAAAGGGGATTGCGACGGCTCCCTGCAATGATAACAGAGAGCCTTATCTTTAGCAGCCGTCCGAATCTTGACCCCATCTAAAGGGGATTGCGACGGATCGCATTTCTCGCAATCCCAAGAGGGATTGCAAGAAAGTCCGAACCTTGACCCCATCTAAAGGGGATTGCGATTTAAGCGTGGATGTTCTTCGCCATCTGTCTTAAACCATGTCCGAAATCTTTTCTTCAATAATTCTCTGCGATTGGATTATTTTCAATGTTCTCCCAAAATAGCCAAAGAAATACGTCACTAAGAGACTCCCTGTTACAATCAATAGCGTGGCAATTTCAGAGATTGCTTCGGCATCCTGACGGATGCCTCGCAATGATGGAGTAGTGTGTGACTGTAAGCCTTCAATTATCATCACTGTGAGCCCCCTGTTGCGAGCGATAGCGTGGCAATCCGCAACATCGTCACTGCGAGCCTTAGATTTTTTTGTCACTGCGAGCCTCAGAAGAAGGCGAAGCAGTCTCTAATTAGTGACTGGTGAATGGTAGGTGGTGCATTTACTCCTGAAGCAGTTTCGTCTCTTTTGGGATAAATTACAAAAGCTAAATTTTTATTGATTTTTCAATAAATTTCAGTTATAATCTTTTATGCAAAATGAAGAAAAAGAGCTTCAAAATCCCCATGATACATTTTTCAAGCACATATTTAGTGACCCAAACAAAGTAAAAGCTTTACTGAGCATTCTATTTCCACAATTATTTGAGCATTTCACAGTCAACACAATACAGCATCAGCCTACAGAGGCATTTTCAGTTGAAGACAAGCAAAGACTCTTCTTTGATGTAGCAGTTGACTGCACCCTACAGCAGAATCCTCTTAAGTTTTACTTTATCTTTGAGCACAAATCATATCCAGACAAAAGAGTAATTCTTCAATTTCTGCGGTACATATTAAGTGTTTGGGAGAAGGACCTAAAAGAGGGGAGAGAGCTGACAGCGGTGATTCCAGTTCTTTTTTACAATGGGAAAGCCCAATGGAGCATTCCAACTGATACAGCTCAGTATTTTAGGCAACTGCCTGAAGAAATAAAGCAGTATCTGCTAAGGCTACAGTATTTGTTTTTTGATATAAGAATGATTGATGATGAAATGACAAGGCAGAAGATAAGGCAACAGCAAATACTGATGTATGAGCTTGAGCTAATGAAACTTTTTGCAACAGAAGCGGAAAAAGAGGAAGTGCTTAATACATTGATTGAGTATTGGGAGATATTGAGAGAAAATTTAAGAGACAGGGCATCTTTAATACTGAATTTGAAAATGGTTATAATTTATATACAGCAGACATTTAAGATAGAGAGTAAAGAGATAAAGGAGAAGATAGAGGGAAAGGAGGTGCAAGAGATGAAAACATTAGTTGATGAGCTTATAGAGGAGGGGTTTGAAAAAGGTGTAGAAAAAGGTATAGAGAAGGGTTTACTAATTGATGCTCAAGAGATGGTTCTTTCTGCCATAGAGGCAAAACTCGACTGGATACCAGAGGGAGTTGAGGAGAAAGTAAAAAGTATTAATGATGTATCCTATTTAAGAGCTTTGCTCAAGAGAATAATAAAGTCGCATGATGTGATAGGGCTTCTTAAGCAAGAGGGATTGATGTAAAATTTTAACCTTTGTTACATTTTTCTGTTCTTTGACAAGTAAGGTTTGAGGTGTTTGGACAAATCGTATGAGATAGAGATAAGAGGGTTTGAGATAGAGGAGGGAGAAAATAAAGATTATGAGCAAACTTAATGAGGAACAGAAGGAGATATTGAGAATATCGGGAGTTGCTGAGAAGTTATTCAGAACTTACGAAATTGCAAGAGAAATTTGTAGGCTAATCTAAAAATTGTAGCTCATTGATTTTAAAATTTTTTACTCATAATTTGATTAAGTTGGGAGAAATTGTCCCTTTATTGCTCGCAAATAGTATATCGCAGTGGCGAGTTTCTATCTATTTATAGAATATCCTTCTCATAAATGCGAAGGGTTTTGTATCTTTTGGCATTGACTATCTGGGTTAGATTGATTGTGTCGTAATTGTCCTCAAGAATCCATGAAAATTCTATTTTCTTAAATCCATGCTTTGTAACACCTTTGAATACTTCTCTTAACATTATGGATTCAACACCTTTAAGCCTGAAATCTTTTTTAACTCCAAAAAGCAAGAGTCTGATAGACTTGATTTTTTTTCTCCAGTAAAGAGCCTTTAAAATGTTTATTGGTGTTAGCCTGCCATGAATTCTTCTTAAAACTTCATTGAAATCTGGTATTGCTCCAAAAAAACCAACAGGCTTAGAATCTTTTTCAGCCACAATAACCAATTCTTCAAGGGCAATGGGTTTTAACTTTTCAGCCATATAGTCAACTTCTTCCTTTGTTATTGGGATAAATCCCCAATTTTCTCTCCATGCCTCATTATAAACTTCCATGAATGCATAAAGCTCTTCCTTAAGATTTTTAATTTTTATAGTTCTTGCCTTAATACCTTGCTTTTCAGCAAATCGGGCAATTCTTTCAATTTTATGGGGAAGCTCTGAGGGAATATCAGCTATAAAGCAATACAGGTCCTTTGCCTTTTTCATTTCATAGGATTCTGCAAGCTCATTGTAATAGGGTGGATTGTAAGGTATCATAATCATGGATGGAGTCTCAAAGCCTTCATATAAAAATCCACATTCCTCGTTTGTTGAAAGATTCATTGGTCCACGCATTATTTTAAGCCCTTCTGCTTTTAGATAGTTCTCTGCAGTATTAAAAAGAGCTTGGGCAACTTCTTTGTCATTTATACATTCAAAAAGCCCAAAAAAACCAGCCTCTTCTTTATGAAATTCAATGTGAGCATAATTTACAATGCCTGCAATTCTGCCTACGGGTTTGCCATTTTTTAAGGCTATAAAAAATTTTGCCTTTGCCCTTTTGAAAAATGGATTTTTTGGAGTTAGATGCTCCACCATATCTTTTATTAGTGGTGGAGCATAAAGAGGATCGTTTTTATGCAATGTTATTGGTAGATAAACAAAATCCTTTAAACCTTTTTTGTCAATAACTTCTTTAATTTCTATTGACATTCGTATTTGCCCAAAATAGATACTAAAAGCATTGATAATAATTTTTTCATAGAATGATGAGATTGCTTCGTCGCTATCGCTCCTCGCAATGACAGGTAAAGGGCTATCGCTCCTCGCAATGACAGGTAAAGGGCTATCGCTCCTTGCAATGACAGGGGAAAAAGTTTTGCTACTTGAAATGACAGACGAATAAGTTTTGACCCTTGCAATGACAAAAAATCGTTTTCATTGCTGATTTTGTCATGGCTATTCCGAACTAAGCGAGAAGGAAGCAATCTATTATTTTGGACTCCTATGACTGACATTAAAAATTAAATTACGCCTAAGGCTTTACCTACTTTATAAAATGCTTCAAGGACTTTGTCAAGATGTTCATCTGTATGGGTTGCCATGTAACTTGTTCTTATAAGAGCTTTTCCCGGTGGCACTGCTGGAGATACTGCGACATTTGCAAAAATTCCCTCTTCCTGAAGCATCATTACGAACTTAAATGCAAGCTCATCTTCGCCAACAATGACAGGAATAATAGGAGTTTCAGCCACTCCTATGTCAAAGCCCATTTCCCTGAAGCCTTTAAGCATCTTATTTGTATTTTTCCAAAGCTGTTCTCTTCTTTCGGGCTCATTCACGATAATATCTATTGCCGCTGAAACAGCTGCAACTGATGCAGGTGGTGGGCTTGCACTGAAAATAAATGCCCTGCCAAAGTGTTTGATGTAATTTATGACATCCTTTTCTCCTGCTATAAATCCACCTATTGAAGCAAGAGATTTGCTGTATGTTCCCATAATAAGGTCTACTTCCTTTTCAAGTCCAAAATGCTCTGCAGTGCCTCTTCCTGTCTTTCCCAATACTCCTATTCCGTGAGCATCATCAACCATAAGTCTGGCACCGTATTTTTTGCAAAGTTCATAGACCTCAGCAAGCTTTACAATGTCTCCTTCCATGCTGAAAACGCCGTCAACCACTACAAGCTTTGATCTATCTTCGCATTCTTTAAGGACTCTCTCAAGGTCTTCTATATCGTTGTGTTTATATCTTTTTACTTCGCCAAAAGAAAGTCTGCATCCATCAACAATACTTGCATGATCCATTTTATCTATTATTACAAGGTCATCCTTGCCAACTAATGAGGAAATAACCCCAAGATTGACCTGAAAGCCTGTTGAAAATACAAGAGCTGATTCCTTCCTTACAAACCACGCAAGCTTTTCCTCAAGTTCTACATGAATGTCCAGTGTACCATTTAAAAATCTTGAACCTGCGCATCCTGTGCCGTATTTTTTAATTGCATTAATTGCGGCTTCCTTGACCTTTGGATGGTTTGTAAGTCCGAGATAATTATTTGAGCCAATCATAATCATCTTTCTGCCATTCATTATCACTTCAGGACCCTGCGCAGACTCAATAATCCTAAAATATGGATACATGCCTACTTTTTGTAATTCATAGGCGGCTGTAAATTTAAAGCATTTTTCAAAGACATCCTTTTTTATAACCACTGATTCTCTCTGTACCATTTCGCTGTTCTCTCCATCCCTTCCTCTAATGTAGTTTTTGCTTTAAAGCCAAGCAAATGCTCGGCTTTTACTGTAGAGCAAACCCAGCAAGGTTGCATGAGTTCTTTAAGTTTATCGTTATTTATTATACTTGTTTTGTCAAATTTTTGAAAGAGTCCAACAAAGAATTTGCCGATTGTTGGAGAAATTTTAATTTTTAGTGGCTTCTTTTTTAATACCTTAGAGATTACCTCAACAATCTGACGAGTTGTGTAGGCATGGGAGTTGGCAATAAAAAGTTTTTCTCCTGCTGTCTTTTCATGTTTTGAAGACAAAATAATACCTTTTACAAGGTCATCTACATAAACCATAGAGTATCTTCCTTCAGTAAAGTAAAAAACCAATCCTGCTTTAATCATTTTGAAAAAGGTAAGAAAATCAGTATCTCTTGGTCCGTAAACTGCTGGAGGGCGAATAATGGTAATAGGAATCTTTTCTTTAAAATGTTCAACTGCTTGCTCACCTAAAAGTTTGCTCTTTCCATACTCTGATACTGGATGAGGAGCAGTGTTTTCATCAACGGAAGCGCAGTCATTGCATGGTCCAACTGCTGCAAGACTGCTTACATGGATAAATCTTTTTAAAGACGGATTAAGCTCGGATGCAATTTCCACAAGATTTTTTGTTCCAATATAATTTGACTGATAGAAGTCTTCAGGGCTCTTTGCCTTTGTGATTCCTGAAAGATTAAAAATATAGTCAAAATCCCAATCTATTTTTTTTAAACTTTCTTTGTCAGTACAATCTGCTTTAATAATTTTTACATTAAGCCCATTAAGAAAACGAAGCTTGGCAGGATTCCGAACGATGCAATAGACTTCAAAACCTTCATTTAAAAGCTTCTCTACAAGATGACTGCCAATAAAACCTGTTCCTCCTGTAACCAAAGCCTTCACTTAATCTTCCTCACTTTAAGAGTAAGTCCTTCAACTTTTTCAACAATAACTTCTTCATCCTTCTTAATTTCCTCATCAGAAATTGCCTGCCAAAGCTCTCCATGAACCATGACCAAGCCTTTTCCAGATACAAAATCTTCCTTTGCATATCCTTTCATTCCCATGAGTTCCTCAACTCCTGTAACAGGCTTTCTTTTGTGTGCCTTATAAGCAAGTCTTAGAAGAACAGCAAAAAATAAAGCCGTAACAATTGCAACTGGTATTATAACAGAAAGAGAGAGCTTAAAGAGAGGATTTGCTGTGTCAAAAAGCATGATAGACCCCAAAACAAAACATACAATACCTCCTAAGGTTAGCAATCCGTATGAGGTGAATTTGAGCTCAAGGACAAAAAGAATTATCCCAAGAAGTATCAATCCAGCAGCTGCATAGTTTATAGGAAGCGTTTGCAGACTATAAAAAGCGAGTATTAAACTTACAGCACCAATTACTCCGGGGAATATGGCTCCGGGATTGCTTAACTCAAATATAATTCCATAAATTCCGATCATTAGTAAAATATAGGCAATGTTGGGATTGCTCAGAAAGTTCAGAAACTTTAATCTAAAGCTCATCTCTGCTTCGCTAACTTTTGAATCCTTTGTGTTAATTACTTTTTCACCTATAGAGGTTTTAACTTTTTTCCCATGAATCTCTTTCAAAAGTGTCTTTAAATCCTCTGCCAGTAAATCTATTACTCCTTTTTTTAATGCCTCTGTCTCGGTAGAAGAGATTCCTTTCCTAACTGCAAGCTCTGCCCACTGTTCGTTTCTTCCTCTCTCTTTAGCAATAGCCTTTATATAGGCAACTGCGTCATTCATTATCTTCTCTGCCAGAGTTTTATCCATCTTTTCACCACCCATTGCTACAGGTGAGGCTGCGCCTATGTTTGTTCCGGGTGACATGGCAGCTATGTGGGCTGCCAAAGTAATAAATGCTCCTGCACTTGCTGCCCTCGCTCCTTTTGGAGCAACATAAACAATGATAGGAATCTCAGAGTTTAACATCTCTTTAATTATGTCTCTCATTGAACTGTCAAGCCCTCCAGGGGTGTCAAGCTGAATTATTAATGCCTCTGCCTTTATTTCATGGGCTTTTTTTATTCCTTTGGTGATATACTCAGCATGGGGAGGATTAATTACTCCTTCTACTTTAAGCAAAAGTATCTCTTTTGCATTGGCTTGAGCAAAAAGGAAAGAAACTGCAAAAATTGTAAAAATAAGGATTCTTATCATTTTAATACACCTTTAATTTTCTCCTTTAAAATACCTATAATTTTTTCTGCGCTCTCCTTATTTAGAGCTCCATTTGATGAAGGAGTTTCAAATATTCTTTTAGGGAGTGACAGCTTATCAAGGTCAAATCCGCACTTTATCTTAAAACGATATTTTTCTGCATATATCTGTTTTGCAATATCCGAAAGTTTGTCTTCGTCAAATGAGTATCCTGCAAGTTTTAAACATCTTAAAACTGTATCTGGTGGATAAATTTCCCTTGCAAAAAAGCATATGACAAGGCTTGAAAGTATTTGTCTCCAGCACTCTTCATTGAAAAGTTTTTCTGCAATCTGCTCTTCACTAAATTTTTTTGTCATTGCCTCCTTATCAATTGCATATCCAGCACTGTCAAGGTGACTATGTCTTGCTCCAAATAAATAGCCTATATGTGAAGCATATCCTGTATGATAGCCCGGCATTTCATTACTTCCATATGTCAAAGCAAACTCTTTTCCACCATATTTTGATGAAGCATAATCAATACCCTTTGCAACATCTCTGAAAAATTCACTTTCTCCATAAACAATCTTTTTTATAAGCTTAACATAAGAGTCAACATCTCCCCATTTTGGAATAATTCCCTCTGTTTGCTTTTCATTTATAATTCCTTTTTCAAATGCCTCTGTAATCCATGCAAGCACAACTCCTGCAGATATTGCATCAAGACTCATGTCTTCAACAGCCTCAATAAGTTTTAAAACTCCTTCAGTTGATGTAATGGCAAGCATTGAACCAAGAGAATAAATAAGTTCATAATCATAGGAAAGATATATTGTCTGGTAAAAATATGGCTCATCTTCATAAGGTTTCCTCAAAGTTGCAAGATGAATGCATGCAACTGGACAATGAGAACATGCAACCCTTCTTCCAAGATGTTTTTCAGCAAAGGACTCACCTGAGATGTTTTCTAAACCATCAAGCTCATTTGTAAGAAGATTTTTTATCGGAAGTCCCTTTGAAAAAACAAGGGGGAGAACATTTGCAGGAGTGCCAAGTTCATGATATTTTTTCATCTTGTCTGATTCTGTTATTTGCTTAAACAACAAAGAATAAAGTTCTTTGTATTCTTTAAAACCTGTAACATTTAAATCCCTTTTTCCTGAGACAACAACTGCTTTTAAGTTTTTGCTTCCAAAAACTGCACCAAGTCCAAGTCTTCCAAAGTGTCTGTAAGTCTCCAAAGTAACACAAGCATAACTTACAAGTCTTTCTCCTGCAGGACCAATTCTCATTATTGTTCTTAGCCCTGCTCCTTGCTCCCTTTTGCGAATCAGTCCAGCAGCAGAAACACCTTCAAGTCCCCAAAGGGTTGTAGCGTCTCTAAAATACACTTTATCTCCATGAATTGAAACATAGCAAGGTCTTTCGCTTTTTCCTTTAATTACAATTGCTCCATATCCTGCCATTCTTATTGCAATTGCACTTCTTCCACCTGCATGGGACTCTCCCAAGTTTCCTGTAAGGGGAGACTTAAACATGGCAACTGTTTTTGATGCAATTGGAAAAAGTCCATTAAGTGGACCAATGGCAAAAATTATTGGATTTTCAGGAGAAAAAGGCTCTGTCTGAGGAGAACAGTTTTCATGAAGAAGTTTTATTGCAACGCCTGTGCCTCCTATATATTTTGAAAATAAATCAGCTCTTTCTTCTGTCCAAAACTTTTTCTTTGAAAGGTCAATGTATAAAACCCTCATCTTTTAAGCTCCAAAACCTTGTAATGACAGCTTCTTGCACATTCTCCACATTGAATGCATATTACAGGTTTATTTTTCTTGTTATTCCAACCAATTGCATCAAGAATGCATGCTTTCACGCAATGTCCACATCCTGTGCATTTGTCTTCCTTAAGAAGAACTCCACCGCCTTTTCTTACAATTAATGCATCCTCTGGACATGCTCTGGCACAAGGTGGGTCTTCACAGCCTCTGCATACAAAAACTTGAAATCCCCTTGAAATTCCGCCCCTTGAGCTTACTTTTATGCATGAGCTTTCAAGTCCGACTGCTTGATGTGTTCTTCCACAGGCAAACATGCACAGAAGGCATCCAACGCATTTTTCAGTGTCTATTACAAGAACAGGCATAGATAAATTATAACATGTTATAATTTAAAATCTAAAATGGAACGAGAAATTTTACTTTTCTTTCATAAAACCCTTGCAAACAGTTTTCTTGACCCTGTTATGGTATTTTTCACTCAAAGGGGTTGGATTTTCTATATTCCTATTTTGTTTTTCATTGCACTGCAAGCTTTGAAAAACCAAAAAAAGGCTCAAATTTTATACTTAATTCTTTCACTTTCCATAGGAATTTTTCTTTCTGACTGGCTCGCTCAAGAGATAAAAAACATTGTTCAAAGAGTAAGACCATGTCATACAGAGTATTTTAGAGAGATTGTCGGATGCACAGGTTCATTCAGCTTTCCTTCAAACCATGTAACAATTCATTTTACAATAGCAACAATTCTGATTCTTTTTTTAAAAGAACCCACTTTTTCAAAAAGATTGAAGACTGCTTTGACTGCTTATACCTTATCAATAGCCATCTTGGTTAGTATCTCACGAGTTTATCTTGGAGTTCATTGGCCCAGTGATGTCTTGGCTGGTTGTTTTTTGGGAATCCTTTTGGGTTTTGTCACTTATAAAACAATTGTAAATACAAATTCAATTAAAAGAGCTTTTTATTTGTTTTTGATTGTTTTTTCCCTTTTCAGAATTTATTTTATCCTTCATGCTCCAGTGGATATCTCACCAGATGAAGCCCATTACTGGGAGTGGTCAAGAAGACCTGATGTAAGTTACTATTCAAAGGGTCCAATGATAGCCTATCTTATTGCCTTTTCTACTTGGATTTTTGGAGACAATCCATTCGGAGTAAGGGCATTGGCAGTAGTTTTTTCTTTTTTAAGTAGCATCCTGATCTATAAAATTGGTAAAGAGCTTTTTAGCGAAAAAGCTGGATATATTGCAGGAATACTTTTTCAGCTGATTCCTCTTTTTACAGTCTATGGAGTAATTTTCACTATTGACAGTCCATTTATTTTTTTCTGGATATTCTCAATTTATCTTTTTATGAAAGCATTAGAAGGTAAGAAAGCATATTGGGTTTTGCTTGGAATAATAATTGGCTTTGGACTTCTTACAAAATACACAATGGCTTTCTTCTATTTGTGCATGTTTGTTTATTTACTAAAGTATAAAAGTGTATGTGCAAGTGAAAGTGATTCCTTATTATCTAAACCCGCACCTGCACATTCACTTGCACTTGCACTTACACTTTCACTTACACTCTCCCTGATTGTTTTTTCTCCTGTAATAGTCTGGAACTTTCAGCATGACTGGGTAACTCTTAAACATACTGCTGGCCAGGCTAATATTTATGAAGGATTTAAAATCTCATTAAAATCTCTATCTGAATTCATTGGAAGCCAGCTTTTAGTTGTAACGCCTTTAATTTTTGCACTTGGATTTTATTTTATTTTTAAACCATCGGCTCTAAATCTTATTAAAAGACAGTGGTGGTTTATTATCTCTTTTTCAATGCCTGTTTTTGCATTCTTTTTACTTAAAAGCATTCAAGGTAAAGTTCAGGCAAACTGGGCAATGATGTCCTACATTCCGTTTTTATTTACAATTGCCTATGCCTTTGAAAGAAAAATTTTAAAAAAGCTCATTATTTCTGCAATTGCACTATCATGCATATTTACAATTCTAACCTATACAATGCCTTTTATGAATTTATCCGCAAAACTTGATCCCTCATCAAGGCTTAAGGGTTGGAAAGAGCTTGGGATTAAAGTCAGCGGGATTAAAAAAGAGCTTGAAAAAGATGGAAAGGTTGTGATTTTTTCAGATAGATATCAGATTTCAAGTGAGCTTGCATTTTATGTTGAAGGAAAACCTAAGGTTTACTGCATTAATCTTGGAAGAAGAATGAATCAATATGACGTGTGGGAATCAATAAACACTGAACTTTTATCCAAAGAAAAAATTAACGGAATATTTGTCATGTATGGAATAAAAAATGAAGCTCCAGAGGAAGTCAAAAAAGCCGTTGACAAATGCGATGGAGAAAGTTTTTCTGCTCAGAAAAAAGGTGTTAAAATTAGAGATTATACGATATTTAAATGTTACAATTTTAAGGGTATAAATGAGAAAAAGCCAGAAACCTATTAAGGGGTTAAAAAATGGATTTATCAGTTGTAATACCACTTTACAATGAAGAAGAAAATGTTGAAGAGCTCCATAAAAAGCTTACTGAAGTTTTAAGTAAGCTTCAAATTTCCTATGAAGTAATTTATGTTGATGATGGAAGCACAGATAATACTTTAAAAATACTTGAAGATATTCAAAAAAGCGACCCAAATGTTGTTGTTCTTAGTTTTAGAAGAAACTTTGGACAAACTGCAGCCTTTGCAGCAGGATTTGATTTTGCAAGGGGAGAAATTGTAGTTACAATGGATGGAGATCTTCAGAATGATCCTGCTGACATTCCAAAGCTACTTGAAGCAATAAAAGATGCTGATTTAGTAAGTGGATGGAGAAAAAAAAGAAAAGACCCATTCTTTACAAGAAGACTTCCATCAATAATAGCAAATTGGCTAATTGGAAAAGTCACTGGAGTAAGAATCCATGATTACGGATGCTCCCTTAAAGCCTACAGAAGGGAAGTTGTCAAAAATCTTAGACTCTATGGAGAAATGCATAGATTTATTCCTGCCCTTGCAAGCTGGTATGGAGTTAAAATAAAGGAAATTGAAGTTACCCATCATCCAAGATACAAAGGTAAATCAAAGTATGGTTTAAGCAGAACAATAAAAGTTCTTCTTGATCTTCTTGCTGTAAAATTCCTTTACAGTTTTTCAACAAAACCACTTCAGTTTTTTGGACCAATTGGTGTTCTTTTTATGGTATTAGGAGCTTTGATTGTTGGATATCTTGTATTTTTGAAAATCTTTAAAGGAGTCTCAATTGGCGGAAGACCTCTTCTTCTTGGAGGTTTCTTTTCAGTTCTCATAGGTTTAAACTTTATAGGAATGGGACTTCTTGGTGAGATGATTGTCAGAGTTTATCATGAAACTCAAAAAAAGCCTATTTATATTTTAAAGAAAATTTTGGGACCAGGAGATTGAAAAGAGTCTTAAAAATACTCCTTAGAGCCTCAGTTACTATTGTTCTGATTGTTTATCTTTTTAGCAAGATTGATTTATTTTTACTTCTACAATTCCTTTCAAAAATCAATATCTGGTTTTTTCTCTTGGCTTCACTTCTTTATATTGTCTCCTCCTTCATATCAACATTAAGATGGAAACTTTTTATCATACCATCCACTATTCACCATCCACCAATCACCAGTCACCATTCACCATCCACCAATCACCAACCACCAACCACAATTTCCAAATCACGCCTCTTTTCTTTATACATGATTGGTTGCTTTTTTAACACATTTCTACCAGGAATTATGGGAGGAGATTTTGTAAAAGTTCTTTTAATGAGAAAATCCCTTCCAATTAAAGATGCTATTGCATCTGTTTTAATAGAAAGATACATTGGACTTATGGCTCTTTTATGTTTAGGATTTGTCTTCTTCTGTATTTTCTATGAAAAAATGCCAAAAGATTGGATTCTTTATTCTGTTCCTGCATCTTTTATACTTTTTTGGCTTTTAACATTTGGTATTTTCCTTTTTGGAAAAATATCAATCTTTCAGCACTATGCAAAAACTTATTTTCCAATTATAAAAAGAAACTTTTTTAAAGCCTTCATTTTCTCAATTTTTGTACAAATTTTTGTAATAATCTCTGTTTACTTGATTTTCCTTAGCCTTGAAATCTCAGTTAAATTCTATGAAATTTTCATTTATTTGCCAGTTATTATTATACTGACGATGCTTCCTATTTCCATATCAGGAATAGGAGTAAGGGAATGGGGATTTTTTATTTTCTTTGGAAATTCAATAGGATATGAAAACGCTGTTTCAGCCTCATTTCTTTGGTTCCTTTCAGTTGCCTTTGCTTCTTTATTGGGTGGAGAGGAATACTTAAGATTTAAGGATTTTCTTGATATAAAGCAAAAATAAGAATCTCTTTAAATCTCTGAGATTGTTTGGAAATGGGTCTTTCTTAAACTTTTCAATTACTTCTGGAGAATTGAGCTTATCCTCAACATTTAATTTGTATTTTTTTACAATCTCTCCTGCAATATAGAAAACATCTTCTCTTCTTTCCCTAAGTGGTGGAATCCTAAAAAATACTGGATTGAGAAATCTAATTAAATCACTGGAAAATTCTCCATTGGTCATTTTTATTCTCAAATCATCCTTGCCAACCAAGATAAACTTTATATCAGTCAGTTCTGTTGGAGATATATCGCCAACTCTGTAAAAGCTTTTATTTTTTAATGCCCTATAAAATTTCTCCTGAAAATCCTTTGGCATTTCATCAAAATTCTTTATTACTAATGTGCCTCCTTCTGCATGTTTTAAAGCACCTTTTTTACCTTTTTTGCCCATGTATCCATCTTTTATTCCAAAAAACTCTTCCTCAAGCAAATCCTCTTCAATGTCACAGAAAATCATTATAAAAGGTTTATCTTTTCGTGGATTGTCATCTGCAGAATGCAGAGTTGCTGCGAGAAGTCTTTTCCCAACCGCTCTTTCACCGTATATGTAAATGTTTCTGTCCTTAGCATTTTCTTCAAATAAATTTGTAAGCATCTTTGCAAAGACTGGGTTTTTACTCTCAAACTTAAATTTCCTAAATTGAAAAACATTTTCTGCGGAAAATTGAAGTTCCTCTGCAATATCAAATTCATTAGCCACAGAAATTACTCTGTCCATTGCACTTTGAAGAATTTCGGTTGAGTCAGCCTCTTTTATCCTAAAGTATCTTTTGGCAAGCTCAAGGAAAAGCTCTCTGTTGTCAACTACAGATGGAAACATAAGAGCCTGTGCACCATAGGTTGATAAGTCCGCAATCAATGCCATGTTATAACTGTTTTGTAATGCTGAACCACGAGGTGGCATAGCACCTTTTAACTCCTTAATTCCATCCTTTGGAAAAATTTTATTAAGAATTTTTGAGACTTCCCTGAAAGGCGGGCATAATATATTTCTCTGAAGAGCTTCTAAATTGTTTGTCCCTAAAATAGATTGTTCAAGAAACACTCTATCTTCCAAAGGAAGCTTTATTAAAAAAGGAATAATGCTTCTGTAAGATGGAAAGTCATTTGTCATAAAAAGTAAACCAAGACAAGGCAGAAGTCCTGCAAAAAATGCCTCATCCCTATGAATATGAGGCATTTTTTGAGCTAAAGCAGTTGCTACCTCAGCACTAAGTATGCCATAAAACCAAATGTTTAAATCCTCTTCTTCAAGAAAAAGGTCACTCTCAAGGATAATCTGTTCAACCTTTTTAGTGCCAAGAAAATTAATCATCTGAGAGAAATTTGTAATCTCTGTTTTTCCGCAAGGAGAGTTAACAGTCTGGAAAATTTGGTAAGCAATTATAGGATCATACTTAACCAGATATGAGAACTTTTCGTTGTCTTCTGTAAAAAGTTCCCTAAACTTTGAAATAGTATGCTTAAAAACTGGCAAACTCATGTATTTTTATTATAAATCAAAAAAATAAAAATTCCAATATTTAATCAAACCGAAAAATAGAGATAGACACTCGTCACTGCGAGCCCCCTGTTGCGAGCGATAGCGTGGCAATCCAACAATTCGTCACTGCGAGCCACTCGATGTGGCGAAGCAGTCTCTAATTGGTAACTGGTGAATGGTGATTCTTGGATGGTGGATGGTGAACACCTCTCCGTAATTGCGAGGATACCCCCACTCCGTCATTGCGACTCCGAGCGAAGAGAGGAGGAAGCAATCTTGCCTTTTCCCCTTCAAAGAGATTGCTTCGCATTCTTCGGATGCTCGCAATGACAGCAAAAAATACTTAATTTTCAAATGGTTATACCAATTATTGGATTTCTATCGCTATTTTTGGGTTAAACCTAATTTGAGCGATTTTTTATAAAACTCTTTTTAATCTGTTATCGTATGTTAAAAATGGAATGGATTAAAACAAGAGAAAGGTAGAAGGTGGTCAATGAGTGTAAAAAAAAGCCTATTTTTCAAGAGGTTTTAGTAATTTTTGGATTTCTATCACCATTTTTAGTCCCTGAATTGTGATTTGAAAAACAAAAAGGAAAATCTTATAATAAATTAAAAGAGTTATTAGGGATAAAAGATGGAAGAGGTATTAAAGACTGTAAAAGAAAGAAGAAGCGTAAGAGCTTTTCTAAAAAAAGAGATTCCCCAGGAGATGGTAAATAAGCTTATTGAAGCAATAATTTGGGCTCCATCTGCAGGAAATCTTCAGGCAAGAAAATTCTATTTTGTTAAAAATCCAAAAATAAAACTTCAGCTTGCCCATGCTGCACTGAATCAGATGTTTATTGCTGAGGCAACTCTTGTTATTGTTGGATGTATAGACAAAGAAAGGATTTATCCAAGATATGGTGAAAGAGGTGTAAATCTTTATGCAATTCAGGATGTTGCATGCAGTATAACAAATGTTATGCTTGTTGCTGTTGAAAATGGACTTGGCTCAGTTTGGGTTGGAGCTTTTAGGGAAGAGGAAGTTTCAAAGATTTTGAATTTACCAAGACACTTAAGACCTGTTGTAATACTTCCAGTTGGATATCCTGCACATATTCCATCTCCCCCACCAAGAGTAAGTCCTCGTGAAGCAGTGGTGTTTGTGGAATGAGAGAACCACTTTTAGTTGCAATTGAAGCAGCAAAGTCTGCTGGCACAATAATTAAAGAAAAAATTGGCACTCTCACTCCTGATGACTTTGTTCAAAAAAGCATATCTGACTATGTAACAGAAATAGATGTTCAATCAGAGAAAACAATTATTTCTCATATTAAAAAACATTTTCCACAGCATCAGATTATGGCAGAGGAGTTATCTAATGATTACAAAAAAGCAGAATATCTTTGGATCATAGACCCTTTGGATGGAACAACAAATTTTATTCATGGATTTCCAGTTGTTGCAGTCTCTATTGCTCTTATGTATAAAGGAGAGCTAACTGTTGGAGTAGTTTATGATCCAACAAGGGATGAGCTTTTTTATGCAGAAAAGGGAATTGGTGCTTTTTTGAATGGAAGAAGAATAAAAGTATCTGAATTTAAAAATCCTGAGCTTGCTTTGATTGCAACAGGTTTTCCTTTCAGAAACAAGCATCTTATTGATGATTACATAAAAATTTTTCGTGAACTGCTTTACTCAGTAAGTGATCTTCGCAGACCCGGTGCTGCTTCTGTTGACCTTGCCTACGTTGCATGCGGTCGTGTAGATGGATTTTTTGAATTTGCTCTAAGTCCTTGGGATATTGCAGCAGGCACTCTTTTAATTAAAGAAGCAGGAGGAGTGGTGTCAGATTTTGAAGGCGGTGAAAATTATCTTTCAACTGGTAACATTGTAGCAGGAAATACTTCAGTTCATCCATTTTTAATTGAAAAGATAAAAAAAGCCTTATCTTCTTAATGATCAAAATTGAAAATTTATCAAAGAGTTACGGTAGAGTAAGGGCTCTTGATTCAGTTTCTTTAGAAATAAAAAAGGGAGAGATATTTGGACTTCTTGGTCCAAACGGTGCCGGTAAAACAACAACAGTAAAGATATTAACAACACTTACAAAACCAGACTCTGGCAAATGCTTTATTGCAGGTAAAGATGTTACAAAAGAGCCCTATGAAATTAAAAAAATTATTGGTGTTGTTCCGCAAGAGAACAATCTTGAAAGGGAGCTTACTGTTTATGAAAATCTTTTAATTTATGGAATGCTACATAAAGTAAGCAATTTAAAGAAAAAAATTGATGAAATTCTTTCAACAATGGAAATTTTAGAGAAAAAGCACTCTGTTGTTAATACTCTTTCAGGTGGACAGCAAAGAAGGGTGCTTCTTGCAAGGGCGCTTCTGCCTGAGCCACGAGTTTTATTTCTTGATGAGCCTTCAATAGGACTTGATGCTCATGTAAGAAGGGAACTGTGGCAAATTATAAGAAAGATTAAAGGAGAGGGAAGAACAGTACTTCTTACAACCCATTACATAGAAGAGGCAGAGGCATTATGCGACAGGGTTGGAATTCTTTCACACGGAAAACTTATAGCTGTTGGCTCACCTGATGAGCTTAAAAGAGAAGTTGGTGAGTATGTAGTTGAATTTATTGATAAGGATGGAAGACTAATAAGTAAAATATGCAAAACAAAAGAAGAAGCCTATGAAATAGCTAAAAATGGAAATGACAGAGTTACAATAAGAAAGTCTAATCTTGAGGATGTTTTTGTAAAACTTACAGGAGAAAGAATAAAAGATGCCTGATTGGTATCCAATTTTTCTTAAAGAAATGCTTCAGTTCAAGAGAAAGCTTCTGAGATTAGGATACATTTTCTCAGCAATGATGGCTCCAATTATATATCTTATAACCTTTGGACTTGGTCTTGGCAGAACAGTGAAGCTTTCCGATGGAACTGATTATTTAACATTTCTTCTTCCAGGGCTTGTTGCAATGAGTTCAATGAATAATTCCTACTCATGGGTTGCAAGCACATTAAATCTTGGCAGACTTTATTTTAAAACATTTCAGGTCTATTTTCAGTCACCAATAAAACCTTTTTCAATAATGATTGGAGAAGTATTGGCTGGTATGGTGAAAGGTCTTTTTGCATCTTTGCTAATTATAGCTGTTGGATTTATTGTTCCATCAGATTTTTCAATAAATCCAATTTTTACTGTCGCCCTTTTGCTTAACTGTTTTATGTTTGCCTCACTGGGAGTAATTACAGGAATGATAACAAAGTCCCATGAGGACACAGCAACATATTCAAACTTTTTCATAATGCCAATGGCTTTTTTCAGCGGAACATTTTTCTCAATTGAAAAAATTCCAACAATTTTTAAACCATTTATTTATTTAATGCCTCTTACGCATACAAATGTTTTGATTAGAAAGACAGCTTTAGATACAGAGGCAATAATAGCTCTTTTTGTAATGCTGTTTTATACATTTTTTTTCTTTTTTTTAGGGGCTAAGTTGATAGAGAATTATAGGGAATAGGGCGAATAAGTATTTCTTACATAAATTGAGCGATTTTTTATGCAACCTTTGTTAATCCCAACTTCATAAAAGCTATGAATAAAAAATTTTAAGATCAATGATTCACAATTTTTTAGATTAGCTCACAAAATTCTATCACACTTTCGTAAGTTCTGAATAAGTTTTCCTCAACTCCTAATATCCTCAATATCTCCTTCTGTCACTCATCAAGTTTGCCCATAATCTTCAATTTTCTTCCCCCCTATCTCAAACCCTTCTATCCCTATCTCGTAAAATTTGTCCAAACACCAATTTTTCTACATCAAACTTTCTTTTGCATCCTTCAAAACTCATATATCTTACTTTACCAAATATTGGTCTTTCTTTCCACGGTCTGTCATGAACTGCACCAATACTCCATAGTACTCCTGTGTATCCATTTGGGTCTCTTCCGTCAATTTCGTATTTATCGTTTAGATATATTGCTATCTGAATTGCCTCTTCTGCAGAAATTGTCCATTCAAGTATCTTTTTAGCCCAATACATTCTTAAATAGCCATGCATCTTGCCTTCCCGTACCATCTGTAGTTGTGCAGCATTCCACAATGGATCATGGGTTTCAGCATTTTCAAAGTGTTCAAGTGTGTATACATATTCTCTTTTGTCGCTTTTGTGTTTTTCAAGGCTTTCCCTTGCCCATTGAGGAGCTCCATTTATGTTGTCATAGTTTGGCTCATAGAAGCAAAAATTATCAGAGAGTTCCTTTCTTACAATAAGTTCCTCTAAAAAGGCTTCCTTTGCAGTCTCAGGAGCATCTGATTCAATTACTTTAAGTGCAACCTCAAGGGATGATATATGTCCAAAATGAAGATATGGAGAGAGATTTGATTGACAGTCTATGTTTGGGTCATTTCTGTAAACATTATAAAAATGCAGTTTTTCATTCAAAAATACTTCAAGAGTTTTCTTTGCCTCTGATGTTCCGGGTAAGAATTTATCAACAGGCTGAACGTTTCTGTCTATTTTGAGACTATTTAATGCCTCATCAATGTCAAAGGACTTGGTTTTAAGGTCATTGTATGGATGATAGACTATTTCCTCAGGTTTCCTTAGAAAAGAAGGCAGAAGTCTCTTTATCTTTGGTCTTAAAGTATAAGCACCAGCCTCTTTTTTATCGCTTACATAAAAGGCTGGAACAATATTGTGGGTGTCAACTTCAAGAAATGGAGTTTCAATGGATGAGGCAATTTTTTCTTTCCATTTTCTTTTAATGCGTAAAGGGTCAAAATCAGTTAAAAGAAGCTTTATATCATTTTCTCTTACGAATTTTGGAATGTTCTCAGTTGGCTCTCCAATGAGCAATATCAAGGGAATGTTAAGTTCACTGAGCCTTCCTTCAACTTCCTTGAGTCCCTTTAGCATAAAGTCATACTGCCTGAGTGTTGCACCAAGAAAATTGGGAACAAGATTGAAGACAACGAAAAGCTTACTTTTCCATTCAAGGGCAAACTTCTGGGCATAAAGAAGCGCATGGTTATAATCCACCCTTTGGTCTCTACTCATCCAGTAGACAACATTGCTCGGCTTTATTTCTGCTTCTTTAAGAAATAGTATTCTTCTTGTATCAATTTGCTCTCTTATCAAAGTAAAGCTCCATTTAATTCCCGCTTAATAAATTATATCTAAATAGAGAGATTTTTTAAAATTTTTGTTAATTTGCCCAAAAATAGCGATAGAAATCCAAAAATTGGTATAACCATTTGAAAATTAAGTATTTTTTGCTGTCATTGCGAGCATCCGAAGGATGCGAAGCAATCTCGTTCCTTTAACCATCCACCATTCACCAACCACCAATTAGAGACTGCTTCGCCCCAACGAGTGGCTCGCAGTGACGAGTGTCTATCTCTATTTTTTGTTAATTTGTCTTAAGTAAACTTTTCTTGAGATTACTTCGTTGCGGAGGCTGTCGCGAGCAGAAGAGTGACGAACCTCGAAATAACGAGAAGTAGCAATGCATCCAATGATGATAAAGAATTATGGCTCGTAAGGAAGGGCAGGGTTGTTATTCTAAATAGTCAACAGCCTATCTTAAGTGCCCTTATGATTGCAGAAGACAGAAGAGCCTGTCGCGAGTCGACGACAAGGTGACTATTCGCAATAATGCTTGATAATTGTATATTTAAGAATTTTACAATTTAGTATAATACGATAAAACAAATTATGGGAGGACATAGGGATGAAAAAATTAGGTGAAGAATTTTACAGGCTATTGCATCCAAAAGTTGTTTTTTTACTTACCTCTATTAGTAAAGAAGGGAAACCAAATGTTATGGCTTGTGCATGGGCAACTCCTGCTTCTGAGGAGCCACCAATGGTTATAGTTTGTGTAGCAAAGGAACATTATACAGCAGAATTGATTCTTGAAACAGGCGAGTTTGCAATTAATATTCCAACAAATGACATGGTAAAGGCAATATGGATTTGCGGAAAGAAATCTGGTAGAGAGGTGGATAAATTTAAGGAGGCAAATCTTAAGATTCTTAAGCCTGAGAAAGTTTCAGCTCCTCTGATTGATGGATGTGCAGGTTATATTGAATGTAAACTCAAAGAAACCATAGATGCTGGAGAATGTTATGCTTTTCTATCAGATGTTGTGTCAGCTCGGGTAGATGAAAAATACTTTAAAAAAGGCGTCTGGCTTGCAGATACAATCCCTATGCATCTTGGTGGAAGCAGAATTGTTTATTTTAAAGATGAAAAAAGAGGTTGATATTTTTTAAAATATGCGTATGCTTAGATATCTTACAGCTGGCGAGTCACATGGAAAAGGACTTTTAGGCATCATTGAAGGAATGCCTGCAGGCGTTGTTATTTCTAAGGAAGAGATTGATAGGGAATTAAAAAGAAGACAGCAGGGATACGGAAGAGGCGGCAGAATGAAGATAGAATCTGATGAGGTGGAGATTTTATCTGGTATAAGATGGGGTAAAACACTGGGTTCGCCAATCAGTCTTTTTATAAAAAATAGGGATTGGTCAAATTGGGAAAAGGGAATGAGCTCTGATCCACAGGACAAAGAAAGCATTCCTCCTGTAACAAGGCCCAGACCGGGACATGCAGATTTGGCAGGTTTTTTAAAATACAACCACGATGATATAAGAAATGTCCTTGAGCGTTCCTCTGCCAGAGAAACAGCAATAAGAGTTGCCATAGGTGCAGTTGCAAAACAATTATTGAAACATTTCAACATAAAAATCGGAAGCTTTGTAACATCCATTGGATTTGCAAAAAAAGATATTGAGACAGCTATGCTGTCATCCCAAGCTCTATTAGAGCTTTCTGAGAAAGCTGAAAACTCCAAAGTAAGATGCCCCTTTGAAGAATATGAGGAAGAGTTTATCAGTGCTGTAGATACAGCTATAAAAAAGGGAGACAGCATAGGAGGAAGTTTTGTGGTTTTTGCTACGGATGTTCCTGTAGGGCTTGGAAGTTATGTTCACTGGGACAGAAAACTTGATGGAAAAATTGCTCAGGGATTTATGAGTATTCAAGCAATAAAGGCAGTTGAAATTGGTGATGGAGTAAAACTCGGGGTGAGATTTGGGTCAGAAGTTATGGATGAAATTTTTTACGAGGAAGGAAGATTTCTACGCAATACGAATCACATGGGTGGCATAGAGGGTGGAATGACAAATGGTATGCCTGTTATTGTAAAGGCTACAATGAAGCCAATTCCAACCCTCAGAAAGCCACTCCGCTCAGTTGATATATTTTCAAAGGAATCCGTTGAGGCAGCCTATGAAAGGTCTGATATATGCGCTGTTCCAGCTGCAAGTGTCATTGGAGAGGCTGTTTTGGCATGGCATATAGCAGAAGCAATTTTAGAGAAATTTGGTGGCGATAGCATAGAAGAAGTCCTTATGAACTTTGAGAACTATCAACAAAGGATAGCAAGACGATGAAATTTCGTTCCTCTTGGATAATGACTCGTGGTTGGTTGCTGGTGGGTTTGATTTTAATTATTTTGCCCTCATCTACATTTTCTGAAAATTCCTATTTAAACATTCTTTCCAATGGTAAGAAACATCTGCAATCAGGCGATTACTCTAAAGCTGAGGAGAATTTTACAAAGACTTTACCCTATTTTGAAGAAATCGCTGACTATATTCTTTTTTGGCGTGCTGAATCCCGCTTTGGATTGCAAAAATATAATGAGGCTATGGGAGATTTAGAAGAGCTTAAGAAAAAATATCCTCGCACTCCTTTGATGAAAGAGGCGCGCAAGTTAGAACTTGAAATTGCAAAAAGACTGAATGTTTCCAATATTGAAAATCTATATGAATCATATATTGCTGATTACCCTGATGACCATGCTATTAAATTTGAGTATGCTAAAATACTTAAAGAAAAAGATAATAAAAAAGCCAAAAAAATTCTCAAGGAAGTTTTTCTTTCTGTCTCCTCTTTTGCTGACAAGGCTGAAGGAGAGCTTTCTCCAGAAGACCTAACAGTTGATGATTTATTGAAAAAAGGACGTATTTTAAACAATGCCTATCTTTTCAAGAAAGCTGAAAAATATTTGCGAGAAGCTCTTCAGATGAGTAAGTCTTCCCAGAGACTAGAAATTCTCTCTGCTCTTGGATATTGTCTTTTTATGCAAAAAAGATACTCAGAGGCTGCTGAAATTTTAAAGAAATCAGCAGACACCTACTGGCGTGCCAGAGCTCTTATTAGGGCAAAGGATTTTGCAACCTTTGAAAGCGAGATGCCTGTTTATATGCAAAGCAATGACACCAGAATGGCTGATGTCTTTATAAATTACGCAAATATTAAAAGAAGAGCAGGCTATACTGATGAAGCAATAAAGATTTTGCAAACAATTATTTCAAAGTATCCTGAAGCGAAGGAAGAAATCCTTTGGAACATGGCATGGATTTACTACATTTCAGAAGAATACGAGGAGGCAAGAAAGGTATTAAAGCAACTTTACAGCTCATACGGAAAACCAAAATATTTTTATTGGCTTGATAGAGTCAATGAAATTAGAGGAATTATGACCACAACTGAAAAGGCTTTATCTTTCATTGAAGAGGATCTTTATTCATACTTGCTTTTTATGAAAGGAAAGGTCAAAACGATTTCCGAGCCCCGCAGGTCTGATTTTGAATTTAATCTGCCAAAGAGATTAGATATTCTCATTAAAGCTGGATTTAGGGAAGAAGCCTTAAGAGAGTTGAAAATTACATTGAGGCAGAACAGAGACAACGCAAATATCCCCTATTTCAGCAAACTTTTCAATGAATTTGGTGATTATCCAACTTCTGTAAGACTTATTTCAACCCTTCCGAATAGATTCACCTATCATGAACTTTTATTCCCACAAGCATACAGGGATACAGTATTTAAGGCATCAGCTAAAAACAGAATAGACCCTAATCTTGTATTTGCTATTATGAGGGAAGAATCAAGGTTTGACAGGTTTGCCCAGTCTCCTGCAGGAGCATTGGGACTCATGCAACTGATGCCAGATACTGCACGAAGGGAAGGTAGAAAGCTTGGAATCGTCATAAAAAATGATTCTGAGATTTTTAGCCCTGAGAAAAATATTCTGATAGGTAGTGCTTATCTTAAAAATCTCATAGATGAATTTGGCAATATTGTTTTTGCTATAGCTGCTTATAATGCTGGTGAAAAGGCTGTTTGGTCTTGGATTAAAAATAACAATTATGAAACAGTTGATGAATTCATTGAAGATATTCCGTATAGTGAAACAAGAAAATATGTTCAAAGAGTTCTTGCTTCATATTTTGAATATCTGAGAAGCAATAGGGACTTAACAAGTGAGAAAATTGAAAAAATAATAAAAATTAAAGGAGGAAAACTATGATTGAGCAGAAAATTGTATCAGCCATTGAGAAAATTAAAATTCTTAAACAAGAGAAAGAAGAACTTCAAAAAAAAGTAAATTCTCTTGAGCTGGAATTAAAAAATAAAAATCAAGAGATTGAAAATTTATTAAATGAAAGAGAAACTATCAAAAGGCAAATAGAAGAACTTCTCAAAGAGCTTGATATGGAAGGAAATGTATAAAACAGAAGTTTACATACTTGGTCAAAAATATACAATAAAAGGCGAAAAACCGCCTGAACATATTCAACAGCTGGCTGCCTATGTAGATGAAAAGCTGAGAAAAGTTCATGAACAGAATCCTTCTATGCCTCCGCTCAGGGCAGCCATTCTTGCTTGTCTTTATATTTGCGATGAACTGCATGAAGTTAAAAATGAGTGTGAGATTACAAAACAGCAGTTAAAAAAGCTTGAGGAAAGAACAAACGAATTGTTAAAGCTTCTTTCTTAAACTTTTCTTCTGTCTATTGCATATCTTTTGTCTTTTTGTTTTTTTGCGATGGATTTCATTACAGATGCTGTTTCAGCCATTTCACTGAAATGGTTGAAAACTCTGTATTTATTTGAAGTAATTCCTACAGATACGCTCATTAATGGATAAATTTTCTTTTTGCCTTCTCTATCTATTGACTCTATGTAACCTCTCCTAATGTCCTCATCATCGTAAAAATTTTTTACTAAATTATCAAATATATCTACAATTTTTTGTGTTGTCTCTTCAATTTTGTCTGGAGACATTATATATACAAAATCATCACCACCAATGTGCCCTACAAAGCTTTCAGATGGCTGTTCAGCTCTAACAATGTTTAAAATAATTCTTCCAAGCATTTTAATTACATCATCACCCCGAGAAAAACCATACTTATCGTTGAAAGGTTTAAAATTATCCAAATCCGCATAGGCAAGTGCAAAAATATCACCTCTGTCAAGTCTCTTTTGGATTTCCCTTTGAATAACAAGATTTCCCGGAAGCTTTGTGAGAGGATTTGTTGCAATAACCCTTTCAGTTCTTTCAAAGGACAATATTATTCTCATTGAAAGGTCCTTTTCAAGGCAGTCAAATCGTATGTAATCATCAATGAGAAATTTATGCCACTCATTAGTAGAAAAATCTGAAGAGACAATTGCTATGACATTTGTTGATGCAAAAAGGGGATCACTTTTAAGACTGTTAATAATAAATAGCTCACTGAGAGGGTCTTTTAGTGCTTCAATTATTATAAGGTCTGGAATTTCCTCATAGAGCATTTCAACTGCTTCTTTTATGTCAACAAAGTATATCTCATAAGGCAATGAAGCTTTCATTATTATTTTTTTTATCTCAGGAGAAGAGACAATAGCAATAATCGTTTTACTCATCAATTGAGAAAATATCCTCCAAATTACTAAGTGGCTCTTCGGTTTCTTTCAGGATTTCAAGAATTTTATCATAATTTAATCCTAAAATATCCCAAGCACTTGGATTAACCTGAGGAACATAAATTTCTGCTGAATATCCTATTCCCCTCGCAAGCGCAAGTATATTTGATATATGCACAATTGCTGATTCTACAATATACTTATCGCTTAACTGAGGTCTGTGATGATACATGATAGGCTCAGTAAGTTTCAATGGAAAATTCCATTTTTTTCCTATTATTCCGCCAACTTCTGCGTGGGTTATTCCGAAATATTCTCTTTCCAGTTCAAAAAGAAATTTTTCATTGCTTTGAACAGAGTCAATTAATTTTAGATAATCGTCCTTGTAAGCAATTATCAAAATTACCTTTCCCAAATCATGCAAAAGCCCTGCAATTGAGACTTCCTCAGGTGAGGGAAGCTCTTGTTTGGTTGCTATTATTCTTGCAAAAGTGGCAGTTGCAAGGGAGTGTTCCCAAAGCCCTACCATGTTTTTCTTCATAATCTCAAAAACTGAAACACCTAAAAGCAGACCTTTTACAACATTTAATCCAAGAATTACCATTGCATGACTTACAGAAGAGATTCTTCCTGGAAATCCGTAAACTGGAGAGTTCACCATCTTTAAGATTCTTGAGGTCAGGGCTGGGTCAGAGGATACAAAATCAGTGATTTTTTTTAATGAAACTCCCGGGTCTTCCAATAAAGCCAAAATTTTTCTTAAAATTGAAGGGATTGTGGGTAAGTTGTCTATTTTATCAATTCTTGCAATGACTTCCTGCGAATTCATTTATATAGTTCCTCAAAATGATTTTGTATTGCCTTTTTTATCAGTAGAGTGTAAGAGTCATCTGCTCTTTTAAATTTTTTTTCAATATCTTCAAAGACCTTATCTTTAGGAGGCAGTTGTTTCTCTCCTTCCACATAGATATAATCTATATCCATTGAAGACAGCCTATTGATTAGGGACTCTGTTAATTCTTTCCCTGCAGGCAAAACAACCATACCTGCCTCATTAACAACATCTTTTACAACTTTCATTCCAGGCTTTGCTCTATCAATGCTAATTTTTTGTGGCATTTTTTAATTATACCCTAAATGTCCAATTTTATGTTGAGCTCCTTTAGTTGTTTGGCATCTACCTCAGAAGGTGCTTCAGTTAAAGGACAGAAAGCTTTCTGGGTTTTCGGAAATGCTATAACATCCCTAAGAGAATCTGCTCCAGTCATAAGCATTACAAGTCTGTCCAACCCTAAAGCTATACCTCCATGTGGCGGAGCTCCATATTTTAAAGCCTCAACAAAGAAGCCAAATCTCTTTTTTACTTCCTCCTCTGAAATTCCAAGCACCTTGAAAATCTGCTCCTGCACATCCGCTTTATGAATTCTTATACTTCCTCCACCAAGCTCATAACCATTAAGAACAATGTCATAGGCTTTTGCTTTCATTTCTTTTAGTGGACTTTCAGGATTCTTAAAAGCATCAGCAGGCATTCTGAGAAGCTCATCAAGATATTCATCCTGAGGACTTGTAAATGGATGATGCATGCTTACAAATCTCTTTTCATCCTCATCCCATTCAAAAAGAGGAAAATCTAAAATCCATGCAAAGGAAAATCCCTTTCTTTCAATGTTTGCCATCTCTGCTATATCAAGCCTGAGTCTTCCAAGAATAGTGTTGGCAATTTCTTTTTTATCTGCTATGAAAAGTATCATATCTCCATTTTCAGCCTCAACTTGTTGGGCTATTTCTTCAAGAATCTGCTTTGGGAAAAACTTTACAATTGGTGATTCAAACTCGTCCTTAACTTTGATCCACGCAAGTCCCTTTGCTCCAAAGGATTGGGCTTTCTGTGTTAATTTGTCTATCTCCCCCCTTGTCATTGAAGCAAAACCTTTTCCAGCGATTGCCTTTACAACTCCACCTTTATTTAAAGTATCAAGAAAGACCTTAAACTGCGAGTTTTTTACAAGTTCACTTACATCCTTTATTTCAAGACCAAATCTCAGGTCTGGTTTATCAGAGCCATATTTGTTCATAGCCTCTTCATAGGAGAGGCGAGGAAATGGTATTGGAAGTTGCACTGAGAGAACTTCTTGGAATGTATAAAATAACATCTGTTCAATGAGAGCTAATATATCATCAGGAGTTACAAAGGACATTTCAAGGTCAATCTGAGTAAACTCAGGCTGTCTGTCTGCCCTTAAATCTTCATCCCTAAAGCAACGAGTAATCTGAAAATATTTGTCAATTCCTGACACCATAAGAATCTGTTTAAAAAGCTGAGGCGACTGTGGCAGTGCATAAAATGTTCCGGGATTAAGCCTGCTTGGAACAAGAAAATCCCTTGCACCTTCAGGAGTTGATTTTGTGAGCATGGGAGTTTCAAATTCAATAAAACCTTCTTTGTCCAAGAACTTTCTTACAGCCATAGTAACCTGATGCCTAATAATAAAATTTCTCTGCATTTCTGCCCGACGAAGGTCAAGATAGCGGTATTTCAATCTTAAAAGTTCGCTTACCTGTTCAGTTTCATCAAGCTGAAAAGGTAACGCTTTGGATGTGCTGTATATTTCAAGCTCTTCAGCCCATAGCTCCACAGTGCCTGTTTTTAATTCAGGATTTTCTGTACCTTCAGGTCTTCTTTTAAGCACTCCTTTTACACCAATAACATACTCACTTCTTAAATCATGTGCAAGCTCATGGGTTTGTTTTGATATTTCAGGGCTGAAGACAACCTGCAAGACTCCGCTTCTGTCTCTTAAATCAATAAAAATCAGTCCTCCATGATCCCTTCTTCTAAAAACCCATCCGCAAAGCTTTAATGTCTTACCAATATCTTGTTCACTAACCTGTGCGCAGTATTTATCCCTAAACATCTTGCCTCCTAAATTAATCATCGTATAATAAAAATTTATTATAGCAAATTTTCATTATGTAGAGCTTCTTTTCGTATCGGATTTCTTCCAAAATAGAAGCGAGAATGTCTTGTCACAGAGCCTGTCGCAAGCCGAAGTCATGGTAATCTCTCTTCGGTCATGCCCCATTCTGTCATTTCAAGCAGTATTTCGGTGGCTGTATCATAATTTAAAAAGCAAATTTCTCCACTACGTCGTTTTAGTTTATATACAATCTTTTCTTTAATTTAGTCTCCCTGTTTTGTACTCCTTTTTCCACCATCAGCCCTACCACTGCATTATTTGATTTGTTTTTCTGAAACTGAGCAGTATACAAATTTGCACTATTTCCACAAAACTTCTCTTAAGTTCTTCTATGTTCTTCCTCTGAAATTCCGATATAGTGTTAAAATATGGTTTTTGTAATCCAGATAAATATATAAATGCCACATCGGTATAAAGCTTTTCTTCTATTCTACGAGAACTAAATATTTTGGTTGCATATCTGTAAAATGGAATCTTAAGCATAAGAGAAGGATGATAGGATGGATTGCTAACATTAGGTATCTTCCTCAGATAAGGTCCAGAGCTATCATATCAACCACTTCGTCTAAGATTTAAGCAAGATATCCCTTTGGCAGCAACTCTACAACAGATGAGGGGAAATAAAAAGGTTTTTTTATATATTTTAATCCAAAATGCAGTTTTACAATTATAAAAAAGATTGCGACACAACCAATTAAAGTAGGCGAAGTAGTACTGAGAGTAACAAAGATATATATAAATCGCTCAAATTAGAGACTAAATTCTTTATAAGGTGGTAAAATTATGTATGCCATATTTTGATGTTTCTATTCCTCTTAAACTAAAAAATCTTACATACTACCACGATATAGATGAAGATTTGACAGGATATGCAGTTACAGTTCCTTTAAAAAACAAGTTCTACGAAGGAATTGTCATCAAGAAAGTTGACAAACCACCAGATATTGATATTAAGCCTATCAAGACTGTGTTGGGACAGGCATATACAAAACGATTCGTTGATTTTCTTCTGTGGATGAGCTTTTATTATGTTTCTGAGATAGGCTCCATATTAAGGTTAACCTTTTTTGAAGAGATTACTAATCTCCTTAAGGGTAAGAAAAGAAGAAAGATATCGTCTAAACAATTATCTGACATGATAGAGGAAAAAAATTTTTTTGATAGCCTTTCTGTCAATCAAGAAACAGTCTCAAAAATAATTCAAGCCATAAATCAAAGAAAATACAAAGCTTTTCTTCTTCATTCGCCTAATATAGCCTATGAAATGAAAATGATGTTAGAAGTTTGCACCGCCCTTTGTGAGTCAACATCTAACGTTGAGAAGCTTTCAGCTAATACAAATTGTAACGGCACTGCACTCTTTATTTTACCAGAAATAAGGGATGTTGAGACTATGTATAACTTGATAAAAGATAGAGTTAACGATGGGGTCGTTATGCTTCACAGCAACATGAGACCTTCAGAGTTATTTGAATCAATTGAAAAGATAATGAATGATAATGCAAAGATTGTTGTTGGAACAAGATTTGCTGTTTTTGCCCCAATAAAAAAACTTGATATTATCATAGTTTCGCAAGAGTCAAGCTGGCTTTATAAAGCAGAGGAATCACCAAAGTATAATTTAAGAGAATGCGCTCTGATGAGAGGTTTTATTGATGAATGCCCTGTAATACTATGTTCTAATATGCCCTCTGTAAGCTCATATTTCAATGTTATTCAGAAAAAATTTGAGTTTATTAATGATTTTGACAAAATTGCCCATCCTATCATCAAAGTATTTAGACAGCCATTGAAAAGCGTGTTTAATCCTGAGGTTACCCTCTTTTTAAAGTTACACGCAAAAGATGGAGTGCTTGCGATTAGTCCAAGAACAGGATACAGCCTTTTGAGATGTTTTGATTGTGGAGAAGTAATAAAATGTGAAAATTGCGGTTACAGTATGCTCTTTAGAAAAGAAGATAGAGCCATTGAATGTTTTAGATGTAATATCAGGAAAGATGTTCCAATATCCTGTCCATCTTGTCACAGCCTAAGCTTACATCCAATTGGTGTTGGGGTAGAAAGATTAAAGGAAGAGCTTTCAGCCCTATTTGCAGGCAAAGAAGTTTCAATCGGAGAGCTGGATTTTGAAGAAGATGAACTGAAAAAAATATATGTTGCTCATGCGGGAAAAATTCAGAAAACATACGCTCCAAAATTTAAATATGCAATATTTGTTGACTTTGATTTTTTTCTTTCCATTCCTGATTACAGAGCTACTGAAAATGCCTTTGCCAAAATTTTATCAGTTAGACATCTGATTAAAGATGACGGATTATTATTTATTCAGACTCTTAATCTTACAAACAATTTTTTCAGATACATTCGTCAGTATAGCTTTAAAGATTTTTATATTTATGAACTAAATCATAGAAGGGAAGTCAAGTTCCCCCCTTTTGTAAGACTGATAAAGCTTACTGTAACTCTTAAAAGAACGGGCTCAAAGGATATTCTTGAAAAACTTAAGATTTTTCTTAAATCTAATATTTCGGGAGACATTATAGGTCCATTAAAAAGAAGTGAAAAGGAGTTTCTTTTTATCCTCCGTTCAAAAAATAAAAGAAAACTTACCGAAGAGACAAATGAAGCAATACTAAATCTTTCAAATTTCAAAGGAATGTCATACAAAATTGAGATTGACCCAGTAAGTTTGTTGTAGATTATTTGAATACTAAATTGAGCTATTTTTATAGGAAACTTTTTTAAGGCGTAATTGCTTCGGATGCTGAGTCACCCTCATATTTAGTTATCATAAAATGCGAATTTCTATCGTTATGTTCGTACATTTTGATTATTCCATGTAGGAATGAGCTTTTTTGTTATAATATTAAATGAAGTTTGAACCTAAATGGGTAGCTTGGGAAGTAACTCGTAGATGTAACCTCCGTTGTATTCACTGTCGTTCTTCATCAGAAGATGTTGTTTTAGAGCATCCTGATCCCTCTAAAGAAGAGTGCTTCAGAATTATTGACGATATTACCTCCTATGCTAAGCCTGTGCTTGTGCTTACAGGAGGTGAACCTTTACTAAGAAACGATTTATTTGAAATTGCTGAATACGGCAGTAGCAAGGGTTTAAGAGTTTGCCTTGCCACTAATGGAACACTTGTTAATGATGAAATCTGTCAAAAAATCAAAAATTCAGATATAAAAATGGTATCCTTAAGCCTTGATGGACCAAATGAAGAAATCCATGACAATTTTAGGCAGCAAAAAGGAGCTTTTCAGGGAACTATAAATGCAGCTAATCTGTTCAATAAACATGGCATTCCATTTTTGATTAACTCCTCTTTCACAAAGAGGAATCAGCATACAATACCCGAAGTTTACAAACTTGCAAAAGAGCTTGGTGCAACCGCATGGTACATGTTTATGATAGTTCCTACAGGCAGAGGTGAGGAGCTTTTATCTGAGTTAATAAATGATGAGGACTATGAAAAGATTCTTCACTGGCATTATGATATGGAAAAAAATGAAAAGGATATTCTTGTAAGACCCACTTGCGCTCCTCAGTATTATAGAGTCATATTTGAAAGGTCAAAACAGGAAGGAGAAAAATTTGAGAGAAGAACACTTAAGTTTTCAACTGGTGGTGCTAAGGGTTGCGTTGCAGGGCAGCTAATTTGTCTTATTAATGTTGATGGTGATGTAATGCCTTGCAGCTATTTTCCTTTACCAGCGGGAAATATTAAAAAGCAATCATTCAAAGATATCTGGGAAAATTCAGAACTTTTTAAAGATTTGAGAAACTTCTCTTCCTACAAAGGGCGTTGTGGTGTTTGTGAGTATGTCAATGTCTGCGGAGGTTGTAGAGCAAGAGCATACTGTATAAAGGATGATTATATGGAAGAAGACCCATACTGCAAATATATTCCGAGGAAATACGGTGAACGAAACATTTCTTAAAGCCTGCCGGGGTGACAAAACTGACTATACACCTGTTTGGTTTATGAGACAAGCAGGCAGATATATGCCTGAGTATCAGAAAATCAGACAAAAATACGATTTTCTGACAATGTGCAAAACTCCTGAGCTTGCAGCAGAAGTAACCATGCAACCCATAAAGATTTTAGGTGTAGATGCAGCCATACTTTTTAGCGATATTTTGATTCTCCTTGAAGCAATGGGCTTAAAGATAGATTTTATAGATGAAAAGGGACCACAGGTTTATCCTACAGTGAGAACAGATAGAGATTTGGAAAATATAAAAAAATTGGAGCTTGAAAGTATAAATTTTGTTTTTAAGGCTATTGAAATTCTCATCAATGAGATAGATGTTCCATTAATCGGATTTTCTGCCTCTCCTTTTACACTCGCTACATATGTGATTGAAGGAGGCTCAACGAAGGATTTTGTTAACACTAAAAGATTAATGTTTTCTGAACCTGAAAGCTTTCATAAACTTATGACAATGCTTACAGAGGCAACTTTAAGCTATCTTATTGAACAAATAAAAGCAGGCGTGCATGCTGTTCAAATATTTGATACATGGGCTGGTGTTTTATCGCCCTATGATTACGAAATATTTTGCAAGCCCTATGTGAAGAGACTAATCAATGGAATTTCCATCTATCATTCAACACTAACTGACCAGCGCGCAAACAAGAAAGTGCCTGTGATTTATTTTGCTCCCAATACAGCAGGACTTTGGCTTCATCTGAAAGAGTTGGGTTTTGATGTTTTGAGTATAGACTGGAGGGTTGATATTAAAGAGGCAGCAAAACTTTTCAATCAGCCATTGCAGGGGAATCTTGATCCTTTGGTGCTTTTAGGAAATGAAGAGGAAATCTTGAGAAGGGCGGAGAAAATCCTGATAGAAGGTATGAATGCAAGGGCTCATATTTTCAATGTCGGGCACGGAGTAAATATCAATACTTCGGTGGATAAATTAAAAAAATTGGTTGACTTTGTCCATGAATTCAGTTATAAATTGCTTAAAGCTAAATAGCGCGATTCTCAATAGACATCGTATGTTAGATATATGGACTTTGCGAGAGATTTTATGTCTGAGGCTATACGGTCTTTTTTATGAGATTGCCACGCCTGACCGCAGGCTCGCAATGACCCCTTTCCTTGTCATTGCGACTCCGAGCAAAGCGAGGAGGAAGCAATCTCGTTTTTTAGTTTGCATGCCTCACCTTCGGCAAGGCTTGCAATTAAAGGCTAACAAAATATGTTATATAAAATTTACTCAAATTAGGATAAATTCAATTAGGAGGGTCTAAGATGCTAAAGATAGGCGTTTTAGCATCAGGAAGGGGCTCCAACTTTCAGGCAATCATTGATGAAATTGAAGCTGGAAGGCTTCCTGCAAAGATAGAGATATTAATTGTTGATAATCCCAATGCCTATGCAATTGAAAGAGCAAAAAAGCATGGAATTCCACATCTCTATGTCAATCCAAAGGATTTTCTAAGCAAAGAAGCATTTTACGAAAAAATAAGGGACGAACTATTGGCAAAGGGTGTAGAGCTTGTCGTATTGGCAGGATTTATGAGAATAGTTAAAAAGCCCTTGCTTGATGCTTTTCCAAACAGGATTATGAATATTCATCCAGCTCTTCTTCCTTCATTTCCGGGGCTTCATGGTCAGAAGCAAGCAGTTGATTATGGAGTGAGAATAAGTGGATGCACAGTTCATTTTGTTGATGAAGGAGTTGACACAGGACCAATAATCATTCAGGCCGCTGTACCAGTTCATCCAGATGATACAGAAGACAGTCTTTCAGAAAGGATACTCAGATTAGAGCATAAAATTTTTCCTGAAGCAATAAGACTTTTTGCAGAAGGAAGGCTTCAGGTAGAGGGAAGAAAAGTTAAAATTAAAGACTATCGTTTGCCTGAAAAATTCTTTACAAATCCTGAGATTAGTCTATGAAAGGAGCAAATATAAAAACTCAAAAAGTAAGACCCACTCCTGCAATTGTCAGAAAAGCTATTTTTGATATTTTGCGGGATGTTGAAGGCAAGACATTTGTAGACTTATATGCTGGAAAAGGATTTGTTGGCATGGAAGCACTGAAAAGGGGTGCTAAGGAAGCAATATTTGTTGAAAGAGACCCAGTTTTGTGTATTTTCATAAAAAATTCTTTGAATAAAAATAGACTTCTTGAAAAGGCGAGGGTCTATAACTTAGATGTAATTGATTTTCTTAGACAAACAGAGCTGACATACGATATTATTTTTTCAGACCCTCCCTATGAGTCTGGTGAACTGAAAAGAATGTTTGAAATATTTGAAAAGAAAAATCTGGTGAAGGAAGACGGAATACTAATCATTCAGCATTATAAAAATGAATCGTTAAGGGAGAAACTAAAGGATTTAAAAATCCATAAATGTTACAGATATGGAGATACACTTTTAACGGTTTACAGGAGGGTAGATTGAAAAAAATAGGCGTTTATCCCGGCACGTTTGATCCCATAACCAATGGACATCTTGATGTTATCAAAAGAGCTTTAAAGATTTTTGATGAGCTTATAGTTGCAGTAGCTATGTCAAGTTATAAAAAAGCACCTGTTTTTTCAATTGAAGAGAGGCTTTACTTTATAAAAGAAGCAACAAAAGATTTAAAAAATCTTAGTGTTGAGCCATTTGACGGGCTTCTCATCAATTTTGTTAAACAAAAGGACGCACTTGCAATCGTTAGAGGACTGAGAGCAGTCTCAGACTTTGAATTTGAATTTCAGTTTACCCTTGCCAACAGAAGACTTTTAAAGGATGTAGAAACGATATTTCTAATGCCTTCTGAGCAGTACTCATTTATATCCTCAAGCATTGTTAAAGAGATTGCATACTTTGGAGGCTCAGTAAAAAGTCTTGTGCCTCCTGTGGTGGAGAAGGCTTTAAAGGTAAAGTATCAGAAATAATTTCAAGTATGAATTCTTTTACAGCAGAGATGCCACCATCAAGATAAATAGCGCCTATAATTGCTTCCATTGCATCTGCAAGGATGGAGTCTTTGTTTTCACCACCGCTTAATCTCTCTCCTTTGCCCAACAATAAAAATCTTCCGAGTAGAAGTCTTTTTGAAATTAAAGCAAGGCACTTTTTGCTAACGAGATATGAGCGAATTATTGACATCTCAGCTTCATTTAGCTCTGGCTTAAGGCTAAAAAGATAATCTGATATAACAAATCCCAAGACAACATCTCCAAGAAACTCAAGTCTTTCATTTGATGGAGTCAGATTTTCATTTGCATAAGAACTATGGGTAAGTGCCTGATGAAGAAGTTCAGGATTTTTAAATCTGTAACCGATTATATTTTCAATTTCCTGAGAACTTTCTAAAGACAAGGGATGCATTAGTACCGCCAAATCCAAAGGAATTTGTAATAGCGCATCTTACATTCTTTTTTCTGGGTTTGTATGGAACATAATCAAGGTCACATTCAGGGTCTGGATTATCAAGATTAATAGTTGGAGGAATTATGTCTTCATAAACGCTTAAAATCGTGAAAATAGCCTCAACTCCGCCTGCAGCACCGAGAAGATGACCTGTCATTGACTTTGTAGAGCTTACACATAGTTTATAAGCATGTTCACCAAATACGCTCTTAATTGCTTGTGTTTCAAGCTCATCTCCTTGCTTTGTGGAAGTGCCGTGTGCATTGATGTAATCCACTTCCTCGGGTTTAACTTCAGCATCTTCCAAAGCCCTTTTCATGCATCTTGCGCCACCTTCTCCCTCTGGTGCAGGAGCAGTTATGTGATAGGCATCTGCGGTCATTCCATATCCTGCAAGTTCTGCATAAATTTTTGCTCCGCGCTTTAGGGCATGCTCCAATTCTTCAAGAATTATTATGCCAGAGCCTTCTCCCATTACAAATCCATCTCTGTCTGCATCAAAGGGTCTGCTTGCACGTTCAGGCTCGTCATTTCTTGTTGAGAGTGCTTTCATAACTGAAAATCCTGCAACAGCCATTGGTGCAATGACAGCTTCTGTTCCACCGCATATCATAACATCAGCATCGCCATATTGAATCATTCTGAAAGCTTCACCAATTGAGTGATTTCCAGTTGCACAGGCTGTTGTTACAGCTAAATTTGGACCCTTAATTCCGTATCTTATGGAAATTTGTCCTGCTGCAAGATTAATTATTAGCATAGGAATAAAAAAAGGTGATATCCTTTTCCAACCCTTTTCAAGTAACACCTGATGATAATATTCAATGGCTGGAAGACCACCCATCCCTGAACCAATAACAACACCTATCCGTTCTGAATTTTCCTCTGTAATTTTCAAACCTGAATCCTCAAGTGCCATTTGGGTGGCTGCTATAGCAAAATGGATAAACCTATCCATTCTTTTGATTTCTTTTGGTTCAATATATTGGGTTGGATCAAAGCCCTTTACCTCGGCAGCTATTTTTACTGGATAATTTGTGGTATCAAACTGAGTAATATAGCCAACCCCTGATTTTCCCTCAAGAATTGCCTGCCATGTAGATTTTACATCAAGACCGAGCGGGGTCACAGCCCCAAGCCCGGTCACAACAACTCTTCTTTTTGCCATTACTTGATTATGCCTGTCCAGTCTTGTTTTTTATGTACTCAATTGCATCTTTTACTTTGGCAATCTTCTCTGCGTCCTCGTCTGGAATCTCAATGTTGAAAGCCTCTTCAAATGCCATTACGAGCTCCACTGTGTCAAGGGAGTCTGCTCCGAGGTCCTCAACAAATGATGATTCAGGAGTAATTTGTGCTGCATCAACTCCTAACTGTTTTGCTATAATTTCCTTTACTTTTTCTTCTACCATTATGTCCCTCCTTTTTTCTTTTTTTACATGTACATTCCGCCATTTACATGAATAACCTGACCGGTTATATATCCTGATTCTGGTTGGGCTAAAAATATTATAGCATTTGCAACATCCTGAGTTGTTCCAAATCGTGAAAGGGGAATCATTTTAAGCATTTCCTCCTTCACTTTTTCAGGCAATTTTTCTGTCATAGCAGTTTGAATAAATCCTGGAGCAACAGCATTGACTGTAATTCCACGAGATGCATATTCCTTTGCTAATGTTTTTGTCATTGCAACAAGGCCTGCTTTTGAAGCAGAATAATTTACCTGTCCGGGATTGCCTATAAAAGCTACGACAGAGGCAATATTTATTATTCTACCGTATTTTATTTTTGACATAATCTTTACAGCCTCACGAGAACACAGAAAAGCGCCTTTCAAATTGATATTTAAAACCGCATCCCACTCTTCATCTTTCATCCTAATTAGCAGGTTATCTCTGGTTATACCAGCGTTATTGATAAGAATTTCTATTTTTTCAAATTTTTTTACAGATTCTTCAAATAATTTTTTTACATCTTCGGCATTGGAAACATCTGCCTGTATGCCCAATGTTTCAACATTAAACTGATTTTTTATATCCTGAGCTGCCTTTTGCGCTACCTCTTCATTTATATCTACGATAACTACATTAACTCCTCTTTTAGCAAATTCCTCTGCAGTTGTTCTTCCTATTCCCCTTGCTGAACCTGTAATTATTGCTGTTTGTCCTTTCATTTCAAAGCCTCCTTATATTAAAGCCTCTAAAAATTACATTATAAAAAATCTTTATTGAAAAATTCCACCTCACATCTGCCATGTTGGCAAATTATTGCCAAATATCAATGAAGAAAAGACTTTTTCTGTATTATAATCCAATTAATTTGATTGTTTTTTTATATAAAACTTTGTTAGTCTATCACTGAGAGTACCAGAAAAATAGATAGAAAATTGTCACTGCGAGCTCCCTATTGCGAGCGATAGCATGGCAATCTGAAGGTTTGAAAATTCGTAAAACGTAAGAAGTGAGAAGTGAAAAGCAAAAGGCGAGATTGCTTCGGGACTAAAGTCCCTCGCAATGACGGACAAAGGGCGCAAGGGAAAAGCGAGATTGCTTCCCTTGCAATGACGGGAATAGGGCTCGTAATAACGGAAAAAATGGGGTGTCTCTCAATGACAAAAAATAACCTCGCATGACATCTACTCAGTCATTGCGAGCCTCACCGAAGGTGAGGCGTGGCAATCTCTTCGTGGGATTGGAAGGAAAAGACGAAATTGCTTCGGTCACGGAGCCTGTCGCGAGCCGAAGGCTTTGCGAGCTTTCGTAAAAATACTTGAGAATTGCACAATTTAGGCTGGAGATTAACCATGTACATCAGACCATTTGATCCATGGAAAAGTGAGTTATGCACCTGTCCTTCAAAATATTCACTTAATCCATATACAGGATGTGCACATGGATGTGTTTACTGCTATGCTTCATCATACATAAAAGATTTTTTTCATTGCAGACCTAAACCTAACCTAACAGAACAAATTAAAAAGGAAATAAAAAAAATTCCTCAGAACTCGCTCGTTTCTCTAAGTAACACCTCTGACCCATATCCTCCTATGGAGAGTCAGTTGCTACTTACCAGAAATTGTCTAAAAATTTTTAAGGAAAGTAATATCAGGGTTTTAATTATCACAAAAAGCGATATTGTTTGCAGGGACATAGATTTGATAGAAAATATGAAAGCAGCTGTCACAATCACAATAACGACCCTTAAACACTATCAATCTCTTGAACCCTATGCTCCTTCCCCCTACAAAAGGCTAAAGGCTTTGGAAAAACTTAACTTACAAGGAATCCCCACAGGGCTAAGGCTTGATCCCATAATACCCGGAATTAATGACTCTGAAATAGAAGAAATTTTAAGATTAGCCAAGTCAGATGGAATAATGCATGTAACAGCAAGCACATTTAAACCAAGATGGGACAGCTGGCAAAGGTTCAAAAAGTTATTTCCTCAAGAAAGCCATAAACTGGAGTCTTTATATTTCAGGCAGGGTCTAAAAAAATCTAACTCATGGTATTTACCAGAAAGCACAAGAAAAGAGATAATTTTAAAAATCAAACAGATTTGTGATGAACTCAAGTTAAGCTTTGCATCATGCAGGGAAGGGTTTATACAACTCAATTCCGCTTTGTCTTGTGATGGTAGCCATTTGATTAAGTAATTTTAAAGATTTTACTCAAAACACGCATCCCTGCGAGCCAAAGACGAAGTAGCGTCCAAAACTGCCTCGCCTCATCTTCAGGTGCTCGTAATGACGAAAAATGTTTATCTTTTAAAAGCCTTTAGTAATTTCTATATTTTTATCACCATTTTTCGGTTTTATGATAAAATTAAGCATAAAAAGTCTAAAGAGGAGAGAAACTGATGCTGACTGAAAAAGTCAAGGCTGCAGGCTGAGCAGCAAAAATAGGTCCTGGGGACCTTGAAGAAATATTGAAGCATATTCCCCTTCCTTCTGACCCTAATCTACTTGTTGGCTCAGAGGACTGGTCAGATGCGGGGATTTATCGTCTGACTGATGAAATTACAATTGTGCAAAGCGTTGATTTCTTCACTCCTATTGTTGACAATCCCTATGACTTTGGGCAGATTGCTGTAGCCAATTCATTAAGTGATATCTATGCTGCAGGAGCAAAGCCTATCTTAGCCCTCAACATTGTTTGTTTTCCTATTAATAGTCTTGATAAATCCATACTAAAAGAAATTTTACTTGGTGGTGCAGAGAAGCTCAAAGAGGCAGGTGTTTTAATGATAGGTGGACACAGTGTAGAAGATCCAGAAATTAAGTATGGAATTTCAGTAACTGGATTAGTGCATCCAGAAAAGTTTCTTACAAACAGAAATGCAAAAGTTGGAGACCTGCTCGTTCTTACCAAGCCAATCGGAACAGGAATTCTATCAACGGCTTTGAAAGGCAAGCTTCTTGATGCGGAAACAACAAAAATTCTCACTGAAACAATGGCAACCTTAAACAAAACTGCCTCTGAAGTCATGATGCAGGTTGGAGTCAATGCTTGCACAGACATTACAGGATTTGGACTAATTGGGCACGCTCTTGAAATGGCTAAAGCAAGCAAGGTGAAGATAAAAATCTTCAAAAATAATGTGCCTCTGCTTCCGAAGGTATTTGATTTTGCCTCAATGGGCATTGTGCCTGCAGGTGGCAGAAGGAATGTAAATTATTGCTCTAAATCATTGGAAATAGGCAATACAGACCCAATAACTATGGATATCCTGTCAGATCCCCAAACATCAGGAGGACTTCTTATTTCTGTTCCAAATGCAAAAGCAAATCAATTAGTAAAAATGCTTCAGGAAAAGGGAATCAGCTCTGCAAGTGTTGTTGGAGAGGTTATAGAAGAGGGAGAAGGAAAAGTCATTTTATCTTGATAAGATTTGTATAAATTGTTTTTTATAACCCCTTGACAAAACTGATTAAAACTTGTTATATTTAGTCAGTTAATATCAATATCACCTTGAAGGAGGTGGGACTATGACAAGAAAAGAAAGAAAGGATGTAGAAAGAGTTAAGCCTTCTATTTTAACTCCCTTTGAGGAGTTTGAAAGGCTTTTTGATGAGGTAATGAGAAGACCATTTTCAGTTTTTGGCTCACTTTTACCAAGAGTTAGCTCTGCGGAAGAAATGATAACTCCAGCAGTTGACCTCTATGAGGAAGGCGATGACCTTGTTATTAAGGCAGAGCTTCCCGGCATTAACAAGGAAGATATTGAAGTTAAGCTTACAGAGGACTATATAACAATTTCTGGAGAGAAGAAAAAGGAAGAAAAGGTTGAAGAGAAAGACTACTACAGGTATGAGCGTTCTTATGGTTCATTTTCAAGAACCTTCAGGCTACCTGTTGAGGTTCAGACAGATAAGGCAAAGGCAAAATTTGAAAATGGCGTGCTTGAAATAAGAATTCCAAAATCTGAAGAGGCAAAGACAAAGGAGAGAAAACTGCAAATTGAATAACATTTGGGAGGGCGATAAGCCCTCCTTATCTTTAAAAACCCAAAAACAACGATAGAAGTCTAATTTGCTATAACTTTTTGTAAAATAAATACTTCGCTGTCATTGCAAGCTATGCTTTTTCATTGTTATTGCGAGACAGAGCGAAGGGATGCCGAAGCAATCTCCTTTTATAACCACCCAGTCGTCATTGCGAGCCTGCCGACAGGCAGGCGTGGCAATCTCAGAGACTGCTTCGCCTTTGGCTCGCAGTGACGATATTAAATAAAGGCTCGCAGTGACGATGGAATTTGTTTGTTAGCTCGGAGTGACACACTACTCCGTCATTGCGAGGCATCCGTCAGGATGCCGAAGCAATCTCTGAAATTGCTTTGCAATCGCTCGTAACAGGGGGACTTGCAGTGACGCTTGTGTATCTCTATTGTGGGAACAACCTCAAAATTGCCAACTATTAATACGATTTGATATCATAAAAAATGAAACTCATCAAATATATTGCTCTGATCCTATTTTGTTATCTATTATTTCTTTTCCTTTATGTCTCTATTCAGCTTACACGCCCTGTTGGAACAAAGGAAAACATTGAAGTTTATATACCAAAGGGAGCAAGTTTTTCTCAAATAGCGTCTATCTTAAAGGAAAAAAATGTTATACGAAATGAATTAGTGTTTATAATCACAGGTAGAATGCTTGGGATAGAAAAAAAGGCAAGAGCTGGATATTATTTAATTACACCGCAAATGAGTGTGGTGGATGTTATCAAAGAACTCCTTGAAGGCAAAATTATTGAATATCAAATCACAATTGTTGAAGGAGACAGCCTTTATGAAATCGCAGATAAACTTGGTGAGATAAATCCAAAATTTAAAGAAGAGCTGTGGCAGCTTACTTCAGACAAAAGCTTTTTGAAGTCTTTAAATATAGACGCACCTTCCCTTGAAGGATACATTTATCCTGATACATATCTGATTCCAAAGGGTATGGAACTTAAAGAAATTTTGACGATAATGGTAAAAAGAATGTGGCAGATTTATGATGAAAAATTAAGGGCAGAAACTGTAAAAAAAGGTTGGACAGTTAACAAAATATTGACTCTTGCATCAATAATTGAAAAAGAAGCCAAATTAGACGAGGAAAAGCCCATTATTTCCGCAGTTTATCATAACAGGCTTAAAATCGGAATGCCTTTGCAGGCAGACCCAACTGCAATTTATGGTGTAAAAAGATTTAAAGAGGGAGTCAAAAAAAGCGATTTAAAAAATAATACACCCTATAACACATACATCATCAAAGGATTGCCTCCGGGACCAATAGCTTCTCCGAGTATAAAATCAATCAAGGCTGCTTTAAATCCTGCCAATGTTAACTATATTTATTTTGTTGCCAAAGGTGATGGAAGCCATGTTTTTTCTGTTGATTATAAAGAGCATGTTTCTGCAATAAATAAAATCAGAGGCGAAAACATTGATTAATATCAAAAGAAAGCCAACAAAAAGAATTTATATAGGCAATGTTGCAATTGGCGGTGGTGCTCCTGTTGTTGTGCAGTCAATGACAAAAACAGACACCAGAGATGTAGAAAAAACAGTCAGGCAAATAAAACAACTTGAAAAAGCAGGATGCGAAATAGTTCGGTTAGCTGTTCCTGATATGGATGCAGCTAAGGCTTTAGGCAATATAAAAAAGAGAGTAAAAATCCCGATTGTTGCAGATATTCATTTCAACTACAAGCTTGCCCTTGAAGCAATAAAGCAAGGCGTTGATGCTCTTAGAATAAATCCGGGAAACATTGGCAGTAAAGATAAAGTCAAAGAAGTTGTAAATGCTGCAAAGGAGAGAAGATTAACGATAAGAATAGGAGTAAATGCTGGTTCTCTTCCAAAAGATATTTTGCAAAAATATGGACATCCAACACCTGAAGCTATGGTTGAGGCTGCTGAAAGACACATTCAAATCCTTGAAGAGCTAGATTTTCATGATATAAAAATTTCCCTTAAAGCATCGGATGTTTTAAAAACTGTTGAAGCATACAGAGTTTTTAGCGAAAAATACGATTACCCTCTCCATGTGGGAATAACAGAAACAGGACCTTCGCCAGAAGGTGTTGTAAAAAGCTCAATAGGCATAGGAATGCTTCTTCTTGAGGGAATTGGAGACACCATAAGAGTATCTCTAACAGAGTCTCCTGTTGTTGAAGTAAAAGTTGCTTATGAAATATTGCGAGCAGTTGGAATCAGAAATTTTGGAGTTGAAATAATCAGCTGTCCTACCTGTGGAAGATGTGAAGTTAATATTAAACGAATGGTTAATCAGGTAAAAAAAGCTTTGAGGGAAATAAAACAGCCAATCAGAGTAGCAGTTATGGGATGCTCTGTGAACGGACCGGGTGAGGCAAAGGAAGCAGATTTCGGAATAGCTGGAGGTAAAGGACAGGGAATAGTTTTTGTAAAAGGCAAAATTGTAAAAACTGTCAAAGAAAGTACACTTGTTGACGCACTTCTTGAAGAAATAAAAAGAAGTCTTGATACACATCTAAAATGAGGGATTGTATACACAAATTTTATTAACCCGTCATTGCGAATATAGTATAGCAAATTCCTTTGAGATTGCATCGGGACTTCGTCCCTTGCTATGACAGTTAATGTCAAAAATTATACGAAAAAATGAAAAACTGGTACCAGTTAATTTTTCTTCACAGTAGATTTGTTGTCCAAAAAATGAGGAGTTTGAAGATAAGAATGTTTATTTTTCAATGAGTTACAAAAAAATTAACTGATAAAATCGGGTCTAAATATTTGTAAAACGAAAGACTTGAGACACAAAAGGCAAAAGAAGAGATTGCTTCGGCATCCTGACGGATGCCTCGCAATGACGGAGTAATGTGTCACTGCGAGCCCCCTGTTGCGAGCGATAGCGTGGCAATCTGGGGCGAAGCAGTCTATAATTGGTGGATGGTGATTGGTGAATAGTGAATAACGTATTGTGAATGATTAATAGAATCTTTTTCACCATAATTGCGACTCCGAGCAAAGCGAGGAGGAAGCAATCTCTCCTTTCTCTATGCAACGTAAGGAGGTCACTCCGTCACATGACGGTGACTTGCAATGACGCTTGAGAGTGGAACAATTTAGGTAAAATTATTTTATTCGCTATTATTGTTCTTAGGTTTCAAATTGTTGGTTCTTGTCAGATATCTATAGGATAAGTATATTATTCCAAGAATAATAGCAACTACCACCAAAAATCCTACTGCATATTCCATGTATAGCATGCCCTTTTTAACACTTTCAAGAAACTTGCCACCTAAGTAACCTGCAGTCACCATAATTGTAAGAACTACAGCAGAGCCGAAGGAGTCTATTATTAGGAATTTTAAAAAAGGTACTTTTGTAATCCCTGCAATAATGAAAACCTGGGCTCTAAATCCTACAAGAAGTCTTCCCAGCAGCATAATGATGGTACTGTGTCTTATAAATTTTCTTTCAAGTAAAAGAAATTTCTGGGGAGATAAAATTTTAGAAAACTTTGGATTAGTAACTACCTTTCGCCCAAACTTTTTACCTGCATAATATAGCAAAAAGTCAGATATTATCAATCCTCCATAGGATATGATAACTGCTGGAATAGGTTTGATTATATCAAAAGAAATTAACATTCCACAGGCTATTAAGATTAAATCTTCAGGAAAGAATGGAACACCAAGTCCACCAAGAATTAATAAAAAAAACAAACCAGGATATGAGAATTTTTCTATTATTGAATAGAAATCCATTTTTAACCTGACTTTGTCAGGTTTCTGATGAATAAGAATAAAAGACTTTTATATTTTGCGTCTATGCTAATTTGTTTGACCATAAAGACTTAATAAAAAAACGGAGAGGCAGGGATTCGAACCCTGGGTGGAGCTTTTGGCCCCACAACCGCTTAGCAGGCGGCTGCCTTCGACCGACTCGGCCACCTCTCCAAGCTTTTTTATAATACCATTGTGTGACTGCTTTTCGTCAAGTTGCTGATTATCTAATTCTTGCAAGATACCCACTTTTAAGCTGATCCAATGATTTTGCTACTTTTTCAAGATTCTTTTCCATTTCAGCGATTAATTTTCTAACCCTTTCATGATCTCCAGAATTATGGGCAAGAACTATTTCTTTTCCAATAATATGACTGGCTTTATGAATTTCTTCAAATTCTGAAAATCCGGGTAAATCTCTAAATTTTTGTCCCTCTTCACTATAATACCACTTTCCAACACCGCATGATCTAAAGTCTGCAAGTCTTTCAGGGTCAAGCCTGTCAATTCCGCGAATGTGGGCTAATACTCGCACATAAAGTCTTTCGTGGTCACCTTTAAATATATCAAAGAGCATCTCTTGCGTTTTCTTTGTCTTAACTACAGAGGCAGTGTGTCTTAGGTCTGAGGAAACATGTAAAATTTCATAGGCATCTTTTACAATCAACTCTGCAAGTTTTTCTATGTGGGATGCTATCTTAGCACTTTCCTCAATATTCCTTGTCACTTCTTCACTTGCTGCTGATTGTTCCTCAACCGCTGTTGCAATTTGTGTGATTTGGTCTTTTACTTTTACAACTGAGGAGACAATCTCTCCCAATGCGTTACCTATACTTCTTACTGCTTCTGTAACTTCTTTTACCTCTGCAAGTTCTTTTTGCATTGATTGGGCTGTAAGAGATGTCTCATGCTGTATTGCGCCAATTTTCTTTGAAATCTCATCTGTTGCCCTAATTGTTCTTTCTGCAAGTTTCCTTACTTCGTCAGCAACAACTGCAAAACCTCTTCCTTGCTCTCCTGCTCTGGCTGCCTCTATTGCTGCATTCAATGCTAAAAGGTTTGTCTGGTCTGCTATGTCTTTTATTACTGTTACAATTTCTCCTATTTCTGAAGCCCTTTGATTGAGTTTTTCAATCATTGTTCCAAGCTCATTTGTTGTTTGATAAACAATATTTACCTTTTGAACAGCCTGCTCCGATGTGCTCTGACCTTTCTTTGCTGTCTCCATAGCCTCTGTTGCTGTTTCAGATGCCCGAGATGCGTTATTGGCGATGTCTGTTATTGTTTGGGTCATTTCTTCAGCTGCAGTGGCTATTTGATTGGCTTGCTGAGACTGTTTTTTAGCACCTTCTATTGTATCATCTATAATTTTGTTGCATTTATCCACTGTAGAGGCAAGTCTTTGAGAGTATTCAAGGGATTTGTCTGTAAGAGTAATAAATGTTTGAAGAACCTTATCAATACTCGTTGCCAGCCTTCCAACAACATCAACCCTATCTTTAAAACCTACTCTTACTGTAAGGTCTCCTTCTGAAATTTTGTGCAATGTTTGGTCAAGAATATTAAGGGGTTTATGAGTAATCATGTAAGTTATGTAAACAGTTGCTGATGCAGAGATTATTCCTAAAAAACCTAAAATAGCGAAAATCAATTGAAGGTTTCTTACTTCTTTCATGATCTCCTGAGGCACTTCCTTTGCCCCAAAATGTAGTGTTGTCTCTAAAGCTATCTTGTATGCTCCATAGCCTGTAACTATCACAGTAGCAATGACTCCAAAGGCAATTGCAAGAGCAAGAGGAATTATCATCTTCCAACGGAGTTTGATTTTTCTGTCAAGCTCCCTTAAAAAATCCATACCGCGCCTCCTATGTTTTGTTTATACTTTAAATCTGAATGTGATCACATCTCCATCTTTTACCTCATATTCTTTCCCTTCAAGTCTAAATATACCATTTTGTTTTGCAAGATTCAAGTCTCCAGATACGCTGATAAAGTCATCATATGAGACAACCTCTGCCCTGATAAATCCTCTTTGTATATCTGAATGGATTTTCCCAGCTGCCTCAACTGCTTTTGTGCCTTTTTTTATACTCCAAGCTCTTACTTCCTGAGGTCCTGCGGTGAAAAATGAAATGTAATCCAAAATTTCGTAAGCCTTTCTGACTATCTTTTTATTAACAGGCTCATCAATTCCCATTGCATCCAAAAAACTTCCGATTTCCTCATCAGGAAGCTGGGAGATTTCACTTTCCAATGATGCACATATTACAATAAATCCAGAATCCTTGAATTTTCCTTCATTAAATGCTTGCTCATCTACATTGATTATAGAAAAAGACGGTTTAAGGGTTATAAAATTAAGGTGTCTTATTTCTTGAGCTTGCTCTTCTGTTATTTTTAATGAGCTTAGAGATTGTCCTTCCTCAAGATGTACTCTTAAAAACTCTAAAACTTCCCTTTCTCTCTCATTAATCTTTTGTCCCTTCTTTTTTTGCTCTGCCATTCTATCAAGTCTTTTTGTTACAAGTTCAAGGTCAATCATCAGAAATTCATATTGTAATTCATTAAGGTCTCTTAAAGGGTCTATTGATTCAAACTGATAGGGAACTGAAGGATCATCAAATCCTCTTAAAACATAAATAAGTGCATCGGCATCAGATATTTCCTTGATAATTTTGGAGTTGTGTGAAGGATTATTTTTTAAAATCCCTGCTAAATCAAAACACTCAATAGTAGCAAAGGTTGTTTTCTTGGGATTAACTATCTCGCTTATTTTCCTGAGTCTGGGGTCATCAACCTGAACAATGCCTTTATGGATTTTCTCTGGTGGTGTAATTGATGGAGAGGTTTCAATTTTTTGATGGGTCATTGCATTAAAAATCGTAGTTTTGCCAGAATTGGAAAAACCTACAAGAGCAATCTTCATATTCTCCCTTCCAAAAAGTTTTTTATTATAACTATTGCCTGAGTTATTCTTTGCAGTCGCATGTTTCTTTTTCTTATTGCTAATGCGTCATTAAATGGAAAAGGTTCAGCCCTGATCTGTTTTTCTTTCTTTATCAAAACTTCCCTTAGCTCTTTAATATCGCTTTCTTTTAATTTCTTTAAAAAAACAGGATTTACTGTAATAAAGCCATCTGCAATGTCAGAGGCTATAGCCATTAAAGATTTACTCCGACCTTCCATCTTTCTCTTCCTTTTTCTTATTTAAAAGTATTGAAACCCATATTCCCACTTCATAAAGAATTATCATAGGCACTGCCATAAGGGTTTGATTAAAGGCATCTGGAGTTGGAGTAATAATAGCAGCAACAACAAAGGCAAGCACAAGAGCAAGCCTTCTGTATTTTTTAAGGGTCTGGGGAGTGATAATTCCCATTCTTGTAGTAATTACAATAATTATAGGCAATTCAAATACAAAACCAAAGGCAAGAAGAAATTTTAGGAGAAAATCTATATACAGTCCTACAGAAAGCATAGGCATAAGAAAATCTCCAACTTTGTAATTAAGCAGGAAGCTCATTGCAAATGGCAATACAATCAAATAGCAAAATGTTACACCAATCATAAAGAGAGCTGTAGCGGTCAAAACAAATGGCAGTATGTATTTTCTTTCGTGTGGATATAGCCCAGGGGAGATAAACTTCCACAGCTGATAAAAAACTACTGGTAATGTCAGAAGAAATCCTGTAACAAGGGCAATTTTCATATTCATCCAAAAAGCTTCAGCAGGTCCTAAGAATACAAGTTTTGTATTTTGTATTTTTTGGTCAAGGACAAAAACAAGCCCTTCCTTCAAAGAAAATTGCGGAGTATAATTAAGGGGAAAAAGCAGAATTTTGAATATATATTCTGAAAAGCTAAAAGTTAATAAAAATGCAATTAAAAGTGCAACAAGACAAACGATAATTCTCTTTCTTAGCTCTGAAAGATGCTCTATTAAAGACATTTTCTGGTCTTCCATCCATTATAACTCCTTTTTCTCAATCTCTTTTTTTGCAATATTCTCAATGTGTTTATCAATTCTTAAGTCTGAAATGGAGGGCATGTCTTTGAAAAGTTCATTTTTAAGCTCAAGTGGATTTTTTATATCCTTTTTTACATCCTCCACTGTTTCTTTAACCTCATTGATCTCCTTCTCCATCTCTTCCTTTGCTCCCTGAAATGCCTTTCTTATCTCATTAAATGTTTTCCCGAGAGTATAGCCGAGTTCTGGGAGCCTTTTAGGTCCGAATACAAGGAGAGCAACTATAAATATCACAATTAATTCCTGAAATCCTAAGTCAAACATAAGTTATTATAACAATCAATCAACATCATCAACAACTTTTTTGTATTTCCTCTTTTCAGGTGGTAAAATTACACTGACACCAAACATAAATCTCGTATCAGGATTTCTATTCTTTATATCAAAACCAACACCAACAGTCGTATAAGAAAAATCAGTAATTTTTATTCTGTAGCCCAGTCTCCACTCAAGAAGGTCTATTTTATTTTTGTCAACAGCCTTTCTGCCAATGATTTCAAAGAGCATCTGAGAGTTATAGCTTACCTTTAACTCTGCACCAAGGTTTAATTTCCATATCTCCTTAAATCCCTCTTTCTCTGGTCTAAAGTAAATTAAATTTCCATGTGCCTGCACAGGTCCTACTTTTTTTGAGACAATAAAACCTCCACCTATCCCACCTGCAGTTGAAAATGCTTCTTTTCCAAAATCGCCAGAGGCAAAAAGCATATAGGCAATAGCAGGAGTAAATGTTGTCTCTTCTAAAATTCTGTGCTTAAAGCCAAAATTTAAATCTTCTGCTCCGCTTGATTTACTGTAATCTTTATAGGATAGGTTATAGGGAAGATTAAGAATTAACTCAAAATTATTTGTAAGCCCATATGAGACATTAAGATTAACTCGCTTGATATCAGGATCAGTTGCAAGCTCATAATCAATCCCCAAAGCTACTTGATTTTGCTTAGGAGAGTCTGCAGAAAAAGTTGAAAGCACTGAAAACGGAGCTGTTGGAGAAAAACCTTTTCTGTCAAAGGCATCTGTCTGAGAACAGAAAATCAATGAAAGTATCAGACACAAAAAGATTCGTTTCATGTAAAAAGAATAGCAGAAAAAACAAAATAAGTCAACAAATTTAGCTCAATTATTCTTTTCATGACTCCACTGTCTTTCTTGAGATTTTTATTGCGCAAAATTCTCCACACATACTGCAGACTTTTTCATCCTCCATTGGAGGTCTTTCAGAACGCATAGAATGCACTTTTTCAGGGTCAAAAGATAGTTCTATCTGTTTTTGCCAATCAAAATTCCTTCTGGCAAAAGCCATTTCTTCGTCTCTCTGCCAAGCCTTTTTATACCCCTTTGCAATATCTGCAGCATGGGCAGCTATTTTTGATGCTATAACACCTTCCTTTACATCTTCTTTATCAGGAAGTCTAATATGTTCCGAAGGAGTTACATAGCAGAGAAAGTCAGCGCCATACATACCAGCTAAAGCTCCTCCAATTGCTGCAGCAATGTGGTCATAACCCATGGCACAATCAGTAACAAGAGGTCCCAAAACATAGAAAGGTGCTTCTTTGCATATGCTTTTTTGCAGTTTTATGTTTGTCTCAACATGATTTAAGGGCAAGTGTCCGGGACCTTCAATTATGCATTGAACACCCTCTGAAACAGCTATATCTTTTAATTTTCCAATGGTTATCAGCTCAAGGAGTTGATATTTATCTGTTGCATCAAGAAGACATCCCGGTCTAAGCCCATCTCCAAGACTAAGGGTAAGGTCATATTTTTTTGCTATCTCAAGAAGTCTATCAAAATATTCATAGAGGGGGTTTTCTTTTTCATTATGACATATCCAGTCTGCAAGTATAGAGCCTCCTCTGCTTACAATTGGCAGAACCCTCTCATTGGATTTAAGCATCTCAACTATCTTCATTGTTACTCCGCAATGCACAGTGATAAAATCTACACCATCATTCGCATGTTCTTCTATAACATCAAAAATATCATCAACTGTCATCTTTAAAATACTGCCATACTTTTCCAATGCCCTTACTGCAACCTCATAAATTGGAACAGTTCCCACACTTACTGGAGAATTCTTCACAATTGCCTGTCTTGTCTCCCTGAGAGGTCCTCCTGTGGAAAGGTCCATTACAGCATCTGCTCCATATTTAATCGCAACATTCAACTTTTCTAACTCCTCGGCAATCTCAGTTTTGTCCCTTGAAGTTCCTATGTTTGCATTAATTTTGGTGCTTAACCCCTTGCCGATACCTAAAGGTTTTATATTGCGTAGAATATTTCTTGTTATAACAGCCTTTCCCTCAGCAATATTTTTTACAAGCTCCTCAGCAGATACCCCCTCTTGCTGAGCTACTTTCCTAAATTCATCAGTAATTATTCCTTTTTTTGCTAACTCTATTCTTGTCATCACGCCTCTCCTAAGATTTTTATAAAATTTTTTACTGCTTCTTCAATGTCCTTTTGCTCTAAAATTCCTCTTATCATCGCAATTCCGTCACAATGAGGGATTACCTCATTGGCATTAACTATGTTAATTCCACCGAGTGCAAAAACAGGACATTTAACAGCTTTTTTTATCTTTTTTAATTTTTCTATCCCCTGTGGCTCACCATACTTTGCTTTTGATGGAGTAAAAAATATCGGACTAAAAGTTATAAAATCTGCCCAGTTTTCAGCATTCTTTGCCTCTTCAACTGAATGAGTTGAAACTCCGATGATAAATCTATCTTTCCAGACCTTTCTTACAACATGAGCAGGAATACCGCTTTGTGGCAAATGCACTCCATCAGCCTCAACTGCGAGGGCTATGTCAATGCGATCATTTATAAATAGCAATGCATCGTGCCTAATTGTTATCTCCCTTAATTTTTTAGCAAGGTAATAAAGCTCCTTTGCTGTCATATCTTTTTCCCTTAATTGAAAAGCTTTAATTCCAGCCTTTAGCGCTGTCTCCACTGCCTCCAAAAAATCATTCTCACTTATAAAGAGCTTTCTGTCACCTATAAGATAAAGCCTAAATTTCATGTAAGCATACCCTCAATAGGAGAGCTTGCAGAAGCATAAAGCTTCTTTGGTATTCTGCCTGCTTTGTAAGCAAGCCTTCCAGCAATGCAAGCGTGTTTTAAAGCCTTTGCCATCATAATGGGGTCTTGAGCTCCTGCTATCGCAGTGTTAACTAACACAGCATCACAACCAAGCTCCATAGCAATGGCAACATCTGAGGCTGTGCCAACTCCTGCATCAACGATTACTGGGATGTTCACAGTTTCAAGAATAATCTTGATGTTATATGGATTTCTTATTCCAAGACCAGAGCCTATTGGTGCGCCAAGAGGCATAACAGCTGCAGCTCCTGCATCAACAAGCCTTTTTGCTGTAATTGGGTCATCGTTTGTGTAAGGAAATACAATGAAGCCCTCCTTTGCAAGAATCTCTGTAGCCTTGAGCAACCCGCATACATCTGGGAAAAGAGTTTTCTCATCTCCAATAACTTCAAGCTTAACCATATCTGAGATACCTGCTTCCCGAGCAAGCCGTGCATATCTGAGAGCATCCTCAACATTGTAACAACCTGCAGTGTTAGGAAGAATTTTGTATTTCTTTGGATCAATGTAGTCAAGAAGATTTTCTTTACTGCGATCAATTATATTAACTCGCCTTACTGCTACTGTAACCACATCTGCGCCAGAGGCTTCAATTGCTTTTGCTGTCTCTTCAAAGCTCTTATATTTTCCTGTGCCAACCCAAAGTCTTGATTTAAATTCAATGCCTCTGATAACTAATGGCTCATACATTTTATCCACCTCCAACAAAATTTACGATTTCTACTGAATCGCCCTCTTTTATTTCAAATTCAGAAAATTTATCTTTCTTAATTATTTGAAGATTAACCTCAACGGCAACCCTGTCTGGATTGATTTTAAGCTCGTCGAGAAGTTCTTTAAGAGTTCTCGAATTAACATCCATATCAATTCCATTAACTCTAATTTTCATTTTTTCCTCCAAACAAAAAAGCCTCTATCCCTGAAGGATAGAGGCTGATTGTTTTCAGTCTCTCCCTTTCCCTACGCCGGTATTATCCGGATCAGGTTCAAGGGGTCTTCCCTCAACGGGAACTCTCAGGTCCTTACGACCTCCCCCAGGGATTAATTAATTGTAATAAATTTAAAGAAAAATTGTCAAAATTGATTTGCTTTCCCAAAAATAGCGATAGAAATCCAATAATTGGTATAAACATTTGAAAATTAAGTATTTTTTGCTGTCATTGCGAGCATCCGAAGGATGCGAAGCAATCTCTTTGAAGGGGAAAAGGCAAGATTGCTTCCTCCTCGCTTCGCTCGGAGTCGCAATGACGAGTAGAGAGAGACTGCTTCGCCCCAGATTGCCACGCTATCGCTCGCAACAGGGAGCTCGCAGTGACGAGTGTCTATCTCTATTTTTGGGTAGCTCCACTTGATTGATTTTACCCATAAAAATTTTGTTAGACTTAGCAGATTTAGCAATTTTCAATATTTGCTCAAAGTCTAAATCTTTTGAGAAATTCTCAATCTTCTGTGCATCAATCACTTCAACTGATTTTGATTTTATTAGGGCTGAGACAAACAAATCTGTAATTTCCTTTGCAGTGTCATTAGGAACTCTTGAAATACCGACTTCAAATGGAATAACAAAGATACGACGTTTTTCATAGGCATGGAGATTTGCAGTAAAAATAAAAAACAGAAATATAAAAATTGTTATCCGTTGCATTTTTAACCTCAAATTTAATTTTGGGCTAATATTTTTTATCATTGCTGTCCAAAATAATCTAAACTCATAAAAAACATCCGCATAAAATAAGACTTTTGGACAAGAAAATTTGCTTTTTCAAAATCAGGTTACCCCCCTTTCTTTTTATTTGCTGTCCAATTAAACAAGTCTAAATTTTAACTGTTCTATTTGAGGCTCAATTTGCGGTGTCTCTGTCGGTTTATTTATCCATTCCCATAAATTCCTATATGTAAATAGGTTTAGTCTCAACAATGCAACTAGATTACTTAATGACCATCCAAATGTTGATAACTCCTTCAGATACTTCAGTATCAGTATCGCTATTAATGCCGTCCATATCTGTATCTTAAGTGCATTCGCTGATGTCCCTACAAAGGTTTTTACTCTTAGATTTTGTTTCAATGTCTTAAAAAATCTGCCCTGCCATCTGTCTTTGTATATCTCTGATATGGTCGTTGCACCAAAGTTCAGTTGGTTCGTGAGTAGCACAACTGTATCTTTTGTTTCCTTATCCATGACCTCTATCCTCCGTAGCTCATATGGACAGTCTTGCTCTGCATAAAAACCCTTAAGCTTGATTATCTCATCCCGAATTATGTTTCTGTTCTTTGGCACTGGTAGGCTCTTTATCACTTTATAAGAGGCGTTGTCCTTTAACCTTGTTACAAAATATACCCCCTCCTCTGTCCATCTACCAAATAAAGCATAGTCAACACACCCTCTGTCTATTACTACTATGGCACCAGAACAAAATTGAAGTCTCCTTAATATGTTTACTTCGTGCACTTTACCTTCTGTTATATGCGCATATTCAGGTAAATATCCTGAGTGGTCAAGTAGTAAATGCAACTTTACCGCACCTTTAGTCTTTCTGAATTTTGCCCAGTCAAATACTGTTGCACACAACTCTATTACAGATGCATCAAAGCTCATTAGCTTGTTCTTAAATCTGAATTTCCTCTTGCCAGTAAATTTAGACTGACATCTCTGAAGAAGCATATAAAATACTGCTTGAAAGAGTTCCCACGGTCTGTGTTCATTTGCATAGGCAAGGGTAGAGCTCTTTGGAGCTTCTTTTATACCAAGATGTCTTAACTTGCCAACGCAACTGGCAAGTCCATTACATATCTCTCTTAGAGAATGCGCCTGCCCAAGTTGACAAAATAACATAGCTACAAATTGCCCCCAACTCGTAAACCCTTTTGCTCTACGCTCAGCTTCTGTCTGCTTTGACTGACTTCTCAAATTCTAATCTTGGAAAAAGGGATAGAATTTGACTGAAAATACTGCTATACTTATTCATATACACCTCCGATCTGGGTCTTTAATTTTAAGCTAAATGTTTATCTATTTTACCCAGATCGGAGCTTTTTAAAAAATTTATTTTGGACAAGAGTGACTGCAAATATAATCGTAAAGACTATAAGCACAGCAGTTTTAGTGAGAGTAAAGTGAAAGGTGAGATTTTTCGGCTACTTTGTGTTCTGGCTATTACGAGGGAGAGGATGCCTCGCAATGTTTATGGCAATTTTAAATTTCTACTGCCATTTTTAGGAAAATAAGAAAGATAGACTTCTGTCATTGCGCAATGATGCTAAAAAATGCAAAATTTAGGGTAGTATAAATTGACATTGTGAAGGGGTTGTTTCTCAGTTTATTTTGGGAAAAGGCTATTTTGGCAGGTATGAGTTTAATCTATTTGAAAAATATATGCTCTGTCATTAAGTAATTTTAGCGCTTTGTCTATTTTATTTTGAGTTCAACCATGTGGACAGAGCATGAAATACAGGGGTCATAGGCTCGGACAAGCATTTCAAGTGCCAGCCTGATCTCATCAGGAGATTTATCCAAGATTTTTGGAACAAGCTCTATCATGTCAAGTTCAATATTGTGGGTGTTCTGATTGGTTGGAATGACGCAGTTTGCATTTCTAAAAATGCCTTTTTCATCGCACTCGTAGTGATGAATTAAAAGCCCTCTTGGAACCTCAACTGCTCCAACTCCTTCTCCAGCTTTGACTGGAAGAATACCATGCTCGTTAATATCAGGAATAACTATTTCGTCATAATTAATTCCTTTGTTGAGCAAAAGCTCTACAATTCTTATTGCATCCTCAACACAATGGACAGACTCAACAATCTGTGCTACTGTGTTTAGATAGGGATTTATACATTTTGGCTTTAAATTTAAGACATTTGCTGCTTCTTTAGCCTTAGGATGAAGTTTTTCGTGATTAAGATTAAATCTTGCCAGAGCACCGACTGCATAGGAGTCTCTGTGCCACTTTGTTCGTTTGGCAGAAGCATATGGCACAATGAATTCATTAACAACATTTTTATATTCATGCTTGTCCACTCTATAACCATCAGTTGAGCCTATGTCTCCATAAAGAAGTGGATACTCATCTTCATCGTTTACCAATGCAACGTACTCTGTATCTCTTTCAAACTCTGGAAATTTCAGGTTTGTGAAAAGTTCAACCGTGTATTCCATATCAGTTCTAAGTTCCAAAAGTCTTTTATGCATCTCTCTGAGGTCATTTTCTGAAGGAAGCTTGGTAAATCCTCCAATTACTGCTGAGATTGGATGCACATGCCTGCCAACAAGTATGTCGCATAGCTCATTGCAGAGCCTTTTCATTTTTAATGCCCGTTTTACCACATCAAGATGAGTTTTTATAAGCGGTACAAAGCTTGGCACACCAAGAAGGTCTGGAGCAACAAGAAGATAAATATGGAGAATGTGGCTATCAAGTTCCTCATAATGCAGTAAAAGCTTCCTTAAAAGAATAGTTTGCTCCGAAGGTTTTATTCCGAGCGCATCCTCTGCAGCTTGAATTGATGCAAGGGTATGTCCGCATGAGCAGATTCCACAAATTCTGCAAGTTATGTGAGGTGCTTCATATATTGAACGACCTCTCAAGAATGCTTCAAAAAATCTCGGAGATTCAACTATTTCAAGCCTACAGATTTCAAGCTTTCCGTCTTTTACTTCAACAACTATGTTGCCGTGTCCCTCTACTCTGGTTAAATAGTTAACATTAATGCTTATATTGTTGCTCACTCTTTGTCCAACTCCTTGCATTTGTTATACATTTCTATTTTTTTAATTAAAAAATCCTCAGGAATTCCATATTTTTTGAGAACATCTTTATAGCCCTCAGTATTTGGATTGATTGTGAGCCCTCTGCATCCGTAGCAGATGTTTCCATTGTTTATACACCAAGAATTGCAACCAGCTTTTGTAACTGGTCCCATGCAGGTAACTCCCCTGTCATACATGCATACATTTTCATTGAGTTTGCATTCAACGCATACAGGATACTCTGGCACATAGTATGGTATTCCCTGCAGAATGCATTTTAAAACTGTAACAAATTCAGGTATGTACATAGGACAGCCATTTATAAAGTAGTCTACTTTTACAACCTGATGCACAGCTTTTGTGTGAAGAGTAGGGAAAAATTTATAATGCTCTCCATAAACATATCTGCCAACTTCTTCAAGGTCAAAGGAGTTTTTCATTCCATTGACACCGCCAATTGTAGCACAAGAGCCAAGTGCAACAAGAATCTTGCTTCTTTCCCTAATTTTTTTAACCCTTTCTACAGCATGCTCATCTGTTATGCTTCCTTCAATAAAAGCAACATCAAACTCTCCATCCCACTTCTCAGTCATCACTTCTCTGAATTCAACAACATCAACAATATCAAGAACATCAAGAAGAGCTTCTCCAATATTTGCAACCTGAAGCTGGCATCCTTCACAACAGGCAAAATCAAAAAATGCAACCTTTGGTTTACTCATTACAATGCCTCTGCCATATCCATTATTTCTCTAAATGTAAATACAGGTCCGTCTTTACAACAATATAGATTTTGAATCTGACATCTTCCGCACTTTCCCATTCCACATTTCATATGCCTTTCAAAGGAAAGAAGAATTTGATCAACCGGCAATCCCTTTGAAAGAAGCTCTTTTATAACAAATTTATACATAATTGGAGGACCAACAACTGCAGCATAAGTCCTTATTGGATCTATGTCAACTCCTGGAATTAGAGAAGTTATAAGTCCAACATTTCCCTTCCAATCAGGGTCTGCCCTGTCTACTGTGCAAGCAAAATGAATATCAAGCCTTTTACTCCAATCTTCAATTTCATCGGCAAAAAGAAGCTCCTGTGGAGTTTTGCATCCAAAAAGTATGTGAATTTCACCAAAGTCTCTTCTGTTGTCAATTGCATAAAGGATAAGAGACCTCAATGGTGCAAGTCCCAACCCACCAGCAATTATTAAAAGGTCATGCCCTTCAATCATTTTTATAGGAAAGCCATTGCCATAAGGACCTCTTACTCCAATTTTGTCTCCGGGTTTTAAATTGTGAAGAGAATTTGTAACCTTACCAACAGCCCTTACGCAAATTTCAAAATAATGCCTGTTTAAAGGCGAAGAGCATACAGAGACTGGAATTTCACCTATTCCCATTAGGGAAACCATAATAAACTGGCCGGGTTCAAAATCAAGCCATTTTCCATCTTCAAAGACAATTTTAAAAAGCTTTTCTTTTTCCGTAAGCGTTTTTATGCCCAGTATTCTTGCCTGTTTTAAATTGTAGGGTGAATCCTTTATAACCACTTTCGCCATATCTTTGCCTCTGATTCTCTTATGAGTGATGTAAGTACTTCCTTGAGTTGTATACCTGCCATGCATGTGCGAGAACATCTTCCACATCCTGTGCAGAAAATCATGCCGTATCTGTCAATGTGATATCTGAACTTTCTATAAAATCTATGTCTTTGCCTTGCAGAACGTTCCCTTCTAAAGTCAATGCCACCTGCAATTTTGGCAAATGGGTCAAGCTGACATGAAAACCATACTCTGTATCTTTCACCCGCCTTTAATGTAAGGTCAACATCTTCCTTAATGTCAAAGCAATAACAGGTTGGACATACAGCAGTGCAGTTACCACAACTCAGACATTTTTGTTCAAGCTCTTTCCATACAGTTGCATTAAAGGAACGATCAAAAAGGTCAGGTATGTATCTTCTTTCCGTTGGAATTTCATTGCTGAATTTTTTAAATTTTTCATTTCGTAGTGCCTTTAATTCTTCAAATTTTTCCTCATTTGCTGGTTTGAATATCCCTGTATTTTCAATTATCTCAACGCCTTTATATGAGTGAATATGCACTATATAACAATCGCTCAGCTCAGTAAACATCAAATCATATCCAGTAGTAGGTATATGAGCACCTACAAAAGAACAGCTTGCATATTCATCACAGTAGTCATTGCATTCAATACCTATAATAGTAATATGTTTTTTTCTAATCAGATAAGATGTATCTTTAGGTCTGTCAGATAAAACCATATTAAGGCATTTAATTCCAGCTATATCGCAAGTATGTACTCCAAATAATATAAGATTATCGTATTCTGTAACAGGCTCTATCTTCATTTCATCCTTTGTATCAAACTGCAAGATTGTTTCCCTTTTTGGTAAAAAGTATTTCTTTGGTGGAATAATAGTTGGAATGTATTTAAGACTTACCTCGTCTGCTGATTTTATCTCCTGAAAGGCATAGTTATTATAGCCTTTGTATACTGGAGCAACTACTTTGGATAGAGAAATGAGAGCGTTTATGAAATCTTTAATTTGATTTTTCTCAATTATCCTATACTGTTCAATCTTCATAATCGTCCTCAAAATAAGATTAAGCAATTATACTTTTTTGAAAAAAAATTTGTCAACCTCTGGCAATAGGTTGCCATATGAAATGTTTGTAGAGTTAGATTTTATGGGATTTTTGATAATAAAAAAAGGAGAGGCGGTAAAGCCTCTCCTTTGAAATCAAATTCTTAAAAGAATTAATCAAGAAGAATTCTCTGAGCTTCGTCCATATCAGCTTCCATGACATATGGAATGCCTGTTACCTGAGCAGCTTCTTTTGTAAGTGCAACAATATCATTTCTGTCAAGATATTCAATAGAGAACTTTCTTGCACCAGCCATTAACTGTTTCAATCCGAGTGTAAGTCTATCAACGAATGTGTACATGGCAATTGCACCCCATGGAAGCTTCTTAAATGCTTTTCCATATTTGTTTTTGAGAATCTCAGAGGTAATGAAAATCTCCTCAACAGAGTTTCCATATTTTGCTATATCAGCAGGAAGCTTTCCGTCCTCATACCATTTCTGAATGTTCTTACCAACAAATGCAGGAATCATTAATGCTCTACCCATGCAGACTGCCTTAAAGTAAGGAGCACCTAAAGCCAATGCTTTGAATATATGGTCTTCAAGAGAGAATCCACCAGCAATTGCAAGGTCTGGAACATATTTGCCATTTTCAGCAAGCTGTTTTGCGAAGTTGTAAGCAATGGACTGAAGATAAATTGTTGGAATGCCCCACTCATTCATCATTCTCCATGGGCTCATTCCTGTTCCACCACCAGCACCATCAATTGTCACAAGGTCAATGCCTGCATCAGAGGCAAATCTTAAAGCCCTTGCAAGGTCAGTAATTCTGTAAGCACCTGTTTTGAGGGAAACAAATTTTGCTCCAGCCTTTCTGTAATGTTTTACAGATTTCTCAAAGCTTTCGTAGTCAACCATTCCAAGCCTTGAGTGCCTTTCAAACTCCTTAAATTCTCCAGCTTTATAGGCTTTCTGGACAACAGGGTCTTCAGGATCAGGAAGAACTATGTATCCTCTTCTTTTGAGCTCAAGTGCTCTTTCAAGGCTTTTTAGTTTGACCTCACCTCCTATGTCCTTTGCACCCTGTCCCCATTTAAGCTCTATGCATGTGACACCAAGCTTTTCAATGGCATACTCTGCTGAAGCAAGTCTTGTATCTTCAACATTTTGCTGAAGAATAATCTCTCCGTATCCATCATACCATTCCTTGAAGCATTTTACTCTTCTTTCAAGCTCAGGAGATTTTGTTACTTTGCCTTTCTTGTCAAACTCAGCCTTCGGATCCATTCCAACAACATTCTCTCCAATAACTACCATGATTCCTGAGATAGCAGCACCTATTGCGAGACCTTCCCAGTTGTCTTTTGCAATGTCTGTTGAGCCTAAAGCACCTGTAAATATAGGTATGCGAAGCTTAATTTTGTAGTCCTTCCCAATCTCCCTTTCAATATTAACAGCAGGGAATGTTGCCTTGTCAGGGTCAGCTTCAACACCAACTGCACCCACGCATGTTCCCTGAATGTTTAGATGTGAATAATCAACTGGATACTTTTTTGTTGCTCCTGCAGTTACCTTTCCAAAAGGACCGGGATAAACAACTTCCCTTCCTCGGAATGAGGATTTTCCTACCTCACAAAAACCTGGGCATCCATCAAGACATACTGAACATATTCCTGAATAGGGTGCTGGATCTGAAACCCTGTTACGGGTTCCTGTTGCTGAACTTGCATTTGGTTGACCTGGAAATACATTCATTTTTTTACCTCCTAAAGTAATAGTAAATTTTGATGAGTTTAGTTTAGTAATGCTAAACTATTTGGGCAAAAAAATATCCAAGATATTTTTGCCCACTTTTGTAATTTGAAAAAAAGTAGAAAATTACTTGCTTATCAACAAAATCTCTGCGTTCCCACCTCCTTTATTTTCCCATTTTTCAGGTAGATTTTTTTTGATGTAAAGACAGTCTCCCTCTTGGAGACTGGATGAAACCTTATCTAAAGTCACTGAAATATCTCCCTTCATTACAAAGGCAAGCTCGGGTTCTTTTTTAGTTAAAAAATGTTTGTTTATCAAAGAGTTTGAAGGAATCAGTATATAGTAAACATTAAAGTTTTCATCGGACAAAACCTTATAAATATCAGCCTGTGAAATCTTATTTGGAGGATTTGACATGATGCTCTGTTTTCTAATTACAAGTGATTGCTCTCTGTCAGCCTCCGAAAAAATTTCACTTGGTTTAATGCCTAAAGCCTCACAAATCTGCATAAAGGAAAGTAAAGAAGGTACTATTTGATTATTTTCCATCTGCGATATAAAACCAGCTGTAAGATTGACCTTATCGGCAAGCTCTTTCTGACTCATTTTGCGAGATATTCTGATTTCTCTCAATTTACTGCCAATATCAATTGTGGCAGAGGGTTCAACAGAGCTAATTTCTATATTATCATCAGAAGTAATCTCATACATATGAGCTGCAAAGGCATTACGATTTTTTCTTCGTGCTAATTTTAAGGCTTTAAGAAACAATTTTTCCTTTCTTCTATATAAATCAATGACAATCTGGGTGATATGCCTTATATTTGCCTTAAATTTCTGACTGTGAGCATCTTTTTCTAAAATCCAGTAAGCAATACTGTCAAGGTCATATAATCTTGGACACATGTAAGTAAAAAAACTATAGGTAGCATCTTCATCTTTAAGAAGATTTTGCATTCCTGTAAGGCTATCAAAAATGTAAGCAGTTGGTGTTGAGACTCTGCTCTCAACAGAAGCTATTGCTTCTGTCAACTCTTGAATATCTGAAGGATTTGACAATTTTACGATATCAATATGTTTACTTAATTCATCATAGGCTTTTAAAAAAGTAATATCATTTTTACCTTTACCAGAGGTAAAACAGTCAATTATGTGAAACTTATCATTTACATAGTTTTTCAATTCTTTGAAAAGAGTTTGAACTGATTTGTTGAAGCTGATATAAATTATATCGTTTGACAGAGAAGAGAAGGCTTCAATGAATTTTTTTACAAAAACTTCGTAGGAAGTTCCTGCATCAACTTCCCATACAACATTGTCACCAAGATATATATAGTCAATCAGTCTGTCTAAATCACTTATGCCAGTAGATACTTTTTGCACGGTAAACGGTTGCCTCTTAGTATTCTATTTTATTCAGAGTTCATCTATTTTGTCAAGGCATTACGAGACATAGAGATAGACACTCTTCACTGCGAGCCCCCTGTTGCGAGCGATAGCGTGGCAATCCGCAACATCGTCACTGCGAGCCTCCGAAGGAGGCGAAGCAGTCTCTAATTAGTGATTGGTGCATAGTGATTGGTGGTTGGTGGATGGTGTTTTTTTGTCATTATAGATTATTTCCTATCATTGCGAACTCTTTCTTTGTAATTGGGAAAGAATTTAGTCTTGAAACAATCTCGCTTTTTTCCCCCTCTCTCTCACGAAAGATCACTTCGGCTTGCTTCGCAAGCCTCGTGATGACGAAAAAAGTGTCATTGCGAGGAGCGATAGCGACGAAGCAATCTCTTTTTTAAGAAATTGCGAGCATTATTTTCCGTGAGAGGCTTGCAATGATAGCCTTACAAAGATTTTCTATAAAAAATCACTTAATTCATTTCTCAAATAGTCATGCCGATTTTGGATTTTTATCTCTCTTGCTGGGAAAATCAGGTTTTAAATTTTTAAATGAGCTTTCTCATAAAAGACATGATAAAAAACAGCTCTATGATTGAATTTTGCTTGGGGAGCAAACAAAAATTCTTGACAAATTAACAAATATTGTATTAGCTTAAAAATACGGGCGGATAGCTCAGATGGGAGAGCGCAGCCCTTACAAGGCTGAGGTCACAGGTTCGAAACCTGTTCCGCCCATCCGCAGAGTGGGGTGGTAGTTCAGCACGGTTAGAACGCTTGCCTGTCACGCAAGAGGCCGCGGGTTCAAGTCCCGTCCACCCCGCCAATAAAATCAAAACTTCTCAAGATCAAATTCCTCAGATTTTTCACCATTGGACAAAGTTTGTTACCAAAGACATTGAAGTAGCATTCTTTTATGCCTCGCAAGGAATTGCTTCACTACGCTTGCAATGACACGCTATTAAAGGTTAGAAAAAAACATTTCAATTTAGACTCAATCTAAGCCGTAACTCTGCCTTTTAAGGAATATGTAACTCAAGCTTTAACTTTTTAGCAATCAATCTTGTTTGCTTTGGAATTTCTGAATTTCCCATCCATGAGGCATCTTTAGTTTATATATCCTTCCAAGATTTATTAGTACATCCTTGACTGAATACTTACTCAAAAGTTTTGCCTTTATACTGCTCCCCATTTAAAAGGTTATGTCTGCTCATGCAGAAACATCAGGCGTGTCCAATTTTTATGAGGAGCAGTATTTTTTCTCTCAACAAGTTCCTGGGCAAGAGCAAATTCCTCAGCAGACAGAGGCTCAACCACAGGAACAAAACCTTCCGCTCTCAGAGCTTGTTTGATATTTTCTTGAAATCTCTCTATGGAAAAATCAGGAAACAATTCCTTAATGCCATAAATCTTATCTGCCTCTTCAGGTTTGCAAATGAATAGACTTTTTAATAATTCTCTGTCAACTTTTATTGGAATTGTGCCTTGTTGTAAGAAACCATCTTTCCATCTTTTTTGAGCCGAGCCTATGATTTTTATATCATTGAAACATATCTCTCCGAATGAGGAAAGAGCAAAGCAAAGAGCGCTTTTATTACTTACCCTTTTTTCTCTCTTGATTTCTACATCAATTCCAGTAAGTTTAAAGGCTTTTTCGAAGATTTTGCTTAATGTTTCATAGTTTTGAAATAGATTTCCTCTAAATCTACCTTCTTTTTTGGCTGAAAAACTATATGTGAGGTCATCATAATGAAGAATTCCTTTGCCACCAGTAGGTCTTCTTATGATAGGAATATTTTTTGTGCAACATAGAGAATAATTTATTCCTTCTATTTTTTGAAACTCCCCAATAGTTATAGCTGTTTCGTTCCATCCATATAACCTAAAGGTAGGCAGAATTTTATTGTCTCTGACAAAAATACTAATAGCTTCATCAATTGCCATGTTAAGAGGAGGTGAATATGACTGATATTCAATAAAGCGGATTTGCATCAATAAATAACTTTTATTCTTTTTCCTCTTCCAAAATGATTTTGTGATTCAGCAAAGACATCTCTTTGATTTTTCCTTTAAATACCTTCTGCTCACCGAATATATTGCGGAGATATATAGTATTTCCTTCGGGCTTTAAGATATCAACAGCCTCTAAATAAATCAATTCTTTTCCATCCTTGATAATATAAGCATTTGCTTCACACATTTATTTCCTCCTTTAATTGAAGGATAAGTTTTTCCACAAGATGTGGAAGAGGTTCCTTTACAACTCCAATTATTTCAATATTTTCCTGAGTGATAGGCAATAAGAATTTTTTTGCCTCTGAGCTACACACTGCTTCAGCCATCTTTGATGTTAATTCTCCCATCATTGAATTTGAAACTATTATACTTAGTGGACCTAATATCATATCTACCTTGTTTACATTCCAAATTATAGCGTTTTCTCCAGAAGCTCCTTTATTTGCCTTAGCTTTCATCATATTGGCAGTTGCAGTAGCATTAGTTCCAAGTGCAATTATTTCTATTTTATCCCCAAATTCTTCTCTCAGGGCTTTTATAATATAGCTACCTATTCCTCCACCCTGTCCATCAATTACAGCAATTTTAAGCATAATGTAAATACTACAAATTTTTTTTGATTAATGTCAAATCACTTTATCCCACAAAAAATAGAGATAGACACTTGTCACTGCGAGCCCCCCTGTTGCGAGCGATAGCGTGGCAATCTGGGGCGAAGCAGTCTCTAATAAGGCTTTATTAAAAAACAAAGTAGAGATTGCTTCGCATCCTTCGGATGCTCGCAATGACAGCGAAAAATACTTAATTTTCAAATGGTTATACCAATTTTTGGATTTCTATCTCTATTTTTCGGTATATAGTGATGCAGTCTTGTCAGATTGAAAATACCTCCAGAGTTTACCTTAAGACTTCCAGCCTGCTATTTATATTCTCTAATGCATTCGTTGTGTACATGTGTTTCCTTATCTTTTCTGGATATTTCATGTAGCAAAAATAATTCTCGGAGGTTAAAATAAAATTGTGTCTAACACTTGAAAAAAATTTTTTGTTAAACTACATATTATGATAGATAGTTGGATAAAAGAAGTTAAAGAAAATCCTGATAGCAAATCTGCAGGAATGATTCTTATCCATAACGGAATTGTAAGGGCTACTTCAAAGGATGGCAAACCTGTAAAAGGCATGAGGCTTTCGTATAACAGGGAAAGGCTAAACGAAATCATTCAAGAAATAAGAAAAAGAGAAGGAATTTTAGATGTTAAAGTATGGATAAACGAGGGAGAATTGAAAATAGGCGATGACATAATGAAAGTTCTTGTAGCAGGCAGGCTCAGAACAGATGTCTTTCCAGCTTTACAGGAACTTGTTGGCAAGATAAAAAAAGAGGTTGTCAATGAAGAAGAAATTTATTAATATTTTTTTAATTTTCATAATATTGTTCTCTGTATCCTGCGTTACAGAAGTTGATCCAGCCTCTGGTAAAAAAACATTTACTCTAATTTCAACTCAGCAGGAGATTGAAATTGGACAGAAGATTATCCCTTCAGCCATAAATGAAAATGATGGACTTTATCCAGACAGGGAAGTTCAGAATTATGTGAAACATTTAGGTTCAAGAATAGCAAGCGTTACTCCAAGAAAGGTAAACTATCAATTTTTTGTTGTCAATTCTCCTGATTTAAACGCCTTTGCTCTTCCCGGCGGACCCGTTTTTGTAACAAGAGGGCTCCTTCTTCAGATGAACAGTGAAAACGAGCTTGTTGGTGTTCTATCCCATGAACTTGGGCATATCAATGCAAGGCATCATGCAAAATTCCTTGAAAAAAATTTTGGCATGAGCATACTTTTAAGTATTCTTAACATAGCTCTTCAAGGAAGCGAATATTCTTCTGCGGTGATGAGTTTAGCTCAAGCCTCCGCAGGACTTCTTCAATTAAAATTCAGCAGAGACCAAGAAAATGAAGCAGATGCCTATGGTGTGAGTTTTAGTTATCAGGCAGGCTATGACCCAAGAGGACTTTTAAGTATGTTTGAAAAATTTAAAGCACTGGAAAGAGGAAGGACTGTGGAATGGCTCAGTACTCATCCTCTTCCAGATACAAGAATTAGAAATGTGCAACAAATGATAGATCAGCAGTATCCAGACTCATACAGATTAAGACAAAACAGCCAGGAGTTTGTGAGAATCAAATCAGTTGTTAATTCTTCTAAAGATTCCTACAATTATGTTGAAGAGGCAAAAAAACAAATAAAATCTCGTAATTATAGCTCAGCTCTCAATCAACTAAACAGAGCAATAGAGCTTTATCCAAACAACAATCAGGCATACACATACAGAGCCCTTGTAAATCTTAATCTTAAAAGATATAATGAAGCGATATCTGATGCTGACAGAGCAATAAATATTGATAATCTTTATTTTTTGCCGATGCTAATCAAAGGTATTTCCCAAAATCAGACAGGTCAATATCGTGCAAGCATTGATACTCTTGAAAAAGCAAAGAGACTTGTCAGTGACAATGCAGACCTTTATTACTATCTCGGAGTTAACTATCAAGCAGTAGGCAATAGAAGCAAGGCTGTGGAAAATCTGACCAACGCACTTCAGCTAACAGATGGTAAAAGAGGCTGGGAAGCTGATGCACAAAGAAGACTAAAGATTTTAAGAGGTTATTAAAGGAGTAAAAAATGCAAAGAGCACATTTGTTCATTAGTGGAAGGGTTCAGGGAGTTTTTTATAGAGCCTTTACAAAGGAAGTTGCTGATTCTTTGGGGCTTAAGGGATGGGTAAGAAATTTAAGGGACGGACGAGTTGAAGCTGTATTTGAGGGCGATGAAGATAAAATTTCTATCGCAATTGAGAGATGCAAAGAAGGTCCTATTTATGCAAGAGTAGATAACATAGAAATCATTTGGGAAGAGCCAGAAGGATTGTTAGATTTTGAGATAAGAAAAACAGTTTAAGGAGCTTTCAGATGAAAAGGTTAATTTTTTTATTGCTTACTTTTTCAATTATTTTCACAGGCTGTGGAGGAAAAACTCAAGTAAAAAAAGAAGAGTTTGATCCTGTGGTTTATCTTAAAAAGGCAGATGAACTTGTAGCAAAAAAAGAGTATGAAGAGGCAAGGAAGCTTCTTCTTGAAATAAAAAACAGAGAAACAGCAAAGGAATATGCACCACTTGCACAGCTTAAAATAGCAGATTCATATCTCAAAGAAGAAGAAACAGAGCTTGCAATAGCCGAATACAGAAGATTCATTGAGCTTTACCCTGAATCCACTTATGCACCTTATGCACAATACAGCATTGCAATGGCATATTTCAGACAAATTGAAGGACCAGAAAGGGGTGCAGGGACTGCACAAAAAGCTCTTGAAGAGTTTTTAAAGCTTGAAAAGCTCTATCCAAGACATCCCTACGGAGAGATACTTCCCTTGAGGATTCAAAAATGCAGAAACATAATTGCAGAGGGCGAGCTTTTGATTGGTAAATTTTATCATAAAAAGGGTTCCTACAAAGCAGCAATTGGTAGGCTTGAGGGAATAATTCAGAATTACTCAGACTTTAAAAACCTTGATGAAGTGCTTTATCTTCTCACAGACTCATATAAGAGATTGAGTATGCCTGAGAAAGCTAAAGAATATGCAAATTTGCTTAAAAGCAAGTTCCCTGACAGCTCATATGCAAAAAAAGTAAAGGACTGAAAATTCAATAAATGCCAAAATGGTTTCCAATCTTAATAAACATTGAAGGCAAAAAGTGCGTTGTTGTTGGTGGAGGCTCTGTTGCAGAGAGAAAAATAAAAAAACTTCTTGAATATGGTGGTTGTGTTACTGTTATAAGCCCTGAAATTACTTTAAATATTAAAAAACTTTTTGAAAAGGGAAAAATAGATTATCTAAACAAAGAGTATTCGCCAGAAGATATAAAAGATGCTTATTTAGTTGTTGCAGCCACATCTGACAAAGATTTGAATGCCCAGATTCTTAAGGATGCCACATTCCTTGTAAATTGCGTAAATATGAATGCAAGTTCAGATGTTAATGCAATAGAATATATTGTTCCTGCAATATTTGAAAAAGAAAACCTTACGATATCAGTTTCAACAGAGTTTCCTGCATTAAGTAAAGTTATCAGGGATGAATTAAAGGAATTTTATGGCAAGGAATTTGCTTTATATTTAAAGTATCTCAAAAAGATTCGCCGAGAAATCAAAGCAAAAATAAAGGAAGACAAACAAAGGCAGGAAATATTCAGGGAAATAGCATCAAAGGAAATTGTGGCATTTTTGAGACAACACGGTTTCAAAAAAACCAAAGAGAAGATAGAAGAGATAATTATGAATTATCTGAATTGAGCGATTTTTTATAGAAACATATTGTTAGCCTGTTATTGAGGATATAGTGAAACAAAATTTTTTGAGATTGCTTCGGGTGCTCAAGCACCCTCGCAATGACGACGAGGGGAAGACCTCGTAATGACAAAGAAGGGGATGCCCTTCACAATGATGGCAAGGGAAGTCCTCGCAATAACGGAGAAGGTTGGACAATTGCTATGATGTCGCTCGAGACACAGGGCTCGCAGGACTTTCACTTTCGTCATCACGAGGCTTGCGAAGCAAGCCGAAGTGATCTCTTAGTTGGATGGAAAGAAAAGAAGAGATTGCTTCGCTTCGCTCGCAATGACGGTGTGGTATAATGTATCGCAATGACAGAAAATGGGAGACGGTCCCTACTATGTCATTGCGAGTCTCACCGAAGGTGAGGCGTGTCAATCCTCACCTGTATCATTGCGAGACAGACCTAAGAGCTGCCGAAGCAATCTTAGAGAAGACTGCTTCGCTCCACCGAGGGGCTCGCAGTGACGAAATAGAGCGTCTTTGCGAGGACTTACCCTCTCCGTCATTGCGAGGAGCGATAGCGACGAGGCAATCTCGCTTTAGAAAGTTACTATTAATCAAGGTTTTGAGTTATTATTTTAGACAGGCATGATTTGTAATAGTTAAGTGAAGGGATTTGAGATGTTAGAACAAAGACAAAATACAGGAGCTTCAATGTTTAAAGTTGCTGTTATAGGCGCTGGATATTTTGGTCAGAGACACATTAAACTGCTTAGCCAAATGGATGATGTAGAAATTGTGGGTATTGCAGATAAAGATATTTATAGGGCTTTTGAAGTTGTCAAAGGCTATGATATCAGATGCGTGGAAGACTTTAGGGAATTGATAGATGATGCAGAAATATTTTTTATTGTAACTCCCACAATCACCCATTTTGAAATAGCAAATTTTTTAATTGACAAGGGAAAGCATCTTTTTATTGAAAAACCTATTACTGAGAAAGTTGAGGATGCTCAGTTTTTAATAAATGAAGCATTACAAAAGGGCGTTATTTTTCAAGTCGGATTGATAGAAAGATTTAATCCTGCTGTAAGAACTTTGTTGGAGTATGTTAAAAATCCTTTATTCATAAACGCTCAAAGGCTATCTCCCTTTTTGGGAAGAGCAACAGATACGGATGTAACATTTGACCTAATGATACACGACATAGATTTAATTTGGACGATTCTAAAACATTGCAATTTGAATGAATGTTCTTGGATTATAAAAGAGATATTTAAAAAGAGTATTGTAACTTACAAAATAGATTATGCTGATGTTTGGCTTGAATTTGAATCAGCTGATAAACAAATAAATGCCAATGTCATTGCAAGCAGAGTTTCAATTTCACCAAAAAGAAGTATCACAGTAATTGAGGAAGACTGTGCATTTAATGCAGATTTAGTTGAAAGAAAAGTTTTCAAAATTGACAATAAAGGAAATTCTTATGAACTTCCTGTGCAAAATAATAACGCAAATCCGCTCTACGATGAAATTAGGGATTTTTTACAGGCAATAAGAGAAAATCGGTTTTCTAATATTGCACCAAGCCCTAAAGAGATTATTGAAGCAATAAAGATAATAAATCAAATAAATGGAGGAGAGAATTGAGACCTTTCATTGACTTAAAAGCGCAGTATAAAAACATAAAAGACGAGGTTCTTCAATGTATTAACGAAGTTCTTGAAAGTAGTCATTACATTCTTGGAGAAAATGTTAAAAAATTTGAAGAAGAGGTGCAGAATTATTTAGGAGTAAAACAGGCAATAGGAGTTGCCTCAGGAACAGATGCTCTTCATCTTGCCTTAAGAGCGCTCGGCATAGGCAGGGGTGATGAAGTAATAACAACTCCTTTTACTTTTTTTGCAACTGTTGAGGCAATAATTTATATTGGTGCAAAGCCTGTTTTTGTTGACATTGATGAAAAGACATACAACATAAATCCAGAAAAAATTGAGGAAAAATTTACTCCACACACAAAGGCAATTATTCCTGTTCACATTTTTGGTTGTCCAGCTGATATGGAAAGGATAAATGAAATTGCAAAATACTACGGATTAAAGGTCATTGAAGATGCTGCACAGGCATTTGGCGCAATGATAAAAAGGAAAAAAATAGGTAGTTTTGGCGATGTTGGATGCTTTAGCTTTTATCCAAGCAAAAATCTTGGATGCTTTGGTGATGGCGGAATGGTTGTAACAAATGACAGTGAAGTGGCTGAAAAAATTAGACTGCTGAGAAATCACGGCTCACCCGGAAGATATGTTCATGAAACAGTTGGACTTAATTCAAGACTTGATGAAATTCAGGCAGGAATTTTAAGAATTAAACTCAAACACATTGATGAGTACAACGAATTAAGAAGAAAAAAGGCAGAACTTTACAACAAATATTTGTCAGATGTTGTTACAACTCCTTATGAGCCTGAAAACTATTACCATGTTTATCATCTTTACAGTATTCGTTCTTCTGAAAGGGAAAAAATTAAAGAAACTTTGCATTCTCATGGAATTCCTGCTGTTGTATATTATCCAATTCCTATGCATCTACAGAAGGCTTTGAAATTTTTGGATTATAAAGAAGGAGATTTTCCAGTTGCAGAGAAGGTTTCAAAGGAAATTCTTTCAATTCCTATTTATCCTGAAATTTCAGATGAGGAAGTATTTGAAATATCTCAAATAATAATAAGATGCCTAAAAAACTCCTGATCATAGCTGGAGAGACATCTGGAGAGCTTTACGGAGCTCTGCTTGCAAAAGAGCTTTCCTCTCATTTTGAGCTCTTTGGAATTGGCGGAAAGCACATGAAAGAGGCTGGTGTTAATCTTATTGGTGAGATAACTCATACATTTGGTATAGTTGAAATTCTTTCGCATTTAAGAAAAATCAAGAAAAACATGGCTTCTGTTGAAAGAGTGCTAAAAGATATGCACGGTGTTATCTTAATTGATTTTCCAGGTTTTAACCTTACAGTGGCAAAAAAGGCAAAAAATTTAGGCAAAAAAGTTCTTTATTATGTAAGTCCTCAAATTTGGGCATGGAGAAGGGCAAGAATAAAGACAATAAAAAATTATGTTGATTTTGTTGCCACAATTCTACCTTTTGAAGAAGAAATTTACAGAAAAGAAAACATTCCTTCAATCTTTGTTGGTCATCCTATGTATGAACTTTTAAAATTGGAAGTTTCCGAGCCTCAACAAAAACAGTCACATACCACAATTACTCTTATGCCAGGAAGCAGACCTTCTGAAGTAAGCAAAACCCTTCCACTTATGCTTAAACTTATTAAAGATTTTCCAGAATTTCAATTTATCATTCCAAAAGCACCAAACATTGAATTTGATGAAAAAACTCTTAAAGAAATTATAAGCATGGGAAATGTAAAAATTTTAAATGGACAAGCATTTAAAGCCCTTTCAATGAGTGATCTTGCAATCATTACATCTGGAACATCAACTTTGCAGGCAACTCTTTTGAAAATTCCAATGATTGTAATATACAAAGTTAATCCCTTATCATACATTCTTGGAAAAATTTTAATTAAAGGAGTAAAGCATATTGCCCTTCCAAATGTTATTGCAGACTTTATGGGTTATGATGAAGAGACAAGGGTTCCTGAATTTATACAAAAGCTTGATTTGCAAGAGATAAAAGAGCATATGAAAAAACTTCTTTATGATGAAAAATTTAGAGAAAGCCAGATTTCTTTTCTTGATGACATAAGAAAATACTTTTTAAACAAAGAACCATCAAAAGAAGTAGCAAAAATATGCAGGCAGCTTTTTTAATTTACACAATTATCTATCTTATTAGCATTTTAATTTTACTTCCAAAGGAATATCTAAAACGCCCAAAAGAGCTTAGAAAAAGATGGCTCAAGGAAAAATTTGGTTTTTTGGATGTTTCAAAAACAAATAGGAAAAGAATATGGATTCATGCAGTATCGGTTGGTGAGGTGATAGCAGTTTCAAAGCTTGTGAATGAGCTTTGCAAAGAATTTGATGTAATTTTAAGCACAGTAACCGATACAGGGCAAAGGGTTGCTGAGCAGAGATTTAAAGATTTACCTGTAAAAATAATTTATCTTCCCTTTGACATTCCCTTTGCAATAAAAAGAGCTTTAAAAATTTTTGAACCTTCTGCTTTTGTACTTACAGAAACTGAGCTTTGGCCCAATTTAATAAAAATTTCATCCAAAAAAATTCCAGTTTTTCTTGTAAACGGTAGACTAAGTGAAAAATCTTTTAAAGGTTACAGAAAAGTCAAATTTTTCATGAAAAAAATTCTTTCCATGTTCACTGCTCTTTGTGTTCAGGAGGAGATTTACAAAGAGAGATTTAAAAATTTGGGAGCAGAGGAGAGCAAAATTTTTGTAACTGGAAATACAAAGTTTGACATTGAGCTTAGGGAAATTCAATTTGAGTGGGAAAATTCTATTCCAAAACCTGTAATTTTGGCTGGAAGCACTCATCATCCAGAGGAAGAGATAATTGTTAAAAGCTTTCTTGAAATTCCCTACAATGCCACACTTCTTATTGCTCCAAGGCATCCTGAAAGATTTGATGAAGTTTACTCTTGGATTAAAGAAAATAGCTCGTGTATGGTAATAAGACTTTCATCAATGGAAAAAATTGAAAATCAGGCTTTAACAAAATTGATAATTCTTATTGACAAAATGGGAATACTTGGCTCCCTTTACAGAATTTGTGATATTGCAATTGTGGGAGGAAGTTTTATTCCCCATGGAGGGCAAAATCCGCTTGAGCCAGCATACTGGAGAAAACCAATAGTATGTGGACCTTACATGCATAATTTTCCATTCATTGATGAGTTTGTGAAAGCTGGAGCCTGTTTTATGATTGAAAAGGGTAAGCTTGTTGATACACTTAAAAATTTAATAGAAAATAAGGAACTTAAGGAAAGAACTGGAGAGAGGGCTTATAAAATATTTCTTTCAGAAAGCGGTGCTACGAAAAGGACAGTTGAAATATTAGAAAAACTCATTCGCTAACCATTTTTTCAAGAACATTGAGCTTTTCAGGTTCTCCTACGACAATAAGAATATCACCTTCCTTAATAAGGGTCTGAGAAGTTGGATTAAATTTCATCCTTCCCTCTGCTCTTCTTATTCCGATTACTATTATTCCTAAGTCTTTACCAATCCCGCTTTGGGCAATAGTTTTCCCAACAAGACTTGAATTTGGTGAAACCTCTATTTCCTCTATCTGAATCTCAAGATGTTCGGACCTCGTTGCAAACTCCAAAAATTCAACCACATTGGGTCTTAAAATAGTGTGAGCAATTCTCAAGCCTCCAATTAAATAAGGAGATACAACCCTGTCTGCACCAGCTCTTTTAAGCTTTCCCTCTGCTGCCTTTTCAATAGCTCTTGCAACAATGAATAAGTTTGGATTGAGTTCTTTTGCAGTTAAAACTACATAAAGATTTTCTGCCTCTGATGGAAGCACTGAAATTAATCCACGTGCACTTTCAATACCTGCTGATTTTAAAATATCATCGTTTGTAGCATCTCCAATGATATAAGGGAATTTAACATGCTCTGGAATACCTTCTTTGTTTTTCTCAACTACGACCAATGGAACTTTGTTTGCTAAAAGCTCCTTAACAACAATGCTTCCCATTCTTCCATATCCACAAATAATGTAATGGTCTTTTAAATGTTCAATAACATTTTTCATTTTTCTTTTTTTAAAAACCTCCTTTATTTCTCCTTCTACAATAATTTTAGCTCCTTGCGTAAGTGAATAAGTAAAAACTCCGAAACCTGAAAAAATGAGAATAATGGTAAAAAGCTTACCATTGTCACTTAAATCTTTTACCTCTCTGTATCCTACTGTAGCAAGAGTGATAACAGTCATGTAGAGGGCATCAAGAAAATTCATATTTTCAAGGAGCATATAGCCAATAGTACCAAAAATATTTACCCCTACTAAGAGAGCAATAATATAAAAAATATGCTTTTTCAGCTCTTTGTTATTCATTGGGAGTAAAAAATTATAACATAAAGTTATAATAAAACATGGAACTTTTCAAAGAGCAAGAGGCAACATTGTCTCAAAAATCAAATCTCTCAGTCTTTTTCAATAATAAACTGCACAATGGCTCTCTGCTTGATTTCTTTGATGCAAAACGATTTAACAAAATAGAAGTCGTCACCTATGTCTCCTCTCCAAAATTTTTCTTTAATACCCTCAAAAATTTTAAAAAAATTTTGTTAATTCTTGGTGTAGAGGATACCGATACTCAGCTTAGTTTTACAGTAGATTTGCAGGAGAAGTTTCTTAAAGAACTTGACGAGTCCACCCAAAAAAAGATTGCCTACGGAGAAATTGAAGTAAGATATACACCAATTGGCAAAAAAATTCATTCAAAGATTTATAGGCTTGTTGGCAATGATGAAAGTATTGTATTTGTCGGCTCTGCGAATTTAACTGAGTCAGCCTTTTTGGGACGCCAGTATGAGGAAATAGTTGGATTTGACAGCAAATCCAATCCTCAATGGTGCGAATATTACGATAGAAGAATAAAAGAAATTTATGAAGCAAGCATAGACTTTATTCCTCAGTCGCTCAAAGAGAAAATTATTCAAAAAGGCAATGTAAATATTATTGTGCCTGAAGATGCAATAAATATAATCAAAGATGTATCTGAGCAGATAAGAAACAAAACTCCGATTTTGCCTGCAGTTGAAATGAAAAACATCATTGAAAATCTTGAGACTACGATAAAAAGAAAGGATGAAGAGATAAAAATAATCAAAAAAGAGCAGGAGCTTTACAGTATTGTAATCAAAAAGAAAGACAGGTCAGGCACAGGCATAATTCTTCCTAAGCTTGAGATTGAGAAGAATAAAGACAAGATTATTCAGGTTCTTACAAAAAGGAAAACCATTAAAGGAGAGTTTGAAGACCAGCGAATAGATTTAAGATGGGATGGAAGAGGAATTATAAAAATTTACGGTGAAATTGCAGAGCCAGTTGAAAAGCCTACGGATTCAAAGACATTGAAAGAAAAATTGATATTACTTGATAAATTCATAAAAGCGTATGACCTTTTAACTGCAAAGGAAGACAAGGAAAACACAAAAAGAGTATTTGAGGCAATTCTCTATACATTCATGTCTCCATTTCTTTGGCTTTTGCGAAAAGACTTCAAAGACAGAACTGAGCTTCTTTATAAAATTCCAATTTTTCTCCTAATTGCAGGAAAGGCAAACACAGGGAAAACGCATCTTTTAAGATTTTTAAGCCTTGCAGTGGGAAACAATGAACAATACTATCATTATCATTCAAGGACTACAATCTCATCTTACAGAGAGATTCCCCCACAAATTATAGAAGAATTTTTAAGGGAAGGAAATCTTTGTCCGATTTTTGTTGATGAAATTGATAAGGCATACTTTTCATCAAAGAATGTCCAGAAGCCATTTATGGGAGAAAGCTTTATCAAGGAAGTCTCAAACACTCTCGTAGGGGAGCATCCAACAGTAATATCTACAACAAACACAACCTTTCAGTCTGATGCTCAGATTATCAAGCGAATATATTACATTCAACTTAACAACTCCTTTGACACTTCCAAAGAATCAGAATCCCTTAGATACTTTGATGAAATAAGAGAAAGCTTTGGCACAGAGCTTTTCAGCGATTTTATATTTAGAGTAAAGCAAAAATTAAATGAAAGCGAAGCTCAGCTTCAGGGTGATTTTCTTTGGGTTGGAAGAGAAGTTTTCAAAGAATACTTTAAAGAGCTTGACATGTCTACTCCATTCTGGTTTAATTCCGAACCACTGAGGGACTATTATTCAAGGGGCAAAAACATATGGCGAATGCTTTACATACGAAAAAAAGAAATATTTGAAGAACTTGCAAGGGAAAACAAAATCGTTGTTAAACTTGATATGGAAAAAAGGGACAGAGATGACTACATATTCTATCTTCCTCCTGAGACCATAATAGAAGACAAAGGCTTGCTTGTTTTAAATCGTGAAAAATTTCTTGAGTTTATAAATGAAGATAAATCTAAACTCGTAAGAATTTTGCGAAAAATAGGATTGAAGAGTTAAGTAGGATTATTAGAATTTAAATTGAGCGATTTTTAATTGTAATTGCGACTGGTCGCCATGCCTTCTGCTCGCTACATGCTTATTCCACGAAGAAATCTCAGAAATCACCATGAATTTTTTCTCTCACAATAAAAGGCTAATAAAGTTTTTATATATTTGAAGCGGTTATGTAGTTTTTTATCAACCTTGTCATTAATTGCATATCAAACTCCTGTATCATGTTTTGCCCTCCTGATTTTAATTGTTTTGACTCAGGAGATATTTTAGCATTTTACGGGCATTTTATTTTTATCTATCCCTCTATATTTCACGGACATTTGTTATTATCTAATGCGAAAAATAGCGATAGAAATCCAATAATTGGTATAAACATTTGAAAATTAAGTATTTTTTGCTGTCATTACGAGCATCCGAAGGATGCGAAGCAATCTCTACTTTTTTTTCAATAAAGCCTTATTAGAGACTGCTTCGCCCCATCGAGGGGCTCGCAGTGACGAGTGTCTATCGCTATTTTAGGGTCTAATGCGGGAGGTTGACAAATTATAAAAATTTTTGTAGAATAGAGAAAAAATTTTTGCAGGGGGGCTGTATGGAAAGAGAAACAATCCATGAAGGATTAGTAAGGCGTGGGGTCTCAAGAAGAGACTTTTTGAAGTTCTGTGCTACTACCGCCGCAGTTTTAGGTCTTTCATCCTCATATGTTCCACAGATTGCTGAGGCAATGGAGAAAAAAGAAAAACCTGTCGTTGTCTGGCTGCACTTTCAAGACTGCACAGGCTGCAGCGAAAGTGCATTGAGGGCAACAAAACCAACAATCGGACAGCTTGTTCTTGATGTAGTATCCCTTGAATATCATGAGACCATTATGGCTGCAGCAGGTCATCAGGCAGAAAAATCTTACCATGATGCAATTCACAAATATAAGGGAAAATATCTTTTAGTTGTTGAAGGTTCTATTCCAACAAAGGATGGAGGTCTCTATTGTTGCATTGGTGGAAGACCAGCAATAGATATTCTCAAAGAAGCTGCAAAGGACTGTGCTGCAATTATCGCAGTAGGAACATGTGCTGCATATGGTGGAATTCCTGCAGCAAAACCAAATCCAACAGGAGCTGTTGGAGTAAAGGATATTATTAAAGATAAACCAGTAATTAATCTTCCAGGATGTCCGTTTAATGTTGAAAACTTTACAGCCACTGTAGTTTACTATCTCACCTTTGGCAAGCTTCCAAAGACAGACAGATTTGGAAGACCCTTGTTTGCCTATGGAATTCTCATTCACGATAACTGTGAAAGAAGAGGATACTTTGATACAGGTGAGTTTGCAAAAAGTTGGGGTGACAAGGGACACAGACTTGGTTGGTGTTTGTATGAATTAGGATGTAAAGGTCCATTTACATATCATAACTGTCCAACCATAAGATGGAATGACGGAACAAGTTGGCCCGTAATGGCAGGTCATCCATGTGTTGCTTGTTCAGAGCCGAAATTCTGGGATGCTAATTCACCATTTTATGCTGGCGTTGAAAATAAAGATACCTTCTTTGTAAAGGCAACCAAGATTGGACTTGGTGCTATGGCAGTAGCTGGTTTAACAAAAAAAGAAGAAAAAAATAAATAAGGGGGGCATGTATGGCACGCTTAGTAATAGATCCAGTAACAAGAATTGAAGGTCATCTAAGAGTTGAAGCCACAGTGTCCAATGGAAAGGTAAAGGATGCCTATTCCTCATGTACAATGTGGCGTGGAATAGAAGTAATAATGCAGGGAAGAGACCCAAGAGAAGCATGGGTATTTGTGCAAAGACTTTGCGGTGTTTGTACCACTGTCCACGCGATTGCATCAATAAGAGCTGTTGAAGATGCTTTGCAGATAAAAGTTCCAAGAAATGCTGATCTTATTAGAAATCTTATTATGGCAAACCAGTGTGTGCAAGACCATGTAATTCATTTTTATCATCTTCATGCTCTTGACTGGGTTGATGTTGTATCTGCTTTAAAAGCAGACCCAGCAAAGACATCAGAGCTTGCAAAGAGAATATCCTCATGGCACAACAACTCTGCTACCTATTTCAAGGCTGTGCAGGATAAACTTAAAGCCTTTGTAGAAAGAGGTCAGCTTGGAATATTCAGCAATGGTTATTGGGGACATCCAGCAATGAAGCTTCCACCCGAAGCTAACTTGCTCGCAGTTGCCCATTATCTTGAAGCCCTTGACTGGCAGAAAGAAGTAATTAAAATGATGGCAATGCTTGGTGCAAAGAACCCACATCCACAAACATTCCTTGTTGGTGGAATGGCAATCCCCATAGACCCAGACAGCCAGAATGCAATTAATGCTGGAACAATTGCAGCACTTAATAAATACGCTGATATGGCTATTGAATTTGTTGAAAAAGTTTACATCCCAGACCTTCTTGCAATTGCATCATTCTATAAAGACTGGGCAAATTATGGTGGAAACTCTAACTTCCTTGCCTGCGGTGAATATCCTGAAGCCAATGGAAAACTGTGGCTTCCAGCAGGAATTATAAAGAACAAGAATCTTAAAGAGATTTATCCTGTTAACCACAAAAAGATAATGGAATACATCACTCGTTCATATTATACCTATTCAAAGGGAGATAAGGTAGGTCTTCATCCTTGGGATGGTGAGACAACTCCAAATTATACAGGACCAAAGCCACCATATAAGTATCTTAATGTAGATGGTAAATACAGCTGGGGTAAAGCACCAAGATATGAAGAGCTTCCAATGGAAGTAGGTCCTCTTGCAAGAGTTCTCGTTGCCTATGCTTCAGGGCATACTGAGGTTAAAGAAGCAGTAAATATGGTATTGAAAAAGCTCGGAGTTGGTCCTGAAGCTTTGTTCTCAACACTTGGAAGAACTGCTGCAAGGGGAATAATTGCTTTAGTGACTGCCTATAAAACAAAATCCTTTATAGCTGAGCTCGCAGCCAATATGAAAAATGGTGACTATAAGATTGCTAACACAGAGAAATGGGATCCAAAGACATGGCCCAAAGAAGCAAAAGGAATGGGCTGGCATGATGCTCCTCGTGGTGCGCTTTCTCATTATATTGTCATTAAAGATAAAAAGATTGCCAACTATCAGATGGTTGTCCCATCAACATGGAATCTCTCTCCAAGAGACCATAAAGGCGTAAGAGGTCCTGTTGAGGAAGCACTTGTCAATACACCAGTTGCAGATTCAAAACAGCCTCTTGAACTTTTAAGAACAATTCACTCCTTTGACCCATGTATGGCATGCGGTATGCACATGATTGAGATTAAAGAGGAGTAGTTTAGAGTTGAAATAGACTAAATAAAAAATGAGCCCTCCCTTGTGGAGGGCTTTTTAATTGGAGAAAATGATGAAAGTTTGTGTGATTGGTGTTGGTAACATTTTAATGCAAGATGAAGGAGTTGGTCCGAAGGTGGCTGAAATTTTGAGGAATAATTATACATTTCAGCCTGAGATTGAAATAATAGATGGCGGAACTCTTGGACTTGACCTTTTGCCATATATTGAAAAATACAAAAAAATCTTGCTAATTGATGTGGTTGATTTTCAAGAAAATCCAGGCTTTATAAAAATTTTAAAGGGAGAAGAAATTCCGCCTTATCTTAAAACAAAGCTTTCTGTTCATCATGTTGGTGTGCAGGATTTATTAGAGGTGGCAAGATTTATGGGCATAATGCCTGAAGAATTAATACTTGTAGGCATTCAACCAGAAAGCATAGACCTTGGACTTGACCTAACACCTACAATAGCTGGTAGACTAAATTTATTAATTGAAGAAGTCTTAAAAATTCTTGAAAGGTGGGGGATTAAATGTGCCTTGCAGTCCCATCAAAAATAATAGATATTGATGGCTCTATGGCTACTGTTGATGTTATGGGGTTAAGAAAGCAGATAAGCCTTATGCTTTTGCCTGAGGAGCCAAAAATTGGTGATTATGTGCTTGTTCATGCTGGATTTGCAATAAACAGAATGGAACCTGCTGAAGCACAAGAAGCTTTAAAGATTTTTGAAAAAATATTTAAAGACATGGAGGCGCAGGAAAAAAGTTGGCAGACAAGATCTTTGACTACAGAGGACTAAAGTGCCCTCATCCTATTTTGAAGCTTAGTGCCCAGTATCCCAATTTTAAAAAAGGCGAAATAATTGAAGTAATTGCAGATTGTCCCACCTTTGAAAAAGACATAAAAGTTTGGTGCAACAAGCTTTCAAAAACTATCCTTAACATAGAAAAACAAGGAAATACTTTGAAGGTGACAATAAAGATATGACTATGGAGAAGAATCCTTGTCCTTACGGTGATTTTCTTGCGTGTTTAAATAAATCTTGTGAAGGTGGTCAAAAAATCCGCGAAATTTTAAATCTTTGCTGTGCTACTCTTGAAAAAATAGCTCAAGGTGATACATCAGAAAAAATTGAATTAAAAGTAGAGGTATATGAGATCCAATGTCTTATTGATGCTATTAATAATCTCTCTACAGACATAGAAGATTTAATTAATCTTAATCATGAGATGGCATTATCATTGTGCGAATACTTTGATGTTCTTCTCAAGCTTCAAGAAGGTGATTTTTCTGCTACAGCCTCAGAGGACTCTTCAATTAAAATTGTAAAAATGCTCGGAAGCTTGATAAACAAAACAAGAGATAGATTTGTAGAATATATTGAAAAAATAAAAGAACAACACAAAGAAATTGTGCAACTTTATGAACAGCAAAATGCTATTCTCTCTAATATCGGTACAGCAATAATTGTTGTTGAAGAAGACATGACAATTGAGTATACAAACGCTGAATTTGAAGCACTGACTGGTTATTCAAAAGAAGAAATTGAAGGGAAGATGAAGTGGACAGAGTTTTTTGCAGAGGATATGCTTGAGACAATGAAAACATATCATAAATTAAGACGAATTTCTCCTTCCCTTGCTCCAAGACAGTATGAAAGCAAACTGAAAGACAGAAAAGGAAATATTAAGCGCATTCTTTTAACAGTAGGAATGATTCCATATACAAAGAAATCAGTTGCTTCAATAGTAGATATTACTGAAACAAAGAAGATACAGGAACAACTTATTCATGCCCAAAAAATGGAATCACTTGGAATGCTTTCAGGAAGAATTGCCCATGAATTTAAAAATATTCTCACACCAATTTTAGGATTTGCACAAATACTATACAATAAAATTGAAGATGAAACCCTTAAAAACTTCACGCAAAAAATAATTGAATCTGCTGAAAAAGCGAGAAATATGTCTCAACAGCTTCTTGCTTTTAGCAGAAAGGAAGAGGTTGAAGGCATTCAAAAGATCAACTTAAATAAGTATCTCACAGATTTTTCAGAGTTTGTAAAGCCGATAATTGGAAGAGACATTACACTTCAAATTAAAATTCCTGAAGAAGAAATTTTTTATGAAATAAACCCAACACATCTGGAAATAATTCTGATGAATCTTGTTACAAATGCAAGAGATGTTATGCCAAATGGAGGACATCTTAGCATAGGACTTAAAGAATTATCTCTGGATATGGAGTATTACTCTACCCATCCTCTTGTAAAACCTGGCAATTACATTGCTTTGTGCATAAGCGATACGGGAGTAGGAATGGATGAGGAAACAAAACAAAGAATTTTTGAACCATTTTTTACAACAAAACCAAAGGGAAAAGGAACAGGACTTGGACTATCAACTGTTTTTAGCTTAGTAAAACAATACAATGGTCATATCCATGTTTACAGCGAATTGGGCAAAGGAACAACTTTTAAAATATATTTGCCTATTAAAGAAAAAGTTGACTTCTCAAGATTGGACATTTCAGCGTTTAAAGGAAATGAAACAATACTTGTTGTTGATGATGACAGTCAAACAAGGCAGTACGTTTCTTCATTTTTGAAAGATTATGGATACAATGTAATTGAAGCTGAAAATGGTCAGCAGGCTCTTGAGATATTTGAAAAAAATAAGGATAGAATTGACCTTTGTCTCATTGACCTTGTAATGCCGGGAATTCCAGGAATAGAAGTAAGAAAGAGAATAAAATACATTAAACCAGATGCAAAAACAATAATAATGAGTGGATATCCAGTTAATTTAAAGGACATTGTCTCTGTTGAAAAAACTCTTTCACCAGAGGAAATTCTTATAAAAGTAAGAAATATACTTGATGAAAAGGAGTGAGAGGTATGGTTAGGAATGACCGTTGGATTAAGGAGATGGCTAAAAAAGGCATGATTGAGCCCTTTGAAGAGGGGCTTGTAAGAGAAGGAGTAATATCGTATGGAGTAAGCTCCTATGGATATGACATGCGGGTTGCAGATGAATTTAGAATTTTTACTAACATTAACAATACAATAGTTGATCCAAAAAATTTTGACCCAAAAAGCTTTGTTGAATTCAAGGGAGAATACTGCATAATTCCACCTAATTCCTTTGCCCTTGCCCGTTCAGTTGAGTATTTCCGTATCCCAAGAGATGTTCTTGTACTATGTATTGGAAAATCAACCTATGCAAGATGTGGAATTATTGTAAATGTGACACCGCTTGAGCCACAGTGGGAGGGCTATGTGACGATTGAGATATCAAATACAACTCCGCTTCCTGCAAAGATTTATTCAAACGAAGGTATTGCTCAGTTGGTATTTATCAAGGCTGAGGAAGAGTGCGAGGTCTCTTATGCGGACAGAAAAGGTAAATATCAGGCACAGCAAGGAATAGTTTTACCAAAGATATGAGCTTTGACAAAGTTATAATAGCCTTAGATTTTTCAAATGAAGCTGATGCATTGAAAATTGTTGATGATCTCGGTGAATTAGTAAACTTTTACAAAGTAGGACTTGAGCTATTCTGTAGCTCAGGTCCTTCAATTATAAAAAAGCTTAAAAGCCTTGACAAAAAAGTATTTCTTGACCTTAAGCTTCACGACATTCCTAATACTGTCCAAAAAGCTGCAAAAGTTTGTTTAAAATATGATGTTGATTTACTCACTATCCACACCATTGGCGGAAAAAAAATGCTTGAGGCAGTAACGACGCTTAAAAAAGAGACCAATAAAACAAAAATTATTGGAGTAACCATTCTCACAAGTTTAAACGAAGATGATTTGAACGAATTAGGCATTAATGTCAGTATTCCACAGATCGTAAAAAGACTTTCCTTTCTTGCAAAGGATTGCAATCTGGACGGAGTTGTGGCATCTGCCCAAGAAGTAAAATTTATAAAAGAAATTTGCGGGAAAGATTTTTTAGTAATAACTCCCGGTATAAGGCCGCATAATCACTCTAAGGATGACCAGAAAAGAACGGTCACAGCAGATGAGGCTATTGCAATGGGTGCGGATTTTATAGTGGTAGGAAGAGCTGTTACATCTTCCTCCACACCCAAAAAGGCTCTTATGAGCCTTTTTGCACCAAAAGATAAAAATGTGCATTCTGCTTGGAACCAATAGAAATGATTTAGCTAAGTTAATTGAAAAATTTTTATCCGAGGAATTTACAGAGGTCAAAACCAGCCCTATAGATAACTCATTTGTAGATTTGCTTTATAAAACAAATCCCGACATTATTCTTCTTGACATTGTAAATCTGAAAAACTGGCAAAAATTAGTTGAAAATATTTCTTTTGCTCCGTCTATCCGAGAAATTCCTTTAATTGTATTGATTAAAAAAAGAAGTCCCTCAATGATTAAAAAATTGTGCGATGCTGAGGTGTATGATTATGTTCTTGATTCCTTTGATAAGTATGAAATTATTTGGAAGATTAAAAAAGCAAAGCAAACAGTTGAATTAAAGAAAGAGTTTGACAAACTTCTTTCACGAGATCCTTTAACAGGTGTTTATAATAGAAGCTTTTTAATGGAAAGATTGTATGAGGAAATCAGATGGTGCAATTTATATAATGAGCCCCTTTCACTCGCTCTTCTAGATATTGACCACTTTAAAAAAATCAATGATACTTACGGACATTTAACAGGTGACAGAATTCTTATGGAGATATCGCATTATTGCCTGCAGTATTTGCCCAATAAAGTAACATTTGGTAGATATGGAGGCGAGGAGTTTTGCCTTGTTATGCCCTCTACAGATAGGCAAGAGGCAATGGATATTTGTGAAGGATTGCGTCAATTGATTGAAGAAAGTAAGTTTCATTCAATTAAAGGTGAACATATAAAAATCACAGTTAGCATAGGTTTGACGACCTATTTAAAGGATGATCAAGAGGAAATAACAGCTGATTTCTTGATAAACAAAGCAGATATAGCTCTTTATAAAGCAAAACAAGCAGGAAGAAATAGAGTTGTTTTTGAAAATTTTATGGTAGAATAAAATAAAAAAGGAGGCGTGAGAATGAAAGGAGTAGCTTTATTATTAGCATTAGTAATGTTGCTTACAACAGCATGCGGACAACTACAGCAGCAACACTATGAAGGCGCAGGTGCAGGAGCATTGGTTGGTGGAATAGCAGGAGCTTTGTTAGATTCCAAAAATCGCTGGCGTGGTGGAGTAATCGGAGCAGGACTGGGTGCTGTTTTGGGTGCAACAATAGCTGATATTTCAATAAGAGGCTCAAGAGAAGCCTATCAAACTGGTAGACCTGTTGAGTATAGGACTGAAGATGGCAGAGGAGTTTACAGAGCCGAGCCGACAAGCGATTATTATTACAAAGACCCTTATACAAAATGCAGAAAAGTATCAGAAAAAGTCTGGGAAAACGGTAAGGTTATCAAAGACACTGTAAAGGAAGTTTGCGAATCTGAAAAACAGGAAAGAGGATATTAAATTCATAATTGGTGACTCGTGGTTAGTGAAAATACAAAAATAACTGCGAGCCGCCTACTACAGAGATTTACATTCATATATACAAAAAGGGGTAAGCATGAAAGACAGACTAATACAACTGATTTATGAGAAAGCTTTCAAATACAGTGAAACTCCTATATTTCGCCTCACATCAGGTGGAGTAAGCAATTATTACTTTAATTGTAAAGCAGTAACACTTTCTCCTGAAGGCATGTACTTAATCGGAAACATAATCTATGACATGATTGCAAATCTTGATATAAAAGGCATTGGTGGATTAACACTTGGTGCAGACCCAATTGCTTATTCAGTTGCATATACATCATATCTTAAAAACAAACCGATTGAGGCTTTTGTCGTAAGGAAAAAAGCTAAAGAACACGGGACAATGCAGTGGATTGAAGGAAACATTCAAGCAGGCGATTATGTTGTTGTTATAGACGATGTGATAACAACAGGCTCTTCAACTATTCAGGCTATAACGAGACTCAAAGAGGCTGGAATTTTTGTCAGAAAAGTAGTAGTCCTTGTTGACAGACAAGAGGGAGGCAAAGAAAACATACTAAAATTCCTTAAAGAATGCGGATTTCCTGAAGAGCTTGATGCTGTTGTCACAAGAGATGATGTAATGCAACTCTACACCAAGCAAAAATAATATTTGCCACATAACATTTTACTTCTGCCATACTCATAGCTTAGATTTTTTATTATCTAATTTGAGCGATTTTTTATAGGACTTTTTCAGTTCCTATAATGGCGATAGAAAATTAAAAATCCTCCTTTTTCTTAATTGCGAGCGTTTTTCCCTCATTGCAAGGGCACGAAGTGTCCAAATTAATATCAAAAAGTAAATTTACATCAAGACATCTTCCCCAAAAATAGCGATAGAAATCCAATAATTGGTATAACCATTTGAAAATTAAGTATTTTTTGCTGTCATTGCGAGCATCCGAAGGATGCGAAGCAATCTCTACTTTATTTTTCAATAAAGCCTTGTTAGAGACTGCTTCGCCCCAGATTGCCACACTATCGCTCGCAACAGGGGGCTCGCAGTGACGAGTGTCTATCTCTATTTTTCGGTCTTCCCGCAATAACGATTAAGATCGCACAATTTAGATAATCTATATCTTATCATGTCTTATTTATGCTTGGAATATCTCTTTTCAGTTTCTCCTCAAGGATAAATTGAATGTGTAGTTGCTTGCCTTCTATCTCTCTTAGTTTTTTCAACTGCTTGGGTGAGATTTTCCCCTTGATTTTATCACAGATAAAGTTTATACAGAATACATCCCTCGCAAACAGACAGCAACCATCAGATTTAATAAAGTAACATCTGTCAGGAAACTCATGTTTTGAAGGCATTTTCACGCCAAACAAGATATTTATCAACAAAAGTTGGGGTGAATATTTTAACTCTATTCCACTTCCGCAGCAAGATTTGCTCTCTTTTCCACATTTAGCACATATTGCGGACATCCCTGTGCGTTGTCTTTCAATGTCTGCTTCTAATATGTAATTTTTTAGCTCAGCAAGAAGAGTTTCAAATTCTTGAGACAATTTGATTTTTTCAGCCCATTTTTGAGCAGTTTCTATTTTTTCCTTAATAGCTGACATATTTATATGATACAATAAATCATGCTTGCAATACAGAGACTTGAGGACGATGTAAAAAAGGGACTTACAAGTCAGCTTTATTTCTGTTATTCCAATGATGGATTTCTTTTGTCAGAGGCTGTAAAGCTTATTCGTGCTCATTTTCCTCCGATTTCCATTGAAACCTATGAGTCTTTGGAAGAAATAGACATTGCAACTCTTACATCTGCTACCTCATTATTTGCAGAAAGAAGGATTTTGCTTATTTACAATTTTGAGAAAATTAGAAAGAAAGACAAAAGAATAGAATGGCTAAAAAAAATTGTTGAAAAAAAAGCTTCCCATATAACTGTGTTTTTTTTATGCAATGCTGAGGCAAAGGAGCTCGCAGAGGATATCAATTTTCTTAAAGGACACTTCCGTTTTGGCATTTTTCCTCTTGATATTCAGGAAAGAGACCTTCATGAATGGATTATTTACAAGGCTTCAAAAAGTGGATTAAAACTCAGAAGGGATGCAATTGATTACTTAATTGACCTTACAGCAGGTCAGCCGGGATTGATTTCTTCGGAGGTAGAGAAAATATCACTGCTTGTCAACCAGTCAGAAATAGGAATTTCAGATATAAAAGAGATACTCGCAGAAAATGCAGAATACAGCTCCTTTGACCTGATTGATGCGATTCAAAGCAAAGACAAAGGCAAAGCATTTAAAATACTTCAGAGCTTGCAAAATACAGAGTCGGACATGATTTTGGGTGCTTTGAACTGGCATTTCACTTATAGAGCCAAAGCAGACTTAAAACTCTACAGCCTGCTTTACAAGGCAAATCTTTCCTTAAGGCAAGCAAAGCCCTGTGTGCTTGATGTGCTTGTTTATGAACTGATGCAGGATTAGATTGTTTTGATAAGTAAAGACAAGGCAGTGAAAACAAATACAGTGATACTTATGTATCCATTCATATTAAAAAATGCTATATCAAGCTTGGAAATGTCATCAGGCTTTACAAGTGAATGTTCTCTGATAAACAAGATTGCCACAATAGCCATACCAATCCAGTAAAAGACATTAAGATTGAATATAATTCCTGTGACTATCAGAAGACTCCATGCAATAAAATGAAAGATCCGTGATAAATAAATTGCGTTTCTTATTCCAAGCCTGCTGGGGATTGAGTAAATTCCAAATTTTCTATCAAATTCAACATCCCATAAGGCATAGAGAGTGTCAAATCCAGCAAGCCAGAATACAACAGTTAAAACCATCGGAACGATTTCCCAGTCAAAACTGCCTCTTATTGCAATCCAAGCTCCAAGAGGAGCAAGTGAAAGGGCTATGCCTAATACAAAATGGCAAAGCAGTGTAAATCTTTTTGTGTAAGAATATATGAACAGAATAAGTATTGCTAAAGGAGATAGCTTAAAACATAATGGATTAAGTGCCCAAGCAGAATAAACAAATATTGCAAGGCATATAACTGTAAACAAAACAGCTTCCCAGAGTTTTATTTTTCCAGAGGGTATTTCCCTGTTTGCGGTTCTTGGGTTTTTAGCATCTATTTCTCTGTCAATTATTCTATTAAAACCAAAAGCAGCTGCCCTTGCAGTAACTATCGCAATAACTATCCAGAAAATTTTTTCCAATTCAGGAAAACCATTTGCAGCCAGAAATGCTCCTGCAAGCCCGAAGGGAAGCGCAAAAACACTGTGTTCAATCTTTATCATCCGCAGATATAAAACTGCCTTGTTTAAAATTGACATAACAGAGTATTTTAACACACAAATTCAAAATTTAACCTTATTTTTAACACACCGAAAATAGCAATAGACACTCGTCACTGCGAGCCCCTCGATGTGGCGAAGCAGTCTCTAATTGGTGATTCGTGGATGGTGGTTGGTGATAAGTGATTGGTGGATGGTGCATGGTGAACACCTTTATCTCATTGCAAGAGGTTTCCTCTCCCTGTCATTGCGACTCCGAGCGTAGCGAAGCAATCTCGTTTTTCTATTCCAAATAAAAAAGAGAGATCACTTCGGCTTGCCTCGCAAGCCTCGTGATGACGGTAAAAGGGGGCATTGCGAGAAGTCCGAAGAAGGCTGTGTCGCAATCTCCCAATTCTCTTAAATCAGTCTGCTTTGTGCAAAAATTTTGTAGAATTTTCAATGTGTTTTGAAAAGCCTTGAGGAGAAAAATCTGACCAAAAGGGGTTATGACACAGCCACCGAAGGAATGCAAAGCAATCTAAAAAGAACAAGATTACCTCGGGACAGAGCTCCCTAATAACGCTTGAGAATTGGACAATTTGAAATTATTCTGTAACTGTTTGATTTAATAGATTTTTTTATTTAAACTAAGATAGCTCTTGACAAATTTTGCAAAAAATGCTAAAAAGATATAGCACATTAAAATATAACTATATCCAAAAGGAGGTTTTAAAATGGCAAAGATAGGGGTGTATGTATGCCATTGTGGTGAGAACATTGCGGGGGCTGTGAACATTGACGAAGTAGCCAAGTATGCCGCAACCCTTCCAGATGTGGTAGTTGTCAGAAACTATCTCTTTATGTGTTCTGATCCAGGACAGGATATCATTAAGCAGGATATTAAAAATGGCGTAGTTGACAGAGTAGTTGTTGCAGCATGTACACCAAGAACACATGAACCAATTTTTAGAGATGCTGTTGAGGCAGCTGGGCTAAACCGTTATTTTCTTGAGATGGCAAATATAAGAGACCAAGACAGCTGGGCTCACTGGCATGACAAAACAGGTGCTACAGAAAAAGCAAAAAGATTAATAAGAAGTGCCGTTGCAAAAGTAAGATACGCAGAGCCCCTTGAGGACCGTTATGGAGAAATGGAAAAGTCCGTAATGGTCATTGGTGGTGGTGTGGCGGGAATGTTTGCAGCATTAGATTTGGCAAACATGGGATTAAAAGTATATCTTGTTGAGAGACAGCCATCAATTGGCGGAATGATGATTAAGCTTGATAAAACCTTCCCAACAATGGATTGTTCAGCATGTATTCTTACCCCTAAAATGGTTGAGGTTGCCCAGCATCCTAACATAGAACTTATGACATACTGCGAAGTTGATGCAGTAAAAGGATATGTAGGTAATTTTGATATTACAGTCAAGAGAAAGGCAAGATATATTGATTGGGATAAATGTACAGGATGTGGAGTATGTACTCAGATTTGCCCTTCAAGAGTTCCGAATGAATATAACTATAAAATGGATCAGAGAAGGGCAGCATACATTGAGTTTCCGCAAGCAGTTCCAAAGAAAGCAGTAATTGACAGACCAAATTGTTTATATTTCAAATCAATGGAAAAGAGTGGAAAACCTGCATGTCAAATTTGTGAAAAAGGTATTCCACCAAAGGGAATTCAAGGATGTCCAGCAGGTGCAATAAAATTTGACGATAAAGATGAATACATTAACTTAAAGGTTGGTGCTGTTATTATAGCCACAGGATACAAGGTTATGGAAAAAACTCACTTCAAGGAATACTCCCCTCATTCACCTGATGTTGTTACTGCAATGGAATTTGAGAGAATTCTTTCAGCAACAGGACCAACTGAGGGTGAGTTGAAGAGACCATCAGATGGAACAAAACCAAAAACTATTGCATTTATCTCTTGCGTTGGTAGCAGAGATGAAAGATATCATACATATTGTTCCAAAGTCTGCTGTATGTATATGCTTAAGCACGCAAGAATTCTCAAAGAGAAATATCCTGACATAAAGCTCTATCTATTCTTCATTGACGTAAGGACTGCTGGTAAGGATTTTGAAGAGTTCTATGTTTATACAAGAGAGCTTGGTGCAAAGATAATAAGAGGTGGAAGAGTATCAGCAGTTGATGTCAAGCCTAATGGAAAGCTTAGGGTTAGAGGATTTGATGTTGACCTTTGCTCGCCTGTAGAGCTTGAGGCTGACATGGTTGTTTTGGCAACAGCTATTGAGCCACCTGCAGGAACTGAGGAACTCGGAAGACTATTTGCTGCTACATGTGGAAGAGAAGGTTTCTTAAGAGAGGTTCATACAAAACTTTATCCTGTTGAAACTGCAGCCAAGGGAGTATTTTTAGCAGGATGTGTTCAGGGACCAAAGGATATTCCTGAATCAATTGCCCAATCCCGTGCAGCAGCATCTGCAGCAGCTGCATTAGTCATTCCCGGAAAAATCAAATTTGAGGCAATTATATCAGAGGTTGACAGAGAAAAATGCAGTTCCTGTGGAGTATGTGTACCACTTTGTCCATATGGTGCAATCAGACTTGAGGAATACAAAGGCAAAGAAAAGGCATATATTGAGCCAGCTCTTTGTGCTGGTTGCGGAGTATGCGCAACTGCTTGCCCATCTCGTGCAATTACATTCCATGGCTTTACAACAGAGCAGGTTATGGCACAAATTGAAGCATTAACAGAGGCTTAAAATAAAATAAGGAGGAAAAAATGGAAGAGGTCACCGTAAATGTAATTGACCTAACACAAGGTGATGAGAGTTTTGTAAAAGAATTAAAAGAATTAGGTGCAGAAGAACTTAAAGAGTGTATTCAGTGTGGAAAGTGTGCTTCAACATGTCCAATGGCTTTATCTGGTTTAGAGTTTTTCATTAAAAGAATAATCCATGCAGCAAACTTGGGTTTAAGAGATATTCTACTTGAGGACTCTTCAGTTTGGGGATGTCAGTCCTGTAATAGATGTGTAGAAGTTTGCCCAATGGATGTAGTTCCCTATGAAGTTATTCAGGCAGTAAGAAGGGCTGCCATGAGGGTTGAATCATGTCCTGCAAATACATATGAGGGTTTGAGAAATCTTTATAGATTTGGACATGCGGTATTTCCAAAGGGATTTGAGGAGAGAAGAAAGAAAGCAGGACTTCCTGAAAAACCACCAACAGCGTTAAGCAATGAGGAATTATTAAAGAAATACAGGGAGGTCTTAAAACAGACCGTCCTTGAAGAAATAGCACCATTCCCGCTTGATTAGGAGGACAGAAATGAAGAAAATAGGATTTTTTCTTGGATGTAATATACCTTTTAACAGACCAGATGTAGAGTATTCAGCAAGATATATGCTGAATGAATTGGGAGTTGAAGTTGTAGAGCTTGAAGGTGCCACATGCTGTCCTGCATATGGAACCATGCCATCCCTTGATATTGTAGGATGGGCAGCAGCTTCTGCATGGAATTTAGCAATTGCAGAAGAAAAAGGCGTTGATACTATTACAGGATGCGGTTCATGTTATGGTTCAATAAATGAAGCTAAGTATTACATGGAAAAACATCCAGAGATTAAGCAGAAGGTAAACGAAATACTTGGAAAAGTCGGGAAGAAATACGAAGGAAAAGCAACCCACTGGAATTTTATAAATTACCTTCATGACGAGATAGGACTTGATGCTCTCAAATCAAAAATAAAATATCCTCTTAATGGATTAGTTGTGGCTTTGCAGACAGGATGCCACAATCTTTGGCCCAGTAGAGCCTTTCATCACAATGAAGAGAATGTATTTTTCCCTAAAAAACTAGAGGAAATTGTTGAGGCAGCTGGTGGTTCAGCTCCCCATTACAGCACCTTGACAGACTGTTGTGGAATGGGAGCTTTAAGGTCAAATGCACCTGAAAAATCTCTTGCTTTATTTAAGAAAAAGCTTGATGTAATTAAAGAAGAGCTGAATCCTGATGTATGTGTTACAGGTTGTAGTTCCTGTTTACTTCAGTTTGATGCAGGACAAGCTTTGCTCGCAGAGCAGAAAAAGATTAATTACACAATACCTGCTCTTCACATTGTTCAACTTCTTGCAATTGCAATGGGTGCAGATGTTGAAAAAGCTACTGCAATGGCATCAATTCCTTTGAATGGAGTAATAACAAAAATAAAAGGAGGTAATTAGAAATGGCATGGGAGCCAAGAATTATTGTTATTGCCTGTCAATGGTGTACCTATCAGGGGGCTGATTTGGCAGGTAGTTTAAGGTATTCTTATCCTCCTACAATTCATATTATAAGAGTACCATGTAGTGGACGGGTTGAACCCGAGTTTATTGCTGAAGCCCTCAGAAGAGGGGCAGATGGTGTATTTATTGGCGGATGCCACTTTGGTGATTGCCATTATAAAGAGGGCAACTACAAAGCAATCAGAAGATTTAAACTTTTCAAGAGATTAGCAACAGACCTCGGTGTTGAACCAGATAGAATTCAGCTTGAATGGATATCAGGAAGTGAGGGAAAGAGATTTTCCGAGGCTATGACTGAATTTGATGCAAAAATAAGAGAACTCGGACCAAATCCTTTGAAAGGAGGGGCACAATGAGCAAACCTAAACTTGCATTTTATTTAGCTGGTGGTTGCGGTGGATGTGATATGTCAATTGTGGATCTATCAGAAGCATTGGTTGATGTAGCTACAGTATTAGATATTGTCTTCTGGGCACCAACAGTGGCTGATGCAAAATATAAAGACCTTGAGGCAATGCCCTCTGGTTCAATAGATGTCGGACTTTTCAGTGGTAATGTGAGAAACTCAGAACATGAACACATTGCAAAGGTTCTAAGAGATAAATGTAAAGTTCTTATAGCCTTTGGTATATGTGCAGCTTGTGGCGGAATCAAAGGACTTGTTAATTTACATACAACCGAGCAACTTCTTGATACAGCATATATTAATACATTTAGCACTGATAATCCTGACAAAGTTCTTCCACAGGTAAGCTATGTTGACAATGGTAAATATGATTTAACACTTCCTGCACTTATGGATGCAAGGAAGCTTGACGATGTTGTTCCTGTTGACTTTTATGTTGGAGGATGCCCACCTCATCATACACATGTCGCAAAGGCAGTGAATGCAATTTTAACAGGGCAACTTCCACCTGCTGGTTCTTGGATTACAATGGGTAAGGCTGTATGTGAAGTATGTGATAAAAATCCTGTTTTGCAAGGTAAACCCAAAAAACTTGCAAATACAGTTAAGAGAATATATGAAGGAAATCCCGATCCCAATACCTGTTTGCTGGAGCAGGGATATTTATGTCTCGGTCCAGTAACTCAGGGTGACTGCGGCTCAAAATGTCCATCTGTAGACATTCCTTGCAGAGGTTGTGGAGGTCCAATACCAGGAGTTAAAGATTATGGTTTAAGAGCAGTTAGTGCTATTGCAAGCATGCTTGAAAATGAAGAACTTGTTGATAAGATACCTGATCCTGTTCATCTCTTTTATAGATACACATTGCCAAGTTCTTTCTTGGGCAAAAAATTAAAGAGATAAAATGAGTTTGAAAGATATAATAAGAAAAATAACCCAGAAGGGGGGAAAGGGAATGAAGAAAATAGAAATTAATCCGATGACAAGGCTTGAGGGCCACGGAAAAATTACAATCTTCCTTGATGAACAAGGAAATGTTGAAAACGCATATCTTCAAACTGTAGAGTTCATGGGATACGAAAGATTCCTCAGGGGAATGCCCATAGAGGAAGTTCCAAGAACAGTATCAACAATTTGTGGTGTTTGTAGAGGTGTTCATTTTACAGCCTCAATGAAGGCAAGCGATGGTGTTTTTGGAGTTGAACCAACTCCAACAGCAAAAAAACTTAGAGACATATTTTTTAATGCCCATATGGTTGAAGACCATACTGCAATCCTTTATGCGCTTGGTTTTCCTGATTTTGTATGCGGACCCACAGCACCACCGGCGGAGAGAAATCTTGTTGGCTTAATTATGAAGGTAGGTGCTGATGTTGGAAAGCTTGTTTTGAAGAAAAGAGCAGGTGCTGTAAAGATATTTGAAATGCTCGGTGGTAGACCAATACATCCTGTGGCAGCAGTTCCCGGTGGTTGGTCAAAGGCTATAACAGAGGAGCAGAGAAAAGAAATTCTTGCTATAGCAGATGACCTGATAGAGCTTGGTAAACTTACTCTTGATGTATTTGATAAGGTCGTTCTTCAGAACAAGGCATATGTAGATTTAGTTCTCTCAGATGCTTATAAGGTGGTTGTAAATTATCTTGGCGGTGTTGATGAGAATGGTAAGATAACTTATTATGATCCAAAAGAAGAGGTTTTCGTTGATACTAAGGGAAATGAGATAGCTCGTTTCAGAGGTAAGGAATATCTTGACCACATTGCAGAAAGAACACTTCCATGGAGTTACTTGAAAGCTCCATATATTAAAAAATTTGGCTGGAAGGGCATTGTAGATGGTGATGGTACAAGCCTCTACAGCGTCGGACCTCTTGCCAGATTTAACGTAGGTAATGGATTCCCAACGCCTCTTGCTCAGGAAGCATATGAGAAAATGCTTAATACCTTTGGAGGAAAACCTGTTCACAACATTATGGCTTATCATTGGGCAAGAGCAATTGAGTTACTGAGTGCCGCAGAGAACATTAAGGCACTTGCATCAGATGAAAGCATTACTGATCCTAATGTTCGTCAGGAACTCACTCAAGTAGTTGGTGAAGGAGTTGGAATAGTTGAGGTCCCAAGAGGAACTCTTATTCACCATTACAAAACTGACGAAAATGCTATTGTAACAGAGGCAAATCTTATTGTTGCTACTACTCACAACAAGGGAGCAATTAATGTGGCAATCAGAAAGGCTGCTCAGTACTTCATAAAAGGTGGAAAGGTAGATGAGGGTATACTCAATATGGTTGAAATGGCTTACAGACCTTATGACCTTTGCTTTGCTTGCGCTACACATACATTGCCAGGAAGAACTCCTATTGAACTTAATATTTACTCCCACGATGGCGAATTGATAAAGAGCCTTAGAAATTATGAAATAGCCTAAAAATATCCTTCCTTTTTACTGCGGGGGATTCACTTCCCCCGCAAAATTTTTATTAATCTGATTTTCAGAGAGGGGAGATGAAAACTATTGTTATTGGGATAGGTAATCCCAATTTTAAGGATGATGGAGTTGGACTCAAGATAGTTGAAGCATTTGAGAATAAAGTGCCAACCATTAAATTATTAAACATAAGTTTTGAACTAATTGACTCTATGTTAGGCTATGACAGAGCAATAATTGTGGATGGAGTTAAAACTGGAAGAGAACCGGGAAGTATTCTTGAATTTACTTCTGACTATTGGGAAAAAGTCTATGCAAGTGGAACTCACAGTTTATCAATCTTTGAGCTTATAAGAATTGGCTATTCCGTTTATCCCGATGAAATGCCAAAGGATATAAAAATTATTGGAGTTGAAGTAGAAGATGTTGAAACCCTAAGCAGAGAATGTAGTCCTTCTGTGGAGGCTGCAATTCCAGAGGCAGTTTCAAGGATAAAGAACTACTTAGGGATTGATTAATTTTAGTGCAAAATAACCAAGGACAAAGGCAAGGGAAGGGGTAATTAAAAAGTTAATTGCAATTTTTCTTAAAAGTCCGAATTTTACTGTCCTGATTCCCTTTGTCATTCCAACACCGCTTATTCCGCCTATTATGCAATAAGTCGTTGATATTGGCATTCCAAGAAATGTGAAAAAAAGCACGCATCCACCTGCTCCAAACTGGGCAGCAAAACCTGAGAAAGGGTCTAATGTAGTTATTCCTTTCCCTACTGTTTCAATAACTCTGTGACTGAGCAACATTGCACCTGAGAATACCATAATTGAGGCAATAGAAAATAATATAACTTTATTTACTTCCATGCCAGAATGCATTACAGGACCTAAAACTGTAGCAAGTTCGTTTGCACCAGTATTGTAAGAAATCAAGCCTGCGCTTAATAGTAGAAATGCTCTTAAAAGTCTTTCAATCTGGAAGAATGGAAACCTTGATACCGTTTTTTCAAGAATCTTGTATAAAAAGAACGAAAAGCCCATAGCAATAAAAGGTGAAATTATCCATGAAATTATAATTTTTATGATAGAAGAGATATTGATTGCGCTATCGCAGGCAACAGAGGCTCCAACAAGACTGCCTATAATAACCTGATGAGTAGAAAGCGGAAGTCGTCGCCAGTTAGAGACGATTATTAGTATTGCTGATATGGTTAAGGCAATGATGATTATTGTAGAATTGACATCTACAATGTTTTTCCCGACAGTTTTCATTACTTTTTGTCCCTGAAGAAAAATGCCCAAGAAAACAAGTACACCAAATAAAAAAATTGCTCGTCTTAATCTTATTATTCCTGAACCTATGCAGATTCCAAGTGCATTTGATGCATCATTTGAACCTATTCCAAAGGCAATAAGAAAACTTGCCAGTATTGCTATTTCAATCATTTCCGTTCATTTCTCCTGACACTAACCAGTCAATATTATCTAAGGCTTACTTCAATGATGTATAAGTAATCGCTTGCGTCTTCTATTAAATCGCTAAGTTTTGTTAAATAATCAACAAAATCAGTTATAATTTTTCCGTCCCAGTAGTTTTTAATATCAATTTTTCTTAACTTTTCAATGATATCAAATTTCAGGTCATCAACTTGCTTTTCGTATATTCTTATAGCAAGATTTTTTTCCTTTAAATCACCCTTGCTTATCAGAGTATCAAAAGCTAAAGAGAGAAGTTCACACATATCTGAGTTGATTTTTGCGATTTTTAGGCATTCAGGTTCAATGAGTTTGTAAGTATCAGTATTCACATATCTATATTCAAAGGCTGCGTCTTCAAGATTATCAAAGGCTTCATCAACAATTTCTACAAATCTGCAAATATTTGGTCTTACAAAGGGTAGAAAAGCTCCTTGATGAATTGTTGAAATAATATCTCTTCTTATAGAATCAGCCTTTCTTTCCAAGTCTGCAACGCAAAAAGTGCTTTCTTTTTCACCAGTAGAGATAGCATGTCTAAAGCATTCAGTAGCTGAGCAGAGAATTTTGATGTGTGTTTTGATATTTTCAATTACTTTCTTTTCTAATTTGCCACCGGCAAAAATTTTATCAAACATCTTACTGTCTCCTTGCCCTTGCTATCAATGAAGCAGATAGCACATCTAAAAGGGAAACAACTCCAATGATTTCTTTGCCCTCATGAACAAATACCCTTGCAATGTTGAATTTGTCCATAAGCTTAATTAGGTGCTCAAGTTCTGTTTCCTTGTCTATACTAATTACAGGCTTTGATGCAATCTCTTCTATTTTTATTTTATGTGGATCCATGTTTTTTGCAATTACCTTATAAACTATGTCACGCACAGTGATTACTCCATATACATCTTTATCATCCTTTGGAAGAACTATTAAAGACCGCATCCTTCTGTCAACAAGTTTTTCTATTGCATCATACACAGTTGCATCAGGGCTTATTGTTTCAAGTTTAGTATTCATAATGTCCTTTACCTTTGTTCTCATTATAAACCTCCTCAATTTTTTGAAAGTATTATACTATTTTTGTAACTGTTGAAAAAAATTAGCATTTTAAATAATAATATTAATTAGAGTTTGGCTGCATAAGATTATATTTTGTAATGACTTCCAAACTTTTTTGAGCGGCCTCCAATTAATTGAGTGAGTGAACTCTTTAAATTAATTTTATAAAGCAAAAAAATTGCGATAACAAATGATACTTTTTTAATCGTTGTTTACAGAAAAGTTGTTAGATTACTTGACATAATTTAATATTTTTGATAAACTAAAAAGTCTTGGCTATTTAAATGTTAAAATTTTGTTAAAATATAAATTAGCACATTTTGCGAGGTGAAAAGGTGCCAACAATTGCACAATTAGTAAAAAAAGGCAGAGAGAAGGTTGAAAAGAAGACTAAGTCACCTGCATTGCAATCATGCCCTCAAAGAAGAGGAGTATGCGTAAGAGTTTATACAACAACACCAAAGAAGCCGAATTCTGCTTTAAGAAAGGTTGCAAAAGTAAGGCTTACAAACGGTGTAGAGGTTATTGCCTATATACCGGGCGAAGGACACAACTTACAGGAGCATTCTATTGTTCTTGTGAGAGGCGGAAGAGTTAAGGATTTGCCGGGTGTGAGATATCATATTGTCAGAGGCACACTTGATTGTGCTGGTGTCAACAACAGAAGAAAAAGCCGTTCAAAATACGGCACAAAGAGACCAAAATAAATTAGGAGCAAGGAGATGCCAAGAAGAGGTTATATTCCAAAAAGGGAGGTTTTGCCAGATCCGTTATATCATAGCAAGCTCGTATCTAAATTGATAAATGTAATAATGCAGGATGGTAAAAAGTCAACAAGCGAAAGAATTGTTTACGGAGCATTTGAAATAATTAGAGAGAAGACAGGGCAAGACCCACTTAAAATTTTTAAGCAGGCAATAGAAAATATTAAACCTATTCTTGAAGTTAGGCCAAGAAGAGTTGGAGGAGCTACTTATCAAGTTCCAATGGAAGTAAGACCAAACAGAAGATTAAGCCTTGCATTAAGATGGCTTAAAACATATTCAAGACAGCGTAAAGAAAAAACAATGAGAGAAAGATTGGCAGCTGAAATATTGGATGCCTACAACAATGTAGGTGCTTGTATCAAAAAGAGAGAAGAAACTCACAAGATGGCAGAAGCCAACAGAGCCTTCGCTCATTATAGATGGTAAGCATATAAATTTTTAAAAGAATAATTAGAGGAGGAGATGAGTAGGTTTCCATTAGAAAAGACAAGAAACATTGGTATTATGGCTCATATTGACGCCGGAAAAACTACAACTACTGAGCGCATTCTTTATTACACCGGTGTTACATATAAAATTGGTGAAGTTCACGAAGGCACAGCAGTAATGGACTGGATGCCACAGGAGCAGGAGCGTGGAATCACAATCACAGCAGCTTCTACAAGTTGTGAATGGAATGGATACAAAATTAACATCATAGATACACCCGGTCATGTTGATTTCACAATTGAAGTTGAGCGTTCATTGAGAGTTCTTGATGGTGCAATAGCAGTTTTTGATGCCTCAGCTGGCGTTGAGCCTCAGAGTGAAACTGTTTGGAGACAGGCAGACAAATACAGAGTCCCAAGAATTGCATTTATGAATAAGATGGATAAGCTCGGAGCAGATTTTGAAATGGCTGTTGAAAGCATGATTGAAAAACTTGGAGCTAACCCTGTTCCAGTTCAGATACCTATTGGAAAAGAGGACACTTTCAGAGGTCCTATAGACCTTGTTGAAATGAAAGCCTATTATTTTGATGATGAAACTCTTGGTGCAAAATTTGTTGAGGCTGAAATACCTGAAGAATATATTGAGCAAGCCAAAAAATATAGAGAAAAAATGATAGAGGCTTTGTGCGATGTTGATGATGCGATAATGGAGAAGTATCTTGCAGGAGAAGAAATAACAGTAGATGAAATAAGAAAAGCTTTGAGAAAAGGAACTGTGGAGCTGAAGCTGACACCTGTATTATGTGGCTCAGCTTTTAAGAATAAAGGTATACAGTTGCTTTTAGATGCAATAGTTTATTATTTGCCATCACCACTTGATGTTCCTCCGGTTAAGGGTAAAAATCCATTGACCGATGAGGAGATTGAAAGGAAGCCTTCAGAAAATGAGCCACTGACAGCATTGGCTTTTAAAATTATGGCTGACCCATACATGGGAAGCTTGACTTATGTAAGGGTATATTCAGGAGTATTGAGCTCAGGTTCTTATGTTTATAATTCTACGAGAAATATAAAAGAGAGAGTAGCAAGAATTTTCAGAATGCATGCAAATCATAGAGAAGAAATAAAAGAAATATGCGCTGGTGATATAGCAGCTATTGTAGGTTTGAAAAATACACTTACAGGAGACACTCTGTGTGACGAGGCAAACCCTATAATTCTTGAAGCAATAGAGTTTCCAGAGCCTGTTATTTCAGTTGCAATTGAGCCAAAAACAAAGGCAGATCAAGAAAAACTTTCTCTTTCATTGCAGAAAATATCCCAAGAAGACCCATCATTTAGGGTTACATTTAATGAAGAAACTGGTCAGACACTTATTTCTGGAATGGGAGAGCTTCATCTTGAAATAATTGTAGATAGATTAACAAGAGAGTTTAAGGTTGGTGCTAATGTCGGCAAGCCTCAGGTTGCCTATAAGGAGACAATTAAAGGAGCTGCAAAGGCAGAAGGTAAATTTATTAGGCAAACTGGTGGTAGAGGTCAGTATGGACATGTTTGGTTAGAAGTAGAAGCCTTAGAGAGAGGAAAGGGCTTTGAATTTGTAAATAAAATAGTTGGCGGAATAATTCCGAGGGAATTCATACCAGCGGTTGAAAAGGGAGTTATAGAGGCTATGGAAGGTGGTGTTCTTGCTGGATATCCTTTGGTTGATGTAAGGGTAACGCTTTTTGATGGTTCATATCATGAGGTTGACTCTTCAGAGATGGCATTTAAAATTGCTGCATCAATGGCATTGAAGGATGCTTGTAAAAAGGCAGGATTAGTGCTATTGGAGCCAATAATGGATGTTGAAGTTGTTGTGCCTGAGGAATATATGGGTGAAGTAATAGGTGATTTAAATTCAAGGCGTGGAAAAGTTCAGTCAATGGAGAAAAGGGGTAAGGCTCAAGTCATAAGAGCATATGTTCCATTGGCTGAAATGTTTGGATACGCAACAGATTTAAGGTCAAAAACTCAGGGTAGAGGTACATACACGATGCAGTTCTCTCACTATGATGAAGTTCCAAAGAATATTGCGGATCAGATTGTTTCAAAGATAAAAGGAAATGCAAAATAAAAGTTTAAAGAGAATAAGGAGGAAGTGATGGCAAAGGCAAAATTTGAGAGAAAGAAGCCGCATGTAAACGTAGGGACGATAGGGCACATTGACCATGGAAAGACCACATTGACAGCAGCGATAACCAAGTATCTGAACTTGAAGGGAATGGCGCAGTTCAAGAGTTATGACCAGATAGACAATGCACCTGAGGAGAAGGCAAGGGGAATAACAATCAACACAGCGCATGTAGAATATGAGACAGACAAGAGGCATTATGCACATGTAGACTGTCCTGGTCATGCGGACTACATAAAGAACATGATAACAGGTGCGGCGCAGATGGATGGCTCAATCTTAGTAGTAGCAGCCAATGATGGACCGATGCCACAGACGAGGGAGCATATCTTGCTTGCAAGGCAGGTAGGAGTGCCATACATAGTAGTATTTATGAACAAGACAGACATGGTAGATGACCCTGAGCTATTGGACTTAGTAGAGCTTGAAGTAAGGGAGCTGTTGAGCAAGTATGGATTTCCTGGGGATGAGGTACCGGTAATAAGGGGTTCAGCATTGAAGGCATTGGAGAGTGGAAGCAATGATCCGAATGCAGAGGAATACAAGCCTATACAGGAGTTACTTGATGCATTAGACAGCTATATACCAGAGCCCGAGAGGCCGATAGACAAGCCATTTTTGATGCCGATAGAGGATGTATTTAGCATATCAGGACGTGGAACAGTAGTGACAGGGAGAGTAGAGAGGGGAATCATAAAGGTAGGAGATGAAGTAGAGATAGTGGGATTAGGACCGACGAGGAAGACAGTAGCCACAGGAGTGGAGATGTTCAGGAAGATACTTGATGAGGGAAGGGCAGGAGACAACATAGGAGTATTGTTGAGGGGAATAGGCAAGGATGAAGTAGAGAGAGGAATGGTATTGGCGAAGCCGGGGAGTATCACACCGCATACTAAGTTTAAGGCAGAGGTATACGTATTGACGAAGGAAGAGGGAGGAAGGCACACACCATTTTTCAATGGGTATAGGCCACAGTTTTACTTTAGGACAACAGATGTGACAGGAGTGATAAAGTTACCTGAAGGAGTGGAGATGGTAATGCCTGGAGATAATGTAAACATGTCAGTTGAACTGATAGCACCTATAGCGATGGAAGAGGGATTAAGGTTTGCGATAAGAGAAGGTGGAAGAACTGTAGGTGCAGGTGTAGTTACTCAGATAGTGGAGTAGGAGATGAATCAAAAAATTAGAATAAAATTGAAAGCATACGACAATAGAGTTCTTGATCAGTCAGTAAAGGAAATAGTTGATACTGTTAAAAGGACAGGTGCCAGAATATCTGGTCCTGTTCCTTTACCAACTAAAATAAGCAGATATACAGTTTTAAGGTCAACTAACCAAGATAAAAAATCAAGAGAGCAGTTTGAAATTAGAGTGCATAAAAGATTAATTGATATACATGATCCCACCCCCGAGACAGTAGAAGCTCTTATGAAGTTAGAGCTTTCTGCAGGGGTAGATGTGGAGATAAAGCTATGATGAAGGGAATTATAGGAAGAAAAGTCGGAATGACACAAATTTTTGGTGAAGATGGCAGGATTATTCCTGTTACAGTTATTGAAGCAGGTCCTTGCTGGGTTGTTCAGGTAAGGACAAAAGAAAAGGATGGCTATAATGCTGTCCAGCTTGGGTTTTTAGAGGTCAAGAAAGAGAAAAACATTACAAAGCCTTTGATTGGAATATTTAAGAAGGCAGGAGTTCCTGTTTGCAGAATTCTCAAAGAGTTCAAAATGGAAGGGTATAATGTGGGAGATAAGGTTACAGTAGAGATATTTTCAAAGGGTGATATTGTTCATGTTTCAGGAATTTCAAAAGGTAAGGGTTTTCAGGGCGTTATGAAAAGGCATAGATTTGCAGGAGGTCCAGATAGTCACGGTTCTATGTTTAACAGAGCCCCCGGTTCTATAGGTGCAAGCTCTTTCCCTTCAAGGGTGTGGAAAGGCAAGGGAATGGCTGGACACATGGGTAATGAAAGGGTTACTGTGAAAAACTTAGAAATAGTTGAAATTATTCCGGAGCAGAATATAATCCTTGTAAAAGGTGCTGTTCCGGGAGGAGAAAACGGAATACTTGAGATATGGAAGGTAGAGGCATGATGGAGATAGAAATCAGAGATATCAACAACAACATAGTTGGCAAAAAAGAAGTACCAGATATAGTCTTTAATAACGATGCATCTGACTCTGTTGTTCATAGCGCTGTTGTAGCATATATGGCAAATCAGAGGCAGGGTACTCATGCGACAAAAACAAGAGCTATGGTATCTGGTGGTGGCAGAAAGCCATGGAGACAAAAGCACACAGGAAGGGCAAGGCATGGAAGCATAAGGTCGCCATTGTGGAGAAAGGGTGGAATTGTTTTTGGACCTCAGCCCAGAGATTATTATATAAAATTGCCAAAGCAGATGAAGGATACTGCTTTATTTAAGGCATTGACCCTTAAATACAAAGACAATGAAATAATTTTGTTGGATAAAATTGAGCTTACTCAACCAAAGACTAAAGACATGGTTGGTATTTTAAAAAATTTAGAACTCGCTGAGAAGTCAGTGCTTTTTGTGTTGCCTGATAAGGATGAAAACATTCTTCTGTCTGCAAGGAATATCCCCTATGTGGGAGTTGTAAGGGCAGGAGATTTAAATGCTTATCATGTATCGCTTTTTGATAAAGTAGTATTTACAGTTTCAGGGCTTGACGCACTATTAAAAGTGAAGGGGGTAGTCTCCTGATGGATATTTTTGAAGTAATAAGAAGACCATTATTTACAGAAAAGGCTATGAATCTTAAGGAGGGTGAAAACAAGATAGTTGTAGAAGTTCACCCTGATGCAAATAAGACTCAAATTAAGAAAGCCTTTGAAGAATGTTTTAAGGTAAAGGTTGAAAAGGTTGCGGTGATAAATGTTAAGCCTCGCACTAAAAGAGTTGGATGGCATTATACAAAGACAGAGAAATCTAAAAAGGCTGTAATAACCCTGAAGCCAGGGGAAAAATTAGATCTAATAGAGGGTGTATAATGGGAATAAGAAGATGCAAGCCAACATCAGCCGGTAGGAGATTTGTTACATATTCTGATTTTAGCGAGATTACAACAGATAAGCCCTATGAGCCTCTTACAAAATGCATAAAAAAGAGAAAAGGTAGAAATAATCAAGGAAGAGTTACCTCATGGCTCAAGGGTGGTGGCAACAGGAAATTATACAGAATAATTGATTTTAAAAGAGATAAATATGGTATTCCAGCTAAAATTGTAAGCATAGAGTATGACCCTAATCGTTCAGCAAGAATAGCGCTTCTTAAATATCTTGATGGCGAATACAGATATATACTTGCACCTGATGGCTTACAAGTTGGAGATACATTAATGAGTGGTCCGGGCGCTGACATAAAGGTTGGTAATGCTTTACCCCTTAGAGATATACCACTTGGAACAATGATTCACAATATTGAGCTTCAACCAAAGGGTGGAGGTAAACTTGTAAGAAGTGCTGGAACAGCTGCACAGCTTATGGCAAAGGAAGGAAGATACGCTACAATTAAGCTTCCTTCAGGAGAAATGAGGCTTGTACTTCTTGATTGTATGGCAACAATTGGTCAGGTTAGCAACTTAGACCATGAAAATATAATCATTGGAAAAGCAGGAAGAATGAGACATATGGGAAGAAGACCTTCTGTTAGAGGTGTTGCTATGAACCCTATTGATCATCCACTCGGAGGCGGAGAAGGTAGATCTTCCGGTGGTAGGCCTGCTTGCTCACCATGGGGTAAACCAGAAGGCGTTAAGACCAGAAAAAATAAGAAAACTGACAAATACATTGTAAAGCGCCGTAAATAGGGGGTAAAAAGTGGCGAGATCATTAAAAAAAGGTCCATTTGTTGATGAAAAACTAATGGAAAAAGTGAAAAAGGCAATTGAAACAGGAGATAAAAAGCCGATTAAAACATGGTCAAGACGTTCAACCATTGTGCCTGAATTTATAGGTTTGACCTTTGCTGTCCATAATGGAAGGAAATTTATTCCGGTATATGTGACAGAAAACATGGTTGGACATAAATTAGGTGAATTTGCACCAACAAGAACATTCAAGGGGCATGCAGGCTCCGAAGAAAAGAAAAAGGCTAAGGGGAAGTAAGAAATGGAAGCAAGGGCAATACTAAAATACGCTCGTATCACACCTACTAAAGCAAGGAAAGTAATAAATATAATCAGAGGCAAAAAAGCAGGTGAAGCTTTATTAGCACTTAAATATATGCCTCACAGAGGCGCCAGAATAATTGAAAAGGTGTTGAGATCAGCAATAGCAAATGCTGAACAGAAAAATCCGAGACTTGATATTGATGAGCTCAAGATAGTTAAAGCATTCGTGGATCAGGGACCTATGATGAAGAGAATAGAGGAAAGGGCTATGGGAAGGGCAAACATTATAAAGAAAAAGACTTCCCATATAACAATATATGTTGGAACTGAAGAAAATTAAACGGGGGTGTTGATTTGGGTCAAAAAACAAATCCGATAGGCAATAGGTTAGGCATTATTAGGACATGGGAAAGCAGGTGGTTTGCTACAAAAGATTACTCATCCAAACTGATAGAGGACCTCAATCTGAGAAAGATGCTGAAGCAAAAGCTGTATCATGCTGGAATATCAAGGATAGAAATTGAGAGAGTTGGAGATAAGATAAGGATTATAATTTTTGCAGCCAGACCCGGAATTATTATCGGTAAAAAGGGAGCAGAAGTTGATAAATTAAAAAAGGAAGTTGCAGGACTAACAGGCAAGCAAGTAGATATTGAAATAAAGGAAGTAAGAAGGCCCGAACTTGACGCCCAGCTTGTTGCTGAAAATATTGCCCTTCAAGTGGAAAAAAGAGTTGCCTATCGTAGGGCAATGAAAAGGGCGGTTTCTTCAGCAATCAGATTTGGTGCTAAAGGTATAAAAGTTTCCTGCGCAGGAAGATTGGCAGGAGCTGAAATAGCAAGAACAGAATGGTATAGAGAAGGTAGAGTTCCTCTTAGTACTTTCAGGGCTGATATAGACTATGGATTTGCCGAAGCAAAAACTACATATGGAATTATTGGTATAAAAGTATGGATATTTAAGGGTGAAGTTCAGCCTGGTCAATATGTAAACTATAACTATTAAAGGTGAGGGACGAGTTATGTTAGCTCCAAAGAAAGTCAAATTCCGTAAAATGCAAAAAGGCAGAATGAAAGGCATAGCCTACAGAGGCAGCTCTGTTGCCTTTGGCGAATACGGATTAAAGGCATTAGAACCAGCATGGATTACATCAAGACAGATAGAGGCAGCAAGAGTTGCAATAATGAGGCATGCCAAAAAGGGATGTAAGTTATGGATTAGAATATTTCCAGATAAACCAATTACACGAAAGCCTGCTGAAACAAGAATGGGAAAGGGAAAAGGAAATCCTGAGTTCTGGGTTGCAGTTGTCAAGCCCGGCAGAATACTTTTTGAAATATCTGGAGTTTCTGAGGAGATTGCAAAAGAGGCTTTTGAGCTTGCGTCTCATAAATTGCCCATAAAGACAAAATTTGTTAAAAGGCAGGAGAGTTTTGTATGAAGGCATCAGAGTTGAGAAATTTATCATTAGATGAGTTGAAAAAGAAAGAGAAAGAATTAAGAAAAGAGTTATTCAATCTGAGATTTCAGTTTTCAAAGGGTGAATTGCAGAATGTAAAGAGAATAAAGGCTGTACGGAAAGATATTGCAAGAATTCTGACCATTATTACAGAGTTAAGCAGAAAAAAGAATTAAAGGGGTAGGAGAAGATGCCTAAAAAAATATTAAAGGGAACAGTTATAAGTGATAAAATGGATAAGACAGTGGTTGTATCTGTTGAAAGAGTTTTCCAGCATCCGCTTTACAAGAAAACTATTAAAACAAGTAAAAAATATAAGGCACACGACGAAGAGAATAAGTGCCGTGTAGGCGATGTAGTTGAAATAATTGAAAGCCGACCCATAAGCAAAACAAAAAGGTGGAAAGTATTGAGAATTTTCAAGGAGGGTGAGGAACAATGATACAGCCAAGAAGTATTCTTACAGTTGCTGATAATTCTGGTGCAAAAAAAGTTCAATGTATTAGAGTTATGGGTGGCTCCAATAGAAAATATGCAAGTTTAGGAGATTTAATAATAGTTAGCGTGAAGGAAGCTGAGCCAGACAGCAACATTAAAAAAGGCTCAGTAGCTAAGGCTGTCATTGTTAGACTTCGCAGAAGGGTCAGGAGAGCTGATGGTTCTTACATAAAGTTTGATGAGAATGCAGTAGTTATCGTTAACAATCAGCTTGAACCTATTGGAACGAGAATATTCGGACCTGTTGCAAGGGAACTTAGATGGAAGGAATTTACTAAGATTATTTCCCTTGCTCCAGAAGTTATATAAAGACGGAGGACGAAAGTGGGATTAGGTATTAAAAAGGGTGATACAGTTTTAGTTTTATCTGGCAAAGATAAAGATAAAAAGGGTAGGGTAATTAAAGTTATACCTAAGGAAGAAAAGGTCATTGTGGAAGGTGTTAATATTGTAAAAAAGCATCAAAAACCCTCTCGTAAATATCCTCAGGGCGGAATTATAGAAAAGGAATTCCCTATTTACAGAGCGAAAGTGATGCTTATATGTCCAAAATGCGATAAGCCTACTCGTATAAGTGCAAAGATATTGGAAGATGGGAAAAAGGTTAGAGTGTGCAAGAAGTGTAAGGAGGTTATAGACTAATGGCAGCAGAAGTTAAGGAAAAATATGTTCCTCGCCTTAAGGAAAAGTATAAGAATGAGATTATTCAGGCTTTAATGAAAAGGTTTGAGTATAAAAATATTATGCAAGTTCCAAAACTGGAGAAAATAGTTGTTCATGTGACATTAGGAGAGGCAGTTCAAAATATAAAGCTTCTTGATGCAGCTGAGAAACAGATTACTCTTATAACAGGTCAAAAGCCAGTAATAACGAGAGCCAAAAGAGCACTCGCAGCATTCAAGTTGAAAAAAGGAACACCTCTCGGAGTAAAGGTGACCCTGAGAGGAGACAGGATGTATGAATTTTTAGACAGACTTATATCACTTGCTTTGCCAAGAATTAGGGATTTTAAAGGGATATCAAGAAAATCCTTTGATGGCAGAGGAAACTACGCTTTTGGTATAAAGGAGCAATTTATATTTCCAGAGATTGATTATGACAAAGTTGAGATGATTCATGGTCTTGATATTATGATATGCACAACAGCTAAGACAGACCAAGAAGGAATGGCTTTATTAGAAGAATTTGGAATGCCATTTAGAAAATAAGGAGGAGCTGTGGCAAGGAAGTGCAAAATAGAAAGGTCTAAGTTACCACCAAAATTCAATGTCAGGGTAAAAAACCGCTGTAAGGTTTGCGGACGATCAAGGGGTTACTTGAGAAAATTTGGTATGTGCAGAATATGTTTTAGATTTTTAGCAAATTCAGGGAAAATCCCTGGCGTAGTAAAATCAAGCTGGTAAAGGGGTGACAATTATGATGACAGATCCTATTTCAGATATGCTTACTCGCATAAGAAATGCTATTAAAGTAAAGGCAGAAAAGGTTGATATACCAGCATCCCGTATGAAAATAGAGATTGCCAAAATTCTTAAGGAAGAAGGCTTTATCAAGTCTTACAAAATTATCAAAGATAAAAAGCAAGGCATTATTAGAATTAACCTGAAATACACGCCTGAGGGTGATCCGGTTATTTCAAACTTAGAGAGAATAAGCAAACCCGGAAGAAGAGTCTATGTAAGTAAGGATGAGATTCCGAGAGTTATGGGTGGTCTTGGAGTTGCAATTTTGACAACCTCCTCTGGAATCATGACTGATAAAGAGTGCCGACAAAAGGGTGTCGGCGGAGAAGTAATATGTTATGTATGGTAAGGGGTGATAGAATGTCAAGGATTGGAAGAAAGCCTATTCAAATACCAAATGGTGTTGAAGTAAAGATTGAAAACAAAGAAATTACAGTAAAAGGACCAAAGGGACAGTTAAATTATACACTTCCTGATGCTATTGATGTAACAATTGACAATAATACACTTTTGGTTACAAGAAAGTCAGATATTCCTAAGGTAAGAGCTCTTCACGGACTTGCAAGAAGTTTAATTGCAAACATGGTCACAGGAGTAACTCAGGGCTTTACTAAGGTTATGACTATAGTGGGAGTTGGATACAGGGCTCAGTTAAGTGGTAATAAGCTTATTATAAATGTTGGATACTCTCATCCTGTTGAATTTCCTCTTCCAGATGGAATAAAAGCAACAGTTGATGAGAAACAGACAACCATAACCCTATCTGGAATAGACAAACAGTTGTTAGGACAGGTTGCTGCCAATCTAAGAGGTATTAGACCTCCTGATGCCTATAAGGGCAAAGGAATTAGATACGCAGACGAAGAATTAAAATTAAAACCAGGTAAGACAGGAAAGAAATAAGGAGGTTTAAAATTGCGGGATAAAAGAGAATCGAGAGAAAGAAGACACAAAAGAATTAGAAAAAAAGTTATAGGAACACCCGAAAGACCGAGGCTTTGTATATTTAGAAGTCTCAATCATATATATGCACAGGTTATTGATGATACAACAGGAAAAACACTCGTATCAGCATCTACTGTAGAGAAAGAAATGAGAAATATAAAACCCGGAAATAAGAGCAATATAGAGTTTGCTAAGAAGGTTGGTGAGCTGATAGCAGAAAGGGCGCTCAACAGTGGAATTACAAAGGTAGTATTTGACAGGGCGGGATATAAATATCACGGAATTGTAAAAGCTCTTGCAGACGCTGCGAGAGAAAAGGGATTACAGTTTTAGGAGGAGGAAAGGTGAAGCGGGAAAGGATAAATGCAGATGAACTAAATTTGAAGGATAAAGTTGTTTACATCAACAGGGTTGCTAAGGTTGTTAAGGGTGGTAGAAGATTTTCATTTAGCGCTCTTGTTGTAGTGGGAAATGAAGCTGGAATAGTAGGAGTAGGAAAAGGAAAGGCTGCAGAGGTCCCAGATGCTATAAGAAAGGCAATAGACAAGGCTAAGAAGAATTTAATTAGTTTTCCATTGAAAGAAACCACAATCCCCCACAGAGTTGAATACAAGTATGGTGCTACAAAGATTGTAATTAATCCTGCTCCTAAAGGAACTGGAATAATAGCAGGTGGACCTGCAAGAGCGGTTTTTGAGGTAGCAGGAGTTCAGGATGTTGTTGCAAAGGTTTTAGGAAGTCATAATCCTTTTAATTCAGTTAAGGCAACAATAGGTGCTTTGAATTCCTTGAAAGAGCCTTCATCTGTTGAAAAACTTAGAAGTAAACCATCTGAAATAGAAGCATCCGAAGAAAATCAGGTAGCTGGAGAGGAGGAAAAGGTAGTATGAAAATAAATGAACTAAAGCCAGCAGAAGGAAGCAAAAAAAGACCTAAGAGAATTGGAAGAGGATTGGGTTCGGGACATGGAAGATATGCAACTAAAGGACTAAAAGGACAAAAGTCTCGTTCAGGTGGTACAAAGGGGCCCGGATTTGAAGGTGGTCAGATGCCACTTCAAAGAAGACTTCCAAAAAGAGGTTTTTCAAATGCTCCATTTAAGAAAGAATATGCCATTGTAAATCTTGATGATATAAACAAAATTATAGATAATGTAGAGATTGTCACACCTGAGATTCTTATGGAAAAGGGAATAATTAAGGACCTCAAGGATGGATTAAAAGTTTTAGGGAATGGAGACTTAACCAAGTCAATAACTATAAAGGCACACGCATTCAGTAAAACAGCCCGCCAAAAAATAGAAGCAAAAGGTGGTAAGGTAGAGGTATTATAGTGGGACTCATTACTGCCTTTAGAAATATTTTTAAAATACCTGAGCTAAGGGCAAGGGTTTTATTTACTCTTGCAATGCTTGCAGTTTTTAGAATAGGAGCTCATATTCCTACTCCGGGAATTGACGGTGAGGCATTAAGCAAATTCCTTATAGAAAAAGGCGGGGCTGTAATGGGCTTTTTTGATATATTCACAGGAGGAGCTCTTTCAAAGGTTACAATATTTGCTTTGGGAGTAATGCCATACATCAGTGCATCAATTATATTCCAACTATTAACCGTTGTAATACCTGCACTGCAGAAGCTTGCTAAAGAAGGTGAAGAAGGCAGAAAAAAAATCACAAGATACACACGCTATGCTACGATTGTTATCGCAGCAATTCAGGGATTTGGAATTGCCGTAGGACTTGAAACAATGGGTGGAGGACAATTTATTCAAGAGCCGGGATGGTCTTTCAGATTAGTCACTATGATTACGCTGACCGCAGGAACAGCTTTTCTTATGTGGCTTGGAGAGCAAATTACTGAGAGAGGAATAGGCAATGGTATTTCACTTATAATTTTTGCAGGAATTGTTGCAAGACTGCCTAATGCTTTGTTTTATACTTACAATCTTGTAAAAACTGGCGAATTATCAATTTTCTTTGTCATTTCGCTTGTAGTAGTAATGGTGGGTGTAGTGGCAGGAATTATTTATATAGAAAGAGCTCAGAGAAGAATCCCTATTCAGTATGCCAAAAGAGTTATCGGCAGAAAAATGTATGGTGGATATACAAGTTATCTTCCGTTAAAGATTAATTCAGCAGGAGTTATACCACCAATTTTTGCATCCTCTGTGCTTATGTTTCCTGCAACAATTGCAGGATTTATTGCAGTCCCATGGGTTCAGGCACTTGCAAAACAGCTTGCACCGGGTAGTTTCCTTCATATTATTTTTTATGTCGGCTTAATAATATTCTTTACATATTTTTATACCGCTGTTATTTACAATCCAGTGGAAATTGCTGAAAATTTACAAAAGAACGGAGGTTATATAACAGGAGTAAGACCGGGACAGAAAACAGCAGAGTATATTTATAGAGTCCTTTCAAGACTAACATTCATAGGTGCTTTATACTTAAGTGCTGTTTGTATTCTTCCTGAAATTCTTATTTCTCAGTTTAAAGTTCCGTTTTACTTTGGTGGCACATCCCTCTTGATAACAGTTGGAGTAGCATTAGATACGGTCTCCCAGATTGAGACCCATATGATAAGTAGATCATACGATGGACTATTTAAGAAATTTAGGATAAAAGGCAGGAAGGATTAATTTTAAGTGATAGTCATAAAAAGTCCTGATGAAATAAACAAGATTAGAAAGGCGTGCCAGATAGTTGCTGAAGTCTTTGAAAAGCTAAAATCCTTTATAAAAGAGGGTTTAGCAACTAAGGAAGTTGAGAAATTCATTGAGCAGATTATAGTAAAGAGAGGTGGTATTCCGGCATTTAAAGGTTACAGAGGTTATCCTGCAAGTGCTTGTATTTCAATAAATGAAGAAGTGGTTCACGGTATACCATCTGAAAATGTATTTTTAAAGGAAGGAGATATAGTGGGTGTTGATGTTGGAGTTATATTTGATGGTTTTTATGGCGATGGTGCTTACACTTTTAAAATTGGCAAGGTTTCTGATTTAGCTGAAAAATTAGTTGAAGTTACGCAGGAAGCTCTTTACAAAGGAATTGAAAAAGCCGTGCAAGGCAATAGAGTAGGTGATATATCAAATGCAATTCAAACCCATGTTGAAGCAAATGGCTTCTCCATTGTAAGAGCATTTGTAGGACATGGTATTGGAAGAGCCCTGCATGAGGACCCTCAAATACCAAATTTTGGGAAAAAAGGCACAGGTCCAAAGCTAAAAAAAGGAATGACCCTTGCTATTGAACCAATGGTTAATGTTGGGACATTTGAAGTTGAGGTTTTATCTGACGGTTGGACAGCTGTAACAAAGGACCGTTCACTGTCTGCGCACTTTGAACATACTATTGCAGTGACCGATGGTGAACCACAAATCTTGACTAAACTTTAAAAAAAGTAATATATTATCAAGTTATGCCAAAAGAAGATCATATAGAAATGCAAGGGACCATTGAAGAAGCCCTGCCTAATGCAATGTTTAGGGTAAGGCTTGAAAATGGTCATGTTATACTTGCTTATGTTTCAGGTAAGATGAGGATGCATTTTATAAAAATCTTACCGGGAGATAAGGTTCTTGTAGAAATATCTCCGTATGATCTTACTAAAGGAAGAATAATTTACCGATTTAAATAAGGAGGTGTAATTTGAAAGTAAGAGCCTCAGTAAAGAAAATTTGTTCTAAGTGCAGGATTATTAAGAGAAAGGGAGTTATAAGAGTAATCTGTGAAAATCCTAAGCACAAACAAAGACAGGGATAGGAAAGGAGCATAATATGGCAAGAATTGCAGGTGTAGACATACCAAAGAACGAAAGAATAGAAATAGGTTTAACAAGAATTTTTGGTATTGGCAGAAGCCTCTCTAATCAAATATTGAAAACTACTGGAATTGATCTCAACAAAAGGGTAAAGGACTTAACAGATGAAGAGATAGTTAAGATAAGGGCTGAAATAGAAAAGAATTATAAAGTTGAGGGAGAACTAAGAAAAGAAATCTCAATAAATATAAAGAGACTTATAGATATTGGTTGTTACAGAGGACTAAGGCATCTTGCCAATTTACCAGTCAGAGGACAAAGAACAAAAACAAATGCGAGAACTCGTAAGGGTCCAAGAAGAAAATTAGCTAAGAAAAAATAGAAGGAGGGATAAAGCTTAATGGCACAAAAACGTAAAGGAATAAAAAAAGTTAAAAAAAATGTTCCGCATGGAATAGCACATGTGCAAACAAGTTTTAACAATACAATAATTACAATTACAGACCCTAATGGAAATGTTGTAGCATGGGCATCATCTGGAAGTTGCGGATTTAAAGGCTCAAGAAAGGGAACACCATACGCAGCTCAGATTGCAGCAGAAACAGTAGCAAAGAGAGTGATGGATATGGGAATGAAATCAATAGATGTATATATCAAAGGTCCTGGTTCTGGAAGAGAGACTGCAATAAGAGCTTTACAAGCAGCTGGTTTGGAGGTTCAAATCATAAAAGATGTAACTCCTGTACCCCACAACGGGTGCAGACCTCCAAAGAGAAGGAGGGTTTAAATGGCAAGATATACAGGAGCACTTTGCAGACTTTGCAGAAGAGAAGGAAGTAAGTTATTCCTTAAGGGAACAAGATGCTATACAGAAAAATGTGCCTTTGAAAGAAGAAAGTATGCACCCGGACAACATGGACACAACAGAGCCAAGCTTTCTGATTATGGATTGCAGTTGAGAGAAAAACAGAAAGTAAAGAGAATGTATGGCATTATGGAAAGGCAGTTTAAAAACTATTTTGAAAAAGCTACAAAAATGAAAGGTGTAACTGGTGAAAATCTGTTGAAACTACTTGAAAGAAGACTTGATAATGTGGTTTACAGAATGGGATTTGCAATTAATATCAGACAGGCAAGACAACTGGTTAGACACGGATTCTTCGTGGTTAATGGTAAAAAAGTTGATATACCTTCTTATTTAGTGAAACCCGGAGATGTTATTCAGGTAAAAGAGGGTAAAGATATAGAACTTATAAAAGAAAATCTTGCATTGGCTGAACAGAGAGGTTTTCCTGCATGGGTTGAAGTAAACATAGATGAATTAAAGGCTAAATTTTTAAGAATTCCAGAAAGGGACGAGATTCAGCTTCCAGTGCAGGAGCAGTTAATTGTTGAGTTTTACTCCAAATAAATTTTTATTTTCTATAAAATTGCCATAAATTAGGAGGCTGTAAATGGATTTATATAAAGATTTTCAATTACCTAAAAGGGTTGAGTTTGATACTGAAACCCTGACAAATACATATGGAAAACTTATAGTTGAGCCTCTTGAGAGGGGTTATGGAATAACACTTGGAAATTCTTTGAGAAGAGTTCTTCTTTCCTCCCTTGAGGGTGCTGCTGTTTATGCAATAAGAATCAATGGAGTTTTGCACGAAATAAGCTCAATAAAGGGAGTAAAGGAAGATGTTCTTGATATTGTTTTAAATGTTAAGAAACTTCGTTTTAAATATCATTCTCAGGATGCGGACAAAAAAGTTGCAACTATAAATGTTAAAGGACCAATTGATGTTACCGCAGAACATATAAAAACCGATGGTAGTTTTGAGGTATTGAATAAAAATCAATATATTTGTTCAATTGATAACGATGTCAATTTAGAGATGTATTTATATATTAAAAGAGGAAGAGGATATGTGCCTTCAGAATTAATAAAGGATGAAGATTTGCCAGTTGATGCAATTACAGTAGATGCTATATTTAGCCCTATAAAAAAAGTTAATTTCAGGGTTGAAAAAACAAGGGTTGGAGAACAGACAGACTATGATCGTCTAATATTAGAAGTCTGGACAGATGGAAGCACCACGCCCCAAATGGCAATCAGTGAAGCCTCAAACATATTGATAAGGCATTTTGAATATTTTACTAATTTGAGCGAAATTCAAGGTTTAAATAAGGATTCAGAAGAAACAAGGGAAGAACAAACAGAGTCTGTTGAAATAGAAAATTTGAATGAGACCATATTTAAGCCTATAGAGGACCTTGAGTTATCAGTTAGAGCTTACAATTGCCTTAAAAGTGCAGGTATAAATACTGTTTTGGAACTTGTTCAAAAGACTGAAAACGAGCTTTTAAAAACAAAGAATTTTGGAAAACGTTCACTTGATGAGATAAAAGAAGTACTGGAAAAACATGGTTTAACACTTGGTATGAAGATAGATGAACAAAAGCTTGAAAAATTACAAGATACTCTCAGGAGGTAAATGAAATGAGGCATAGAGTTGATGGAAGACATTTTGGCAGGACAGCAAATCAGAGAAAGGCTTTATTAAGAGGACTTTTAGCTTCTTTAATAAAATATGAGAGAATTGAGACAACGGTTGCAAAGGCAAAAGCAATTAAAGACCTTGCTGACAGACTTGTTACATTTGGAAAGAGAGGAGATCTTCATTCAAGAAGGCTTGCACTTTCCTATTTGCCTGATAAAGAGCTTGTAAGGAAACTTTTTAATGAAATCGCGCCTCGCTTTGCAGACAGAAATGGCGGTTATGTAAGGATTGTAAGGACAGGCTGGAGAATCAAAGATAGTGCTCCTTTGGCTATAATAGAGTTTGTTGATTATAAAAAACCTGAGAAGGAAGAAGAGAAAAAGTCAGAATAATTTGACATAACCCGTTGAAATTTGGTATTTTAATAATAATTCCTGGGTAGCTCAGCCGGCAGAGCAGGTGGCTGTTAACCACCGGGTCGGGGGTTCGAATCCCTCCCCAGGAGTTTAAATTTTTTTTATAAATAACAAAGGAGGAATAGATGCCAAGAGCAAAAGGTGGATTTAAAACAAGAAGATATCATAAAAAAGTTCTTTCTATGGCAAAGGGTTATTACAGTGGTCGTCATCGTAGCTATAAGGTAGCTGCTAAAGCTGTTGAAAAGGCACTTCTTCATGCCTTTACTGATAGAAAACTTAAAAAGAGAGACTTCAGAGCATTGTGGATTACAAGAATTAATGCTGCTGCAAGAATGTTTGGATTGACATATAGTCAACTTATGGGTGCCCTTAAAAAGGCAGAAATCAATCTAAACAGAAAGGCTCTTGCAGATATTGCATTCAATGATATTGAAGCATTTAAAGAAATTGTTGAGAAGGTAAAACCCTTTGTGAAAGCTGCGTAAATGCAAGAGTCTCTTAAACAACAATTCCTTAAAGAAATTGAAAAAGTTGTTTCTGTCCAAGATTTGCTCAACCTCAAAGCAAGATATATAGGCAAAAAGGGGATAATCACTGAACAGCTTAAGAATCTTGGAAAACTTTCCCTTGATGAGAGAAAAGTTCAGGGAAAAGCCCTTAATGAACTCAAAAATTTTATTGAAGAAACCATAAAAAACAAGGAAGAAGAATTAAGGCAGAAGGAGATATCAGAATCTCTTCAAAAAGAATTTATAGACATAACGCTTCCCGGTAAAGATTATTATTTTGGCGGTTCCCATCCTGTCAACAGGACACTTATTGAGATAATTGATATTTTCAGAGAGTTAGGATTCACTGTTGAGGAGGGTCCGGAAATAGAGCTTGATTATTACAATTTTGAAGCCCTTAATATTCCTAAAAATCATCCTGCCAGAGATATGCAAGATACATTTTATGTCAGCGAAGATGTTGTTTTAAGAACTCATACCTCACCTGTTCAGGTTAGGGTTATGGAAAAGAAAAAGCCTCCCTTAAGGTTTATCTCTCCGGGCAAGGTTTACAGATGTGACTCTGATGTAACCCACACACCTATGTTTCATCAGGTTGAAGGTTTGATGGTTGACGAAGATGTTAATTTTTCCCACTTAAAGGGAGTACTTGTATATTTTTTGCAAAGACTTTTTGGAAAGATTCCTGTAAGATTCAGACCAAGCTTTTTCCCATTTACAGAGCCATCCACTGAGGTAGATATTGGCTGTATTATTTGTGGAGGAAAGGGATGCAGAGTATGCAAAGGAACAGGATGGCTTGAGGTTTTGGGAGCAGGAATGGTTCATCCGAATGTTTTTAAATTTGCAGGTTATCCTGAAGGAAAATACACAGGCTTTGCTTTTGGAATGGGAGTTGAGAGACTCACAATGCTTAAATATGGCATTGATGATATAAGGCTATTTTTTGAAAATGATATAAGATTTTTGAGGCAGTTCTGATGAGAGTTCCTTTTTACTGGTTAAAGGAATATATTCAAGGTGAATTAGAGCTTAACTCAGTTGCTGATTCTCTTACAATGGCAGGACTTGAGGTTGGTGCTGTAGAGGAAGTTTATGGTGAGCCTGTTATAGACATAGAGCTAACACCTAACAGAGCAGACTGCCTAAGTATTTTAGGCGTTGCAAGGGAAATTAAAGCATTATTTGGAGTAGAATTAAAAAAGCCTGTTTTTAAAATAGAGAATGAAGTAAAAGATGATAAATTCAAAGTTATTATAGCAGACCCTGAGCTGTGTTATAGATATGCAGGAAGGATAGTCAGGGGGGTAAAAATTGGAGAGTCGCCTTCTTGGCTGAAAAAGAGACTTGAACAAGCAGGCATTCGTTCAATAAACAATATAGTTGATGTTACAAACTACGTATTGCTTGAATATGGACATCCTCTCCATGCCTTTGACCTTGATCTTCTCAAGGGATATTGCATCAGGGTAGGCACATCAAAAACAATTTCTGGGAAAGATAGGGAAGAAATTGAAACACTCGATGGAGTAAAGAGAACAGTATCTGCCGATGACCTTTTGATATGGGATGCAGAAAAGCCTGTTGCAATTGCTGGAGTAATGGGTGGAGCAAATACGGAGGTAACTGAAAAAACAGTAAATGTATTTCTTGAAAGTGCTTATTTCAAGCCTGAATCAGTCAGAAAAACCGCAAAAAGACTTGGATTATCAACAGAAGCCTCATACAGATTTGAAAGGGGAACAGACATAGAAAACCTAATTCATGCCCTTGACAGAGCTGCTTACCTTATTCAGCAACTTGCCGGAGGAGAGATTTACGAAATTATTGATGAGTATGTCAAAAAAATTCCTACAGCGGAAATAAAATTTAAACCTGAAAGGATTCGCAAATTTTTAGGCGTTGAAATCAAAGATGAAGAAATTTTAAGAATTCTATCTCTCCTTGATATAGAGGTAAAGAAAGATAAAGACAGCTATGTTGCAATAGTACCCACACACAGACAGGATCTTTCCATTGAGGAAGATATTGCTGAAGAAGTGGCAAGAATTTACGGTTATGAAAAAATACCTGCAGCACTTCCTCAAAATTTTAGACATGTTGAAGAAAATCAAGAACTTTCTCAAAAGAGAAAAATTTTAGCAAAAATTCGCGATTACATGCTTGCACTTGGATTTAATGAGGCTGTAAACATGAGTTTCATGTCTCCAGAGGATTTGGATATCTTTGAATTTCCAGAAAATGACGAAAGAAGAAGATTTATTTCCTTAAAAAATCCTTTGAGACAAGAGGAATCAATCATTAGAACCATGCTTACGCCATCCTTACTGAAAAATGTTGAAAGAAATACTTCTCGTGGAATAGAATGTTTAAAACTTTTTGAGATAAGCAGAGTTTTTATTGCAAAAAATACATCTAAAAGCCACAAACTAAGCAATAGCTTACCAGATGAGCCTGTTTATCTTGGTATAATAACGAAGAAGGAAGATTTCAAATCACCATTTAATGAGGATCCATATGATTTTTATGCTTTAAAGGGTATAATAGGTGGAATGCTAAGGCATTTTAAATTGGAAGATGTTAAATATCAAAGGTCATCAGAGCCATTTTTACACTCTGGTCAATCATCTGATTTATATGTAAAAGATGAAAAAATAGGATATATTGGAGTAATTTCACCAAAAATTTTAGACAAATTTGACTTTAAAACAAAGCCTTATATCTGCTTGGCAGAAATAAATCTTGAGAAAATATTAAAATTAACACCAATAGTCAGTCAGCAGACACAAATAACTACTTACAAGCCTTTTTCAACATATCCACCAATAAAGAGGGATACAGCAGTCTTGGTTTCTTTAGATTTTGAGGCTCAAAAAATATTGGAACTTATAAAAAAATTTGGAAGTGAGCTTATTGAGGATGCTTATATTTTTGATGTATACAAAGGCAAAGGCATACCTGAAGGCAAAAAGAGCATAGCATTCAGGGTCATATATAGGGCATTTGATAGAACACTTACTTCAGAGGAAGTTGAAGAAATTCACTCAAAACTAATAAATGCATTAATCTCCGAGACAGGAGCTGAACTGAGATTCTAATTTTTATTCAGCTTCCTTTATGCTTTTTTTATTTTTCTGCTAGCTCATAATACAATAAATTGCTTAACCGCACTTAACCCAACTTCATAGATTTTTAGCCTTTAAAAACAGCAGAGGTCTTATAATTCAATCAGTATTTGATGATGTTGGGTTTAAGGATAAATCAAATCCTCCTTTGGAATAACAATTTTTACCTCTGTTCCAACGCCATATTCGCTATCTATTTCTAACTGCCATCCATGAGCTCTTATAAGATGTTTTACAATTGCAAGACCTAATCCTGTGCCACCAAGTTGCCTTGACCGGACTCTGTCAACTCTGTAAAATCTCTCTCCTATCCGAGAAAGATGCTCCTTTGGAATGCCTATGCCTGTGTCTTTTACAAGTAGAACATTTTTTTCATTTTCGGTTAAAAAACTTACACTTACTGTCACTCTTCCCTTATCTGTAAACTTTACAGCATTATCAATGAGATTTGTTAGTATTTGTATCAGCTTATTGATATCCGCTCTTATTTTTATTTCATCCTTAATATCATTTATTAACTCAATCCCCTTCTTTTCGCTTCTTTCTTGAAAAATCTCAAAAACAGAATTAACAATCTCTCTTAAATTAACAGTTTGTTTTTCAATCTTAATCTCTCCAGACTCTATTCTTGAAAGAGTAAGCAAATCCTCAACAAGTGCAACCAATCTGTCTGCCTGATTTTTAATAATTTCAATGCATTTCCTTGCATTTTCCCTTTCATCAATCGCACCTTCAAGGAGGGTTTCTGCATATCCTTTAATGGCTGTAAGTGGAGTTTTAAGTTCATGGGAAACATTGGCAACAAAATCTTTTCTGACATTTTCAAGTTTCTTTAACTTTGTTATATCATGAAGAATTACAATTAGAAAAACTTCCCTGCTTTCTCCAACTACAGGCATTGCCTTTGCATACAGAAAGATTTCTTCACCAGCTCTCTTAACAGACAACTCTCCTGAAACCTCTTTCATAGACTCAAGGGCAGAACGCAAAAGTTCAATAAGTTGAAAGTTTCTTATAATTTCTATGAAATGTTTTCCCTCTGGAGGCTCTTCAATCTTTGCAAGTTTTTTAAAGCTGTTGTTTGCAAAAAGTATTTTGCCCTTTTCATCAATAATTATTATTCCATCTGTGATTGACCTGAGAATTGTCTCAAAATTCTGTATTGAAATCTTTGAGTAATCTTCTAATAGCGCTTGTTTGCGAGAATTTTCATCTGGAGATTTTTTTCTGATCTGCAAAGCAAGGAAGAAAATAATGATAACTAAAAAAGCTATAATTATTATGTATATCTGCATACCTAACCTTCTATGTAGTAACCAATCCCTCTCATTGTTTTAATGTATTCTGGATTGTCAGGGTCTTTCTCAATCTTCATCCTGAGCCTTCTTATGTGAACATCAACTGTGCGAGGGTCAACATAAACATCTTGTCCCCACACTGCATCAAGAAGATGGTCTCTGTTGAATATTCTGTTAGGCTTTTCAGCAAGATAAAGAAGAAGCTTAAACTCTGTAGCAGAAAGTTTAATAGTCTCACCTCTTACAGTGACAGTATATTTTTCTCTATCAATTTCTATATCACCAATTTTTAAAATCCTTTGGGACTGTGATTTATCCTTTGTTCTTCTTAATACTGCTTTTACTCTTGCTACAAGTTCTCGTGGGCTAAATGGCTTTGTGATATAGTCATCTGCTCCCAGTTCAAGTCCGATGATTTTGTCGTGTTCCTCGCCCTTTGCAGTAACAATGATTATTCCTGCATTAATCATTTTTGGCTCATTTCTTACCAGTTTACATATTTCAAGCCCTGAAAGATAGGGAAGCATTATATCAAGAATCAATAAGTCGTAAAAATTCTCTTTAAGCTTTTTTAGAGCCTCCTGCCCATCTAATGCGATATCTACCTGAAAGTTTTCTTTTTTCATTGTGTAGGCTATTAAATCAGCTATTTCTCTTTCGTCTTCAACAATTAGTATTCTTTTATCCATGAAAGACTCTTTTTAACTCCTCCTCACTGACCTCAAAATTTATTTTTATTTTTCCTATGCTTTCAGGAATAACCATTCTTATTCTGCCGTGAATATTTTTTTTGTCAAGGAGCATTGTTTTAATTATGGATGTGGAATCAAGCACAGGCGGTATTTCAACAGGCAATCCATAATCTTTGAAGATTTTTCTAATTTTTTCAAAGCTGTCTTTATCAAGAAATCCGAGCAAATTAGAAAGTTTTGCCTCATAAACCATTCCTATTGAAATTGCTTCTCCATGTAGATATGATTTATATCCTGTCAATGTTTCAATGGCATGTCCGATTGAATGTCCGTAATTTAAAATTGCCCTGAGTCCGCTTTCCCTTTCATCTTTGGATACCACCTCTGCCTTAATCTCACATGAGCGTTTGACAATTTCAATAAGCACAGACTTATCTCTTTTTGAAATTTTCTCTCTGTTTTTCTCAAGGAAATCAAAAAATTCGCTATCCCAAATAATTCCGTACTTTATTACCTCTGCTAAACCAGAAAGATATTCCCTTTCAGGCAAAGTATCAAGAACTCCAACATCAATCCAAACCAGACAAGGTTGCCAGAATGTGCCAATCATATTTTTACCAAGTGGATGATTTACAGCTGTCTTGCCACCAACAGAGCTGTCAACCTGAGCGAGAAGTGTTGTTGGTATTTGGATATACGAAATTCCTCGCATAAAAAGGGATGCCACAAAACCTGTTATATCTCCTATTACTCCGCCTCCCAAAGCAATAAGAGCTGACTTTCTGTCAAATCCAAGCTCTAAAAGTTTCGTAAGAATATGATATGCCCAAAAATAATCTTTGTAAACTTCTCCATCAGGAATAAGAATAAAATATGGGTCAAAGCCTTCTTTTTTTAGGGAAGTTAAAACTTTCTCTGCATAAAGCTCTGAAACTGTCGGATTGCTTATTACTGCTATTTTCTTGCCTATGGAAAATCTTAGAAGCCTCTCACTGATGCTGGCAAGAATGTTACTGTCAATTAAAATCTCATAACTGCGCTCACCAAGCTCTACCCTAATCTTTTCCATCAACTAACCTCTCATATTCAGAAATTATTTTTTCTGCAACTTTTTCTATTGTTAATCCTTCAGTATCTATAATAACATCAGCCTTCTCGTAAAGAGGTTTTCTTTTCTGCATCAGTTGTTTTATCCTTTCTTTAGGATTTTCCACCTGCAAAAGCGGACGGTCTTTGCTTGATTTTACTCTCTCATAAATTGTGTCTTCAGACGCTGTCAACCAAAAAACAATTCCCGAGTTTTTTAAATTCTCAATATTCTCTTGCCTTAAAACTACACCACCTCCTGTAGCTATCACTAATCCACTTTTTTTGCTTACAATTTTAACAATTTCTGATTCTATGTCTCTGAACCTGTTTTCTCCAAAATTCTTAAAAATATCTGATATTTTCATTCCTGTAGTTTGTTCAATCACATCATCCAAATCTACAAAAGACAAACCAAGCTTTTTAGCTATCATCTTTCCAACAGTAGTTTTTCCGCTTCCCATAAAACCCACGAGGACAATGTTTTTCATGATAATATTATAGCAGAAATGGGGATAAATAATAGCCACTGGGAGCCAAAGCTGTGGCAGTCTCGTTTTTCTTCATATATTGATAGAAGAGATTGCTTCGCATCCTTCGGTCTGCCTCGTAATGACAGGTAAACAAAGGTTTTATAAAAAATGCAAAATTTAGATACAGAATTATATATCGTACTTTGTAAGCTCTGACTTGAATTTCTTCGCCAGATTGAAAAAGAAGATTTTTTCAAATAAGCATGGTAAAATAAAAATAAGATTTGGAAGTTTTAAAAACCTTTTAGGAGGTTCTCATGCTTGCAATAGAAGAAAGAGTTACTAACCTTGAAAAGTCTCTTGAGGAATTCATTAGAAATGTTGGCATTGAATTTAATAAAGTTTACAATCTACAGATGCAAAACCAAATTGAATTCAAAGCATTCAAAGACGAAATGAAAGCCTTCAAGGACGAGATGAGAGTTTTCAGAGACAAGACTGAAAAAGTGATAGAAGAGTTTAGAGCCTTCAAGGATGAGATGAGAGATTTTAAAGATGAGATGAAAGATTTTAAGGATGAGATGAAAGCTTTCAGGGATGAGATGAAAGAGGAAAGCAGAAAGAAGAACAAAGAGTGGAGCAATCTTGCCAAAAAGATGGGCACTATTGTGGAAGACCTTATCTCACCAGCCCTTCGTCCAGTGATTTCCAAATACTTTGAATGCGAAGTAAACATGGAAGGGCAAAGAATGCGGAGAAGGAAAAATGGCAGAAATTACGAAGTAGATGCAATAGCAGCATGTGAAGACAAGGTATTTATGATTGAAGTTAAATCAACTCCGAGAATTATTGATGTTGATGAGATAAAGGAGAAGGCAAAGAGCTTTTTTGAATTTTTCCCAGAGTATAAGGGAAAGATTCTGATAATAATCTTTGGTGGCATAACTTTTCCAGAGGATGTAATCCACTATGCAAGCAAAAAAGGTATCTATGTGATGGGCTGGAGAGAGTGGGATTATATGGATATTCTGAATTTTGATGAGATAAATGTATTAAGTTAGATAAAAATAAGCTGATTTTAACAAAGCATCTGAAAGATTTAGAAGAATTCTATGAACACGTTTACAGATGGGCATTTCATTGAAAGTATTTCAAGATTAAAAACTTATTTTTAATACTTCATTTAAGAAAGAGTTCAAGCCTTGTATCTGGTTTATAAATTTTTTTCTAAATTCATCACTTTCTTTATATTTCATTGCCTTTTGTAAATCATTCATTTCAATTCCGGAATCATAAAAATCTTTTTGAATTTTACTACTTCTCATTCCTACCCTCTAAATCTCAGTCTCCAAACCATCCATGCTGCTTCAAGGGCGATTTTGCGTGACATTTTTGATGAGCCACTGTTTCTTTCATAGAAAATTATTGGAATTTCTCCAATTTTCAATCCCTTCTTGTATACTCTGTATGCCATTTCTATCTGGAAGGCATAGCCATTGGACTTAATTTTGTCCAAGTCAATGCTTTCAATGACTCTACGGCTATAACAACGATATCCGCTGGTTATATCAGTTAACCAATTAAGCCTGAGAATTGTTATGGCATATTTGTTTGCAAATTTGCTTAAAAGAAGTCTTTTAAAATCCCATCCAACAACACTTATTGTTCCTCTCATATAACGAGAGCCTATTACTAAATCGTATCCCTCATCAATTTTTCTTATAAAATTTGGAATTTCTGCTGGATCATGGGATAAATCTGCATCCATCTCAAAAAAGTATTTGTAATCATGATTTAATCCCCATTTAAAACCTGTTACATAAGCTGTTCCAAGCCCAAGCTTTGCAGGTCTTATGATTAAGCTTACTCTTTCAGTTTTTTCAGCCCATGTCTTAACCTTCTCTGCTGTTCCGTCTTGAGAGCTATCATCAACAACTAAAATATCAACATTTTCATGTTCCAAAACTTTGTTGATAACTGTATAAATGTTGTTTACTTCGTTATATGTTGGAATAATAACCAATGCTTTCATTTCAATAAACTCTCTACGGATTTTAAAACCTCATCAACTGATATTTCCTTTAAACATTTGAATTTATCGTTTATCTTACATTTAAGAGGTTTTGGAGAGTAATAAAAACATGGAGAACATGGAAGCTCTGCTCTTACAACTTTGTGTTTTACTCCCCAAGGTCTTACAAAATTTGGATTTGTTGGACCAAATATTGCTAAAACAGGTGTTCCAACTGCTGCTGCAATATGCATAAGTCCAGAGTCATTGGAGATAAAGAGATTTAAAGCCTTTATCAATGATGCTACTTCCCTTATTGGTTTGTTTTCAAAAAGTGTTACCTTGTTTTTGCATTTTTCAATTATAAATCTATTTACATCCTCATCATCCTTGCCACCAAAAATAAAAAAATGACATCCATCCATTCTGTTTACAAGTTCAACAAACTTTTCCTTGTCCCATCTTTTGTGGATATGATTTTTATACCTGCTTGTTCCAGCATGAATTCCTATGTTTAAAACTCCTTTTTTTAAGAGGCTTCTGCCTCTTTCAATCTCTTCATCTGTCAGATAAATTTCCATAGCTGGAATCTCATTTGCATTTATTCCAAAAAAGCTTAAAAGCCTTACATTTTCCTCAACGTTATGAAGTTCCTCATTTTCCATGATTGTTTTATTTTTTAAAAAATTTAACTCCAAAAAATCTCTATGCAAGTATCTGTGACCAATCCTTACTGGTGCTCCAGCCAAAAAAGCCAGAATGTTGTAATGTTTTCTGTTTGATGGATAAAAATTTATTGAGCAGTTAAACTCTCCTCTTAATGAAAGGGCAAATCTCATGCTTTTTAGCACACCCAATTCAAAAAATGGAAACAATATTAATCTGTCAATAAATGGATTTTTTGATAGAATCTCATATTGGGATGAAAACATGCATATGTATGTTAGAGAAATATCAGGTTTTTGCTCTTTTAGAATTCTTATTGCAGGAGTAGTCATTAAAACATCACCTATTCCATAAAGTGGTAATGCCAAAACTCTCATGCCTTAAGAAGTCCTATTATCCATAGGATGAAAAAGATAGCAAAGCCAGCAAATCCAATCCGGAGATTTTTCTTATTTGCGGGTTTAGTAAATCCTCTAAATATAGCAAAAATTAAACATCCTATCCACAAAAGAAGTGACAGTACAGCAATCAGACTCCAAGATACCTGAGCATTGTAGTCAAAATCTTGAATATTCTTTAAATCTTTATATATTGCCTCAAATTTATCTTCTGGCGGTCTATTATGCTCTATGTAAAGCTCTGTTTTAAGCAGAAGTATTCTTTTGTCTATTTCTCTTATTTTGTCATTATATGGAATGTAAAAACTTCTTATCTGATATAGCGATGACCTCAAGGTCTCTTCGCAGAAAAGTTTGTATTTTTTGTCAGTGAGGCTGATACATATATTTTCAATACCCTCAATTGCTTTTCTGTTATATGGGCTGAATGGCACATAGTTTAAAAGCACTCTTTCATATAGATTTACTGCCATAAGAGGTTTTCCCATTATCTGCACCATTTGAGCTTCTCGGATTAAAGTTTTTTGGTTGTAAAGAAGAGAAGAAATTGAAATTACAATAATCAGAATTGCCAATATTGCTGGTAAAAGTCTTCTCATTTTTGTTTCTCCAAGTATTCCTTTGAGTATCTGTAATACCTGAATCTTTCAGACTTGTTGTTCTCAAGAACTCTTGAATAAAGGTCTAAAATTTCTCTATTTTCAATGCCTGCATTTATTGTAAAAAATTCATTGTCATGCTTTGTGTCGTATTTTATTGAAGATGTTGGCTTTTTTACTTCTATACTTCTGGCTAAGTATGCAAAAAACGGAAGCGAGTAATTACAAAGCAGTCTTGTAAACTGGTCATCTGCTTTGTAATTGGCACAGTCAAGCATTGACAGATACTCAAGCTCCTGCCAGTGGGTGAGTTTTTTCTCAAAATAGCTTTCAGGTATCTTATAATTAGCAGGAATAAGCATATATGTAAAAACCCAGTATTGGTTTTTAAGATATTTTCTAAGTGGATTTTTATTTTCTAAGTATATTATGCTATAAAATCTTTCTTGCCGAGAAATTTCATCTAATTCTTTGAAAAATTTTGAGAAAATATAGCTATTTTTGTAGATATTTGTAGGTTGACATCCTCTAGGTATGAATTTATTACTGTCCGGAGCAAAGTAATCCTGACTACATATATCTTCTCTGTATTTTGCTACATACTTGAAATACCATGACTGGAAAGTATGATTATCCCCAAATGTAAGATAAAGACTTCCCACAGGTAGTGATGAGAGTATTGTTTTTGTTACTGTATATGGTACATAGTTATCATTGAAGTTCTGGTCAATTAATCTTTCAAAAACAGTCAGACCAACCATTAAGATAGCTGCAGAAGGGATAACCAACTTTAAAAGTTCCATGGATGTTTTGCGAAGGAGTTTTAAGAGGAAGAAAAAACCTAAACCTGCCAGAATACAAAAACCTGAAAGCATTGGAAGAAAGTACTGATGTGCACCCATATACCATCCATCCATATTTATTAAAGATCCGGAAAAAGAAATCTTTGCCAAAAAAACAGAATAAGCCAGAAAATAAATGGAAAGAAAAATACCCAACTTTTTTGAAGTTTTAAATGCATACCATATCCCTAATAGAAAAAGAGGAAAAACATAAACTGGAAAGTTATTTTGAATTATTATTAAAGAATTTTTTATAGCATACCAGTAACCATCAAAAGTTGAAGCAACATTTTTGGCTATCTCTAAGGATGCTCCTTTTTTATAAGGTTTTCTTAAAAATACTGACAAAAAACTGTTTAAGTCAGTGACTGAATTCATGCAGAATCCTTTTTGTCCTCTTATTAACATATGAATATTGACAAGAAATCCTGCCAGTAAGAAAAACAGGCTTAATGCAAGGTTTTTGAATACATCTCTGGTATAAAAAAAAGATAGTACAAAAAATGGAATAACCATTATAAAGCCTGTATGATGATTGGCTAATGCAAGACCAAGAAAAAGACTGATAAGAAGTTGATGTCTTCTGTCATAGCCATCAGTAATAATCTTTATTCCAAGATAAAGCATAAAAGTTATAATAAACAGATTAAGAGGATAAAACTTTATTACAACAGACTGCCCCCAGAAAGAGTATGAAAAACCAAGCAAAACAACAGAAAAAACCGATGCCCATTTGTCATTAGTTATTTTAAGAACTATCTTGTAAATCAGATAAAGAGACAGAACAGAAAATAAAATAGATACAAATACCATTCTAAAAGATATGTTTCCTGCAGGAATTAGACTGAATAGCTTTAAAATCTCAAGATAAAGCGGATAACCTGATGGATGAGCAATACCAAGAGTAACTGAAGATACAACAAGTTCACCAGCATCACCTGAGTTTAGAACTTTTGTTGATGATATGAAATAAAGGAAACAAAAAAATAGAAGAAAGATATATATCATAAAAAATAAAAACCCCCCATTTTATGGGGGGTTAGCTTAAATTAGCCTTGTATTGTGCATTTTATGCTGTTGTCGGTGTAGTAACATACAGCAGAATAATCACTAACATTAGTAAGGCTAGCTGTTACCGTTGAATTAGCTGGTGCACCGTTAGCGCAGCTTGCACTTGTAATATTCAGCGTTACTTGTCCACCAGCTGTCGGAATATTCGTATTTGCGCAGTTACCCAAATTGTCTGTGGTTGGATTTACGTCTGGATTTTCAGTACACCATGCAGCTATATCCATCATACAAGCTCTTGCAAGTGGCTCTGCATAGGATGATACTCTTGCTTTTCTTTGATACTTCATATACTGTGGAATTGCGAGTGATGCAAGAATTGCAATAATTGCTATAACGATGAGGAGCTCAATCAGCGTGAAACCCTTCTGGTCCCTTAAAAATAGTGCCTTCATAGGACACCTCCTAAGAGTTTTTAACCTGCCAAGCAGGTTTGCTTTAACTTTTAATTATATTATATAAAACTTAATTAAAAAAATCGTGAAAATTTCGTTAAATTTTTCATAAATAATATATACGTATATGCCCCCTCATCGTAAACGCAAGCCTTTTTCCCTGTCATTGCGATGGTGTCCCTTCATCGTCATGGCGAGGTTGATCCCTTTTTCGTTATTAAGCCTTTTTCTCTTTCATTTCGAGGGTGTCCCCTTCTTGGAGTTTCCTTGTCCGTCATTGCAGGCGAAGCAATCTCGCCTTTTTCTTCTCCAAAAAGGAGATCACTTCGACTTGCTAAGCAAGACTCGTGAAGACGAAAAAAGTGTTGTCGAATAAAAATATTTCCTTATCTGTTTAGGATATTTCAAAAAGCATAGATAGTGCTCTACCTTCCTCATCAATCCCTTGATAAATGTCAGATATCTCTTAATAGAGTATTCACAAACTCTCAGATATCATAGTGCCTAAAAATGAGAATTTAGGAAGTTATCTCATAAAAATTTGCCAACTTACTTTATTTGACTGATGCGATAAAATCCTCTATTTTTAATGAAGGAGAAATTCTTGAAACTTTTTCAATGATACGCTTTTTTTCTTCTTCTGTTTTTGCTAATTTAAATTTTTCCCTAAGTTTTCCTATTTTTTCTCTGCGATGCCTTCTTTTTATTAATGCCCTTTCAACCATTCTTTTTGACATGAGAAACCTCCCTGTCAAAAATTTGTATGATTAAGTAAACCTATGATTATTGAATATCCTCCGCAAGGATTAGAGCTTTTGTTAACAAAAAAATCACATCCGTCTTCTTTAAAGCTACATTTCTCACATAAAAAAGATGCTGAATGAGATGATAAGATATCTTTGTTTAAATTATAGATTTTCAGAACAGAATTCAGCTCAGACGGAGTTAAATATTGCTGAATGTAATCATAACCTCCGCAGGTTTCTGTTTCTTTGCCTGGCTTGTAGTAACTGCAAAATTTTTTACAAATTAATGAGGTGTAAATGTCTTCTTTCATTTTGTAACCTCACTAATCCAATTTAAGTAATTTTCTGAGCCTTTTTTTATCTTTAAAACTATAATTTCAGGAATTGTGTAGGAGTGCAGGGATTTTACTCTTTTTTCCAGTTCATCAAACAAATCTGAACGGGTTTTCACTATCATTAAAACCTCAGAGTCGTCTTCTATTTTTCCTTGCCAAGAGTAAATTGAACGTACATCTTTTATTATATTTACGCAAGCAGCGAGCTTTTCTTCTACAATTGTTTTTGCAATACTTACTGCTTCGTTTTCATTCGGTGCAGTTATTAGAACAACTAAGTAGTCCATACTTAAATTATAAAAAATTGCAAAAAATTTTTACAAAAATTTAACAGAAGGCTTACTTAAATTTCAAAATTACAAAAAATATTTCAGATGTGCATCTATATCTTAGTTTAATTTTTTCTTTATTGGCAAGCCAATCAACAATCTTTAATCCAATGCCACTTCCTCTTTTTGTATAATTTATGTCATTTCTTATTGCGAGATATTTAGAAGTAAGTCTAATGTGAATAAAACTTTTTGAATATTTGATAGAATTTTCAAATAAGAAAAAAATGATATTTTCAATCTTCATTTTACATGTTCTAATTTTTGTATTGTTAAGTTTTAAAATTATCTTTTTTTCTTGTGGAAAGGAAAAAACTATCTTTTCTACAATTTCTTTAATAAAGATAGTTTCTTTTTCTTCTGGAGATTTAAAGGATATTAAGGTATTAAGAATTTTTGATAAATCCTCCTGAATGTATTCATAACTTTTTTCAAGTCTGTCAAGCGCTTTAATATCATATCTTTTTTTAAGAATATCAATATTTGTTCGGTGAATTGCCAAAAAATTACCAAATTTATGCGAAATTAACATGATTAATAGTTCAAGAAACTTTTGATATTCAATCTCCTTTTTTGTAAGTACCTGAATTATTTTATAGAGAATTAGCATTAAAGAGAGAGCAAGAAGTGATTCCCATAAAAGAATATCTTTTAAATATTCTGCATATCTCTTTTCAAATTCTATTTTTTTGTTAATTTCCCCCTTTAGTGTAAATTGATTGGAAAGATCTCTCAGCATATCATCTAAAAAAGTAAAAGTCATTGTATTGAGATAAAATAAAACGACGATTAAAACAAAGGTTGTTGCAATTATGACTTTTATCTGAAAATCTATTCTCTTTTTCAAATAAGTTTATACCCTCTTCCTTTATGAGTTTCTATTGATTCAGGTGGAAGTATTTTTCGTAATTCTTTTATATATGCCCGCAAAACTTCATCTCCGACTATTCTTCCAGCCCAAACATAGTTCATTATTGTCTCAGTGCTGACTATTTCTCCCCTATGTTTAATAAGAAGGGTGAGCAATTTCCAAGCAGTTTTTGTGATTTTTATTTCTTTATTATTTTTGAAAACAGTTTTTGCATCAAGATTAATAATCACATCTCCAATTTTCACAATCGTATCAACAGATTTTTTCCGACTTAGGGATTGAATTCTTAAAACAAGCTCTCTTGTATGAAAGGGCTTTGTGAGATAATCATCTGCGCCTCTTAAAAAGCATGTTTCTTTGTCATTTATACTTTGTTTCGCTGTAAGAACAAGTATAGGTATCTTGATACCCTTCTCTCTGAGTTGAGATATTAAATCTTCACCAGCTGAATATTTGAGAATAAGGTCAAGAACTATTACATCAAAATCCTGTGAGGATAGAACTTCTGCAATTTTTCTCTCATCTTCAAGCCAAATAGTCTCAATACCCTCGGTTGAAAGATACTCCCTCAGACTTTCACCGAGGATACCGTCATCCTCTATTAAAAGAACCCTCATTAATCATTCTTTTAACAAAATTCTCGGGGTAATAAATATCATAACTTCATACTGGGTTGCGTCTTTACTTCTACTTTTAAAGAGCTCTCCAACTACTGGGATGTCTCCTAATCCAGGCACTTGAGCAGTGGTAAATGAATCCTTTTGCTTATAAATTCCTCCTATTACAAGTGTTTCCCCATCCCGTAGAGAAACTTTTGTATTTCCTTCAATCTTGACTGTTCTCGGAGCATAGGCACCACCAACATTTACAAATTCAACAAGGTCCTCTTTAACAACGTTTAAATCTATAAGCATCGTTTTTTCATCAACAAGATGAGGTGTAACCTCTACTGTAATTGCAACATCTTTAAATTTTGTTGAAATCTGCCCGCTTTGTACATCTTTTTCTCCATATGGTATACTGTCACCCTGAACTATTTTAGCTTTTTGATTATCAAGCGTAATTACTTTTGGATTTGAGATAACTTTTCCCTTTCCACTCTGCTGTAGGGCAGAAATCCTTAAATCAAGAGCAAAAGTGCCTGAGGCATTAATGTATCCAACTGTAAATGCAGCAGTTGGAGTTGAAGCAGGAAGATTTATACCTATAGGAGTATTTCCACCAGTCACAGGGGTTGTACCTGATTGGGAGCCAACTATAGTTGAACGAGAATCTGGTGGTCTCCAACTAATTCCCCATTCAAACCCAAGACTTTTTGAAAAGGAGCTATTGATTTCAATAATTCTTGTCTCTAAAAGAATTTGCTTGATGGGTCTATCCAGTTCTGCAATTAATCTCTCTACTTTTGCAATAGTACTTGGAATGTCCTTAATAATTATTGCTCTGGTTCTATCATCTATTGAAATATTTCCTTTCGGAGATAACATTTTTGATGATTCAATGGTTGCCTTTACTTTATCCACAGGAGCATATTTAAGTATGTAAATTTTTGTTTGTTCCTCTTCAGCCTTTTCAAATAATTCCTTTGTCTCTGCCTGAAGTTTTTTCTCTTCCTGAAAAACTTTAACTGGCGCTATCCTAATAATGTTTCCATCAAATACTTTTTCCAGATGATAAGTTTTACAAATAATATCAAGAGCTTTTAACCAAGACACATTGATGAGCTTAAGAGTAACTTTGCCCTTGACATCAGGATGAATAACCATATTATATCCACCCACATCTCCAAGAAGTCTGAAAACTCCCACAATATCAGCATCTTGTAAGTCAAGGGAAATTGTTTTATCTGATTCGGGGATATTGGTGTATACTGTTTTTATTGATACCTTGTCCTCGGATTTTTCTTTCTTTGTAACCTTAACTTCTTTTTTCTCTTTAATTTCCAAAACTACTTCATCGCCTAAATATAATGGTTCCACGCTAAAATTTTTGCCTAAAAAGAATTTTAAATTTAATTTATCATCAGCCCTTTGTACTAATACAGGAATTTCCTTTGGCAGTTCTGTAGAAAGAATAACATCCGAGAAACTAAGATTAAAATAATCATCAATCCATTCAACATCTGGTTCTGGAAATATTCTATCTGCCTTGATGGAAACTTCATAGCCATCTGTTATCTTTTCAACTGTAAAATCAATAATTTTAGCATTAATTGGCGTTTCTTTAGATAGCTGTTTCTTAGAAAAGGAAATATTTAAAATGTTTTGGGCAAAATTAATCTCAGAGTTGGATAGCTCTGATAAAAGAATTTCAACTACTGTATCTGAGTTTACTTCTTTAGCAGATATTTCACTAACTATACCTTCATGAAAAATCATTTTTTTGTTAAGGATGCCAGGTTTGGTATTTTTAAGCTCAATTAGTAATCTAAAGGGGTCATCTTGTTGCAAGATTTTCCAATCTGTTTGCTCCGTAAGATAAATTCTCAACTCATCTTTGTTAAAATCCACCTTATTAATCTCACCAGCCCAAGAGTTGAAAACAAAAAATAAACCAAAAATTATTGAAATCAAAATTGTTCTTTTCATTTATCTTCCTCCGTATAAAGCTTTATTCGCTTAATTTTATTGCCATCCCTTACTTCAACGAAATCCTTGAGTATTTTAATGCGAGCTCCAGATGCACCGATTTTATCATTATCTCTTATGATATAAAATTTTCCATCAGGTGCTTGCAGTAAAGCGTATGCTCCTTTATTATCCTTTGCTATACCTGTAAGTTTAAAGTCATCAATATCATAAACTTCAAAGGGTGAGGCTGATTTTTTCTTTTCATCTCTTTTAACAATCAAAGGAGCAAACGGATCTCTTAAATTTTGAGCATCATAGGAATACACAGCAGAGGCTACCTCTTCCTGTTTAGGCTGTATTTCTATCTTTTTAGGTTTTTGAGGTAATACAATAGATGTTTCTTTTACATCCTTTTTTGAAGTTAAAAATAAAACTCCTCCCAAAATTAATCCAACTCCGACTGTAATAGCGATAATAATTAATATTTTTTTATCTATCTTCATTTTTTCTTCTCTTGTATTTTCTTTTTTTCTTCTTCAGGAATTAATGAATAAGTGACTGCTACTAAATTACTACTAAGCGTAGTTGGGTCCTTATCTCCTTTTTTAAGCTCAATTTTTTTGATATTTAAAATTCTTTCAATTTTTGAAATATCTGCAAAAAAGCTTCCGAATGTATGGTACTTCCCTTTCATTCCTACTTCTACTGGAATCTCATAAATCTCATTTGATGAATGCACCCCTTTGTCTTTAGGTTTCCAAGATAATACAATTAAACCTTTCTGCAAGCCAAGCTCAGAGACTTTTTTCAAAACATCTGAAACCTCTGTTTCTTTTGGTAGTAATGTTTTTAAATACTCCATTTTTTGCTGAAGCTTTTCATTTAAAGCTTTCAATTCTTCATATCTTGCAACTACTTGATTGGCTTTATCTATTTCCTGTTTAACGCTAAGATTTTCATTTTTAAGTTTACCGATTTCATCTAAAGTCGGAAGTAAATATAGTTGCATAAATAAAAATCCAACGATTAATACGGGCAAAATTATAATTAAAATTTTCTTACTTTTTGGTAGATTTTCCCAATCCATTTTAACTTTTCACCCTAAATCTTAATATGAATTTATAAACTGTTGTTTTTTCATATTCAGCTTGAGAAGATTCAACAAGAGCAACATCCTGTAGTTCAGGAACTGCTTTTAAATTTTCTACAAAACTTACAATATTCAAATTGGAAAAGCTAAATCCTTCAATAGTCACAGCATTATTATCATAATTTAACGCAGTCATCCATACTCCATCAGGAAGTTTTTTTGGTATCAAATTTAAAAGAGTAACAGGCAAAGCCTGTATTTTTCTTAAATCCTCAATTAACTTTGTTTTAGCTTCTATTTCTTTATTAAGGGCTTCAAATTTTTTCACCTCTTCCACTTTTTTCTGAAGATTTGAAAGCAGATTTTTATTTTGCTCTATCTCCTTTTTTAAATTAGATTTAGTCATCTCTAAGTATGCAAATATCAGACCTAAAATTATTAATAATATAAATACAGGAATCAATAAATTCTTTACAACATCCTTTGATAATGTTATGTCAACCTTTTTTTTGGTTTTTGTTTTAATTTCTCTTTTTGGGAGCAGATTAATCTTTATCACTTAAGTTTCTCCGTTCCTCTTAATGACAATCCAATAGATATTGAAGCTAAGTGAGAGTAATTTTGGATCCTTGATGGTATTTTTTTGTCTATCTTGATTTGTCTGAAAGGATTAAAAATCATCACTTCCTGTTCAAGTCTGTCACTGACAGCAGATATAAAAACAGGAGAGATAACAGGAATGCCAGTTAGATAAATTTTATTTATTGATTCTTCGCTCATATAATTCTTGAAGTATTCTATTTGTCTATAAATTTCAGCTGAAATCTCATCTGCAAAGTTTCTTATTTCATCTTCAGTTAATTCATTTACATTAGGATTAAATGAATGAATGCTGTCTTTAATGTAAAGAGGCTTTTTTTTCTTTGCCACAACAAAATTTATGACCTTTTCTCCAATATTTACAATCAATGCTGCATAATTATCTGTGTAATTAATTTCGTATACATTATAAAGAGCTATTGCTCCGATGTCTACTACCGCAACATTCATCCCCGCTTTTTCAAAAACTCCTATATATTCGTTAACTATATCCTTATTCGCTACAGCAAGTAGAATTTCAGTAGAATTTGTGTCATTTGATTTTTCAATAATATGAAAATCATGATATACTTCTTTAACACTAAATGGTATATATTTATCAAGCTCATAAGGAAGATTTAAGGCAATCTCATCCTTATCAGTATATGGTACTTTCACAATTCTTACAGCTATATATGTTGGACCTGAAATAGAAAATGCTACTTTTGGATTTCTTAAATTTAATTTTGTATTTATCTTTGCTAAATTTTTAACTAATCCGTCTTTATCTAATATACCCTCAGAACTAACAATCCCCATTGGCAAATCAAATATTTCCCACTGAACGAGTTCAAATTTCTTTTTTATTTGGGCAACTTTAATAGAAGATGGCTCTATGTCTATTCCGATAATCATCGTTTATTTTTTATTATTATTTTTTATTATCAGAAATTTTTTGTCAAGACCTTTTTCAAAATATCAATGGGAGGCTGAATTCCAGTCCATATCTCAAAGGCAAAAACTGCTTGCCAGAGAAGCATTCCAATCCCACCTAAAACTTTACAACCAATTTCTTTTGCCTTCTTCATCATTATTGTTTCAGGATATACGATATCACAATAAATCTGTGAGGAATTTAAAAGTTCAGGAGAAATAGGTAATGAATCATTCTTCTTTAAACCAAGAGATGTTGCATTAACAATTATATGCATCTTTTCTATCGTATTCTTTTCCATTTTATCTAAAACTTCAATACTTCCAAAATTTTGAAACCTTCCTTCTAATGCCTTCGCCTTTTCAATTGTTCTATTATATATAAAAATTTTTCCTCCCTCATTAAGGATGCCATAAACTAATGCCCTTGCTGCGCCTCCTGCTCCGATAATTAATACATTTTTATTGCTTATACTCACTTCTGCTTCTTTCAATGAATAAATAAACCCCTTAGCATCAGTATTAAATCCTTTAAGAATTCCTTCTTTATTCAAAATTGTGTTGACTGCTCCGATATTTTTAGTTTCCTCTGATAATTCGTCAAGATACTGAATTACTTCTTCCTTATGAGGAACAGTTATATTTACCCCTTTTATATTCAATGCTCGAATGCCATCAACGGCTTCTTTCAATTTTTCCTTTTTGACATGGAAGGGCACATAACAGTAATCAAGTCCAAGATATTTAAAAGCTTCATTATGAATTAAGGGAGAAAGAGAGTGTTCAATGGGATCTCCAAATATACCAATTACCTTTGTTTTTCCTGTAATCACTGACCTATTGTAGCATATCATTAGAATTATTTCAAATACCACGTGTTAACCTGTGGTTACTATATTAAAATGTCATCTGTTTTTACTAAATTGAAATGTCACATATATGTTAACCTCCTTCTTTTAGGCAAGCAATCTAAAGGAAGGAGGTTTTATGGAGAAAAAAATACATTTTTACGGAGGAAGAGTTGAAGAGGTTTGAAGTAATGAATCAAGTCTTATCAGGCTTTTTAACCCTTAAACAAGCTTAGGAGATATTAGGGTTGAGTTACAGACAGGTTTTAAGGCTAAAGGAGAGGTTCAAGTTTCAGGGTTTTGAGGGGCTTTTAAGGAAAATACCTGAGCCACCCACAGCCCTAAAGATTGACTCTTCCGTCAAGGATGAGATCATAAGCTTGAGAAAGTCCTTGTACTGGGATTTCAACATACTTCACTTTAAGGATAAACTTAAGGATGTTCATGACATTAACTTAAGCTATGAAAGTATAAGAAAGATATTGATACAGGAAGGGTTACATGAACCTAAGAAGAAAAGAAAAGTATACCGAAGGAGAAGGAGGATGCCTAAGGCAGGAATGCTTGTGCAGATGGATTCATCTCAACATAGGTGGATTGAAGGTATTGGGCAGCAATGGTGGCTTGTAGCAATGATAGATGATGCAGATGGATTTGTGTATGCTGAATTTCATCCATCTGAGACAGTATGGGCAAATATGTCAGTAATAAGAGCATATATAGAGCAAAAAGGTGTCTTTATGGCTTTATACACTGATAAAGCCTCTCACTTTAGGACAACAAGGCATGGAGGACTTCACTATCATGTTGAAGTACAACATAAAGAAACCCAGATTGCAAGAGCATTAAATGAATTGGGGATTAAACTAATCAATGCAAATACTCCGCAGGCAAAAGGAAGAGTTGAACGTAAGTTTAGATTTTTTCAGGACAGGCTTATTAAGGAGATGAGATTAAGTGGTATAAGGGATTATGATGAGGCTAACAAGTTTCTCAAAGAGGAATTTCTTACATGGAGTAACAGTAGATACACTCTTTCTGTAGAGAGTCTTTATATGCCTGTGGCTACAGAAAAAGACCTTGACCTTGTCTTTTCAATAAAACATCCAAGAAAAGTGAACAAAGACAACACATTAAGATACTGTGGAGGAGTTTATCAGATACTTCCTGTAAAGGGAATTAAGAGCCTTGCAGGCAAATGGGTAGATGTTTGTGAACTTAGAGACGGTAGAATGGAGATATTATGGGAAGGCAAACGTATAGGATATTCAGAAATAAAAGGATTAGATAAGACAGAAAAAGAGAGACTTAAAGAGAAAGAAGAGATTTTAAATCTCAGGACTTATATAGAGGAACAGAGAGAGCAGAAGGAAAAGAAAAAATATAAACCTGCAGCTAATCACCCTTGGAGGAGAAGCTTAAAATAAAATGTGACATTTTAATATAGTAATAAAGTGTGACTTGGCTTTAGTAATAACATTCCCAAAGAAGGTGAGACATGGAAATCCCAAAAAAAGAAATTGCTTCGTTACCTATCTGCTTGCAATAACAGAAAATAAATATTTATGGTAATATTTGTAATGCTTTAACCAATTATTTTTAAAAATTTGACAACAATTACGCAATGTAATTATAATTATAAAAATCAGGCGCGTAGCTCAGTGGGAGAGCGCTTCCTTGACGCGGAAGAGGTCGTGGGTTCGATCCCCTCCGCGCCTATTAGTAAAATCAATGACTTACCTACCAAACTATGCAGTAAATATGTAGTTGAATTTTGTTCAGTTTTTTATCAAGCAAATTTAAGGCTTTTTGTTTATGGCTTGGTGCACGATGTGAATACCTAATTTTCCCGTCATGTGCTCAAATGTCAACTTTTTTCTCATTAAAAAATCAATTTTTTAATACTATCCCATAGACTTCCTTTATAGTGATGCTTATCTTAAGGTGTTATGTTTGGGAGTGTTTCCGTTGGAGAATTCGCAGAGAAAGCAAAGCCTATCGTCAAACTTGAGCCTTTTAGAAAGCTCTATTTCAGAGTTGGTATATCCAAGATATATGAGCAAAAGTGCTTTAAAAAGACTTACAGGGTTGTAGTCCTGACTGCCGAAGAGGAGTATTTATCTTTGCAAAGCTCATATATGAAGGAGAAGTCAATACTGCGGAAGAGACCGAAAAATAGAGATAGAATCCAATAATTGGTATAACCATTTGAAAATTAAGTATTTTTTGCTGTCATTGCGAGCATCCGAAGGATGCGAAGCAATCTCTACTTTTTTTTAATAAAGCCTTATTAGAGACTGCTTCGCCCCAGATTGCCACGCTATCGCTCGCAACAGGGGGGCTCGCAGTGACGAGTGTCTATCGCTATTTTTGGGAAGAAAGGTTTCAATGTGTCATTAGTAGGGATGATGATAGTCAGCAAAGTTAGGTTGATTATGTCTTCTCATTGCTTGTCCTCCGATACAAAAGGATTAAGATATCTTAGTGGTTTAGGGGTAAAGAAAAAAGGTTAAAAATCCTTGATTTTTATGTATTTGTAAGTTTGGGAACAGCCTCAAAAATTTTCTATAAAAACTGTTCAAATTAGGTTTTATTGTTCCATTTGGGACAAAAAATCTGCTTAATTGTTCCAATTGGGACACCACAGTTATATATTTTCATAGATTTTTCAATAACTTAATTTTGGCAAAGCATTTGCATAAATTTATACAGATTAAATTCGTAAGAGGTATAACATGGAGAAAATTTTAGTATGTTTTGATGGTTCAGAATGGTCAAAAAGGGCACTTGAGAAAGCAATTGAGATAGCTCAAAAATTCGGCTCTCAGCTTACCATCCTTTCAGTTGTTCCTAAAGTTTGTTTTCTTGAAGTTGGGGTTGACTGTGCAACAATTGAAAGCATTTTTAGAGCAGAAGTAGAGGGAAATCTCAAGACTGCCTCAAAAATTCTTGAAGAAAGGGGGATGAGAGGAGAAACTTTAATTCTTGAAGGTTCACCAGCTGATATCATTATTGACTATGCAAAAGACAACAGTTATTCCCTTATTGTTATTGGCTCTAAGGGAAAGGATGCCACAGAAAGAACTCTCTTCGGAAGCGTTACTCAAAAGGTAGCTGCAAATGCTACCCAATCTGTATTGATAGTAAGATAACAAAATTATATGGAGGTGTTGAAAATGAAGCGATTTATCACTGTATTTTTAGCTTTATTTGTTGTTTTAACCTTTTCTACAACAGGTTTATCTCAGCAACCTGTTGAACAGAAGCCAGCAGAGGCGCCAAAGGACGCTCAAGCAGTAGAAAAATTAGAAATTAAGGTTGATAAAACTCAGCTTTCTGGTGGTGGAAAAATTACAGTCACAGGAAAAGCACCTGCTGGAAAAGATGTTTACATTGAAGTTTGGGCAGAGAAAAAAATAAGAGCTGCAAGGCTTGATACTGATCCAGACCCAAAAACAGGTAAAAGACCCTATATCTTTTATATGACCGACGATATGCCTGCCTATTACAGGTTGATAGTTCCTGAAAAATACAAGTCTGTTTTAGAAGCAGCAAAAAAAGAAGGGAAAAAATGGAGCGTTTCAAAGGTTATAAAGGATGCAGGAGCGGATGCAGTTTATGGTTATCCTGCAAAAATTCTTATTGACAGATATCAGACAACTCTTTGGGCAAGCATAATTGGTTCAAGAGGAACAAAGCTTGAACCAATGGATGAAAAGGAGAATAAACGCAGGTCTATGCAACTTCTTAAAGCAAGATTTCGCAGTGTGGATGCAATATTCTCATCAAATCTAAAGATTAATGATGATGGCACATTTACTGCTGTAGTTGATTTGCCAGACAATGCAGCTCCTGGGAAATACTTTGTAGTAGCAAAGGTTGACAAGGAGATTAAGAGTGATCCTGTGGTTATTGAAAACTCTGTTTCTTTCCCAAATGTTTATCTGCCTAATGCCGGTAGAACTGTCAATGTCTTGTGGCCATTCCTTCTTACAGCTGCTATAACAACCTTTGGAGTTGTAATGGGTGCAGGTGGTGGATTTATACTTAATCCAATTCTTGTTATGTTGGGACTTCCCCACACTGTTGTTGCTGGATCAGTTATGCCAACTGTTCTTTTCTCACAGGCTTCAGGTATTTATAACTATTCAAAGATCAAATTTATCAACTGGAAACTTGGAGTAACATTGGGACTTGCGATGTTGGCAGGAGGATTTATTGGTCCGAAACTCACAGAGCTTATCACCCTTGAACAGTATAAATTCCTTTTTGGTTGGGTGCTTCTGATTCTTGCTGCATTGATGCTATGGCAGACAACACCAAAGTATCTTGAGAAGAATAAGAAAGAGCAGGCAATTCTTAAAGAGTTTAAGAAGAGAGCTGAAGAAGCTGCAAAGAAAAAACAGGAAGGAGGTAAATAAAGATGAAAATTGAATTCTGGGGACAAGAATTTAAAGCAAATCTTTGGATAGGAATACCCGGTGCATTTCTCATAGCAATTGCATCATCAATGTTTGGATTTGGTGGAGGACCATTTATGGTTCCTCTTATGACAGTTGCGATGAGACTCCCAATGTATGTAGTTGTTGGTAGCTCTCTCCTTGCAATATTTTTCAATACTCTCATGGGAACATTCAGACACTATGGATTTGGTAACTTTGATCCAATATTTTTCTTAATAATGTTTCCTGCTGCAATCTTAGGTGGCTTTATAGGACCTCGTATTGCGAAGAAAATTAGTCCTATAGCTGTTAAAAGAGTTGCAGTAGTAGGTCTTGCAATTTTAGCATTACAGCTTCTTGGTGTATTTTAAAAGGGGTGAAACATGAAAACCTCGGTTTTTAGCATTTGCGGAATGTGTTCAGTCAGATGTCCAATAAGAGTTGAAGTTGAAGACGGCAGAGTCACTTGGATTGAAGGAAATCCATATATCCCTGGCATGGAGAGGAGCCTCTGCGCCAGGGGCTCTGCTGGTATTTCACTTCTTTATGACTTTGAAAGACCTCAATATCCAATGATTAGAACCGGTCCAAGAGGTTCTGGACAGTTCAGGAGAGCTACATGGGAAGAGGCTTTCAATTATGTGGCTGATGCAGTGGGAAAAATTCAGGCGCAGTATGGAAAAAAAGCTATTGCTCTTTTGGACAGAGGAGCCGGACTTTTTGGTGAAATTCAAAGGGTTTTTTTGCGATCAATTGGCTCACCAAACTATTTCAGCCACGATGATTTTTGCAGAAAAAATGTTGACCTTGCCTATCAAAGTCTTCTTGGATATGCAAGACCTGAGGTTGGATATGATTTTGCAAACACAAGACATATGGTTTTCTATGGAAGAAATGCTGTAGAAGCATTGGGCGTCAGAGAAGTAAACAATATAGTGAAAGCTCTTAACAACGGCGCTCGAATGACATACATAGATGTGAGAGTTACTAAAACTGCTACAAAGGCAACTAAGTTTCTCCAGATTAGACCTGGCGGAGATTATGCACTAAATCTCGCACTAATCCATGTTATTCTGAGGGAAAATCTTTTTGACAGAGACTTCGTAGATAGATTTGTTACAGGGCTTCCAGAGCTTGAAAACTTTATTAAACCCTACACACCAGAATGGGCTGAAAAGGAAACAGGAATTCCAGCCTATGAAATAGTAAACTTTGCAAGACAGCTTGGAAGTGACAAACCAAGAGTGATTCTTTATCCCGGATGGTTTGCAGCCCGTACAATGGATTACTTCTACAATGCAAGGGCAATAATTATACTTAATGCTTTGCTTGGTGCAATTGAGCAAAAAGGTGGACTTATTTTAGCAAAGACACCAAAAGAAGTTGGTGCAAAGGGATTAAACAGCCTTCTTGAAAGAGTTCCTGCTCCTCAGGACAAAAGAATTGAGGCTGAATCTGGCAAAGGTTTTCTTTATGATGGAGCTGGACATATCCTTCATCTTTACAAAGCAATAAAAACAGGAGAGCCTTATCCCATAAAAGGGCTTTTCGTTATCAGATATGACCCATTTGCAGGTATTACAAAGAAAGATATAGAAGAAACTCTTCAAGGACTTGATTTACTTGTAGCTATAGACACGAATTACTCCAATACCGCATGGTATGCAGATGTAGTTCTTCCTGAGTCAACATATCTTGAAAGAGATGACATAATTGGTATGCAAAGAGGTGCTAAGCCAGCCTTTGTTATGAGGAGAAAAAGCATTGAGCCAATTTATGATACTAAAGGAAAGTGGGAGATATTTACAGGTCTTGCAAAGGCATGTGGTGCTGGAGAGCATATGCCATATGAGAAGATTGAAGATATATGGAACTATCAACTTGAAGGCACAGGGGTTAAAATTGAAGATTTTACAAAAACAGGACAGGTAGCTATTTGTAAAGATGCGAAGATGTACACAAGGGAAGAGTTAAAGTTTAAAACACCTTCGGGAAAAATTGAGATACTTTCAAGTAAGATGACAGAAAGAGAAGTCCCATATTTCCTTGAATTCCAAAGCCCACCAAAACCAAATATTGAAGAAGGAGAATTCAGACTTGTATTTGGAAGAATGGCAGTTCACACCCATGTTCAGACCCATAACAACAGATACTTGAATGAGATTGTGTCTGAAAATGAGCTTTGGATTAATGAGCAAGTTGCAAAGAAGCTTGGAATAAAGGATGGTGACACCGTAGAGGTTTCCTCAGGAGATTACTCAGGTAAAATCAGAGCAAAGGTTACTCCTTTTATTCATCCAGAGGCGGTATTTATGTATCGTGGGTTTGAAAATGAGGTTCCTTTAAAGACTCGCTCTTACGGAAAAGGAGTAAACGAGGGAAGATTGCTTAAGGGTGCCTTTGACAAGATGTCCTATGGTAGTCACACTGGTGCATTGTTTGAATGCTTTGTAAAGGTTAAGAAGGCATAGGAGGGATGAAATGAGCATTTACTACATATATCAAGACCATGACAAATGTATAGGCTGTTATGCTTGCGAGGTTCACTGCAAAACCAAGAATGACCTTCCAGTTGGACCAAGACTTTGCAGAATTATTGAGACTGATATAAAACTTATTGGTGGACTTCCAAGACAGAGATTTGTCTTTATGCCTTGCTTTCACTGTGAAGATCCCTGGTGCGTAAAAGCCTGTCCAACAGGTGCAATGCAGAAACGCTCAAAAGATGGAATTGTTTTTGTTGAACAATCCCTTTGCGTTGGGTGTAAATCATGCATTACAGCATGTCCGTGGGGAGTGCCTCAGTGGAATTCAGAAACAGGCAAAGTTGTAAAGTGTGACTACTGTAAAGATCGTGTTGATCAAGGGCTTTTGCCTGCATGCGTTACAAAATGCACAACTAAAGCTTTGAAATTTGTCTCAGCTGATGAAGCATCAAAACTCAAAAGAGAAGCCTTCGTAAAAGAAACCTATGCATCCCTCTACTGATAATATCATTGAAGTAGAAAAAGATGTGAAACTCATCAAGGGTAGTGATAGCGTGATCATCACTACCCTTGATAAGCTCGTTAATTGGGGGCGTTCAAACTCCCTTTGGCCCCTTACTTTTGGACTTGCCTGCTGTGCAATTGAGATGATGGCAGCAGGCGCCTCCCGTTTTGACCTTGACCGTTATGGTATTTTATTCAGGGCATCACCAAGACAAGCAGATGTAATTATAATTGCTGGAACAGTAACTTACAAAATGGCACCTGTTGTAAAAATGGTTTATGATCAGATGCCGGAGCCAAAGTATGTTATTGCAATGGGAAGTTGTGCATGCACAGGAGGAATTTTCAACACATACAGTACTGTTCAGGGTGCAGACCAATTTCTTCCTGTTGATGTATATGTGCCGGGTTGTCCGCCAAGACCAGAGGCACTTTTTAACGGAATTATGAAGCTTAAAGAAAAAATAATGAAGGAATCAGGAAGATGGGGCAGTTGGAAATAGAAAAACTCAGTGAGACAAGATTTGTTCTTCAGATGGGTCCACACCATCCTGCAACTCATGGTGTGCTAAAGCTTTATTGCGAGTTTGAGGGTGAAAAAGTTGTAAAAATTGTTCCTGAGGTGGGTTATCTTCACAGGGGTGTTGAAAAATTAGGTGAAAATAAAACCTATGCACAGGCAATAACTCTTACTGACAGACTTGATTATATTTCAAGCATGTCAAACAACATTGGTTATTGTCTTGCAGTTGAGAGACTTTTAGGAATTGAACCACCTTTGAGAGCAAAATTTATAAGAACAATGGTTGCAGAGCTTACACGTCTTAGCAGTCATCTTCTCTGGCTTGCAACCCATGCATTGGACATTGGAGCTATGACAGTTTTCCTTTATGCCTTCAGGGAAAGAGAGCAGATACTTGATTTCTTTGAAAAAATATGCGGAGCTCGCCTAACAGTTACATATCCAAGAATAGGTGGAGTAAGAGTAGATGTAACGGATGAAGTTTTAGATGAGATTTATAAATTTATGGATGTAATGCTACAGAGAATTGATGAGTATGAAGGACTTTTAACTGAAAACAGAATTTGGATAGCAAGGACTCGTGATGTTGGTGTAATTAGTGCAGATGAGGCTTTATCTCTTGGGATTACAGGTCCAGCACTTAGAGGAAGCGGAGTTTACTATGACATAAGAAAGCTTATGCCCTATGATGCATATCCCTATGTTGAATTTGAAGTTCCACTTGGTGTGCAAGGAGATACATATGACAGATATCTATGCAGAATAAGGGAAATGAGGCAGTCTTGCTTAATTGTTAAGCAGTGCATTGAGAAGATGCCTCAGGGAGAAGTTTTAGCTGAAAGTGCGCCAGAACAGGACATGCCTCATCAAACAAAAAGGAAGATAACAGCTGACAGCTCTTTTTGGAGCGGATATATCAGATTTACTGCTGAGACTATGGAGATGTTTCCAAAGGGTGAGATATACTCAGCAATTGAAGCTCCAAAGGGAGAATTAGGCTTTTATATAGTAAGCGATGGTTCTGTAAAACCTTACAGAATGAGGGTCAGAGCTCCTTCATTTATTCATATTTCTGCTATACCAAAGCTATGTGAAGGACATCTTCTTGCAGATGTTATTGCAATAATTGGAACACTTGACATTGTCATGGGAGAGGCTGACAGATGAGGGCTTTATTGAAAAAGATACTTCTTTTTGATTTAATTCAGGGTTTACTTATAACCTTCAGAACAATTTTTACCAAGCCAATAACTATCAGGTATCCAAAGGAGAAAAAGCCTGTTGAGCCCGGTTTCAGAGGAAGACATGCTTTTGTGCGTGATCCTGAAACTGGAAAGGAGCGCTGTGTTGCATGCACAAAGTGTGCACAGGTTTGCCCTTCAATGTGCATTTACATAGACTATGCAGTCAATCAAGAGACAGGTGCAAGGGAGCTTACAAAGTATGAAATAGATGCTTTAAGATGCGTTTTTTGTGGTTTTTGCGAGGAAGTATGTCCTGTAAATGCTATAGTGCTCACTGAGTTTTATGAGTATGCCTCATATGATAGAAAGACAAACTACTTTGACAAAGAAGCTTTGCTTAGAAACTGGGATGAGTTTATAGCTCTGTATCCAAAGGATGAATATGTTAACAAGTTCTGGTATCTTGATGGAATTAACAGAAGCAGACTTCCAAATGCAAAAAGAGAACCAAAACCAATAAAGATTAAGAGGAGTTAGAATGCAACCCGGTAGCTATGTTCCTACTGAATATTTGCCAGTTTTAATAGCATTAGTTTTAGCCACCCTATTTGGAGTTGGAGGATTGATTATAAACAGATTGGTAGCTCCCAGAAAATTTAATCCTGTAAAGTTTCTTGCCTACGAGTCAGGAAATTTACCAAGTCCTGAACCAAGAGAAAAATACAATATCGGATTTTTTATGCTTGCTATCCTATTTGTGGTGTTTGATGTTGAAGTGATTTTTCTTTATCCTTGGGCAGTTGCATTTGATGCAATATCATTGGAAGGCTTTTTTGTAATGATAATCTTTATTCTTCTAATAGTTGTTGGCTTTGTTTACGAATTTGTTGTAGGAGCTCTTACATGGCACAGAAAGTAGTAGAGATAATTGAAGATTTGAAAGAAAAATTTGGTGAATCAATTGTCTCTGTTGAAGAATTCAGAGGTCAATACTCTGTTATGGTAAAGAGAGAACATTTAAAGGAGTTGATACAGTATTTAAAAGATATGCACAAATTCAATCATCTTCAGGACCTCTGCGGTGTTGACTATTTTCGTGAAAATCCTCGCTTTGAAGTTGTTTATAACCTTTATTCAATTGAAAACAGAATTCACATAAGAGTAAAAACAAGAATTCCAGAAGACAGTCCAGAGATTGAAACGATAACAGACTTGTGGGAAGGTGCAAACTGGCATGAAAGGGAATGCTATGACATGTTTGGAATAAATTTTAAAGGGCATCCAGATTTAAGAAGAATCCTTATGCCAGAGGATTGGGATGGTCATCCTTTAAGAAAGGATTATCCAATGAGAGGCAAGGAGCTTTGGAGAGGATTTAGGGAAATTCTGGAGGACAAAAATGCTTGAATTTTTGATAGTTACAATTATTAAAACTGCTGTTGTCCTTGCGATTGTCCTTACTCATGTAGCGCTCACAACCCTTGCAGAAAGAAAGATTATTGGAAGAGCTCAGGCAAGATATGGACCAATGGAAGTAGGTCCACATGGAATTCTTCAGCCTTTGGCTGATTTTATAAAAATTTTCTTTAAAGAAGACATTGTGCCTGCGCAGGCAGATAAATTTCTTTTTAGAGTTGCACCATTAATAGTACTGGTTTTCTCAATTGTTAACTTAACTGTAATACCATTCACACACGGCTTTATTTTGGCAGACTTAAATGTTGGGCTTTTATTTATCCTTGCAATGGCTTCAATTTCAGTTTATGGAGTAATTCTTGCAGGTTGGGCATCAAACAGTAGGTATTCATTTTTAGGTGGAATTAGGTCTGCCTCGCAAGTATTAAGTTATGAAATTGCGCTTGGGCTAAGCCTTGCAGGAGTTGTGCTTATGGCAGGCTCTCTTAAGCTCAGTGATATAGTGATTGCACAGCAGAAATCTGTTTTTGGAATATATGCAATACCTCAGATTATAGGGTTCTTTGTATTTGTCGTTTCAGCCTTTGCAGAGACAAACAGAGCTCCATTTGATCTTCCTGAGGCAGAGACAGAGCTTGTTGCAGGATATCTTACAGAGTATAGTGCTTTCAGATATGCAGCCTTTTTCTTAGGTGAGTATGTTGCAATGTATGTTATGGCATCCCTTTGCTCCCTCTGCTTTCTTGGAGGATGGACTGTGCCAAATTATGTATTAAGCATATTGCCTTTTTTGGATAAAATTCCGGGGATAATCTGGTTTGCAATAAAAGTTTATGCCTTCATATTCCTTTATATCTGGGTAAGAGCAACTTTTCCAAGATACAGATTTGACCAGCTACTGAGTCTTGGATGGAAAGTGCTAATTCCTTTGGGAATTGTAAACATTTTGATTACTGCTTTTTTAAAAAGATTTGTTTAATGGGGAGAAATGATGGCACCTTTGATATTGTTTACATATTTTGCCACAGTTATTGTTAGCTCAGCAGTTATTGCAATTACAAGAAAAAATCTTGTTCACAGTTTACTCTGGATACTTTTAATGTTTATTCATCTGGGCGGAATTTATCTACTTCTTAATGCCGAGTTTCTTGCAATGGTTCAAATAATAGTTTATGCTGGTGCTATTTTAGTTATGTTCATTTTTACCATATTTCTGCTCAATTTAAAGGAAGAAATAAAAGAATCTGTATTTATTCGCTCATGGGGAGCAAGATTATATGCTGTCCTGCTTCTGCTTTTCTCTGTTTTTATTGGAATATTTACTTATGAAAAGCAATATACAGGTCCATACTCAATAGACTATATCGTAAAACATGGACATACAAAAACCATAGGAATAGTTCTTTTTAACGAATATCTTTTACCTTTAATTATTCTTGGATTTATTCTTCTTGTGCCACTCATTGGAGTAGGACTGGCATCATTAAGGAGGAAGATAAATGGTACCTCTTAGTTTTTATCTTGCTTTAAGTGCAATATTGTTTTTTATTGGAGCGTTAGGATTTCTCATAAGAAGAAACATCATAATGATGCTGATTTCAATTGAAATTATGCTCAATGCAGTAAATATTTCTTTAATTGCCCTTAGCCATTACATGCAGGATTTAAGAGGACAGATATTTGCTCTGTTTGTTATTGCTGTTGCTGGTGGAGCTGTTGCTGTAGGACTGATTGTCGTTGTGATTATTTATAGAAATAAACCAACTTTGAAACTTGAAGACTTCAACCTGATGAGGGAAGAATGATGAATACAGAATATTCTATTTTGCCAGTAATACCAGTTTTAATTTCTTTGATTACAATACCCTTTATCATTGCAACAGGAGAAAAAAGACCTAATTTAAGAGAGTTTTGGTCTGTATTGGCAGGGGTATTAAAATTTTTGGTAGTTTTGTCAATGTTACCTGCAATTATGGAAGGTAAAATCCTTGAATGCGAAGTTTTCAAAATTTTACCCGGTATTGAGATAAAGTTTAGAGCCGATGCTTTGGGAATGCTTTTTGCACTTGGAGCATCTTTTCTGTGGATAATCACTACATTTTACTCAATTGGATATATGCGTGGACATAATGAGAAAAAGCAAACAAGATACTTTGCCTGTTTTGCGGCAGCGCTTTCCGCGACTATGGGAGTTGCCTTCTCAGCTAATCTTTTTACGATGTTCCTTTTTTATGAAGGATTAACATTTGTTACTTATCCACTTGTTGCCCATCATGAAACAGATGAGGCAAAGGCAGGAGCAAGAAAATATGCAATTTATCTCATTGGAGCAGCAAAACTATTTCTTGTAGCTGCTATTGTAATAACTTATATGCTTGCTGGAACTCTTGATTTCCAGAAAGGTGGTATTTTTCCTGAATATGTAAGACAGACTTATAAAGGAATTTTAGGAATTGTTTTTCTGATGTATCTATACGGATTTGCTAAGGCTGCGGTTATGCCTCTTCATAGTTGGCTTCCTGCTGCTATGGTAGCACCAACTCCAGTGAGTGCCTTGCTTCATGCAGTTGCAGTTGTTAAAACAGGTGTATTTACTGTCTTAAGAGTTGTTTTCTTTGTTTTTGGAGTTGATTTTCTTAAAGAACTTTCTGCTACTGATGTAGGTATATTTATGGCAGCCTTTACCATTACTGTTGGCTCTATTATTGCTCTTACAAGGGATAATATCAAGGCAAGGCTTGCTTTTTCAACAATAAGTCAGTTGTCTTATATAATTTTGGGAGCACTTCTTCTAACTTATCATGGAATGATTGGTGGAATTATACATATTTCAAATCATGCCTTTGCAAAAATTACATTGTTTTTCTGCGCAGGTTCGCTTTATGTATGTGCCCATAAGACTGAGGTGAGCCAGCTTGATGGGATAGCAAAGAAAATGCCTTGGACCATGGCAGCTTTTACAATTGGAGCTTTGGGTATGATTGGAGTTCCCCTTACAGGAGGTTTTATTTCTAAGTGGTATTTATTGATTGGCTCAATTGAAAGACAAAGTATAGATATTTTAGCGGTTTTACTTACGAGTTCTCTGCTAAACGCTGGTTATTTTCTTCCAATTATCTATAGAGCGTATTTTAAGAAGTTTAACCATAACGCAGGACACAGCCATGAGCATGTCCATGAAATAAGAGAAAATCCTTTTATGGCAGTTCCTCTTTTTATTACTGCAATAATTAGTATAATTCTTGGTATTTATCCAGACTTAATTATTGAGCTTGCTAAGGAGGTGCTCAAATGACAGATGAAAGAAAGTCAGAAGAGAGAATGATTCTTAAACATGATCCAGTTCCTCCTTACAGAACTGTATTTTACATAGTGTTTGCCTTAGGAGTTTTATATCTGACTGCGATTATTATACTTGGAGCAAAATGAAGGAGGGCAGAGAATGAAGAAAGATAAAGAGTATTTTCTTGATAAGCCGGGAAGTTTAAAGAAAATTTTGAGAATATTTTTTAGTTTCCTTGTTTTGCTAATTATAATTGACCCTTTTATACACAAACATGCTTATTTTGGTTTTGATGGCTATCCATCTTTTTACGGAGCATATGGCTTGGTAGCCTGTATTTTGCTTGTTCTTGCTGCCAAACACATACTTAGACCAATAGTGATGAGGCGGGAGGACTACTATGATGAATAATCCAATTCCGCCCTCTTTAATCCTGATTTTTGGCTCTTTTCTTATTCCTTTTTTGAAGGGCAAGATAAAGCAAGTCTACCTAATACTTGTTCCTTTAATTACCATCCTATATGTATTTACTATGCAGGAAGGCACATACTGGATTGTAAAAATACTGGATTACGAGCTTATTTTTGGAAGAGTGGACAGATTATCTCTTGCTTTTGGATATATATTTTCCCTTATTACTCTAATCGGTTGTATATACAGTCTTCATGTAAAAGACAATCTTCTTTTAATGTCTGCCTTTTCTTATGCAGGTGGTTCTCTTGGAGCTGTATTTGCAGGAGATTTTGTAACTCTCTTTATATTTTGGGAAGTAATGGCATTGGCTGCAGCATTCATAGTGTGGGCTGCAAAAACTAAAGGAGCGATTTCAGCGGGATTTAGGTATTTGATGGTTCATATTTTTGGTGGACTCCTACTGCTTGGTGGAATAATTTTGCATTACCATGAAACAGGTTCTCTACTGTTTAATTATGTTGGTTTAAGCGGATTGAGTTCTTGGCTTATTTTTCTTGGATTTGGCGTAAACGCAGCATTTCCTGTTCTTCATGCATGGCTTCCAGATGCTTATCCAGAGTCAACTGAATCGGGCACAGTTTTTCTGTCTGCATACACTACAAAGACAGCAGTATATGTTCTTGCGAGAGGCTTTCCGGGGACAGAACTTTTGATATACATAGGAGCTTTAATGACAGCATTTCCTATATTTTACGCTGTTATTGAAAACAATCTCAGAAGAGTTCTCTCATATAGTCTTATCAATCAGGTGGGTTTTATGGTAACTGGTATAGGAATAGGAACTCAGCTTTCCTTGAATGGAACTGTTGCCCATGCATTTTGCCATATTCTTTACAAAGCATTGCTATTCATGTCAATGGGAGCAGTGCTTTACAGAACAGGAAAGATTAATGCAACGGATTTAGGAGGACTTTATAAATCAATGCCTCTTACAACCATATTTTGTATTGTAGGAGCAGCATCAATCTCAGGCGTGCCTCTTACAAGTGGTTTTGTAAGTAAATCAATGATAGTTTCAGCTTCAGGAGAAGGTGGAATGCTTCTTATCTGGATTGCTTTGCTTTTTGCCTCTGCCGGTGTTTTCCATCATTCAGGAATTAAAATACCATTCTTTGCATTTTTCAGTCATGACTCAGGTATTAGAACGCAGGAAGCACCTAAACATATGCTTGTGGCAATGGGTATGGCTGCATTTTTGTGCATTGCAATAGGAGTTTTTCCCGGACCACTTTACTCAATTCTTCCTTATCCTGTTGACTATGAGCCATACACAGCAGCTCATGTTATAGACCAGACTCAACTACTTGCATTCTCTGCCCTTGCATTTACATTGCTCATGCTTGCTGGAATTTATCCTCCAGAGATTCGTTCTGTAAACCTTGATGCTGACTGGTTTTACAGAAAAGGAGCAAAGGTATTTATGAAGGTTGCAGATAGTGTTCTTGCAAAAGCTGAATACAACATAATCGGACAGGCTTATGAAAAAGTATTCATAAGGGGAATACTAAAAATAGCAAGCTTTTGCAAGCTGATTGATACATCTGGAGTTGATGGAACTTATAATGGAATGGCACGGAGTTCATTACGGTTAAGCGATGCTATAAAGGTAATTCAAACAGGTAAAGCCCATGACTATGCTTTTCTGATGCTGATTGGTATATTAATTTTGTTTTTGATTATTTTTATTCCATTTGTAATCTGAGGGGTGAGAAATGTTTGATTTACAAACTGAGTTTCCGTATCTTTCAGTAATAACATTTTTTCCACTTATTGGAGTTGTGTTAATACTATTGATAAGGAATTTAACCGCTGTAAAACTTATTGCCCTCAGCACAACAATTCTTAATCTTTTGGTCGCTCTTCCTGTGTTTATTAACTTTGATAGAACAAATCCTGTTTTTCAGTTTATTGAAAAGTATGAGTGGATTCCTGCAATTAGTGCATACTACAAGTTGGGCGTTGACGGAATAAGTATCCTTTTTGTTCTGCTCACTCTTATCATAAGCATACTTTGCGTTCTTGTCTCATGGAGAGCAATTCAGGAAAGGGTAAGGGAGTTTTATATTCTGATACTGCTTATGGAAATAGCCATGATAGGCGTTTTTTGTGCTATGGATTTGTTTTTGTTTTATATTTTCTGGGAAGCAATGTTAATTCCAATGTTTCTTCTCATTGGAATATGGGGTAGTTACAATAGAGTTTATGCAGCAATAAAATTTGTTCTCTTTACTTTTGCAGGCAGTGTTTTAATGCTCATTGGTATAATCAGTTTGTATTTCATAGCTGGAAAAACATTCGATGTTGTTGAACTCAGCAGGGTTAAACTACCATTTGAGTTTCAAATGTGGCTGTTTTTTGCATTTTTTGCTGCCTTTGCTGTAAAAGTCCCTATGTTTCCATTTCATACATGGTTACCTGATGCTCATACAGAGGCTCCAACTGCAGGAAGTGTTATTCTTGCAGGAATTTTGCTGAAAATTGGTGGTTACGGATTTTTGAGATTTTCTATTCCCTTTTGTCCTGATGCTACACTGTATCTTAAGCTTATCATGCAGGTACTTTCCCTTGTTGCCATTATCTATGGTGCCTTTGTTACTCTGATGCAGACAGATTTCAAAAGATTGATTGCTTATTCAAGTGTCAGTCACATGGGATTTGTAACATTAGGTATTTTTACACTTAACCAGACAGCCATTGAGGGCGCTGTTCTTCAGATGATTAATCACGGAATTGTTACAGGAGCTTTATTTATGTGCATAGGAACAATTTATGAAAGAACTCATACAAGGGACCTTTCAAAATATGGTGGACTTGGAAAGGCAGTTCCTGTTTTTGTAATTTTCTATACTTTCTTTTCCGCTGCTGCAATAGGATTTCCCGGAACGAATTCATTTATCGGAGAACTTTTGGTAATGCTTGGAGCTTTCAAGGACAGTTTTTATGTTGGCGTGCCGATCATTGCTGGAATTGTTCTTGGGACAACATATATGGTCTGGCTTTACTACAGAGTTGTGCTAAATGAAGTTAATCCTGCGATAAAAGAGCATCTTCATGATTTAAATTTAAGAGAAGTAATAATGTTTTTGCCTCTCGTATTTCTTGTTCTTTACATAGGAGTTCAACCTTCTGTTCCGATTAGTTTTATGAAGGTTTCAATTAAAAATCTTTTAGATGCTATAATACTAACAGGAATAACAATGAGGTAGGAGGAAGAAAATGAGTAACTACAATGTAATTTTGCCTGAAATAGTTTTTACTGCACTTTTTTTAATATATTTCGTTGCAGGTTTGTTTATAAAAAATAGAACATTAAATAGTTTCTTAGTCATTGCAACCGCAGCAATCACAGCATTTACTCTATTTAATTTCTATGGCGAAATATTTAATGGCATGTTTGTGGCAGATCAATTTAGTCAAACATTAAAACTCGTTTCTCTCCTAAGTCTTGTTCTTTGTACAGTTATATCTATTCGTTATAAAGAGATTAAAGATGAGATTTTTTATGAGTACTCAATACTTATGATGCTAAGCACTCTTGCCATGATGCTTGTGGTATCAAGCAGAGATTTTATTACTTTGTTTTTGTCTGTTGAGTTTATGTCTTTGGGACTTTATCTGTTGGCAGGTTCAGCATTTAAAGATTTAAAATCAAATGAGGCATCAATAAAATACTATGTACTTGGAAGCTTTATATCTGCCTTTTTCCTTTTTGGCATAGCAGTGATTTATGGTGTCACAGGAAATACTAATTTCATCAGTGTAGCTAAATTTATTGAAATAAACTCGTCTTCCCAGTATTACCTTATTTTTGGAGTATTAGCTATAGTTTCTGCCTTGTGTTTCAAGGCAGGTTGCGCACCTTTTCATCAATGGTCTCCTGATGTGTATGAAGGAGCACCAACTCCTGTTACTGCTTTTATGTCTGTAGGACCTAAAGCAGCTGCAGTGGGAGCTATTGCAAGAGTAATTTTTGAGGCATTTAAGGGAAGACTAGATTTATGGTTGCCTTTCCTTGTATTTATTGCTCTTCTTACAATAGCTATAGGTAATGTGCTTGCACTGAGGCAGAAAAATCTTAAAAGACTTCTTGCTTACTCATCAATTGCTCATGCCGGTTATGTAATGCTGGCAGTGATAGCTTGTTCACAGGAAAGTCTCAGTGCTATTTCATTTTATATGATTGTTTATGCTTTTATGAATATTGGAACTTTTGCAACAGTTATGGCAGTACCAGATGGAGAAAAAATAGAAAGTTATGCTGGGCTTTCAATGTCAAATCTTTATATCTCTGTTTGCATGTTGTTTTTCCTTTTCTCTCTTGCAGGGATTCCTCCATTTGGCGGATTTGTTGCTAAATTCTTAGTTTTTAAATCAATTATAAACGCTGGTTACATATGGGTAGCAGTAGTTGGAATAATTTTTAGTATTCTTTCAGCCTTTTATTATTTGAGGATAGTAATGAAAATGTTTTTTGAATCAAGGTATGAAGCTATAAAACTACCTGTGCATTCTTCATTTAATTTTACAGTAGGAGTAAATGCGACTGTAATATTAATTGCAGGCTTAATTCCAAATATTTTTATGCTAACCATTTAAAACCCAGGGAGGTGTTATAAATGAAAGCTTTAAATGTAAAAAGACTTTTACAAATTATTAATATCGCAGTAGTTGTTGCTTTCTCAATATTACTTACACTTACTTGGTATAACGAAAAAAAATTAGGAGAAACTGTACAACAACTTGTCAGTAAAGAAACCAAATTATTAGTAGCTTTTCATAACATGTATGCTCAGGGGCTTCAGACTGGACAGGCTACAAGAAATGTCTTTATAAATCCAAAAGATGAGCAGGCAAAAAAGAATTATCAGAAAGCCCATGAAGAATTTATCAAGGCAAACGAAGAAGCAATGAAACTTGCAAAAGGAGAAATGCAAGAACAACTTAAACAGATAGTTCAGCTTTGGCAGAAGGACCATGAGATGAAAATGGAAATTCAGAGATTGGCAGTAGAAGGTAAAAAAGATGAAGCTGTTCAAAAGATTGTAGAAGAGACAAAGCTTTGGAGAGACATAAAAGATAAACTTTTTAAATTAATTGATACCGAAGACAAAGAATTCATTAAAGTTAGTGAAAAAGTTCAAAGAGACAGAAGAAACAATCTTATTATTTATTCTGTGTTTATTTTACTTTCGTTGACAGCACTAAGTGCTATGATTTATTACTCATACAGACTCTATAACAAAAACATGTCATCAGCCTTAGCCTGTTTCTATAATCTTGAAAAAGGTGATTTACGAGCAGAAACTCAGACCTGTGACTTAATGGGAGATATTTATCAAAGAATAACCTCAAGTTTGAGAACAACAATAGGAAACATAAGAAATATTGCTAAAAATATTCATTCAATTGCTGATCCCCTTTCTAAAGAAACTGACAACTTAGAGAAAACCTCTTCTCAGCAACTTTCTCGTATTGACCATGTAGCATCAGCCACAGAGGAGATTTCGCAGACTATAATTGATGTGGCGAAGAATGCAGCTGATTCATCGGAGTCTGCTCGTGCTGCAAACGAGAAAGCATTGCAAGGTAAAGAAGCTGTAGAAAGGGCGGCTAAGGCAATGGTTGATATTGCTAATTCAATAAGAACAGCATCATCCACAATTGAAGAGCTTGGACAAAGCTCACAGGAGATTGGAGAAATTGTGCTTACAATAAAAGACATAGCAGACCAGACAAATCTGCTTGCACTTAACGCAGCAATTGAGGCAGCGAGGGCTGGTGAGCAAGGAAGAGGTTTTGCTGTTGTTGCGGATGAAGTGCGTAAGCTTGCAGAAAGAACAGCGAAGGCAACAGATGAGATAGGTGAAAAAATAAGAAATATACAAGCAAAATCCAATGCTTCAGTAAATGCAATGAATCAAAGTAGCGCTCAGGCTGAAGGTGGAGTAAATCTTGCTCAGGAGGCAATGAAAGCACTTGATGAAATTGTATCTGCAACAGAAAAAGCAATGGATATGATTCAAAGAATAGCTGCAGCTACTGAGGAACTTTCGGCCACAAGTGAGGAAATAGCTCAAAATATGGATAGCATCAGAGAAGCTATAAATTCTACAGTTAGAATGATACAAGATGTAAGAACTCTTGTTGAAAGACTTTATGGAGAAGTGAAAAGCCTTGATGAAAGCGTGGATTATTTCAAGATTTAAAATCTAAAAATTGGCATACCCCACCCTCCTCCACATGGGCGTCAGGTCTTTAATCTTGGGCTTTTATAATAAAAATTAAGACCTGATGCCCAAAATTTTTTGAAGTAAAATTGAAATGACAGTTGGAATCTAAATTGAGCTATTTTTTAGTGTTAAATGCATGCCTTACTGAAGATAAATCATGGTAATCGGGCTCTCCGACCTTGCGAGGCAGACCGAAGTTATGCCGAAGAAATCTCTTTTTACGAGCCGTAGAAAGGCGAGATTACTTCACTCTGCTCACAATGACTCTTAAGAATCCCCCAATTTATGTTTATATTGATTTCTCAACTTCTTCATTTAACGCCGCAAAAGATAAAGACTTCCATATCTTGATTTGACAAATGACTAAATTTTTAGGTATTTTATTATTTTAGTGTTATAACCAAAAAAATCTTTGAGGTGAGGTATAAAGATGAAAACACCTTTTGTGAAAAAGGAAGAAGTAAACAGGAAATGGTATATTGCTGATGCAACTGGACAGACACTTGGAAGATTTGCTGCAAGAATTGCAAAAGTTCTCATGGGCAAACACAAGCCAACCTATACTCCAAATGTTGACAATGGTGATTTTGTAGTAGTCATTAATGCAGAGAAAATCAAAGTCACAGGCAAAAAACTAACTGATAAGGTATATTACCACCACACAGGTTATATGGGAAATCTTAAGGCAGAAACTTTGAAGGAGAGGCTTGAAAGGGAACCTGAAGAAGTTATCTTTGATGCGGTATGGGGAATGATTCCAAAAACAAGGCTTGGCAGAAAAATGATAAAAAAGCTCAAAGTTTACAAAGGCTCTGAGCATCCTCATAAAGCTCAAAATCCTGAGCCAATTCAATTAAGTTGAGGTGAAGCAATATGGCAAGTCAATACGGAGCAACGGGAAGAAGAAAAAGGTCTGTGGCAAGGGTCATTTTAACTCCTGGCACAGGGAAGATAATCGTTAATGGTAAGTCAGTTGAAGAATACTTTCCAAGAGAAACCTTAAGGATGATTCTAATGCAGCCACTTCAGGTAGCAGGTGTTGTAGGAAAGTATGATGCTATCGTCAATGTAGATGGAGGAGGATTAAGCGGACAGGCAGGTGCAGTAAGGCATGGTATTGCAAGAGCCCTTGTAAGTCTTAATCCAGACCTCAAGCCAAAGCTTAAAAAAGAAGGATTCCTTACCAGAGACCCAAGAGAAGTAGAGAGAAAGAAGTACGGACAGCCTAAGGCAAGAAAGAGATTCCAGTTCTCCAAGAGATAAAATGCTTAAAGTTTTTATCTGTGGAGGAAGTGGATATACAGGAAGTGAGCTTCTAAGAATTCTTTCGCTTCATGATGAAGTTGAAATAGTAGGAGTTACAAGTGAAAAATCAGCAGGGATGGCGGTCAATGAGCTTTTCCCTGCTTTTTTTGTTTATAGCCATCTAAAATTTGAAAATCTTGATACCAACAAAATAAAAGACAGAGCTGACGTTTATTTCCTTGCCTTGCCACATGGAAAGTCACAGCAGGTTGCAGCAGAACTTTTAAATGCTGGCAAAAGGGTTATAGACCTTTCTGCAGATTTCAGGATTAAAGATTCAGGTATATACGAGAAATGGTATAAAACAACTCACCTTTTCCCTCATCTTCTAAATGAAGCTGTTTATGGGCTGCCAGAGATTTACAGGGAAGATATAAAGATCTCTAAACTGATTGCAAATCCAGGATGTTATCCAACAAGTGTCATTTTGCCTCTTTATCCGTTTTTGAAAAAAGGGCTTTTAAATCCTCAGACAATCATTGCAGATTCAAAATCTGGCACCTCTGGTGCTGGAAGAAAGGCTGAGGTAACCTTAAGCTATTGTGAGGTCAATGAGGATTTTAGAGCTTACAATGTAGCTAAACACAGACATACTCCAGAGATAGAGCAGGAGTTAGGCTACGCATTTGGAAGTCCTATAACAATTGATTTTACAACTCATCTTTTACCTTTAAACAGAGGAATCCTTTCAACAATATATGCCGAGTTAACAAAAAACATCACAACAAAAGATGCGATTGAAATTCTAATGGAATTTTACAAAAACGAGCCCTTTGTAATAATAATGCCTGAGGGACAAATTCCAAGCATTAAGTATGTAAAAGGAACTAATTATTGCTACATTGGTGCTGTAGTAAATCCAAGAACAAATCGTCTAATTCTCATCTCAGCGATAGACAACCTTGTAAAAGGTGCATCGGGACAAGCTGTTCAAAACATGAATATAATGTTTGAAATTGAGGAGACAAAGGCTCTTAAAAATCTTGCACTGTCTCCGTAATAATTCCTCCACCTAATACCATATCGCCTTTATAAAATACAGCACTTTGACCCGGTGTTGGTGCAAACTGAGGAATTTCAAAACACACTTTTACTCTATTATCGTCCAAAATATTTACTAAAGCCTTCTCAGGCTTCATGGCATAACGAATTTTTACTTCGCATGAGAATTCGCTTTTTTCATAATCAGCAAGCCAGTTGAGTTCTTCAACATAAAATTCTTTCATGAAAGCCATATCTTTTGAACTGACATAAACAGTATTCAAAGAAGGGTCTATTTTAACTACATAAAGAGGGTGAGGATAAGCTATTCCGAGCCTTTTTCTTTGTCCTATTGTATAAAGATGAATGCCTTTATGATGACCTAAAATTTTTCCCGTAGATATCTCAACAATCGGACCCTCCTCAGATTTCTTTAAGAAATCGTAATATCTTTTGTCCTTTAAAAAACAAACCTCAGCGCTTTCCTCTGCTTGAGCAGAAGGAATTCCTGCCTGTTGTGCTATATTTTTAACTTCTTGTTTGGTAAGCTCTCCAAGAGGAAACAGAATTCTTTCAAGGAAATCTCTTTCAATTCCATAGAGGAAGTAGGACTGGTCTTTTATAGGATCAATGCCTTTGAAAAGAAAGGGCTTGTTATTTATTTTTAAGATTCTTGCATAATGTCCAGTAGAAAAATATTGCGCATTGATTTTATCTGCCAAATTTTTTAGAGCAGGAAACTTGATTTTTCTGTTACATAATACACATGGATTTGGAGTAAGTCCTCTTTTATATGCCTCAAAAAAGGGCTCTACCACTTCGGTCTGAAATTGATTTCGCAGGTCTTGTATGTGAAAGGGTATATTCAGGAATTCTGCTGATTCTTGAGTGAATTTAAGATTTGCAGGCTCATCGTAAAGAATAAAAAAAACTCCTTCTACAGCCATTCCTTTCTTTTTTAGCAAATAGGCTGTTGTAGAGGAGTCAACACCTCCGCTCATTGCAACTAATATCTTTTCCATTTAGGTTTCTCCAAATGATATAATTTTATTATAACTGGAGAGGTGCCAGAGTGGACGATTGGGGCGGTCTCGAAAATCGCTGTGGGTGTAAGCCCACCGAGGGTTCGAATCCCTCCCTCTCCGTTGCCTTTCATAATAATTTTAACCTGAATTGAGCGATTTTTTATGTCAAACTTTTTAGCTGAAACATAGATAAAAACTCGTCACTGCAAACCTCCCTGTTGCGAGCGATAGCGTGGCAATTTCAGAGATTGCTTCGTCGCTATCGCTCCTCGCAATGACGCCCTATTTAGTCACTACGAGCCTCTGCTTTTTTCATCACTGCAAGCCCTTCTGTTTTTTTTCGTCACTGCGAGCCTCCGAAGGAGGCGAAGCAGTCTCTAATTAGTGATTGGTGCATAGTGAATAGTGCATGGTGAATTTTGGATTTTGAATTGTTTGTCATTACTTTTAATGTCCAACAAAGGCGAGATTGCTTCCTCCTCGCTTCGCTCGAAGTCGCAATGACGAGGAGGAGAATACCTTGCAATGACGAAAAAATAACTGTCACGAGTCGCAGATGTGGCAACCACTCGCAATGACTCCTCTTTCCTGTCATCATAAGGCTTGCGACCAACTTTTTTCTGTCATCACGAGGCTTTCAAAGCAACTTTTTCCTGTCATCACGAGGCTTGCGAAGCAAGCCGAAGTGATCTCTTCGTTGGGAGACGAGAAAAAGGCGAGCTTGCTTTGGATGCTATCGCACCTTCGTAATGACGATGAGGGTGGTCATTGCGAGGCATCTGTAAGGATGCCGAAGCAATCTCTCAATTGTATAAAAAGGACAAGATGGATTTGGAATTGATAAACGCAAAAATTCAAACCTCACCCTATATGTTTAACCAATGAATTTTTGTATGATTTTGTCTTCGTATTCGGGAAAGTCTTCAAGATACAAAGGACGTTTTCGTCCGATGTTGAACTTAAGCAGTTTGAAATTAAGCTCTCTGATTCTTCTAATTCTTTCTTCATCATCGTCTATTGTTTTCAAAAGCTCTTTGAGGTCTATTATTTCCTTTCTAAGCTCCATTTCTGGCGGGATACATCCTGCATTTTTCAAAATCTTAAAGGCAAGCCTCAAATCTTCAGGCACCCAACTGTAGTCTTCTAATTTCAGAGGCTTTCCTTTATTGGGAAGGTCATCAAAAAGTCCCTGTTGAATTGCTTCTCTAATTTTTTCTTCAGCTATTTTCTGAAAAATATCCATTGCTTAAAAAATTTTGTTTTGTTTTTATTTTAGCATTATTTAGCAGGATTTTGAGAAATTTTTTATACAAAACCCTTTTTAGCTTGTCATTTCAAATATAGTAAATGAAATTTTAATGAGATTGCTTCTGATACTAAAACTGACGCGAGCCGAAGGCGTGGCTACCACTCGCAATGTCTCCTCCTTCCTGTAATCACGAGGTTTACAGAGCAATCCGAAGTAATCTCTTCATTGGAAAAGGGTTTGCAATGAGAGGTAATGCTTTGTAAAGAAAAACAATCCAGCATCCAACATCCAACGCCTAAAATCCAAAATCTAAAATCCATTAATCTCCAATTAGAGACTGCTTTGCAACATTGGGCTCGCGGTGACGATGTGGGTAATTGCCATGCTATCGCTCATAACAGGGGAGTTTACAGTGGCGAGTGTATATCTCTATTTTTCAGACTCTTCCGCTCTTTGTGATATAAGCCAAATAATTGTTATACTAATAAGTTACAACCATGAAGACTGAGTTAATTATTTTTGACCTTGATGGAACTTTGGTGGACTCCTGCGAAGATATCAGGCAGGCTTTGAATTACTGTTTTGCCAAAAAGGGAATAAAGGGTTTTTCCTATGAAGAAGTGAGACAAATGGTAGGAGAAGGCGTAAATCGTCTTATTGAAAAAGCTTTATCTGCAAGAAATGTATCTATGCCAATACAAGAGCTTCTTGATTGTTTTGTAAGTTATTACCACGAACACATAGCGGATTTTTCGCAACTCTATCCAGATGTAAGAGAAACCCTTGAGGCTCTTGAGGATTTTAAAAAAGCTGTAATATCAAATAAATTGACTGCACTGACAATAAAAACTATGGAGCACCTTGATATCCTGAAATATTTTGATTTTGTTGCAGGAAGCGATACCTTTTCAGAAAGAAAGCCTTCACCTTTGCCTATTTTTGAAACGATAAAAAAATTTAACACCTCACCAGACAAAACAATAATAGTGGGTGATAGTGATATTGATATTCAGACTGGCAAAGCAGCAGGAGTTAAAGTAGTGGCTGTTACTTATGGTTACAGAGACAGGGAACTTCTTCAAGATGCTGATTTTATAATTGACAGGCTGAGTGCCCTGAAAAATATTATTCTGGACAAACACGAATGAGCTACTTTATTGTTTTTGCAGGAAAGGGTGGAACAGGCAAAAGCACACTTGCTGCTCTGACTGTCAGATATCTTAAAGAAAAGGGCTTGATGCCTGTTCTTGCCGTTGATGCAGACCCTAATTTCTGCCTGCCAGAGCTATTAGGCATTTCTCATTTTGAAACATTGGCTGAAATAAGGGATAGTGCATTGCAGAGAAAACCCGAAGGGCTTTCCCTTGATGAATGGCTTGAGATTGAAATTAACAGAATTATTGAAGAGTCAGAAGGTTTTGATTTAATTGTGATGGGAAGACCAGAGGGCAGTGGATGTTATTGTGCTGTGAATAATGTTTTAAAAAGAATTCTTCAAGAGATTTCAGGGCAATACAAATACATAGTTGTAGATAACGAAGCTGGTATGGAACATATAAGCAGAGGAATAGTAAGCAAAATAGATAAGCTTTTTATCATTGGCACTCCTGCAAAAAGCAGTATTCAAGCAGCTCTGCGGATAAACGAGCTTATAAAACAATTAAATTTAGATGCACCAAACGGAAAAATAAAAAAGGTTTTTATCATAAATCAGGCTACAGGCAAAATAAAAGAGCCAGAAGATTTAAGAAAAGAGTTTGAAAGAGTTGTATATGTGGATTTTGATCAGAACGTTAAAAAGCTCAGCGAGACAGGAAAGAGTATTTTCTCTCTCGCAGAAGACTCTCCAATAATAAAAAATTTTTATCAACTGCTGGAGGAAGAAGTTGAGTGAGAAATTCAAAAAACTTGTTGAAATTATGGAAAAACTTCGTTCAGAGAATGGATGTCCGTGGGACAGGGTTCAGACTCATGACTCCCTTAAGAGATATCTTCTTGAGGAAACCTATGAATTGATTGAAGCAATTGAGAAAAAAGACTACAAGGGAATGAAAGAAGAGCTTGGAGATTTGCTTTTGCAGATTGTTTTTCACAGCAAAATTGCAAAGGATGAAGGCAAATTTGATATTGATGAAGTGATAGATACTATTTCAAACAAAATGATAAGCAGGCATCCTCATGTATTTGGAGATGCTGATTTTCGTACACCTGAGGAGGTTCTTAATCAGTGGGATGACAGGAAAAAGGAAGAGGGTAAACTAAGAGAATCCATTCTTGAAGGTATACCATTGGCTCTTCCAGCGCTTCTGAGGGCATATAAAATTCAGTCAAGGGTTGCTAAAGTTGGCTTTGATTGGGAGAATGTTGAAGGCGTAATTGAAAAAATTCAGGAAGAAATATCTGAGCTTAGGGATGCTGTTAACTCTGGAGATAAGGAAAAAGTAGAAGAAGAACTTGGCGATGTGCTTTTTAGCATTGTAAATCTTGCCAGATTTCTTAAAATAGACCCGGAGACTGCTTTAAGAAAAACAAATAGGAAGTTTGAGGAGAGATTTAAAAAACTTGAAAGCATTGTAAAGGAGCAAGGAAAAGACCTGAAAGACATGACACTTTCAGAGATGGACGAGATTTGGGAAAAGGTTAAAAATGGGGATTAAAAAATTTTTCTTTACTTTTTATAATCTCGCATGTTATAAAAGATTAGCTTCGCATTTTGCAGGCTTTAGTACCTGCCATTAGGTGGGGAGATTAAAAGGAGGTTTTAAGAAGTATGGCTTTTGAAGGACGTGTTAAGTGGTTTAACGAATCAAAGGGATTCGGATTTATCCAGCAGGATGGTGGACAGGATGTCTTTGTTCATTACTCTTCAATAAAGGGTGATGGATTTAAGACTCTCAAACAAGGTGACAGAGTTAAATTTGATGTTGTTGATGGAGATCGTGGACCTAAAGCAGTTAATGTAGAAAAAATTTAACAAATCAAGGGGGACATCAGTCCCCCTTAAATAAATTCCTCCAATGCCTCTCCCAAATTGGGTAAAAACCCAGCTTAAAGAGATAAAAAAAACTCAAAATTATCTCAAACATCGCAAGCTTAATACTGTTTGTGAAACTCTGAGATGCCCAAACAGAGCATCATGTTATAAAGAACCAACTGCTACATTTATGATTCTTGGCACAAAATGCACAAGGGGATGCAAATTTTGTAATTCTCAGACAGGTTTTCCAGAACCAGTTGATATTAATGAGCCTAAAAGAATTGCAGAGGCTGTGAAAGAGCTATCACTAAGATATGTCGTGATTACATCTCCAACAAGGGATGACCTTTTTGATGGCGGAGCTGAGCAGTTTGCCGAAACAGTAAGGCAGATAAAGATTATAAATCCCGAAACTCTGGTTGAAGTATTAGTGCCTGATTTTCAGGGTAAAAAAAGTTCAATTGAAAAAGTTTTATCATCGGAAGTAACTGTTTTTGCACACAATATAGAAACTGTAAAAAGGCTTTTTGGAGTTGTAAGAAATGCTGATTACAGCCGTTCATTAAATATTCTTCGTATGGCAAAGGAAATAGACCAAAAAATAATAACAAAATCAGGCTTTATGGTAGGTCTTGGCGAGAACATGGATGAGATATTTGAAACTTTGCAGGATTTAAAAGAAGCTGGTTGTGATATTGTTACTATCGGGCAGTATCTTCAACCTTCAAAAAAAGCTTTACCTGTAGTAGAATATATTAAACCAGAGGCGTTTGAAGAGATTGCTGAATATGCAAAGAAAATCGGATTTAAGGCTGTGCTAAGTGGTCCTCTTGTGAGGAGTTCAACGCGGGCTTATGAAATGTATTTGATAGTGGATGGTGGTTGGTGACTGGTGGATAGTGGATAAGGAATACTTATGCGGTCATTGCAAGGTTTCCCTTTTTTGTCGTTGCGAGATAAATGGATATGGCAATCTCTCATTTGTTACGGGAAAAAGGAGATTGCTTCGTCGCTGTCGCTCCTCGCAATGACGAAGTGGGGAAGCCTGTCGCAAGCCGAAGGTGTGGCAGTCCACTACGCCGTCACTGCGAGCCCCTCGATGGGGCGCCGTCTCTAATTAGTGGATAGTGGATGGTGAATAGTGAATGATTGATGGAATTTTTTCACTATAATTGGGACTTAGAGAAAAGGAGACAATTTCTAAATATTCGTAAAATGTAAGAAGTAAGAAGTGAGAAGTGAGGGGTGAGATTGCTTCGGGACTTAGTCCCTCGCAATGACCTTTTAGAGTCGCACGATTTAGGGGTTAAGTAATTAAATGGAGGTTTAAAAATGGAAAATTTTGAGTTTTACAATCCAACGAGAATTATCTTTGGCAGAGGCACAGAGGAAAAAATCGGTAAGATTCTGGATAAGGACGAAATAGAGCGAGTTCTCTTTGTTTACGGAAAATCATCAATAAAGGAAACAGGTCTTTATGACAAAATCGTCAGCTCTCTTAAAAAAGCAGGCATTGAATTCATTGAGCATGGAGGTGTAAAGCCAAACCCTGTGCTTTCCCATGCAAAGGAAGGCATTGAAAAGGCAAAAAAGCATAAGGTGGATGCAATCTTGGCTGTAGGCGGAGGTTCTGTCATTGATGAAGGTAAAACCATAGCAGTAGGAGCTAAGACTGACAAGGATGTTTGGACTTTTTTCAAAAGGGAAAAGGAGATTAAAAAGGCTCTTCCAGTGTATGTAATTCTTACTCTTGCAGCAACAGGAAGCGAAATGAACGGCTTTGCTGTTATCACCAACGAAGATACAAAGGAAAAGATTTCAATAAGTTCTGAGGCAATATTTCCCCGCGTTTCAATCCTTAATCCTGAGCTTACATTTACCGTATCTGCCCAATATCAGGCATATGCTGCAGTTGATGCTATAGCCCATGTTATTGAATATTATTTTACTGGTAGTTATTGCCCCAATTTACAAAACAGGCTAATTGAAACAATAATTAAAACCGTTATGGAAACTACAGACATAATACTACAAGAGCGAAAAAACTACAATGCACGGGCAGAATTTATGTGGGCTGCAACCCTTGCCCTTAACGGACTTACTCGCATTGGAATAAGGGGTGGAGAGTTTCCAAATCACATGATTGCCCATTCTTTGGGAGCTCTCTATGACATTGCACACGGTGCTTCTTTAAGCATTGTAATTCCTGCTTGGATGAAGTGGTATAAGGACAAAAATCTTGCCCAGTTTAAAAGATTTTCTGAAGTCCTATTCAACACCTCAGATGCGGATGTAGGAATTGAAAGGCTTAAAGAATGGTTTAAGAAAATTGGCTCTCCTGTGAGCCTCAAAGATGCAGGTATTTTTGAGGATGATATTCCAAAGATTGTGGAGAATGCCTATAATACTGCTTTGATATGGAAAATGGATAAAACTTATACAAAAGAAGTGTTGACAGAAATTTTAAACTTGACGAAGTAGGTCTGAATACAAAAAAATAAAAAACATACACTATAAAAATGGAGGATAAAAAATGTTTGATTTTCCGAGAATTAAAAGATTGCCTCCCTATGTTTTTGCAGTAGTAAACCAGTTAAAAATGGAACTTAGAAGAAGAGGCGAGGATATCATAGACCTTGGCATGGGAAATCCTGATCTGCCAACTCCAAAACACATTGTTGATAAATTATGCGAAGCTGCCAAGATTCCAAAAAATCACAGATACTCAGCTTCAAGGGGAATTACTCAACTCAGATGTGCAATTTCTGAGTGGTACAAAAGGAGATTTGATGTTGATATTGACCCAGAAACAGAGGCAGTCGTTACTATTGGCTCAAAAGAGGGACTAAGCCATCTACTTTTAGCCTCTGTTCAGCCCGGAGATGTTGTTCTTACTCCGTCTCCTGCATATCCAATTCATCCATATGGAGCAATTATTGCTGGCGGAGATGTTAGAACATTTAGCGTGTGTCCTTGCATGGACTTTTTTGAAGAACTGGAAAGGGCTTTTAAAAATTCATGGCCCAGACCGAAAATTCTCATTATAAACTTCCCTCATAATCCAACCACTGCTGTAGTGGAGGACTTGGAATTTTTCAAAAAAGTTGTTGACTTTGCAAAGGAAAACAACATAATGGTTATCCACGATTTTGCCTATGCTGACCTTGTTTTTGATGACTATAAGGCTCCAAGCTTTCTTCAGGTTCCCGGAGCTAAGGATGTTGGAGTTGAGTTTTTCTCAATGACAAAGAGCTATTCAATGGCAGGCTGGAGAGTGGGGTTCTGCGTTGGAAATAAGGAGATTGTTGGAGCTTTGACTAAGATAAAAAGCTATCTTGACTATGGAATGTTTCAGCCAATTCAGATTGCCTCAATAGTTGCGCTTAGAGGCCCGCAGGACTGCGTTGAAGAAATAAGAAAAACCTATGAGCGCAGAAGAGATGTTCTTATAAAAGGTTTAAATCAGGCTGGCTGGAAAGTTGATCCTCCTAAGGCAACCATGTTTGTTTGGGCAGAAATTCCAGAGCCCTTCAAGAAAATGGGTTCCCTTGAGTTTGCTAAGTTTTTAATAAACGAGGCAAAGGTTGCAGTGTCTCCTGGAATAGGCTTTGGAGAAGGAGGAGAAGGTTTTGTCAGATTTGCACTTGTTGAAAATGAACATAGAATTAGGCAAGCAGTGAAAGGAATAAAAAAAGCATTGAATATCGTGCCTTCAACAAAAAAAATCAGAAAAGTTGCTGGATGAGGAGGAAGAATGAAACAAGTAAAAGTTGGAATAATTGGATTTGGCACAGTAGGAACAGGAACAGCAAAAATTCTTCTTACCCAGAGGGATTTAATAAAAAAGAGAACTGGCATTGATTTGATTTTAAAAAAAGTTGCTGACAAAGATATTACAAGACCAAGAGAGATAACTCTTCCAGAAGGAGTGCTTACAACAGATGCATGGGAAATCATAAAAGACCCTGAAATTGATATTGTTGTTGAGCTTGTTGGAGGATTTCATCCAGCAAAGGATTTCATACTTGAAGCCTTAAAACACGGCAAGCATGTAGTTACTGCAAACAAAGCACTTCTGTCAGAAGACGGAAATGATATATTTGCCCTCGCAAAGGAAAAGGGACTTCAAGTTGGTTTTGAGGCAAGCGTGGGTGGTGGAATTCCAATTATAAAAGTTATGCGCGAAGGGCTTGTTGCAAATAAGATGCTTGCAATTTATGGCATTATCAATGGGACTACGAACTACATTCTCACAAGAATGACCAACGAAGGACTAGATTTTCAGGATGCCTTAAGAGAAGCACAACAACTCGGCTATGCAGAGGCAGACCCAACGCTTGACATTGAAGGAATAGATTCAACGCATAAGATAACGATACTTGCCTCCCTTGCCTATGGTATTCCCCTTAGCTTCAAGAAAGCCTATTGCGAAGGTATTACAAAGATTACAGCCCAAGATATAGCATTTGCTAAGGAGTTTGGCTACAAAATTAAGCTGCTTGCTATAACTAAAATTCTTGACGGAGAGATTGAGTTGAGAGTTCATCCTACTATGGTTCCTGAGGATTATCTCATTGCAAAGGTGGATGGAGTTTTCAATGCCATATATGTTGAAGGCGATAGCGTTGGCGCCACTCTTTATTACGGAAGGGGAGCTGGCAGTATGCCTACAGGTAGCGCTGTTGTGGCTGATATTGTTGATATTGCAAAGGGTGCAAATTCTCTTCCCCTTGATTTTTCTGCAGATTATAAAATCAAACCAATTGATGATATAGAAAGCATATACTATTTTAGATTTACCGCATATGATAGACCCGGCGTTCTTTCAAAAATTTCAGGCGTTTTTGGTGAACATAACATAAGCATTGCTTCTGTAATACAAAAGGGAAGGTCAAAGGCTGGTGCTGTTCCATTGGTAATACTTACTCATAAGGCAAAGGAAAAGAATGTCAAGGAAGCCCTTGAGAAGATTGATAAACTTCCAGTTGTGGCAGACAAAAGCGTATTCATAAGAGTTGAAGGACAGGAACCTTGATTGGTGCAAAGTTTGAGATATATTAAGCATATCATTCTACCGCAGGTTGGCAAAGGAGGGCAGGAAAGGCTTAAAAAATCCCGTGTTTTGATTGTGGGTGCTGGAGGACTTGGAAGTGCGGTTTCTTATTATCTTGCTGCTGCTGGAGTTGGATATATTGGTATAGTTGATCCAGATATCGTTGAACTGAGTAATCTTCAGAGACAGATTATCCATAACGAAGAACATCTTGGAATGCCCAAAGCAGTATCTGCGATGATAAATCTTAAAAAGCTTAACAGCGAGATAAACATTTTGCCTTATCCTGAAGAGATTAACAGAAAAAATGCCCAAAAATATATTTCACTTTATGATGTTGTTGTAGCCTGTCCTGATAATTTTAAAACCCGATTTATTCTAAATGAGATATGCTTTAAACTTGAAAAACCACTTATTGTAGGAGCTGCTTCAGAGTTTGAAGGACATGTTTTTGATGTAATCCCTCCAGAAGGTCCTTGCTACAACTGTATTTTTGAGGGTGCTAAGGATGAAGAGGAAGAAAGAGGAATTTTTTCGCCTGTAGCAGGAGTTATAGGCACTCTTCAGGCAATGGAGACTTTGAAGATTTTACTCCAAATCGGAGAGCTCCTTCATGGTAGAATTTTAATCTATGATGCTTTAAAGGCAAATTTCAGGGAAGTAAAATTCATAAAAAATCCATCCTGTCGTATTTGCAAATGCTCAGAATAAAAAAGGAAATTTTTGATGAGATGATAAAGCACTGTATTGATTGCATGCCCTATGAAGCCTGTGGGATTTTGGCTGGAAGAGATACAGCTACTGAGATTTATAAAATAAAAAACATAGAACGCTCCTCAACCAGTTATTTTATGGAACCACAGGAACAACTTAAAGCCATGAAAGATATAAGAGCAAAGGGACTGCAAATGCTTAGCATATATCATAGCCATCCCTGTGGAATCGCATATCCGTCGTCAAAGGATTTGCAACTTGCCTTTTATGATGTTTACTATGTGATTGTTGGAATAAATTGTAATGATAACGCAAAGGAGATTTTCCATCAAAATTTAGACAAACGAGAGGAAGAAACTGTTCAGGAAATCCAAATGAGATGCTTTAAGTTACAAGAAGACAATGTGAAAGAAATAGAGATTCAGGTTGAGCAGGAATGATAAGAAAAGTAAAATATGCGCTGTTTTTTACTTTTCTTTTCCTGCTTGGAGCTTGTGGAGGCTATATTTACTGGCTTTTTTCTGATTTGCCAGATGTAAAGGCTCTTGAAGGATACAGGCCTGCTGAGGCTTCAATTGTTTATTCCTCAGATGGACAGGTGTTAACAGAGTTTTTCTATGAGAGAAGAAAATTTGTGCCTCCCTATGAGATTCCAGAAATGATAAAAAAAGCCTTTGTTGCTGCAGAGGATGTAAGATTTTACAAACACCCGGGGGTTGATATTATTGGGATTCTCAGAGCCTTTTTTAAAAATATTAAAGCAGGAACGGTTGTTGAGGGAGGAAGCACAATCTCTCAGCAACTGGCAAAAATGTTGTTCCTCAAACCCGAGAAAACTTTAGGAAGAAAGATAAAAGAAGCAATTCTTTCAATACAGATTGAGAAAAAATATACGAAGGATGAGATTCTGGGGCTTTATCTTAATCAGGCTTATTTTGGAAATAGAGCATACGGAATAGCTGCAGCTGCAGAAACCTACTTTGGAAAATCTTACAATGAACTGAATATTGCAGAGATTGCCCTTCTTGCTTCTTTGCCAAAAGCTCCATCTAAGTTCAATCCATTTAAAAACCCAGAAGTTGCATTAAAAAGAAGAAACATTGTTTTGCAAAAAATGCTTGAGGAGGGATTTATAACCAAAGAGCAATATGAGGGCGCATTAAAAGAGCCTTTACCTGAATATCCACACTGGAGAAGATTTGAAGCTCCGTATTTTGTTGAAAACCTGAGACTTCAGTTGGAGGCAAAGTATGGAGAGAGACTTTATAAAGATGGGTTACGAATTTACTCTACCATTGACTATAATTTGCAGAAAAAGGCAGAAGAAGCTGTAGTAAAGGGAATTACAGAGATTCACAAAAGAGCAAAACCGCAGGTGCAGGCAGCCTTAATTGCAATAGAGTTAAAAACAGGATTTGTAAGAGCTATGGTAGGAGGAAATGATTTCTGGGAAACCCAATACAACAGAGCCTTTGCTTTGCGTCAGAGTGGAAGTGCTTTTAAGCCATTTGTTTATGCTGTTGCATTGATGGAAGGATATACTCCAGATGATACCGTTTTAGATGCTCCACTTAGTTTTCCAGCAGGTGGAGGTAAAATTTGGTCACCAAGAAATTACAAAAACGAATATCATGGAGTTGTTACCCTCAGGCAAGCACTTGCCCTTTCATTAAACTCAGCTGCTGTTCGGCTTGCATCAGAGGTTGGAATTAAAAAAGTTATAGAATTTGCCTATCAGTGTGGAATAAGTTCAAAGCTTCAACCCTATCTTCCAACCGCACTTGGAGCATCTGACATAAAACTCATAGAGCTTACAGCAGCCTATTCAGTATTTGCAACTGGCAAGAGAATAAAACCAATTTTTTACGAAAAAATCACAGACCACAACGGAGTAATTCTTGAAGAAAACACTCCAGACATCCAGAATGTGCTATCTGAGGAGGTTGTTGAGGGAATGCGTGAGCTACTTAGGGAAGTTGTGCTTTCTGGAACAGCTGTAAGGGCAAAGGAAGTAGGCAGGGATGTTTATGGCAAAACAGGAACAACTAATGATTTTTCAGATGCTTGGTTTGTTGGTTTTGACAATAATCTTTTAGTAGGTGTTTGGGTTGGAAGAGACAATCACAAACCAATAGGACAAAATGAGGCAGGTTCAAGGGCAGCGCTTCCGATATGGATAGATTTTATGAAATCAGCTGAAACTGCCTCTGCAATGTTAAAATAAAAAAATGGGAAAAATTCTATCAATAGTAAATCAAAAAGGCGGGGTTGGCAAAACAACTACTGCTCTTAATCTTGGTACATGTCTTGCAATTGAAAATAAAAAGGTTTTACTTGTAGACTCGGATCCGCAGGGAAATTTAACAACAGGGTTGGGAATAAACAAAGAAAGCCTTGAAGGCAGCCTTTATGAGCTTTTCATAGGTTCCCATAGTGTTGATAAAGTCTTAATTAAAACACAAATTGAAAATCTTTGGATTATTCCTTCAACAATTGACCTTGTAGGAGTTGAGGTTGAGCTTATTCAAAGGGAAAACAGAGAATTCATTCTTAAAAATATTTTATCGTCCGTATCAGAGGATTTTGACTATATACTTATTGACGCACCTCCTTCTTTGGGTCTTCTTACATTAAACTGTCTGGTAGCATCAGATGCAATTATTATTCCTGTTCAGTGCGAATATTATGCTTTGGAGGGATTGGGGTTACTGATGAGAACTTTTGAGCTTGTGAAAATTTTGAATCCTAACATTAAAATACAAGGCATTCTTCTTACAATGTTTGATGCAAGAAATACTCTATCTCGGCAGGTTGTAGAGGAAGTGAGGAAGTTTTTTGGAGGTAAAGTTTATAATACAATAATACCAAGAAATGTTGCACTGGCAGAGGCACCAAGTCATGGCAAGCCAGCTGTTTTATATGATATTCGCTCCAAAGGAGCGCAAAGTTATATCACATTTGCATTGGAGTTTTTGCTAAATGAAAAAGGCGCTCGGTAAAGGCTTAGATGCTTTAATATCAAGTAATATTACCAAAAAAGACGACTCCCTTATTGAGATAGAAATTGAAAGAATAATTCCGGGTGATGCCCAGCCAAGAACAGACTTTGATGAAAATTCCTTAAAGGAGCTTGCTAATTCAATAAAGGAAAAGGGAATCATACAGCCCATTGTTGTCTCAAGGGTTGGAGACGGAAGTTTTAGGATAATTGCTGGAGAGAGGAGATGGAGGGCTGCAAAAATTGCAGGACTTCAAAAGATTCCAGCCATTGTCAAAGATGTATCTGCTGCTGAGGCTGTAGAAATTGCTCTTATTGAAAACATTCAAAGGGAAGACCTTGACCCTGTTGAGACAGCTATGGCATTTGAGCGTCTTATTAAGGATTACAATCTCACCCAAGAGGAGCTTTCCCAAAGAGTTGGAAAAGACAGGGCAACAATTGCAAATTATCTGAGAATATTAAAACTTCCCGATGAGATAAAAAATCTTATTAAATCAGGCGCTATAACTATGGGACATGCAAAGGCTATAATGTCTTTGGACAGTGGGCAGAGGCAAATTGAGGCATGCCAGTTAGTCCTTAAAAAATCCCTTTCAGTCAGGCAAACTGAAGAACTTGTAAAAAGACTTTCAAAATCCGATACTCCTAAGCAGAAGCAAAAATTTCCAGAGATAGAAGAACTTGAAGAGATACTTACAGCTGAACTTGGCTCAAAGGTGCGAATTTCTCATAAAGGGAAAAAGGGAAAGCTTGAAATTTTTTACAGTTCCCTTGATGAGCTTGACGGCATACTGCAACGAATACTGAAAAGTTAGATTTTACAAGATTTGACAGAAATTGAGAAATCTTTTTATTATTAAAATATCCCTTCATACAGGAGGTTTTAAGTGGCAGGTCATTCCAAGTGGGCACAAATCAAACATAAAAAGGCTCAAGTTGACGCAAAAAGAGGCAAAATCTTTACAAAAATCATAAGAGAGATAACAGTTGCTGCAAGAATTGGAGGCGGTGATCCAGAGAAAAATCCCCGTTTAAGAGTTGCCATTGAAAAGGCAAGAGATGTCAACATGCCAATGGAAAACATCAAAAGGGCAATAATGAGAGGAACAGGAGAGTTAGGAGGAGACGCATACGAAGAGGTTGTTTATGAAGGATACGGACCTGGTGGAGTTGCTATTTTAATTGAAGCTTTAACTGATAATAAAAACAGAACAGTTTCTGAAATCAGACACATTCTTTCAAAACACGGTGGAAGTCTTGGAGAGTCTGGATGCGTTTCATGGATTTTTGAAAAAAAAGGATATATTCTTGTAAACAAAAAAAATATAGATGAGGATACCCTTCTTACTGCTGCATTGGAAGCAGGAGCAGATGATGTAAAGAATGACCCAAAGGAAGACAACTATGAGATTATCATTGCGCCAGAAAATCTTAAAGAAGTAAAGGAAGCTTTGGAGAAGGCTGGCATAAAAATCTCTCTTTCAGAGGTAACTATGTTGCCCAAAAATTACATAGCTCTGGAAGGAGATGATGCAGAGAAAATGTTAAAAATAATGGAAGCCCTTGAGGACCACGATGATGTCCAGAATGTATATGCTAATTTTGATATTTCCGATGAAGTAATGAGTAAAGTAACAGCTTAAGAATGGAACTATCTATTAAAGCTACTTTTAAAAGAAAATTTATTGCTGGCTTAATCGTAACAATTCCAATAGCAATAAGCATTTTCATACTTGTCCAGCTTTTTAAAATAGTAGATGGGCTTTTAGGTCCTATTTATGATTACATTTTTGGCAGACATATTGCAGGACTTGGATTTATAACAGCATTGCTTATTGTTTTTGTGGTAGGAATTGTTTCAACAAATGTTTTTGGAAAGAAAATCTTAGACCAGCTTGAAAAATTGCTGTTTCTGAAAATTCCTGTGTTTAAGAGCTTATATTCATCATTGAAACAGCTGATTGACGCATTTTCTCCTGAGAATAAAACATCATTCCAAAAGTTTGTTATTGTTGAGTATCCAAGAAAGGGTAGCTTTGTTTTTGGCTTTCAGACAAAAGAGTGCTATTTAAAGGATAATGGTTTGGAGAAAAAGCTCATAGCGGTTTATATACCAACAAACAACCTATATCTTGGTGAAGTAGTTCTTTTTGAACCAGATAGCGTTATACTTACAAGCATTCCTGTGCAGGAAGGCATAAAAATAATTCTTTCAGGTGGAATAGCAGCACCAGAAAATATAAGAGGTGAAAGATAGTGGATATAGTTATTTTGGCAGCTGGACTTGGAACAAGAATGAAATCCCATCTGCCAAAGGTTCTCCACAAAATCTTTGAAAAACCAATCATAGACTATGTAATAGAGCTTGCCAAATCCATAATAATAAATTACGAATCACCAATAACCAATCCCGATTCACCTACTATTCATGTTGTTTTAAATCCGTCTTTGAAAGAAGTCATAGAGCATGTCTCTAAACAGGGCGTAAATATAGTTTTTCAGGAAGAACCTAAAGGAACAGCCCATGCATTACTCTCGGCATTGCCATATTTGAAGAGTGAAAAGGTTTTGATTCTTAATGGAGACACTCCGCTCATAAAAAAGGAAACTGTTTCAAAATTAATAGAAAACTTTGATAAAAACTCATTAGACCTTGCTATTCTTTCCTTTTATCCTAAAAGGGAACACTCCTATGGAAGGATTTTAAGGGACTCTGGAGGAAAGGTTCAGCGAATTGTTGAAATTACAGATTTGAAGGAAGAAGAAATCTCTGTCAATGAATCAAATAGCGGTGTCTATTTAATGCGAAAGGAGATTGCAGAACTATCAAGAGAGGTGAAAGAAAATCCTCGCAAAGGTGAGTTTTATCTTACTGATATAGTTGAGATAGCTATAAAAGAGGGCAAAAAAGTAGAAGCCTATCCTTTGGCTGATGAGGATGAGTTGCTTGGAATAAATACAAGGGAAGAACTTGCAATGGCAGTGCGATATTTAAGGGATAGGATTGTTAGAGATTTAATGAAAAAGGGTGTAACATTCTATGACCCTCAGTTAGTATGGATATCTCCATCTGCCACCATTGGGCAGGACACGATTGTTTATCCAAATGTTTTTATTGAAGGTGAAACATGTATTGGTAAAAAATGCGTTATTTATCAGGGAGTAAGGCTTAAAAACTGTATTGTTGAAGATGAAGTTGAAATAAAGGACTGCACAGTGGCAGAAAACTCTGTGATCAAGTCAGGAGCGAAAATTGGTCCCTTTGCCCACATCAGACCCGAGACAATCATTGGAAGACAATGCAGAATCGGAAATTTTGTTGAGGTTAAAAAATCTAAAATTGGTGATGGCACAAAAGCTGCGCACCTTAGTTATTTAGGTGATGCGGTAATCGGTAAAAATGTAAACATAGGAGCAGGCACGATAACCTGTAACTATGATGGTAAGAAAAAGCATAAAACAATCATTGAAGACAATGTTTTCATAGGCAGTGACACTCAGCTTGTTGCTCCTGTAACTGTAAGAAAGGGGGCATATGTTGGAGCAGGCTCAACAATAACAAAGGAAGTTCCTGAAGATTCTCTTGCCATAAGTAGAACACCACAGAAAAACATACAAGGCTGGGCAAAAAAGAAAAGGGAGATAGAATAATGTGTGGAATAATCGGATACATTGGTGACAAAAACGCAGTTCAAATAGTTTTGGAAGGGCTAAAAAAACTTGAATACAGAGGATATGATTCTGCAGGAATAGCATATTTTAAAGATGGAAAAATTAATATCATAAAAAGCAAAGGTAAAATCGCAACTCTTGAGTCTTTAATTGACAAATCAATGTCATCCAATATAGCAATAGGGCATACAAGATGGGCAACGCATGGAAAACCAACTGATATTAATGCCCATCCCCATCGCTCAGGCTCAATTGTGCTGGTTCATAACGGAATAATAGAAAACTATGATAAGATTAAAAGCGAACTTAAAGAAGAAGGTTATATATTTGTTTCTCAGACAGACACTGAAGTAATTGCCCATCTTATCAACAAATACAAAGCGGAGAACAACTTTGAAGAGGCAGTAAGAAAAGCAGTGTCTCAGCTTAGAGGCTCTTATGCAATTGTCGTGACGGATGAGAATGAGCCTGACAAAATAATTGGCGTAAGAATGGAAAGCCCTCTTGTTGTTGGTGTTGTTGATGGTGAGAAATTTTTAGCCTCTGATGTACCTGCTTTTCTCAATTACTGCAATCGTGTAATTTTCCTTGATGATGGTGAAATAATTGTCCTTAAAAAGGATGAAGTAAAGATTTGTGATTTAGAAGGGAAAGAAAAGAAGAAAAAGCCTGTTACAATTGATTGGACTCCTTCAATGGCTGAAAAGGGTGGATACAAGCACTTTATGCTAAAGGAGATTCACGAACAACCAAGAGCAATTGCCGATACAATACGAGGAAGAGTAATACTTGATGAAGCAAAATTTGTATATCATGAATTAGGCATAAAACACGAAGAGCTTGTCCTTACACGAAAGGTTTATCTTGTTGCCTGTGGAACATCTTTTCATGCATGTCTTGTTGGAAGATATATGATGGAGTATATTGCTCAAATTCCTGCAGAAGTTGACATAGCTTCTGAGTTCAGATACAGAAACATTTCTTTTGATGAAGACTCTCTATTCATAGCTATAACTCAGTCAGGTGAAACAGCAGATACCCTTGCAGCATTAAGGTATGCAAAAAGCAAAGGAGTAAGAACTCTTGCAATATGTAATGTGGTTGGTAGCACAATAGCTCGGGAAGCTCACTCAGTTTTTTATACCCGTTCAGGTCCTGAAATTGGAGTTGCATCAACTAAGGCTTTTACTTCTCAGCTTGTAGCTCTTTATATGATCGCATGGGCGCTTAATAGAGCAAAAAGAAAAACTACTGTTGATATTGTAAAAATTCATTTATCTCAACTATTTCATCTTCCCCATATGGTTGAACAGGTTTTAAAGACTGAGCCTCAGATTCAGAGTCTTGCAAAAGAGCTTTACAAAAAAAATAATTTTCTTTATCTTGGAAGGGGACCAAACTATCCTGTTGCCCTTGAAGGAGCTTTGAAATTAAAGGAGATTTCATATATACACGCAGAAGGCTATGCTGCAGGAGAGATGAAACATGGACCAATTGCCCTTGTTGAGGAAGGCTTTCCTGTGGTTTTCGTTGTAAATGACGAAGATATTTATTTTGATAAAGTTCTCTCCAATATGGAAGAAATTAAAGCAAGGGATGGCTTTATTGTAACAGTTACAAACAGTAAAGATAAAAAACTACAAAAGCTTTCTGACAGAATTATACATATTCAAGAGTTTTCTGTAAGCCCATTTTTGAATGCGATTTTGTTTACTATTCCTCTGCATCTTTTGGCTTATCATATAGCTTTGCTGAGAGGTTGCGATGTGGATCAGCCAAGAAACTTGGCAAAGAGCGTCACTGTGGAATAAATTAGCCATAGACTTATGTCTATTGGCTAAAATAAAAATTAGAGGGGTAGAGCCATGAAAGATTTCCCCCTATGGGAATTAAATCCTCAACAGCAAGAAGCAGTAATATACTGTGAAGGACCACTTCTTGTAATTGCAGGTGCAGGAAGTGGTAAAACAAGGGTCATAACTTATAAATATGCTTATCTTACCCGTGCATTAGGCTATCATCCGTCTACTATATTCACAGTTACCTTTACGAATAAAGCTGCAGATGAGATGAAAGAGAGAATATCAAGGATGTGCAATGGACACTTGAAAAACTGCTGGATAGGCACATTTCACTCCCTTTGTTTGCGCATTTTGCGAAATCATATTGACCAGCTCGGCTATAAAAAAGACTTTATCATATACGATGACGATGATCAGGCTGCTTTAGTAAAAAGAATTCTTAAAGATTTTAACATGCATGAGGCATTATGTAAATGTTTGGTATCAAAAATAAGCAATCTTAAATCCAATCTCATCTCTCCTGAAGATTATGCTTCAAAGATAGAGGGATATGAATTTGAAGAGAGATTAGGCAGAATTTATGCAAAATATCAAAATGAGCTAAGAAAATACAATGCCCTTGACTTTGACGACTTAATTTTAAATGTAATAACGCTTTTGCGGGAGAATGAGGGGCTTTGTCAAAGATATGCAGAATATTTCAGATATATTTTGGTTGACGAATTTCAAGATACAAACAAAGCACAGTATGAGCTTATTAACATACTCTCAAAGTATCATAGAAAAGTTTGTGTAGTTGGAGATGATGACCAGAGCATATACAGATTTCGTGGAGCAAATGTTCATAATATTTTAAACTTTGAGAATGATTTTCCCGGCACAAAGGTTATCAGATTAGAGCAAAATTATCGCTCTTCAAAATACATTATCATGGCTTCCAATTCAATGATTTCAAAAAATATATACAGAAAACCAAAATCCCTTTGGACAGATAGAGATTGGGGAGAAAAAATATTTTACTGTCAATTATCAAACGAGGAAGAAGAAGCAAAATATATAGCAAAAAACATAAAGGACCTATATCTTAAAGGCAATTATGAATACAGGGATTTTGCCATTCTCTACAGATTAACTTTGCAAGCAAGGGCATTGGAAGAGGCATTAAGAATAGAAGGTATTCCATATCAAGTAGTAAGTGGAATCAGTTTTTACCACAGAAAGGAAATAAAGGATGTCATTTCCTATATGCGTCTTCTGATAAATAGGGATGACAATGTAAGTTTATTAAGAATTATCAATACCCCTCCCAGAGGAATAGGAGCCGCTCTTGTTACGAAAATTGAAAATGAGGCAAGGAAAAACATGTGTTCCTATTATGAGGCTATAAAATTGATAATAAAAGATGACAATGCTAATGAAGTTCAGAAACAAAAATTAATGGCATTTGTTGATTTGATAGAAAGCCTATCAAGCATAGAATACAAAACAGCATCTCAAATGATTAAAAATATCTTAAACAGCACAGGTTATCTTGAAGAGATTGAAGAAGAAAGGATTCAAAATGTTCTTGAACTTTTATCATCGGCTGAAAAATTAACTGTTAGCGAATTTCTTGATAAAGTATCTTTGATATCTAATGTTGACAACTGGGAGAGCAAGAAAAATTATGTCTCACTTCTTACCCTTCATTCTGTAAAGGGTCTTGAATTTCCTATTGTTTTTATAGCAGGATGCGAAGAAGGCATTTTGCCTTATTTTAAAGCTTTAGATGATCCGCAGGAGCTTGAAGAAGAAAGAAGGTTGTTTTATGTAGGCATGACAAGGGCAAAGGATATTTTATTTATAACAAGTGCAAAACAAAGAAAGCTTTATTCAAAAACCCAAAATCAGGAACCATCAAGCTTTGTCAAAGACATTCCTTCTGAATACTGTCACTGTATTAGAAAGGATTATAGCACCTTTGTCCCTGAATGCAAAGAAAAAGAAGCCACCAAAGTCAAACCACCATTTAATATTGGATGCAAAGTTAAGCATCCTACATGGGGAATTGGAGTTGTTAGAGATTGCTATGGTGAAGGAGATGATTTAAAGGTAGTAGTTAACTTTCCCGGCATTGGGGTTAAAAAATTAGCTCCAAAAATTGTAAATCTCCAAAAATTGTAAATTTAGAAAGAGTTTAATCGTAGGGATAAATTAATAAGGAGAGGAAAATATGAAAATATCAAAGGAAATGGTTAAGCACATATCTCTTCTAAGCAGGCTTGAACTCAAAGAAGACGAAATAGAAATGTATCAGGAGCAACTCAGCAGAATACTTGACTACGTTGAAAAACTAAATGAAGTAAATACAACTGATGTGGAGCCAACATCTCATGTTTTGTCACTAAACAATGTTTTTAGAGAGGATATTGTTAAGCCTTCTATTTCAAGGGAAGAGGCTTTAAAAAATGCACCCGATGCTACTGATAAATTTTTCAGAGTTCCTAAGATAATTGAATAAAAATGCTACGAAGTTTTCTAAGAGCTAAATTACATATGGCAAAGGTAACAGAAGCTAATCTGTTCTACGAGGGTTCAATTAGTATTGATACAGAGTTGCTTGAGCTTGCAGGAATTCTTCCATACGAAAGAGTATGGATTAGCAACATGGATAACGGAGAGAGATTTGACACCTATGTAATACCTGCTCCAAGAGGCTCTAAAACAATAGGACTTAACGGACCTGCTGCAAAAAAAGCTTCTGTAGGAGATAGAATTGTCATCTTTTCATACGGATATTTAACTGAAGAAGAAATACCTTCACATAAACCAAAAATCCTTATCCTTGACGAAAACAATAATATCGTCAAGTCCTATACTCCTTCAGTGTTCTCCAAATAACTTTTACTTAACAATCAAATCGGATAATAGATTTGGATTTTGGATTGTTTTTCATTACAAACTATCATCGCGAACCCTTTTCTTTGTAATAGGAAGGACTTTATTCCTGAGGTAATCTTTAAAAATTCGTAAAACGTAAGAAGTGAGATGTAAAAGGTAAAAGACGAGATTACTTCAGCAGCTCATCGGTCTGCCTAGCAATAAGAGGATGAGGTATAAAGGAAGACCGAGTTGTTTTTTTGCTATGGCACCTTTGCAATGACAAGGATGGTGGTTGACAGAAATTGTTGTGAGCCAAAGGTGTGGCATACCATCGCAATGATACTTAAGAATCGGACAATTTAGATAATAATAAACTCGGCAAGTTGATAACTACTAAATATATGGAGTAAAATTATAAATTAATTTAATTTTTAGAGGGAGAAAACTATGAAGATTAAAGGGAAAGTCTGGAAATTTGGAGACAACATTGATACAGACGCTATTATTCCTGCCAGATATCTCAACACGTCTGATCCAGCAGAACTTGCAAAGCATGTTATGGAGGACGCTGACAAAGATTTTCCATCAAAAGTAAAGCCCGGAGATATTATAATTGGAGGAAGAAACTTCGGATGTGGCTCTTCCCGTGAACACGCACCGATTGCAATAAAGGCAGCTGGGGTGCAAGCAGTAGTAGCTAAAAGCTATGCGAGAATATTTTTTAGAAACGCCTTCAATATTGGGCTTCCAATTTTTGAAGTCCCTGAGCTTGTAGATGAGACAGACGAGGGCGATAAAATTGAAATTGATATGAATTCTGGAGAAATTCTTAATTTAACAAAAGGCAAAAAATACCACACAAAGCCAATTCCAGAGTTCATGCAAGAGTTAATAAATGCAGGCGGATTAGTTGAATGGACTAAGAAAAGATTAAATAGGGAGGGTATAAAATGAAAAAGTCCTGTAAAACAAGAAGTTGTAAAAGCAAAAAGGCATCTAAGACTTACAAAATTGCAGTAATTCCCGGAGATGGCACAGGACCTGAGGTTATTCGTGAAGGAGTAAAGGTTTTAGATGCTGTAAGCAATAGAGCTGGATTTAAGCTTGACTACACTTATTATGACTTTGGAGGAGAAAGATATCTTCGCACTGGTGAAACTTTGCCTGACAGTGCCATTGAAGAATTAAAAAATTTTGATGCCATCTATCTTGGAGCAATTGGTCATCCAGATGTAAAACCCGGAATTCTTGAAAAAGGAATTTTACTCAGGCTTCGTTTTGAACTTGACCAGTATGTTAATTTGAGACCTGTAAAGCTTTATCCCGGCGTTGACTGCCCGCTTAAAGATAAAAAACCAGAGGACATAGATTTTGTTGTTGTTAGAGAAAACACAGAGGGCTTATACACAGGCTCTGGAGGATTTCTTAAAAAAGGCACACCTGATGAGGTAGCTATTCAGGTATCAATTAATACTCGCAAGGGAGTTGAAAGATGCATAAGATTCGCTTTTGATTATTGCAGAAAAAGAAATAAAAAGAAAAAACTTACCCTTTGCGGAAAAACAAATGTTCTAACCTTTGCATTTGACCTTTGGGAAAGGACATTCTATGAAGTTGCAAAGGAGTATCCTGACATTACAACAGATTATGCCCATGTAGATGCAACTACAATGTGGTTTGTGAAAAATCCTGAATGGTTTGATGTAATAGTGACAGACAATATGTTTGGTGACATAATAACTGACCTTGGAGCAATGATTCAGGGCGGAATGGGAATTGCTGCTGGTGGAAACATAAATCCCGAAGGAGTATCAATGTTTGAACCTATTGGAGGTTCAGCACCAAAATACACAGGCAAGAATGTGATAAATCCGCTTGCTGCCATATGTGCAGGAGGAATGATGCTTGAGTATCTTGGTGAGGAGGATTCTGCAAAATTAATTGAAAGGGCAGTGATTGAAATTACATCAAAGCATCTAAAAAGCCTTGCTGCTGGTAAAATGGGTTACACTACAACAGAAGTTGGGGACTTGGTTGCAAAATATGTTACAGAACTACCTATGGAGGGATAAATATGCTTAAGAAAAAAGAAAAATATGTAGTTGCAGTAGTTGGAGCTACAGGTGCTGTAGGCAATGAAATGATAGCAGTTTTGGAAGAGAGAAACTTCCCTGTTTCAGAACTGAGACTCTTTGCATCTGAAAGGAGCGAAGGAGTCAGGTTAAAGTTTAAGGGAGAAGAGATTCCTGTTCAAACATTGAAAGAAGATTCTTTCGTTGGTATAGATATAGCTCTTTTTTCAGCAGGCGCTGAAAGATCAAAAATTTGGGCACCAGTAGCAGCAAAGAGTGGCTGTGTTGTGGTTGATAATTCAAGCCAGTGGAGAATGGACCCTGAAGTGCCACTTGTAGTTCCAGAAGTGAATCCCCATGACCTTAAATGGCATAAGGGAATTATTGCAAATCCAAACTGCTCAACAATTCAGATGGTTGTTGCTTTAAAGCCAATCCATGATGTTGCAAAAATCAAAAGAGTGGTGGTGACAACCTTTCAAGCAGTATCAGGAACAGGCAAAAAGGCAATGGATGAGCTTCTTCAGCAGACAGTTGATTTGCTCAATTTCAGAGAGATAAAGATTCAGGTGTATCCGCATCAGATTGCCTTTAATGTGCTTCCTCACATAGACAAATTCCTTGAAAATGCGTATACAAAAGAAGAGATGAAGATGGTAAAAGAGACTAAAAAGATTATGGGAGACCCCTCAATCAGGGTAACTGCAACAACCGTTCGTGTTCCTGTTTTCAGAGGACATTCTGAAAGTGTGAATATTGAAACAGAAAAGAAAATCACTGCCCAAGAAGTAAGAGAACTTCTTAGCAAGGCTCCGGGAGTGGTTGTGATTGATAACCCAGAAAAGAATGAGTATCCACTTCCAATTTATGCATCAGGAAAGGATGAAGTTTTTGTAGGAAGAATTCGTGAGGATGAATCAATAGAAAATGGCATAAACATGTGGGTTGTCTCAGACAATCTTCGCAAAGGTGCTGCATTGAATGCTGTCCAGATTGCTGAAGAACTGATAAAAATGGCTGAGTAAAACTTTAATAATTAAAAGGAGGCAATTATGTTAGGAGACAGAAAGGATTATATATTTACCTCTGAATCAGTGACAGAGGGGCATCCAGATAAAGTAGCTGACCAGATTTCTGACGCAATTCTGGATGCAATGATTGCTAAAGACCCTTATGCAAGGGTGGCATGTGAAACACTTGTAACAACAGGACTTGTAATGGTAGCAGGTGAAATTACCACAAGCTGCTATGTGGACATACCATCTGTAATAAGGGAGACTGTAAAGGAAATTGGTTATACAAGGGCAAAGTATGGCTTTGATTATGAAACCTGCGCAGTAATCACCTCAATTCATGAGCAATCTCCAGATATTGCAATGGGAGTTGACCCGGGAGGAGCAGGAGACCAGGGCTTAATGTTTGGATTTGCCTGCAATGAAACAGAAGAGCTCATGCCAATGCCAATAATGCTTGCCCATAAACTTGCGATGAAGCTTGCTGAGGTAAGAAAAAAGGACATTCTTACATACCTCAGACCAGATGGTAAAACTCAGGTTACCATAGAATACAGGGATGGAAAGCCCTATCAGATTAGAAGCATTGTTGTATCTGCCCAGCATTCACCAGACATTACTTTGAGAGAGATGAGAGAAGACATTGTTGAAAAGGTGATAAAACCTGTTATTCCAAGAGAGCTTCTTGATGAAGAAAATGTACAGTATTTCATCAATCCAACAGGAAGGTTTGTAATTGGTGGACCAATGGGAGACACAGGACTAACAGGAAGAAAAATCATAGTTGATACCTATGGCGGAGTTGCAAGACATGGTGGTGGATGCTTTTCAGGCAAGGATCCAACAAAAGTTGACCGTTCCGGTTCATACATGGCAAGGTATGTTGCAAAGAATCTTGTAGCTGCAGGACTTTGTGACAGGGTAGAAATACAGATTGCCTATGTAATTGGAGTTCCTGAACCAGTATCAGTTTACATCAACACCTTTGGCACAGGAAAGATTGAAGACATAAAGCTTGAGGAGATTGTTAAAAAAGTATTTGACCTTACTCCAAAGGGCATCATTGAAAAGCTTCAGTTAAGAAGACCTATTTACAAAAAAACTGCAGCCTATGGACATTTTGGCAGACTTGACCCAGAATTCACATGGGAACAGACAGATATGGCTGAGACTTTAAGAAAAGAAGCAGAGCTTATTTAGTAGATGGTGATTAGTGGCTGGTGGTTTGTGGATAGTGAAAGGTGAGAGGGATTTCAATGCTAACTTTTAGTGAATGCATTGCAATCTGTCATCGAGAGCTAAGGGCGTGGCGGTCCTATTTCCTTGATGACTCCATCCAGTCATTGCGAGCAGTTCGAAGGACTGCGTGGCAATCCCATTCCTTATTAAAGGAAAAAGGCGAGATTGCTTCGTCGCTATCGCTCCTCGCAATGACTCTTCCTCTTGTCATCACGAGGCTTGTGAAACAAGCCGAAGTGACCTCTCATTGGCAGAGGAGAAAAACGAGATTGATTCGGGCACGGAGCCTGTCGCGAGCCGAAGGCGTGGCGATGCCGTTGCAATGACGATGAGGGAATGCATTGCTATGACGAAGATAAGAGTGCCTCCCGATAACGAAATGGGGTTCATTGCGAGCCTCACCGATTATTTTTTGTCATTGCGAGCCTCCGAAGGAGGCGTGGCAATCTCTCCGTTATATGAAGAAAAAGAGAGATTGCTTCGTCGCTATCGCTCCTCGCAATGACAGACTAAGGGGTCTCGCTCATTGCAATGACGAAAAGGATGGGAGACTGTTGCGAGCCGAAGGCGTAGCGATGCCGTTGCAACTACAGACTAAAAAGGGTTTTACAAAAAATCGTCCAATTTAGAAATAAATAAAAAGGAGGAGGATGTGAAATACGATATCAAGGATATAAAACTGGCTGAGAAGGGAAAGCTCAGGATTGAATGGGCTGAGATGGATATGCCAGTTTTGAGAATGATTAGGGAGAGATTTAAGAAGGAGAAGCCTCTTAAGGGAATGAGACTGGGTGCTTGTCTTCATGTAACAACTGAAACAGCAAATTTGATGATTACATTGAAAGAAGGCGGTGCTGAAGTTGCTCTCTGCGCATCAAATCCCTTAAGCACGCAGGATGATGTTGCATCCGCACTTGTAAAATTCTATAAAATCCCTGTTTTTGCAATTAAAGGTGAGGACAGAGATACCTATTATCAGCATATATACGAAGTGCTCAACATAAAACCTCATATTACAATGGATGACGGAGCAGACTTGATTTCAACGCTTCATAAGGAAAAAAGAGATATTCTATCCAATGTTATTGGAGGCACTGAGGAGACAACAACTGGAGTGATTCGTCTTAGAGCAATGGCTAAAGATGGAGCTCTTCAATATCCCGTGATTGCAGTAAATGATGCTTATACCAAACACCTTTTTGACAATCGCTACGGAACAGGTCAGAGCACAATTGATGGAATTCTGAGGGCAACTAATAGACTTCTTGCAGGCTCTGTTTTTGTTGTTTGCGGTTATGGATGGTGCGGAAGAGGAGTTGCCATGAGAGCAAGGGGAATGGGAGCAAGAGTTATTGTAACAGAAATTGACCCTCTTAAAGCCCTTGAAGCAGTAATGGATGGATTTGATGTAATGCCAATTCAAGATGCTGCCAAGATTGGAGACATATTTGTCACAGTAACAGGAAACATTAATGTAATCTCTGAAAATGTTTTCTTAAAGATGAAAGATGGCGCGATAGTATCAAATACAGGGCATTTTAATGTAGAGATTGACATTGAGGCTTTAAAAAGGCTTTCTAAGTCAGTAAGACAGATAAGAGAGTTTGTAGAAGAATTTACATTGCAGGATGGAAGAAGAATTTATCTTCTTGCAGAAGGAAGGCTTGTTAACCTAAGTGCTGCAGAAGGACATCCTGCTGCGGTTATGGATATGAGCTTTGCTAATCAGGCACTTTCTGCTGAATATATCTTTAAAAATGGCAAGAAATTGGAAAATACAGTCTATTCAGTCCCTGAAGACATTGACAAGGAAATTGCCCGGCTAAAGCTCGAGACTATGGGAATAAAAATTGACAAACTCACAAAGGAACAATTCAAATATCTCAACAGCTGGCAAGAGGGAACATAAAAAAAGGGAGGCAATCGCCTCCCAGAGATATTACTTTTAAAATAAAAACATGCGAGTTTTACATACTTCTGACTGGCATTTAGGAAAAAATCTTGAAAATTTCTCTCGCATTGATGAGCAGGATAGATTTTTAGAAGACTTTGTACAGATTGTTGATGAAAATGATGTTGATCTTGTCATAATTGCAGGAGATGTTTATGATTCTTCCAATCCTTCTGCTAAAGCTGAAAGTCTTCTTTACAGCACATTAAAAAAGCTTTCAGATGGGCAAAGAGTAATTCTTATCATAGCAGGCAATCATGACAACCCTGAAAGACTTTCTGCAATAAGTCCTCTTACCTATGAAAATGGAATTATAATTGTAAGCAGTTTAACCGATGTTTTACCAAAAGGAAACTTTGGAAAATTCAAAGTTATAGAGTCTGGAAAAGGTTATTTTGAAATTGAGCTTAAAGGAGAAAGAGCAATAATCCTTACAATGCCTTATCCGAGCGAAAAAAGACTGAATGAGTTATTCACAGAGGAAAAAGATGAGGAAATTATGCAGAGATGTTATTCTGAAAGAATTGGTAAAGTTTTTGATGAGCTTTCAAGTAAATTCAGAAAGGACACTATAAATATAGTAGCATCCCATTTGTTTGTTGCTGGAGGAGAGGAATCTGGCTCTGAAAGACCTATACAGTTGGGAGGAAGTTTTTTAGTTGATGTATCCCATTTGCCAAATAATGCTCAATATATAGCGCTTGGTCATCTTCATAAACCACAGCAAATAAAATCCACAGTGCCAATTTTTTATTCTGGCTCACCTCTGCAATACAGTAAAAGCGAAGTGACTCAGTCAAAAGGAGCATACATTGTAGATTTAAAACCTGGGAGAGAAGCTCAAGTCAGCCAGATTTTCTTCAAAAACTATAAACCTATTGAAATTTTCCGCTGTAATGGAATAGATGAAGCAGTTCTTATTTGCAATGAGTATCAGGACAAAGACATATGGGCATATTTTGAAATAAGAACTAAAGAGCCTTTACCACAATCAAAGATAAAAGAGATGAAAAGAATACTGCCAGATATTATTGAAATAAAACCTATTTTCCCAGATGATGAGATAAATATTGAAGAGTTTGAAATTGAAAATAAAAGCATAGACGAGCTCTTTAAGGAGTTTTATTTAAAAGAAAAAAGATTTGAACCTTCGCAGGAACTAATTGAACTTTTTATGAAAATAATAAGAGAAGAAGATGAAGCCCATCAGTCTTAAAATAGCAGGACTTAATAGTTTTGTTGAAGAACAGTTTATTGATTTTGAAAAATTAACAAGCAAGGGACTTTTTGGTATATTTGGTCCTACTGGAAGCGGAAAATCAACGATAATAGAGGCAATTGTATTTTCTTTATATGGAAAAATTCCAAGAAATAGCAGAGATTTCATCAATTCCCTTTGCAACTCAATGTTTGTATCCTTTGAATTTGAATTAACCATAGATGGACAAAAGAAGAAATATATAGTTGAAAGAAAGATAAGTCGGGATACAAAAAAGAGCACTTATAAAACTGTAATATCAAGATTAAGAGAAAGGGGAGATACAGATAATATTCTTGCTGAAAAAGAAAGGGAACTACAACAAAAAATAATTGAGCTGATTGGACTCACAGCTGATGATTTCACTCGTTCAGTTGTGCTTCCTCAGGGAAAATTCAGCGAATTTCTTAAACTTACAGGACGAGACCGACGGGACATGTTAGAAAGGATTTTTGGTTTGGAAAAATACGGCAATAGACTCGTATCAAGAATAAGGGAGATGAGGAAAGAAAAAGAAAATGAACTCAGTCGCATTGATGGCATACTGAACCAATATGAAGGTGTAAGCAGAGAAGCATTGGAAGATTTAACTAAAAAATATAATTTTTTGCAGGAAGAGGAGCAAAAATTAAGGGAGCAACGGGAAAAAATTGCTCAACAAAGAGAAAAGCTAAAAGAAGTATGGGACAAACAGCAAGAATTAAAGCAGTTTTTAATGAAGAAAAAAGAGTTTGATGAAAGACTTGCTGAAGTAGAATTGAGTAAGAAAAAACTTCAGAAAGCCGAAAATGCAAATTATACAAAACCATACATAGATTCATTGAAAGAGACAGAAAAAACAATAGAAAATACCAAATCTGAACTTAAAAAATGTTCCATAGAACTTGAACAGGCAAAAAAAGAACTTTCTGAATCTGAGAAACTATATAATATTGCACTTAAACAAAAGGAAGAGCAGATACCTGTTTTAATTGAAAAAGAGGAAAAACTCAAAAGAGCATTCAAACTTAGAGAAGACATAAAGCTGATTAAAAGCGAAAATGATAAACTTGAAAAAGAAATTCAAAAGATAAAAAAACAAAAAGAAAAGTTAGAGTCAGAAATAAACAAAATTTCAAATCTTATAGATGATTACAACAAGCAACTCATTAATAAAGAGGATGAACTCAAGGCTCGTCAAGTTGCTCCAGAAATAAAAGAAAAAATCTTCTACGGCTATGAAATTCAGAAAGAGTTTGAAAGGCTTGAAATAAAGAAAAAAGAAAAGGAAGACAAAATTGCGTATTTAAATGCTTTGATAAATAATTTGGAAAAAGAAAGGCTTGAAAGAGAAATAATATTGAGGCAAAAGGAAGAAGAAAGAAAAGGAATTGAAGAAACGATAGTCCAGCTTGAAAATAAGAAGCCTCCAACCAATGAAGAACTTCTCAGTCTTCAGCAAGAACTTGGAATTTTGACGCAAAAAATTATTGATTATAATGAAAAAGCAAAGAAAATGACTCAGATTGAAGAAGAATTAAAGAAAATTGTAAATGAAAAAAGCAATATTCAGGCTGAAATCAATAAATTTGAACAGGATATAAAAGAAAAGCAGGCAAATTTAGAAAAATTAAAAGATGAAACAGAGAAACTTAAAATTCAAAATATCGCTGCTGAATTAGCAGAGAGTCTTCAACCGGGAATACCTTGTCCTGTATGTGGCTCTACTCAACATATAAAACTTGCTCAAAAAATTGAAAGTGAAAAAATCAAAGAAAACGAAGAAATACTAAAAAATTTAGAAAACGAAATAAAGCAAACACAAAATATAATCTCTGAACTCTGTCAAAAAACATCAAAACTCCAAGCACGAGAAGATATGTTTAAAGAAAGTCATAATAGCCTATCAGAGGAGTTGAAAAATATTGATATAACTCAATTAGAGAATCAAAAGTTACAAATTCAAGAATCCCTTGACAGAGGGAAGGAGGAATTAAATGCATGGATGCAAATAAAAAATGAACTTGAAAGTTCATTAAAAAAACTGAAAGATGAAATAACAGGGCAAAAGTTAGAACATACAAAAATTACGGAAAATATTAAAAACAATAGAGATAACTTGGATGAATTAGCCCAATCCCTTAAAGAAACTACAGCAAAATATGAAGAGCTAAAAATTAAACTTGATAATGCTCGCAATGAATTAGGAATTGAAGATTTCAGAAAGTCAGTAGAAGAGATAACAGAAAGTGAGAAAATAATCAACAAACTTGTGCAAGAAATTGAAAAATTGAGAAAAAAGGTTGAAGAGGCAAAAAACAACAAGGAGAGCCTTCAGGCAAGATTAAATAATGAAATTTCAATCCAACTGGCTCAAAAAAATCAGCAGTTAACAGAGCAGAATAAAAATCTAAATGAAAAACTGCAAGAACTTAATATTTTGACAGAGGGTAAAGATTTAGATTCATATTTTGAGGAAGTGAAGAAAGAAAAAGAGCAAATCTTAAATAACGAAAGAATCAGCAAGGAAACTTTTGAGAAAGCACAAAAAAATGTTCAAGAAAAAGAAAGTAAAAAAGTATCTCTCCTTGAAAAGTTGGATTTATTAAACAATATGTTAAAGGATAAAATCAATCAACTTAATCAAGTCCTTGCGGAAAAGGGCTTTAAAGACAAAGAAGAGGCATTAAATAACTATCTTACCTCTACACAAATAGAAAAATTAAAACAGGAAATAAAAGCTTTTGATGATAGTTATGCATTGATAATCAACAACATTGACAGATTAACAAAGTTTTTACAAGGCAGACAAATAGACGAACAGGAATGGTTATTTCTTGAAGAAAGGCTTAAGGAAATAGAGAAAGAATTAACTGAGAAAAGTAAAGAAATTGGAGCACTAAAACAAACTTTAACTGATATGACGGATAAACTTCAAAAGGTAGAGGAATACACAAAACAAAAAAATGAGCTTGAAAAAGAAGTTAATATGCTTAACGAACTTGATAGACTTTTTGAAGGCAATAAATTTGTTGAATTTGTTGCCACAAGACAACTCAGACATATAACTCTTTCAGCCACAAGAAGGATGAAAGAAATTAGCAGAGGTAGATATGCAATTGAACTTAGCTCTGACAACAACTTTGTCATAAGAGATGACTTAAACAGTGGAGTAAGAAGATCAGTTGAAACTTTGTCTGGCGGAGAAACTTTTCTTGCATCCCTTGCTTTAGCCCTTGCACTTTCATCTCAGATTCAACTGAAAGGAAGAGCTCCGTTGGAATTCTTTTTCCTTGATGAAGGATTTGGAAGCCTTGACTCAGAAATACTTGACATTGTTATGACATCTTTAGAGAGGCTCAGGCAGGATAAAATTTCAGTTGGAATAATAAGCCATTTAGATGAGCTTAAAAACAGAGTGCCAATTAAACTAATAGTAACACCGCCCAACAGTTTTGGAGAAGGAAGCAAGGTCAGAATTGACTATACATAAATTTAGCGATTTCTATAAAATCCTTGTTATTCTGTCATTACGAGATACTTTAGCCCAACTTCATCAATTTTCAGCCTTTAAAAATATCAAAAGCTTTATAATTCAATAAGTTATATCTTTTTTCATTCAATTTTGTAGTCTAACCTAATTTCATTATTTTTGCCTATTTATTCCCTTAAATATTGACTTTTTTGTCTAATTTTTGTATGCTAAATAAAAAAGGAGGTAACTATGTTTGTAAAAGAATCTTGGTCAACAAAAAAAGGTAAAAAATACAAAACCTACGAAATATCTAAAGCTTACAGAGACAAAAAAACTAAAAAGGTTAGGCATGAAAAAATTGCCAATATCACTCACTTAGGTGAGCCTCTTATTTCCAAAATAAGGCAACTGCTTAAGTCACCTGAGAAAAAGGTTGTAGTGGACAAAGACAAGTTTTTTGAGGATGCAACTTCAGTAGGGCATATACTGTTACTGTTAGGATTTATGATGAAGATAGGGTTTCTGGGATGGTTAAGGCATTTTCCAAAGAAGGTAAGAGATTTGCTTTTGGCAGTAGTGCTTAACAGGATAATAGAGCCAAGGAGTAAGTATGCATCAGTGGGATGGATACGAAGAAGTGGTTTTATGGAACTGTTTGATTTAAGGGAAGAGGATATGCATGCAAATGAGATATACAGGGCAATGGACAAGTTGTATGAGAAGATGGATAATGTGTTAGATGATTTTTATAAGACGGGAGCACAAGGGACAAAGTTGTTGCTTTATGATATTACCTCAGTATACTTTGAGGGTCAAGGACCTCTGGGGCTTGCAAGATATGGATACTCAAGGGATGGGAAGCCCGATAAAAAGCAAGTATTGTTGTGTTTATGTTTGAACGAGAATAAATTTCCAGTGCATTTTGATGTTATAGAAGGCAACATATCAGATAAGGAGACAGTAAAGGGACTAATAAGTCAGTTAAAGAAGAGATACGACATCAAGGAGGCAGTATTTATAGGAGACAGGGGGATGGTGACATTACAGAATATAGAGTATCTTGAGAGAGAGGGGATAAACTACATATTAGCGATGAGATTTAGGGAAGCAAAGAAAATGGTAGTGCAGAAGGGTATACAGTTTAGATATATTTCAGAAGGAGACAGTTGTCAAGAATTTTGTGTCTCATGCGCAAATCTCATCTGAAACATTTGTTGAAGTTCATACAATACCCCACGAGATACAGCCATCGGTTTGCTCCATCTGCCTTTTCTTATTTTATCTACTATCACATATATAGCCACTGATGCAGTTTTCTCAGATTGAAAATACCCTCCAGAGTTTACCCTTAAGACTTCCAGCCTGCTATTTATATTCTCTACCGCATTCGTTGTATATATGTGCTTTCTTATCTCTTCTGGATATTTCTTGTAACAAAAATAATTCTCCTTCTTGCTATTTAGCATCTTTATATAGGCAGGATATTTCTTTTCAAATCTCTTTAGCACATCTTCAAATTCCCTGACAGTATCCTCATAATCGCCTATGTGTTTTATTCTGTTAATCTCTTCACTAAACTGCCTTGCATCAGCCTTTGACATATTTTTGTAAATATTTCTTTGCATATGAACAAGGCAAAGTTGATGGTCAGTTTGAGGAAATAAGGTCTTTACAGCCTCACTAAGCCCTGGAAAATCATCAGAGACAATTATCATTACTCTCCTCAATCCCCTGCTAATCAGATTGTTAAATATCTTGAGCCAATCTCCTTTGTTTTCTGAGCCAATAAAAACATAATACCCATACAAATCTTTCTTCATCTGCATATCTATCCCTAAAACCGTATAGATGACTGCTTTACGAATTCTTCTGCTTTCATCCTTCATCTCTGTATGATATGCATCACAAAATAGGGCAAAACAATCAGAAGGCAGTTCTCGGCTTACTAATTCTTTTGCTTTACTGTATAACTCCTCTTTTAACTCCTCTATTTGCTCAGGAGAATATGGAAGATTCATGCTTTTAAGAAGACTTTTGATCTTTGATGGAGAGTAACTCTACAGAATCAGATTTAGGATGAAATCCTCAAAATCTTTGTCAAATCTTTTCCAATGAGGTGGTAGCACTGCGGAGCGAAATCTTCCCTGTCTGTCTCTTGGCACTGACAAATTTAAATTTCCAAACATACATCCGAGCTGTCTTTGATAAAACCCATTTGATTTGTTGTCAGAGTCTGCCTCTACAAAAAAATCTCTTTCTTTCTTCATCAATAAATTAAAAAGCATCTCAGCTAAAACTTTAATGCTTTCCTGAGGTGGCATCTCTGCAATTTCTTTAATAAAATTTTCAAGCCCAAACTGCCTTATCACTTCCCATTCCTCCTTTTTTAAGGTTATTCCATAAATTGTTTTTTTTTGTGCTATTATTCTTTTTAGTTCCCATTTTCCTCTAATCCAAAAAATATCTGCACAATAGACACAATTTTATTATAACTTCCCATTGGAAAGTATACTTAAAAGGGGCAGGGAGGCATTGGAAAAAGTAAGGCAGATGGTAGAAAGAGGAAAGCTAAGAGACAGGGAGAAAATACTGAGGAGGGCGCAGAGGAAACTGACAAAAAGTGGAGCTGAGAATTATTATGATTTCAGATACGAAGAAGGCAGATTTCAGATAATAGCAAAGCAAGAAGCTATAAAGAAGGCATATGATATGTGTGGGAAGTATATTTTGCAGACGACATTAATGAAGGAAGAAGATGAAGAGATAGAGAGGCAGTATAAGGAATTACAGACAGTGGAGGATGCATTCAAGCAGTTAAAGGATTTTGTAGAGATAAGACCGATATATCATTATAAAGACAGGAGAGTAAGGACGCATATATTTTTATGTGTGGTAGCCCAGACAGTGTTAAACAGGCTAATGGATGAGTTGAAGGAGAAAGGATGGTTAAGGGAGAGCAAAGAAAACAGTCTGAAGAAGTGTTTGGACAAATTTTATGAGATAGGGATAGGAGGTTTTGAGATAGAGGGGGAGAAAATAAGGATTATGAGCAAAGCTAAGGAGGAACATAAAAAGATACTTAGAATATTGGGAGTAGGGGATAAGATTTTCAGAACTTACGAAAGTGCGAGAGAATTTTGTAGGCTAATCTAAAAATTATAACTCATTGATTTTAAAATTTTTTTATTCAAAAGTTGATGAAGTGGGGTTTAGTCCTAAAGCAATTCTTTCTTTTTATGAGATTGCCACGCCCCACCTTCAGTGAGGTTCGCAATGACGCCCTTTCTTTATCATTGCGAGGGTATCCTTTTCTCCGTCATTGCGTCCTCCCTCCTCGTAATTGCGAGCGAAGCGAGGAGGAAGCAATCTTGCCTTCTCCCCTTCAAAGAGATTGCTTCGCATCCTTCGGATGTTCGCAATGACGGAAAAAAATAATCGGTAATGCTCGCAATGACAGCAAAAAATACTTAATTTTCAGATGGTTTTATCAATTATTGGGTTTCTATCGCTATTTTTGGGTGGTTGTTTTTAGGTTGAAAAATTAGGCAATTTTAAGTTATAAAATATAGTTATGAAAAAACTCGCTGTAGTATTCCTATTGCTCATCTGGTTACTATCTCCTACAATTATCAGGGCTGAAAATGAAACTGATATACCTTCATTAAAACAAGATGAAAAAAGTGAAGTTATATTCTCTGGTAATGATAATTTTAAGCTTTTACCTGAGACTAAAGAGAATTTAGTAACAAAAATTCAAAAGCATATTGATTTATTTTCAGAAAGATTAAGGGATAAGTTTTCTATATGGCTTTCTCGTTCAGGTAAGTATATAGAAAAAATGAAAGAAATACTTGTAGAAAAAGGATTGCCAGAGGATTTAGTTTACCTTCCTTTAATAGAAAGTGGATTTAATGTTAATGCAAAATCTCCTGCAAAAGCTGTAGGACCTTGGCAGTTTATAGAAAGCACAGCTAAGCGATACGGACTTGTGGTTGATTGGTGGAGGGATGAAAGAAAGGATCCAATAAAATCTACAATTGCAGCTGCAAATTATCTTAAAGACCTTTACAAAATGTTTGGAGATTGGTCTTTGGCTCTTGCAGCATACAATGCTGGTGAAGGAAGGATATACAAAGCAGTTAATAGAATTGGCGAAAATGATTATTGGTCTCTTCTAAATACAAGATACATCCCAAGAGAAACTCAAAATTATGTTCCAAAATTCATTGCTGCAATTACAATCGCAAAACAACCTGAAAACTTTGGTTTTGATAGTATTGATATGCATGAACCTTTAGAGTTTGATGAAGTAATTATTCCATCGCCTACAGATTTGGATATTATTGCTAAATGTGCAGAGACTGACTTGGATACAATCAAAAAACTTAATCCTGAGCTTAAAAAGTGGTGCACTCCTATGAATGTGAAAGAATACAAAATACGAATTCCCAAAGAAAAAAAGGAAGTATTTTTGAAAAATCTTGAAAATATTCCAGCAGAAAAAAGATTCAGCTATGACACTTATGTTGTTCAAAAGGGAGACACTATAAACAAAATTGCAAAAAAAACAAAACTTGCAACTCATGTATTGTATGAAATGAACGGCACAGAAGTTTTTAAAAATTTAACTCCAGGAACTAAAATAATGCTCCCACCCCATGATAAATACACCCTTTCAAAAGAAGACATTTATTATGAGAAGAAAATAAGCAAAAAAGCCAAATCTTCAAAGAAAAAATCAACAAAGAAAGATAAGAGTTCTTCAGTTAAAAAAGTATCAAATAAAAAAGTCAAAAAGTAAAAAAGTCAAAAAGTAAAAAAGCTTATTTTTCTTTTTGCTCTGGAGAAGTTTTTACCAAAGCTGTAAATGGTGAAGCAGGATATTTATTAACAAGAGTATCATAATATTTTTGGGCTTGTTCTTTATTGTCTTTTCCTGACTTTATCAGTTGATTTTTGTAACTCATTGAAAAATAAACATTCTTATTTTTAAAATCCTCATTTTTTGTACATCAACTCTTCTGTGAAGAAAATTTATCGGAAATGTTTATATGGAAAAGTCTTCTGCTGCAGTAAGATTCTCTGGAATTTTTGCTTTGAGTTTCCTCATAATAAGTTTCTGTATTTCACTGAGTTTATGCCTTATATAGTAATCTCTTTCCGCTATTTTGACCTCTGTCACTACCATATCCCTCAATGCATCCCTGATTCTGTCAGCTGCTATATTGTCTTTTCCACTTCCCTTAAGTAACTGCTGTAGTGTCCTCATTAGCAAAAAAGACATAAAACATACTACAAAATGTCCTCTTATCCTTCTCTCTGTCCAGTGAAATATTGGCCTTACCTGAAGGGTGCTTTTCATTATTCTGAAACTTTCCTCTATCTTCCACAGATTATGATATGCCTCAAGCACTTGCTCAGCAGTCAGCCACTTCTCAGAGCTCTGTATCGCATAGTACCCATCAAATCTTTCATCCTCCTTGATTCTGTCTATATCCAACTGCCAATTTATTTGATCCTTTGAGGTAATATATCTTTTGCCTCCTCTTTTGTTCGCTGCCGTTATGCTTGTTGGCTCCTCAAGCATCTTTATCGCTTTCTCTATCAACCTTTCTCTGTCATAAGCATCTTTCTGAGCCCTCTTTGATGAATAGCTTATCACTACTGTGTCCTGTATCTCATGCACTAAACCATCTTCATTTTTGATTTTATGAATATAGGGAATGCTTTTGTATTTGAATATTTCATCAGAATGTATAATCTCTCTGTAGCCTTCATCTTTGAAAACTTCATCCAAAAGTTCTTTACCTATGCCCTTTAATCTCATTGCCACTATGTAGCCATATCCAAGCTCCCTTAAGCTTAAAAGATTGAGTTTGCTATTTATCCCTCTGTCAGCTACCACTATCACTTTGTCTATACTAAATCTCTTCTTCATCCTCTCTAACACAGGCTTAAGGGTTTTGACATCAAATGTGTTCCCACTGAATAAATCATATCCTATCGGTCTGCCTTCTTTGTCCACTAATAATCCTAAAACTATCTGTACCCTGTTTATTTTGCCATCTTTGCTAAATCCATACTTCCTTATCACATCCTCATTCTGACTCTCAAAATAAATGGTCGTTACATCATAAAAAACTACATCCACTGTCATATTAAATAAATTCTTGTTCTGCTCAAATAAATATACCTCTATATCTTCTTTCTTGTCTGCCAATACATCCAATGCCCTGTAAAGATGATTAAATCCCAAATCTTGTTGTCCAATGTAGCTGGCTCTGCTTTCATACATGCCAAGCTTGCTGTCTGACTCCATCAAATGCCTCGATACCATATAAAATACTGCCTTCCCTAAGTCAAACTCTCTTTTGCCCTTTACCCTTATTTGAGAAAAATATTCATCCAGCTTGAATTTGTCCAATAGCTTCTTTAGCACCATATGCCCATATCTACGCAACTGACCCTCTGATATGGATGAACTGAGTTCTTTGTTCTTGTCCTGATGCTCTATGACCATCTCAGCAAGTTTCCTAAATGATGCAGTATTGATAAAATCATCTAACTTGCCAAGACTGAAGCCCCACTTCATCAACTTTTGAATAAAAAAATTTTAAAATCAATGAGTTATAATTTTTAGATTAGCCTACAAAATTCTCTCGCACTTTCGTAAGTTCTGAAAATCTTATCCCCTACTCCCAATATTCTAAGTATCTTTTTATGTTCCTCCTTAGCTTTGCTCATAATCCTTATTTTCTCCCCCTCTATCTCAAAACCTCCTATCCCTATCTCATAAAATTTGTCCAAACACTTCTTCAGACTGTTTTCTTTGCTCTCCCTTAACCATCCTTTCTCCTTCAACTCATCCATTAGCCTGTTTAACACTGTCTGGGCTACCACACATAAAAATATATGCGTCCTTACTCTCCTGTCTTTATAATGATATATCGGTCTTATCTCTACAAAATCCTTTAACTGCTTGAATGCATCCTCCACTGTCTGTAATTCCTTATACTGCCTCTCTATTTCTTCATCTTCTTCCTTTATTAATGTCGTCTGCAAAATATACTTCCCACACATATCATATGCCTTCTTTATAGCTTCTTGCTTTGCTATTATCTGAAATCTGCCTTCTTCGTATCTGAAATCATAATAATTCTCAGCTCCACTTTTTGTCAGTTTCCTCTGCGCCCTCCTCAGTATTTTCTCCCTGTCTCTTAGCTTTCCTCTTTCTATCATCTGCCTTACTTTTTCCAATGCCTCCCTGCCCCTTTTAAGTATACTTTCCAATGTCTCCCTGTCATGGCTTTCTCTGTATTCAGACCCACATAGTACATATCTGCTCTTTACCCCTTCCTCTTCACTTATATAGATGACCTGCACCCCATTTTTTGGAACAACAAAAATACGAATATAATCTAAGATGAACATAACCTATGAAGGAGGAATTTATTATGAAACAGACAAAATACCCTGTTGAAAAAATCATTCAGATTCTATCTGAAGCAGAACTTCCAGGAAGTTCCATTGCAGAGGTCTGCCGTAAATACTCTATCGCAAGAAGTACCTTTGACAAATGGAGACAGAAATTCAAAGGCATGTCATCCAGTGAGGCTAAAAGACTTAAAGCACTTGAAGATGAAAACTTAAGACTAAAAAGAATCCTTGCTGAAAAAGAACTTGAAATACAGGTGCTCAGAGACATTGTTAAAAAAAAACTTCTGACAATAAACGAAAGGAGAGTGATTGCTAAACATATGATTCAAAGCGGTATAAATGTAAGAAAAACAGCTGAGATACTTGAAATACCACTCAGTACCCTTTATTACTCTTCTTGTAAGGCTGAAAAAGATATGGCTCTTACAGAAATGATAAAAGATATAGCCTTTAAATATACATTCTATGGCTACAGACGAATTCATATGGTTATAAAAAGAGCTGGTCACCATGTCAATCATAAAAAAGTCTACAGAATCTATAAAACACTTAATCTTCAGAGGCAAAAACCTCGTAAAAATAAAAGACTGATTTCTGTTCATATGCCTCTTACACAGCCCCGGTTTTGCAATCATGTCTGGGCTATAGATTTTCTTTTTGACAGTCTTACAGACAGAAGACTTATTAAGATAATGACGATTGAAGACCTTATGAGCAGGTTTTGTGTTGGTATTGAGGTAGGTTTTAGCATTACTGCTAATATGGTTATAGAGGTTATTGAAAGATGTATCAATGTTTATGGGATACCGAGGGTTATCAGGACTGACCAGGGTTCTGAGTTCAGAAGCATTATTTTTGAGAAGTTTATCCAGAGATATGGCATAAGGCATGAGTTTATTGAAAAAGCAAGTCCATGGCAAAATGGAGCTCTGGAAAGCTTCAATGGTAAGCTCAGGGAGGAATGCCTTAGTAGAAACCTGTTTGAGACTCTAATGCAAGCAAGAAAGGTGATAGATGAGTACAGGAAGTTCTATAATACAGAAAGACCTCATAGCGGTATCTGCAACAAGATGCCTTCGGAGGTCTTTAGTAATAGTTCGTAAATATGTTGTTCCAGTATTTGGGTGCATATTTTATGAAAGGCTATATGTTCGTATTTATTCTGTTCCAAAAAATGGGGGCATATCAGGCTTTTTCTGGTGTTGCTATTTTACAAAATCTATTTTCTTGCAATCTATCTTTTTCCAAACCAGCGTATAGAAGACTTTTAGGCATAGATAAAAATCTAAATGTGCCTACCTTCGATTCTACTGTTCCAGTATTAGCCTTGCCATTGATGAGCGGCAAAATAGCAAAGACAATCCTCGTTGGATTGTTTAAGATGTTGATTAAAGAAGAGTGGAGACTAACAATCGCTCCTTTTCTTATATACTGTGCAGCTTCTTGTGGTAGTACAATAGGGGTTGTCATTGCATTGATGTACACGCCTTTAGTCACCTGTTCAAGCTTATCCATTGCTACCATTCTTTTTATCCAAAGATGAACAGTATTATTCGATAATGGGCTTTTTTTATTTGCAATGTAATTAGCCCATCTGATAATCGTAGGGGTTGTAAGAATACGCATTTTATTGTGACCGGTTAACTCCATTTCTAATTTATCCTGCCACGAAAGCATCATATTTTGCTTAAAGTATTATACTTACTGGACTAAAACTACTGTCAGATAGTATACCCTTATAACAATCTTCTATCGTCCCCTGTAAATGCTCTATTACGGTTGCTCGCATTTGGGCATAAAATGTCTCATCAAGTCTAATATATTCTGCTTTTGGTAAAAAAGGCAATAATTCATTTATAGCCCTTTCATAGGTAAAACTACTCATCTTTTGCCATATTTTTTTCAGTGCATCATCTTTGCTTATGTTGTTTTGTTTTAAATACGATGCAATTATTTGTTTATTCACATCAACCCCTATGTTAACTAATAGGAATACATCATACACATCCCTTATCGCTTGCCTCGTGTCTGATAACAAAGATAACATTTTAGATAGCATTAACGCCTCTAACGAATAGCTTTCTACCAATATTGGGGATAGGTTGTATTCAATGGGTGGGATGAAAGTAACTGCTGTAATAAAATCCCTTGGTGGTATACTATGCCTAAATACCTCAACAGTCAGTTCGACTTTTTCATTTGGAGTCCCTGCAATGGTTCCACAGATTTTCCACTTTAACGTAGTCTCTGTTTGCTTTGGTTCAGTTATAACAGTTTTTTCAGCGACTGGATTGTCTTTTAGTGCTGACTTTATAAAACCCTTTACCTGTTGCTGTATTTGATGCACAGGGATTGAGGGGTCAACACAGAGATCTATATCTTTTGTAAATCTCCTACTCTTTTTAGTAGGTTTAGGAATAAAAGGAGAAAGTTTGACATAAGTAAGGTAGTCTTTTATATGGCCTGCAAGCATATACTTGAACCACAGAGCAAACTTGGCATGTATGAGAGTTATGCTAAGTACATCAATTTTTTTAAATTAGACTTAAATCATCTATACAGGGCATTAGATGATTTAGCGGAAATAAAGGAGGACATAGAGGAGTATTTATTTGAGCGTAACAGGACATTATTTAACATGACAGTAGATGTAGTGTTTTATGATGTAACGACTTTTTATTTTGAGAGCAAGGATGAGGATTTATTGAGGAAGTTTGGGTATAGTAAAGATGGGAAGGCATCGGAGGTACAGGTAGTGCTTGGGTTGTTGATAGATGCTGAAGGAAAGCCTATAGGTTATGACATATTTTCTGGAAACATTTTTGAGGGCAAGAGTCTCTCATGGTCAACTCTTCAGCTGATTTTATTCACTTCTGCTGCATATAACCTCTGTACACAGCTTCTTTACCTCTGAGCAAACCTCTACTATTTCGCCCCTAACAGGTAACTTTTCGCACACCTCTTCGACATCACACACGTAGATTATTTCATAACACGTCTCGCCAGGTCGTTGACCTGGAATAGGTTTCTCTCGAACCCCGGGCCTACCAGGATCAGAAATAGCAGGATCTGGAGTTACAAATACTCAAGAAAGTAGGATAAGAATTACCATGAGATGAGGCATGCTGAGTCTGTTCATTGCTGTCATCCTCTGCCTAGCACTTTACTCTCACTGCAATGCATTTGCCAGATTGATCGGGACAGCATCTTTCGCAGAAATGTTGACCATTACTGTCACAGCAACAGACTCTTTCATAACATCCATCAACCTGCAAATTCCATGGCGTACAGTTCACCCCTTCGCTAACATAGAGAATGGTCGATGAGGAGTCCTTGAACACCATCCATCCCTCTTGGACCTCTTTAGATGAGAGAGCTGTCAGGGTTAGAATAAGCAGAATTAAAAGAATAGATTTTTTAATCATCATCATTCACCTCACTTTTTTTCTTTGCAAACTATTTTTTTGCATCTAATCGGTACCTCTGCACACACTCTAGTTACATATCCAGGCTTGATCTCCACATCACGGCAATCCTTTTTTGTTCCACACTCATAGTATTCTTCCCAACAGTCCTTTGAAGCTGAATCTTGCGAATTCTCCTTCGATTCCTCCCCCCAAGCACCATCAGCCATGAGGGTTAGCATTGCAGCCGCAACAATAAAAATTCGCAAAAACTTACTCACTACCTCACCTCCCTTCTAAGCCACACTCAACCAACTGAAAGGGCTGATGTGGATTTAAAGTTTTTACTAAGGTAAAGCAGAACTCAGTCTTACGGAGAAAGACCTCATCGGGTGACCAATTATGAACTTCTAGTAGAATCCGTGGATATTCATGGTTTTTAAGGATCTTAAATTTTTCTACACTGATTCGATCTCCGATTACAAAGGAGTCGGTCTGATAGACTTCACCGTTCTTTGTAAGAAGTGCGGTAATTTCATAGAAAGTTCCACTGCCGCCGCCGCTCTGGGAGAGGATTACTACGGCATCCCTTCTTTTATCCCCATTCAGATCTACTAAGAGAAATCTCATTAGTCTGACAATCAGAACATCATCGGGATAATTGAGTCTCCTGTAAAGGCCATCAACAAGTTTCACCGTTGATTGAGAGAACTTGAGAAAATATGAATAGTTCCTGACAAGCTTAACACTCACTCTATCAACCCCTCCAAGGGAATGAGAGGTTAAGGTAAAAATAAAGAGGCCTACAATTGAATGAGTTAGCCAGTTACTCATCAAGGATTCTCTCAACAAAAACATAGTAGCTTGGTATGAAGCCAAAATAATCACGTTTATACACCAGGTATATTTTCACTTTGCGGACTGCAAGTTCCATGCTGTCAAAATTACTCTTGAAAATGCCTGCCACTCGATAAAAGGGTCCAGATTTTCTCATGGTGGGAACGCTCAGCAATGATCCAATTGCTAAGTCTCTATTGATTAGAGCCTCTACAGTTCTCTCCTCTGGCGGTATTAATGGACCGTATGTAAAGTCAAAAGTCTCTCTCTCCCCATGTCCCTCTAATATGTAATCCTCAGGTTTTATATTCTCTAACCGGTTGAGTTCTCTCTTAAGAAATTGAATTTTTTCATCCCTAATCGCCTTTAATGACTTTCTCTCCTGATCAAGCTCCATCTGAATGGCCTTGATGGTGGCTTCAATTAGTGCCTTTTTGAGGGTGATTTTGTAATCAGCAGCCGTTTTTTTTCAGATTGTGCAGATTTGACAACGCCTTCCACGAGCACAGGATTGAGAATTCTTACCATACATGGACTTTTAATTCCAAGGTCATGGACCATGTCGTATTCTAAAAAAACACCATCAGGAAAATTTGCCTTGCAATTATCTGGCATGATCCGATAGAATCCTATCTCACACACTGGAATCTTTGTCCAGTCCGGAGTATTAACCTTTACTGAAGCTCTCACATGTTTCGTATCCGTACAGCCACCACTGCTGACTCTGATTCTGATAGAATCTCTCTGTATAGTTACTCCTCTCAGAGGAATTAGCCCAATCTTACGAGTGTCGTAAATATCTGCACGACTGTAAGTTGAGTCAGCAGTCCCGTCTTCAGAGACATAGCTTGAATTTGCCCCTACAATTCCGCCCCATTCAACAGCAGTGAACCCCTTTCTTTTTAGTGGGGAGATAATCGGTTCTTTTAGGTTTACAGGTTTATTGGAAGGTATAAAGAGGAGAATAACACGGATAAAGGTGTCTGGTTTGGGATCAATCTCCACGCTCAGATTGGTGTTAATCCATTCCTGGGAGAGAGGTTTTATGATGTAGTATTCAACTCTCTTAAGATTTTTCAACCAGTAATCTACAAAGTCTCTTACCTCCCAATCCTTGAGGCCTAAAGAGGGTAATTTTTTCGTTAACCAAGCTTTGAGGTTTTCGTACTTTACGCACCAGCCCTCATCAGGAGCCTCAACTGGATACCAAAGGGAAACCTCGTAGAACAGATATCTGTATCTTCTCTCTATCAAACCCTCAGCACTTACTCTAACCTTCCATTCATTCCTGTAATCGGGAATGGTCTCTGTAAGATGTCCGAGCGGACGGAGTTTTACACTTACCATTGTTTCCGTGAGTGGATAGAGATAGAGAGCTGGTTTTTTCACGATCTTAGGCACCTCGTACCTCAGTATATAAGAGGGTGGATCCTTTGATTTTGAAAGTAAGAAACACAAGCTCTCCACACCAGAGTCGAGTCTCAAAATCACATTAACACAGGAAGTTAACCCCCTTGGTCGAATGTCATGATCGCCAGTAGACATATACATATACATATCACTAACGGCTTTTACAGGCAAGTTAGACTGCAAAATCGTTTCGATGATAATTGAATTGGTCTGTAATAATTGATTTTCTGTGCTTACTAATCCGAGGATCTCATGATATTTCTTACCCTCTCTGACTATCTCAAAGATAATAGCCACATCGGGAAGTGTTTCATATCTCTGTAACGACGGAGGTCTCACAGTGTAACTTAGTAACCTCACCTCAGCCAGATTCGGATCCGAGTATTTTCCATCCACCAGGGTTACGGTGCTGTTTAGTGATGAAAAATGGTAACTGTGATTTTTAATTCGCCTTTCGTCGATTTGAGCAGCATAAGATAGATAACCATCAGCGACTAAGGGGAGAAAAAGGAGAAAAAGAGTTACCAGCCACTTAAAAGTGGATGTTACCCTCATTCGGATTACCCCTATTGTCTTAAGTTTTTATAGCTTTCTAAGTCTACTTGAGATCCAATCAGTCTCTGGAGATAACCTCTCAGGAAAGATACAGAGAAGGAATATCTGTTAACCTCAATCAGAAATTTCGATCTCATGCATAATTATAAAAAAAATTTTTTAAATCGACAACCCCCCCCGCCTTTCTTCAAAAAAATCTCTTCGAAAAGGGATTGTTTCCTCAAAATTGACAAAAAAGGCAATCATCCTGTAAAACCCCTTATTCACAAATTAATTTTACCTACAGAAGGTTTCCAAGATGATTGCCTTGATACCAAATGGAGTATACAACATGAGTAACAGAAAGGCAATCATCAACGAAAATGCAAAAAAATATCAGAAGTCAGCAAAGAAGATTAAATCCCAGCTTCTTGAAGGACTTATGCCTATACTACACATGAACAGATACCAAACTTAATCGCAATAAACGTAAAAACCGCTGTAAATCAATGAGTTATTATCTACAGATTAGTCTACATGCTCTCTAACCTATATTTAACTATCCGATTTCTCTCTAACTGTCTATATTTTCCTCCTCTCTTGTTATCTCATTTACTAATCTGATCATCTCTCTTCGTTCCGCTCTATTCTTGCAATTAGAACCTCTCCTCTCCCCTGTCATTGCGAGTGTCAGCGAAGCAATCTCTCCTTTGCTCCCTCTTCAGTCATTGCGAGGAGCGTAAGCGACGAAGCAATCTCATTCCGTTGGTCTTTGAGACTGCCACGGCCACTTCGTGGCCTCGCAGTGACATGCGGGGGAGTAAGAGACTGCCTCGCCTCATAGAGAGGCTCACAGTGACAAAATGCATACGCTATGTTCTCAGAGATCCCCTTCTTGCCTTTATTCTCTTCCTCATAGCTCTCTCTATCCTTTACAAATCTCATTAGAACCATGTCTTTTGTTAATCGTGATACCCTCTTAGAAGAAAGATTATGTGTAGAATACAATGGATTAAAAGCAGAAATGTAAGCCCATCCTTCTCTTTTCCCATAGCTTTCTACATACCATTTGGGAGACATTTCATTTTGATCTAACCAACCTAATTTCGGAGACACTTTCTATGATCTAATACGAGGGGGTTGACAGTATCCTAAATAATCAAGATACTATAAGATTTAAATGATAATTTATCTCCTACAGAAATACTATTTATTAGTATTTTCACAGGAGAAGAGAACTTAATAAGCCTTGAATTTCACAAATTTGATATTGTGCAGGCATTACACTGGACATTAGGGTCTTGTCTATATGCAGATATTTTTTTCAAGTAATCATTTAACTGACCTGCACCCCATTTTTTGGAACAACAAAAATACGAATATAATCTAAGATGAACATAACCTATGAAGGAGGAATTTATTATGAAACAGACAAAATACCCTGTTGAAAAAATCATTCAGATTCTATCTGAAGCAGAACTTCCAGGAAGTTCCATTGCAGAGGTCTGCCGTAAATACTCTATCGCAAGAAGTACCTTTGACAAATGGAGACAGAAATTCAAAGGCATGTCATCCAGTGAGGCTAAAAGACTTAAAGCACTTGAAGATGAAAACTTAAGACTAAAAAGAATCCTTGCTGAAAAAGAACTTGAAATACAGGTGCTCAGAGACATTGTTAAAAAAAACTTCTGACAATAAACGAAAGGAGAGTGATTGCTAAACATATGATTCAAAGCGGTATAAATGTAAGAAAAACAGCTGAGATACTTGAAATACCACTCAGTACCCTTTATTACTCTTCTTGTAAGGCTGAAAAAGATATGGCTCTTACAGAAATGATAAAAGATATAGCCTTTAAATATACATTCTATGGCTACAGACGAATTCATATGGTTATAAAAAGAGCTGGTCACCATGTCAATCATAAAAAAGTCTACAGAATCTATAAAACACTTAATCTTCAGAGGCAAAAACCTCGTAAAAATAAAAGACTGATTTCTGTTCATATGCCTCTTACACAGCCCCGGTTTTGCAATCATGTCTGGGCTATAGATTTTCTTTTTGACAGTCTTACAGACAGAAGACTTATTAAGATAATGACGATTGAAGACCTTATGAGCAGGTTTTGTGTTGGTATTGAGGTAGGTTTTAGCATTACTGCTAATATGGTTATAGAGGTTATTGAAAGATGTATCAATGTTTATGGGATACCGAGGGTTATCAGGACTGACCAGGGTTCTGAGTTCAGAAGCATTATTTTTGAGAAGTTTATCCAGAGATATGGCATAAGGCATGAGTTTATTGAAAAAGCAAGTCCATGGCAAAATGGAGCTCTGGAAAGCTTCAATGGTAAGCTCAGGGAGGAATGCCTTAGTAGAAACCTGTTTGAGACTCTAATGCAAGCAAGAAAGGTGATAGATGAGTACAGGAAGTTCTATAATACAGAAAGACCTCATAGCGGTATCTGCAACAAGATGCCTTCGGAGGTCTTTAGTAATAGTTCGTAAATATGTTGTTCCAGTATTTGGGTGCATATTTTATGAAAGGCTATATGTTCGTATTTATTCTGTTCCAAAAAATGGGGGCATATCATAGATGGTCACTGGCAACTCCTTCTGAAATATATCTAACTGTATACCCTTCTGCACTACCATTTTCTTTGCTTCCCTAAATCTCATCGCTAATATGTAGTTTATCCCCTCTCTCTCAAGATACTCTATATTCTGTAATGTCACCATCCCCCTGTCTCCTATAAATACTGCCTCCTTGATGTCGTATCTCTTCTTTAACTGACTTATTAGTCCCTTTACTGTCTCCTTATCTGATATGTTGCCTTCTATAACATCAAAATGCACTGGAAATTTATTCTCGTTCAAACATAAACACAACAATACTTGCTTTTTATCGGGCTTCCCATCCCTTGAGTATCCATATCTTGCAAGCCCCAGAGGTCCTTGACCCTCAAAGTATACTGAGGTAATATCATAAAGCAACAACTTTGTCCCTTGTGCTCCCGTCTTATAAAAATCATCTAACACATTATCCATCTTCTCATACAACTTGTCCATTGCCCTGTATATCTCATTTACATGCATATCCTCTTCCCTTAAATCAAACAGTTCCATAAAACCACTTCTTCGTATCCATCCCACTGATGCATACTTACTCCTTGGCTCTATTATCCTGTTAAGCACTACTGCCAAAAGCAAATCTCTTACTTTCTTTGGAAAATGCCTTAACCATCCCAGAAATCCTATCTTCATCATAAATCCTAACAGTAACAGTATATGCCCTACTGAAGTTGCATCCTCAAAAAACTTGTCTTTGTCCACTACAACCTTTTTCTCAGGTGACTTAAGCAGTTGCCTTATTTTGGAAATAAGAGGCTCACCTAAGTGAGTGATATTGGCAATTTTTTCATGCCTAACCTTTTTAGTTTTTTTGTCTCTGTAAGCTTTAGATATTTCGTAGGTTTTGTATTTTTTACCTTTTTTTGTTGACCAAGATTCTTTTACGAACATAGTTACCTCCTTTTTTATATTAGTATACAAAAATTAGACAAAAAAGTCAATATTTAATGGAATAAATAAGCAAAAATAATAAAGTTAGATTAGACTACAAAATTGAATGAAAAAAGATATAACTTATTGAATTATAAAGCTTTTGATATTTTTAAAGGCTGAAAATTGATGAAGTTGGGTGAAAAGATACTTATGCTTTACCTTCCCATCATCATCCCTGTATCCCTCTACCACATAGACATAGGGAATACCTTGCGCTGATTTTACAACTTTCAGAAACATGATTTAAAAAAGTTATACAACAAAAAATGGAAATAAAAAATGAGATGTAGTATTTTCAATGGGTTATGAGTTTAAAAATCAATTTTTGGGGCTTCAACTGACAAAGTCGGGAGGAAAATAAGTAAAAAAACCAAATCTTCAAAAAAACAATCAACAAAGAAAGACAAGAGTTCTTCAGTTAAAAAAGTATCACACAAAAAAGTCAAAAAGTAAACAAGCTTATTTTTCTTTCTGCTCTGGAGAAGTTTTTACCAAAGCTGTAAATGGTGAAGCAGGATATTTATTAACAAGAGTATCATAATATTTTTGGGCTTGTTCTTTATTGTCTTTTTCATAAATCTTTGCAAGCTGAAAGAGTGCAAAATCTTTTAAAGTATCTGAATTGCCATTTATTATTTCATTTAAAACCTGAATTGCTTTGTCCTGTTCATTGTTTTTTAGATAAGTCATTGCTATTTTTACTTTTGCAAGATTTGTAAAGTAAGGGTCATTGCTTGATGCAACTTTATTTAAAATCTCAATTGCTTTGTCCTTTTGCCCTGAAGCCTCATATGCGTAGCCTGCATTTAAAAGATATGTTAGATTTTTCTTTTTGCCGTAAGCCTCTGTAAATAGCTGAGCAGCCTTAGAAAATCTTTGCTCAGCTGATACATTTTTTACAAATCCAAAATAATACTGATATGCCTGATATTCAAGCTCCTTTGCATCACTTTCTTGTTTAATTTTATAGATATAAAAACCTAAAATTAAAACAACAGAAACACCAAATATTAAAAGAGCTTTCAGAAGATTTTTCTTCTGGGCAAATAATTTTTCCTTAAATGTTTCTACATGTTCAACATTTTTCATGAAGTCTTCCTCCTTACAATTTCTTCCATATTTTTAAAAACCTGACTGACTTCAGCATCTGTAAGTCCTGCACCTTTTAATATTTTACAAGCAAACTCATTTGAAATTAAATCTCCCGGAGAATGGGTATCTGTGTTTATTGCAAGTTTTGCTGAATACTTAAGGGCAAGCTTTGCAACATGACCGTTACTTAAGCTATGACCTTTTCTTGCTGTTATTTCAAGATATATTCCCCTTTGTGAGGCTTCTTTTACTTCTTCCTCTGTAATTAATCCGGGATGGGCAAGAATGTCAATGTCTGATTGAACTGCTATAGCATTTGTTCCTTCTTTTACAGGCTCAACAAGAGTTTCACCGTGGACAACTACAATCTTTGCTCCAAGCTTTCTTGCCTCCTTTGAAAGCTCGGGAATGCTTTCAGGTGGAACATGAGTAAGTTCAATTCCGGGAAGTAAAAAAACTTTTGTGTAAGGCTGAATGGCTCTGCAGACTTTTACAATTCTTGGAATTATTAAGTCAATGTTTGACTGGTCACCGTGATCTGTTATTGCCAATGCCTTGTAACCTATAGCTTCTGCTCTTCTTATTATTTCTGCAGGAATTAGCTCTCCATCACTAAAAACACTGTGAATATGAAGGTCTATCATTTTAAAAACTCCAGCATTTTTTTAAACTCAGCGGTTCCTGCTTTCTTAAGTATTTGAAATATTATTGTTTCTGTGCATGTAACTACTGCTCCTGCATCCCTAATGAGCTCCAGTCCTGTTTTCCAGTCCTGCTTTCTGCGACTGCAAACTGCATCATTTGGTACAAAAACACTGTAATCTCGCATTATAAAATCAAGAACTGTTTGCCAAACACATACATGGGTTTCCATACCTGTGACAATTACTTTGTTTCTGTTAAGACTTTTTAAGGATTGCAAAAATTTTTCCTCTCCCACACAACTGAAATGAAGCTTTTCAATTGGCTCTACATCAACCAAATTCTTTATTTCTTTTAAAGTGCCTCCCAATCCCTTTGGATATTGCTCTGTAAGGATTATAGGAATTGAAAAAGTCTTTGCAAGATGAATAAGTTTTATGATATTTTTAAAAGTGCTTTCAAGCACATCTTCCTTCATTGCCTTTGCAAGCTTTTCCTGAAAATCAACAATTACAAGAACTGAATTTTCAGGTTCAATATAAAATTTTTCAGTAGACATTATTTAACCTCCAATAAATCCTTTAAAAGTTTTATTATATCATCAATCTTAAAGGGTTTTGTAACATACCATTTCACTCCAAGTTCTTTTGCAGTTTTTTTATCTATTTCTTGTCCTTTAGCTGTAAGCATCACTATCTTTAAGTCCCAAGCTGGAGGCTCTTTTTTAAGGATTCTACATATCTCAAAGCCATCAAGTTTTGGCATCATAATATCAAGAAAAACTATGTCAGGTTTTTCTTTTCTGATAAGCTCAAGTCCTTCTTCTCCATCTGAAGCCTCAAGAATTTCAAATTCTTCTTCTATTTCTTCTATTATCTGTCTCATAAACTCTCTTATAATTACCTCATCATCAACTATCAATATTTTCATCTTTTATATCCTCCTTTTTTCTTAAAGGGATTGTGAAATAAAATATGCTTCCTTTGCCGACCTGACTTTCAACCCAGATTTTTCCTCCATGTGCCTCTATAATTTGTTTAGAAATAGGAAGTCCAAGCCCTGTTCCTTTTGGTTTATTTTTCAAAATATCTCCTGCTTGTTTAAACTTTTCAAATATTTTAGCTATTTCACTTTCTGGAATTCCAATTCCTGTATCCTCAACACTTACAAGTATTTCATTTTCTCTTAAAGTTGCACTGCATCCTATGTATCCTTTTTCAGTAAATTTTAATGCATTTGAGAGAAGATTAATCATTACTTGAATAAGTCTTTCTTTGTCAGCATAAATTTTAGGAAGTTCATGTTGAATGTTTTGTTTAAAGGGCAGTCCTTTTGGTTCAAATATTGATGAAAGAGCTTTGTATGCATCATTTATTACATCTTCTATTAAAATTTCTTCAAAATTCCATCGGACTGTTCCTGATTCAAGCTTTGATATGTCAAGTATGTCATTTATAAGAGAAGTTATTCTTTCACCCTCTGAACGGACTATTGCAAAATTTCTATTAATTTTTTCAAGTACTTTTGATATTTTTCCATCCTTCTCTTTGATTGCAGGTATTACAGTATCTTTAAACTTTCTCTCTATCATTTCAACAAATCCAAGTATTGAAGTAAGCGGTGTTCTAAGTTCATGGCTAACTACGGTTATAAATTCAGTCTTGAGTCTGTCAACTTCCTTCTCCTGTGTTATATCTCTTATTAAAATAACTGCACCAAGAATTCCCCTTGCCTCAGAATCCTCTGCAAAATACTCTTTTTTTATGCTCTTTGCAACAGCCTTTCCAATTCTGTTTTTTGTAAGAGGAACTTCAGCGGAGACAATCTCTTCTATATTTAAAGATTTAGTAACTAATTTGGCAAAGTTTTCACCCAATATTTCTATGTTTTTACCAATCATTTCATGTTCTGTAAGTCCAAACATTTCTGAAGCAGCAGAATTAATATGATTAATTACTCCGTCCTTGTCAACAACTATGAGTCCATCTGCCATGTTATCAATTATTGTGGTTAGATAGGCAAGGGTATCTTGAAGTTCAACAACAGCATCCTTAAGGGCTGATTCATATTTGTCAAATACTTCATTGATATTGTTTGCCATTGACTGAAGTGTATTAGCTAAAAGTCCGATTTCATCCTTAGATTTAATATTAACTGTTGCTGTAAAATCATGATTTAGTAATTTTTTTGCATAATCAGTTAATTCATTAAGTGGTTGAGATATTTTGTTTACCATAAAGTATGCCAAAAAAATAGTAAAAAGAAATATTCCGAAAAGAAGTCCTAATTGTTTTGTAAGAACTGCCCACATTTTTTTATTTATGTTCGCTTTGTTCATTCCAACATGCACAAAACCAATAGCTCCTTCTGTAATTGGAGATACTATGTCAAGAAATTCTCCAATTCCCTCAATGTTGACTTCTTTAATTCCTGATTTATGTGTTTTAGCAAGCTCTAATACTTCTTCTGGAATGGATGGAACAAAGGTATGTGAGATTATTTCTCCTGAGGAGTCTATAACAAAAACATAGGAAACTCCCTCTATCTCAAGAAATTGGTCTATCATTGCTTGAACAGTTGCGGAGTCAAGATTTAAAATTGTCTCAACTGAGGAAGATGCAATACTACTTGCAATGGCTGTTCCCTTTGATTTGTATTCTTCTATAAGATTTTTGTAAAGATGCCATCCTGAAAATATACTTATTGTGAAAAAAAGAATTGCAAAAAGAAAGATTATTCCAAAAAGAGTTCTCTGGAAGAGCTTAGACATCCTCATTTTTTCCACTCACTCCAATCACCCATTGGCATAAATTTTCCATTTTTGTAGGTTGTATAGTAAATTTTATCAAGTGCTTGATGTTTATTTTTTAAGAAGTTTAATTTTTCATCAATTCCTATGTCTATATTTTTCAATGATTCAACTGTGTCTTTTATTTTTTCTCTTTTTAGCTCTTTTCCCATTCTTTTTAATATTTCTACCATTACTTTTGCATTTAAAAAACCTTCAAAACTTACAAAGCTGTATTTTAGAGGGTTGTAATCTTGTTCCATAAGTTCTGCAGGTGGCATGGGATTGTATTTATCCATTAAATTTCTGTACTCCCTTACTGCTTTTAAAGTTGTATCTTCATAACTTGGAACAACTTGAGAGAAAATTAAATTTTTTGTATATGACCTTCCTGTTTTTTTCTCCTCTTCAATAAGAAGATTTATCATAAATTCACTTCCTACAAAGGATACATTTGCAATTGGAACATCCCATCCCATATTCCTTACATCTCTTATAAAACCAGCACAAGCAGCATACGCACCGACTGATATTATTGCATCCACTCCTGCATTCTTTAAAACCTGAGCTTGTTTCACAAAACTGTCACTGTATTTTGCGCCCCTTTTATATGTTGCTTCAGCAACTATTTTAAGTCCATATTTTGCCAGAGTTTTTCTTACACCATTCCATCCGCTTCTACCATATGCATCAGCTTGATAAAATATTCCTATTTTTTTTCTACCAATGCTTAAAAAGTGCTCAACCAAACCTCCTGTTTCCTGCTCATATGAAGCTCTTAGATTAAAAACATATTCAGCATAAGGAGGTGTTCTGTGGGGCATTGCACCTGTAAATGGAAAGAAAAGATAAATGTTTTTATCAGCGTTGCTTTTTAAAATAGGTAAAATTCTTGTAACAGTAGGAGTTCCAACATAGTTAAAAAGGGCAAATACTTTGTCTTCTTCAATAAGTTTTATTGTATTCTTAATGCATGGGATGGGATTGTAACCATCATCATAGGCTTTAATGATAATCTTTTTACCATGAATTCCACCGTTTTCATTAATAAAATTGAAATACGCCATTGCTCCTCTGTAAAGCTCTATTCCTAAGCCTCGTGTTGGTCCTTTAAAAGCAGCAGACATTCCAAGAACAATGCTATCATTTTCTTGAGCTTTGACAAAGGAAGGAATTAAGAAAATTAAAAAAATTAAAACTTTTATTAAAACTGAACCTGACATCTTTTTACACCATTTCCTTCATTCCTTATCCATAAAAGCGTTTTATTATTTCTTCTGCACCAATTCTTTACATCATTTTCAAAAGTTGGGCAGTCTGCAATTACTTCAAGAATGTCACCCTTTTTCATCTTTAAAGCTTTGATTGTCATCTGAATTGTTGGTTGGGGGCATTTAAGTCCACGAGCATCAAAAACTATTACAGCCATTGTCTAACCTCCTCAAACATCAAGTATTCCCTCTATTTCAGCTAATATCTGCTCAAATGTAAATCCTTCAAGCTCCATTGCTTTTGAAGGACATGATGCTACACATATGCCACAGCCTTCGCATAATGTTTCTATAATTTTTGGCTTATCAATGTCAATCTCAATAGCTTTATGCTTATCAATGTCAATCTCAATAGCTTTATAAGGACATTGTGAAATACATATTCCGCAACGACTGCATATATTATAATCTATTTTAGCAATTGTTGGAGCTCTTAAAATCTTACCTTCATGAAGTTCAGATAAAATTTTACCGCAAACTGATAAAGAGTCTGTTATAGCCTCCTCAACAGTCATTGCTTCCTTAACAGAGCCAGTTAAAATAATTCCTGTGTTTTCTTCTGGAAAAGTTTCTCCAAAGACAATTGCAGGACATAAAACAATTATATCTGAAGGATACTCTTTGCTGTCCTTCTTCAAATAAAGTTGGCTTTCTTGTTTAATAACACTAATGCTTTCAATATTTTCATATCTTACAATCTCAACCATAGGGTCTTTTTTAGTCTTTAAATAAAGCTCATAAGCTTTTGTGCCGGGAAGTACAATTTCTTTTACAAAATGTATAATTTTTAATTCTGGAATCAGCTGTCTTAAAATTCTATTAAACTTTAATGCATACTGACAGCATATTTTACTGCAGTAGGGATTATATTTTTCATCAAGGCTTCCAACACAATGAATAATTGCTACAGTTTGAGGATACTCTCCAGTCTCTGTTAGAATTTCTCCAGCTGTTGGTCCCTCAGAATTTAAAATTTCCTCAAACTCAAGTGAATTATATACATCTTTGAACTTTCCATAGCCAAGATTTGGAATCTCTCTGCAATCAAAAATTCTAAATCCTGTTGCCCAAAGCACCAAAGACGCATTTAACTTTTCCCTTGTCTCTCTATCATCAAAATTTATTGCTCCTTCAACTGGACATTCTTTAATGCATAAATTACACTCTTTCCCTTTAAAATAAAGACATTTATCGGGCTCTATTTTTGCAACTTGAGGAAATCCTAATTTTTCAACTTTAATTGCTCCTTCAGGACAAACCTCTTCACAGGCAGAGCAGCCAATGCATTTGTTTATTTCAACAAATGTAGGTTTTCTCAGAATTTCTGCGTAAATGTTTCCGTAATAACCTTTTAAATCTATTAATTCTGAATTAAGTCTCAAATGAACATTGCTTTGTAAAACCTCTTCAACAACTGGATGAAGAAAACATGGAGCACAACTTAAATCTGGAAAAAGTTTCTCATACTTTGCTACTTTTCCACCTAAGACATGGGATTTCTCTATAAGATAAACTTTTTTTCCAGCCTTTGAAAGAGTTTTTGCTGCAGTAAGTCCTGCAATTCCTCCGCCAATAACAATTATATTTTCTGAGACAGGAATTTCTATATCAAAAAGAGGGCTCTGCAATTTTAGCCTTTTAAGTTGAGTATTTAAAAGAGCTAACGCTTTTAATGTAGCTTGTTTTTTATTCTTTGTTACCCAAGAAACCTGTTCTCTCAAGTTTACAAAATTAACCATATATGGATTAATTCCGGCTTTTTTGGCAATTTCATGAAAAACTGAGCCTTTGTTGTGGGGTGAACAGGCAAGAATTATTAAACCTTGAGGACGCCTGCTTGAGAGCAAATTTATAATTTCTTTTTCTGTTTCCTCAGAACAGGCAAGTTCAAATCTTTCAAGCCAATCAATTTCTTTTGGAATTAAGCTCTTAAGCTCCTCAAAATCAATTAAATCAGAGATTTGTCCTGCACAATCACAAAAAATTGCACCAATGCGCAATAATAAACCTCAATTTATTCTTCTACAAAAACCTCAATTGCAATTTCAGGACAAACAACTGCGCACATTGCGCAGCCAATGCAATTTTCTGGCTTAGCAAAGTATGCAGGAAAGTAGCCTAAGGAATTAAAGTCTGAAGATATTTCTATGCAGCCCTTTGGACAAGTCATTAAACAATATTTACAACCTTTGCATCTTTCTGTATCAATCTCAATATATCCCTTTTTAATTTTTGTCTGCATAGTTTGAATTCTAACTGATACCTGCAAAATAAGTCAAATTTTGAAAGGATATTTGTGGTTACTATATTAAAATGTCATCTGTTTTTACTAAATTGAAATGTCACATATATGTTAACCTCCTTCTTTTAGGCAAGCAATCTAAAGGAAGGAGGTTTTATGGAGAAAAAAATACATTTTTACGGAGGAAGAGTTGAAGAGGTTTGAAGTAATGAATCAAGTCTTATCAGGCTTTTTAACCCTTAAACAAGCTCAGGAGATATTAGGGTTGAGTTACAGACAGGTTTTAAGGCTAAAGGAGAGGTTCAAGTTTCAGGGTTTTGAGGGATTTTTAAGGAAAATACCTGAGCCACCCACAGCCCTAAAGATTGACTCTTCCGTCAAGGATGAGATCATAAGCTTGAGAAAGTCCTTGTACTGGGATTTCAACATACTTCACTTTAAGGATAAACTTAAGGATGTTCATGACATTAACTTAAGCTATGAAAGTATAAGAAAGATATTGATACAGGAAGGGTTACATGAACCTAAGAAGAAAAGAAAAGTATACCGAAGGAGAAGAAGGATGCCTAAGGCAGGAATGCTTGTGCAGATGGATTCATCTCAACATAGGTGGATTGAAGGTATTGGGCAGCAATGGTGGCTTGTAGCAATGATAGATGATGCAGATGGATTTGTGTATGCTGAGTTTCATCCATCTGAGACAGTATGGGCAAATATGTCAGTAATAAGAGCATATATAGAGCAAAGAGGTGTCTTTATGGCTTTATACACTGATAAAGCCTCTCACTTTAGGATAACAAGGCATGGAGGACTTCACTATCATGTTGAAGTACAACATAAAGAAACCCAGATTGCAAGAGCATTAAATGAATTGGGGATTAAACTAATCAATGCAAATACTCCGCAGGCAAAAGGAAGAGTTGAACGTAAGTTTAGATTTTTTCAGGACAGGCTTATTAAGGAGATGAGATTAAGTGGTATAAGGGATTATGATGAGGCTAACAAGTTTCTCAAAGAGGAATTTCTTACATGGAGTAACAGTAGATACACTCTTTCTGTAGAGAGTCTTTATATGCCCGTGGCTACAGAAAAAGACCTTGCCCTTGTCTTTTCAATAAAACATCCAAGAAAAGTGAACAAAGACAACACATTAAGATACTGTGGAGGAGTTTATCAGATACTTCCTGTAAAGGGAATTAAGAGCCTTGCAGGCAAATGGGTAGAGGTTTGTGAACTTAGAGACGGTAGAATGGAGATATTATGGGAAGGCAAACGTATAGGATATTCAGAAATAAAAGGATTAGATAAGACAGAAAAAGAGAGACTTAAAGAGAAAGAAGAGATTTTAAATCTCAGGACTTATATAGAGGAACAGAGAGAGCAGAAGGAAAAGAAGAAATATAAACCTGCAGCTAATCACCCTTGGAGGAGAAGCTTAAAATAAAATGTGACATTTTAATGTAGTAATAAAGTGTGACTTGACTTTAGTAATAACAATTTTGAAAGGATATTAACACTTCTGTTATACTTAATCATGCATCCCTATGTAGAGTTGGCAAAAAAGACAATTGAAGAATATTTTAAAACAGGTAAGATGCCTTCTGTTCCAAAGGAAATTCCAGAGGACATGAAAAGAAAGGCTGGTGTTTTTGTCTCTATAAAAAAGAGAAAACAATTAAGAGGGTGCATTGGAACATTTTTACCAACTACAGAGAACATATATACTGAGATAGTGCGGAATGCGATTGCTGCAGCAACTCAAGACCCTCGCTTTCCTCCTGTGCATCCAACTGAACTTGATGAACTGGAATATTCTGTTGATATTCTCAATCCGCCAGAGCCTGTTAAAAGCCTTGATGAACTTGATCCTAAAAAATACGGGGTAATAGTTGTTAAAGGCTGGCAAAAGGGATTGCTTCTTCCTGATATTGAAGGTGTGGATACAGTTGATGAGCAATTAAGAATTGCGAAACTCAAGGCTGGAATTAATCCCTTTGACTCTGATGTTGAAATTTATAAATTCACCGTAGAGCGATATAAGTAAATTTAGCCAATATTTTAAATATAGCTGTATTTTTCTTCAAAAAAATAAACAATCTTAAATATCATTCCAATCTTTTTACTTGTCATTATGAGCAAAGCAATCTCGCCTTTTCCATAGATAGAGATGAGAGATTGCTTCGGCACCCTTGCGGATGCCGAAGCAATGATGGTGTAGTGCTTAATTGCGAGGAGTCTCCACGCCTTAGGCTTGCGACAGTCTCCGCGAAGAAGTAATCTTGCTTTTTATACCCCATAATGTCACTGCACCTGTTGCGTGCGATAGCTGAAATCCACCAATTTGTAACTGCAAATCCCCGATTAACATCTTCACTGCAATCCTTCATTCAACACGTCACTGCGAGCCTCCGAAGGAGGCGAAGCAGCCTCAAGTGAACAAAGATTCTCTATAAAAAAACGCTAAATTTATTAGCAATTTTTAGATTTCTATCTGTTCAGTAATAATCAAAGTAGGTTTTTATATTGTGTTATAATTTTTAATGTCCTTCAAACTCGGAAAAATCAGTGATTTGGCAAAGCCTTTAACAGTAACAATATTTATCCTTCAGTTTATACTTATCATTGGTTATTTGGGATACAACTACTACATGGACTCCTCAGAAAGCTGCATTGAATGTCATGGCTCAAAGGAAAAAATGCAAGAGCTTGGCTATCCACAATTTTATGTAACTTTGCAGGAGGTAAGAGAGCAGACAGGTCATAAAACTGTATTTTGCAGAGATTGCCATCTTGGTAATGGAAGAGCTTGGGACAAAGAAAAAGCCCATAAAGGTATGCTTAAGCCAATTTTTTTAACTGAAGATGCAGAACCTGTTGAAAGAAAAAAAATTTATTCGGAAAAAGATAAAGAACTTAATAAGATAGAGCCAATGGGAGAGAATTCTCTTTTTGAACTTTTGCCTAAAGAAGTAGAAGATGGAGAGTTAATTTTGCATCACAAAATAAGAAACATTCTCTGGCATGACAGAGACCCTTTAAGCCTTAACTTTGACCCTAAAATTGCAGAGAAAACATGTGGAAAAAGAGGATGTCATACTGAAGAGCTTAGGCAATTTAAAACCACTATCATGGGAATAAACTTCAGACAAAGAACAATGAGAACTTGGCTTGAACCATACGGACCACACAACTGCGGACCATCTTTTGCAGACCTTCCACCTGAGGAGATATTAAGGAAAGCAGGATTTGATTTTACAAACACTGAAAAGCTGAGAAAAGAGTATAATGTTGAATTTACAAATGAAGATGCAATGAGAAGACAGAGGCTTTGCAATGTATGTCATGCAGGTTGTCTTGACTGCCATTATGCACCAGAGAAAAATAAATCCCATAAATTTATCAAAGTGCCTGACTCATACTCCTGCATGGGAAGAGGAAGAGGAAACTCTGTTTGTCACACTGGTTCAGCTCATTCAAGAAGAGGAGAGACATACATAGGTAAATTTTACTCTATTCCACAGGGAAGACAGCCAGATGTTCACTTTACTAAGGGAATTCACTGTATTGAATGTCATCCAACAGGTAAAAAAGGAATGGGAGATATGCAGAGAAAAGCAGCATGTGGAGATTGCCATGTTGATATTGAAAAAGCCCATTCAAAATCAATTCATAAAAATCTTACATGCACTGCCTGTCATGTATCAGAAGCAGGAGGATATCAGATAACTGTGTGGGGTAAAGGATATATTGGAGAAAAGCCAACGCTTTTTAAAAAATATTCGCTTTATTATGGATTTCAGAAGCCTTTGATTTTGATGAAGGACCAAAGAGGAATTTGGTTTCCTGTAAAAATTTTTCCCCATTCAGTTGGTCATATTTCAAAAGATGTTGCTCCAACTGGTATAAAGTTTAGATGGCAAAATGCTGAAACAAAAGATATGTATGCCATAATAGGAACATTTGATGGACTACCATCAGCAAATAAGCATTTACTTTGGCTTCAGATTGAAGAAGTTTCACATCCAATTGGAAAGGCAAGGAATTGCAGGGATTGTCACAGAAAAAGCCAGATTTCTGCCTCCCGATGGAGATATGAAGATACTCAAGGAGCAGAACCTTTTGAAGGTGGATATAAAATTGTTGCAGATGAAAAAGGCTTAAGGATTCAAGATTTTTGGCACACGGAGATTAAAGTTTTGCAGGGATATGAAATTTCAGAATTTGCATCATGGATTTACCTTAAAGATAAATGGTTTGTTGTAGGAGATTTTAGTATAAGGGTTGATGAGAAGAAATACAAGAAATATGAGAAACTTTACAAAGAAAATGTCTCAGAGATTAAGAAATTGGAAAGCAAAATAAAATCGCATAGTAAAGAGATAAAAACTTTAAAAGGAATAGTTATTCACAATCCTGATGAGCAAATCAAAATAAAGCTTCCCAAACTGTTCCAATAATAAAAATTAGGAAAAAAATCAGTCCAATCAGTGCAGTCAATCGCCAGCCTATTTTTAAATCAAGCAAAGGAACTAAAATTAAAAATCCTATACCCATAAGAGGTATTAAAACTCCGCCTATAAAAACTGTATCTGTTGAGAAAAATCTTAAAAGCCAAAAAATCCAAAGATAATACCATTCAGGTCTTGGCTGATATGCTGATAAAAAATCTATTTCTTTTCCGATAGTAGGAGGAAAAACAAATGCAAGAATTAGAATTAGCTCAAAAGTAAGCAGTGCAAAAAATAAAATTTCAATTAAATAGTCGGGATAAAATTTTTTCTTCATAGCGGTTTAGATATTCCAAGTTTTTTTATCATGTGAAAGTGAGCCCATAGAAGCAAAAAAATTATCAAAGGAAACCACAAAACATGGAAGCTGTAAAATCTTGAGAGAGTAGCTCCGCTTACCTCGTATCCTCCTCTTATTAGCAGTAAAATGCTTTCTCCAACAAAAGGAATGCTTCCAGCTATGTTTGTTCCTACAACTGTTGCCCAGTATGCCTTTTGATCCCAAGGAAGAAGATATCCTGTAAAGCCCTCAAGCATAACAATAAAGAGAAGAAGCACACCAACTATCCAATTAAGTTCTCTTGGTGGGCGATAGCTTTTTGTAATGAAAACTCTTATTGAATGAATAATCATGCTAACAATCAAAACATTTGCTGACCACTTGTGAACACCTCTTGTAAGCTTTCCAAGATAAACCTCTTCGTGAATCCTTATAATACTTTGATAAGCCTCTTTTTCAGATGGCACATAATGAACAGAGAGAAATAAGCCAGATACAAGGCATGTTAAAAAAGCTGTAAATGCAATTCCGCCAAAGCAGTAAAAATAATTAATTCTTTCAGGAATATCCCTTTCAAAAATGCCACGATGGGCAGACTTCAGCCTAAATCTATCAAGAAACCAGTCAATTATTCTTAAAATCAATTTCATATTTTAAATCCTACAAAAAGTTTATTGTTTTCTATTTTAACAGGAAGCCTTTGCAGAGGATTTTTTGGGGGACCAGACAATACATTTCCATAAATGTCATATCTTCCACCATGACATGGACATACAAATTCATTTGAAAATCTGTCAAAATTCACAAAACAGCCAAGATGGGTGCAAACTGGCGAAAGGGCAATGACTCCATTTCCTGTATTGACGAGAAAGATTTTTATAGGTTTTTCAAAGTTTTCAATTTTTATCTCAATCCTCTTTACCCCCTCCATTGGAATTTTCTCTTCTGGGATTTCATGATAGCTGTATTCTTTTTTCTTGGGTCTTGATGGCTTTAAAGTAAAAAAGCCAAATATTGATAAAAAGACTGCAGCGAGTAAAAAGAATAGCTTTATAAGATTTTTTAAAAATAGCCTCCGTGAATTCATTATTTTATTCTACTACAATAGACAACTTTAAAGTTATACCCCCATCGGCTATTGAAAACAACTCTTGACAAATTATAAATTTTTTTGTAGTATTAATATTATCAAAGCAAAATAAAGGGGGTGAGGGTATGAGTATTACCCGAAGAGACTTCCTCAAAATTGGAGCAGTAACTGCTGGAGCATTGGCAGCAAGCGCACCTGCAATTAAGTCTGTCATGGCTCTTGGAAAGAAACCTGTTTCTCTTCCTCAATACATTCCAACAACATGCGAGATGTGTTTTTGGCGATGTGGTGTTATTGCAAAGGTAGTTGATGGAAAGATTGTAAAGCTTGATGGCAATCCCCTTCATCCAAACTCAAGGGGAAAGCTTTGTGCCAGAGGTCATGGAGGTATAGGACTTTTGTATGACCCAGACAGATTAAAAACTCCGCTTATTAATACTGGAGCTCGTGGAGAGGCAAAATTCAAAAAAGCATCTTGGGATGAGGCTTTAGGTTATGTGGCAGATAAGATGCAAAAAATAAAGGAAAAATATGGAGCTGAATCAATTGCGCTTTTAACACATGGAACAATTTCAACTTATTTTATGCATCTGCTTCAAGCCTATGGCTCGCCAAACTTTGCAATGCCTTCCTTTGCGCTTTGTCGTGGCGCAAGGGGAGTTGCCTTTGAAGTGACCTTTGGAGAGGATGTTGGAAATCCTGAAAGATTGGATTTACAAAACAGCAAAGCAATAGTTCTCATTGGAAGTCATCTCGGTGAAAATGCTCACAATTCACAATGTCAGGAGTTTGCAGAAGCCATAGGCAAAGGAGCAACATTGATTGTTGTTGACCCTCGCTTTTCAACTGCTGCTGGTAAAGCAAAGTATTGGCTTCCAATTAAGCCTGCAACTGATTTAGCTCTTTTGCTTGCTTGGTGCAATGTAATTATTAACGAAGGACTTTACGATAAGGATTATGTTGCAAGGTATACAACAGGCTTTAATGAAGTAGTTCAGGCTGTTAAAGAATACACTCCAGATTGGGCTGAAAAGGAGACTGACATTCCTGCATCTATTATCGTTGAAACAGCAAGAGTGTTAGGTAAAAATAAGCCTTCGGTTTTAATTCATCCGGGAAGACATACCTCTTGGTATGGAGACAATGTGCAAAGACAGAGGGCAGTTGCAATACTCACTGCACTTTTAGGTGCTTATGGAAGACCCGGAGGAATATATTTGAATCCAAAGAAAAAGTTTGAGCCTGTTTTTCTCTCTGAGGAAGACTATCCTGACCACAAGCCAGCATTAAACAAAGGAAACTATCCATTTGCAGGAGAAGAAGGTGTAACTCATGCAATTGTCAAAGCTACTTTGACTGAGGAGCCTTATCCAATCAAAGCATGGTTTACAACAGGGACAAACATAATGAAAGCTATGCCAAATCAGAGGGATACTCTGAAGGCTGTTCAAAAGTTAGATTTACTTGTTGCGGTTGACATGATGCCCTATGATGGAGTAATGCTTGCTGATGTTGTTTTACCAGAATGTACATATCTTGAACGTCATGATGACTTTTTTGTTGTTAAAGAAAGAGCATTGGGGATATCAATCCGGCAACCAGTTGTCCAGCCCATGTATGACACAAAACCGGGATGGTGGATTGCAAAAGAACTTGGCAAAAGACTTGGACTTGAGCGTTATTTCTCATGGAATACATTTGAAGAATTTTTGAAGCACAAAGCAGAGGTGTGGGGAATTGATTATTCAGAGCTTGCAAAAAATGGATATATAAACTTCCCAGAGTCTGAAAAACCATATATACAGCCCGGTGAGGACTTCAAATTTAAGACTCCCTCAGGTAAAATTGAGCTTTACAGCAAAGAATTGAAAGAACACGGCTTTGACCCCGTCCCAAAATATACAAAGCATGAGCAACCACCTGAAGGATGGTTTAGGCTAATTTACGGAAGAGCGCCTGTTCATACATTCTCAAGAACAACCAATAATCCATCCCTTTGGGAATTGATGGAAGAAAATGTTGCTTGGATTAACGCAAAGGTAGCAAAGAGGAAGGGTCTTAAGAACGGAGACTATATTGTTTTGGTTAATCAAGATGGAGTAAAAAGCAATAAAGTAAGAGCAAAAGTGACTGAAAGAATCCGTCCAGACTGTATTTATATGGTTCATGGATTTGGTTCTACATCTAAAATGCTTCGCAAGGCATATTTAAGGGGAGCTGATGACCAGCAATTGATAACAAGATACGCAATTGATCCAATTTCAGGCACTGTTGGAATGAGAGTAAACTTTGTCAAAGTCACAAAGGAGGTCTGATATGCCAAGATATGTTATGGTTATAGATGTTGAAAGGTGCATTGGCTGTATGGCATGTGTTATAACCTGTAAAAAAGAAAATGATGTACCTGCTGAACATTATAGAACCAGAGTAGTGGAGGAAGTAAGAGGTGAATTTCCGCACCTGAGAATGGAGCTAAGAAGCGAACTTTGTAATCACTGTGAAAATGCTCCATGCATAGATGCTTGTCCTACAAGAGCGTCTTACAGAGCAAAGGATGGCACTGTTCAGATTGATAAAATTAAATGCATTGGTTGCAAAGCCTGCATTTTAGCATGTCCCTATGATGCAAGATATTCGCATCCAAAAGGTTATGCTGACAAATGCACATTCTGTGAACACAGAATTAAAGAAGGCAAAAAACCTGCTTGCGTTGAGACATGTTTAGGAAAATCAAGAATATTTGGAGACCTTGATGAACCAAACTCTGAGGTAGCAGAACTTCTAAAGAAATATGATGCCTCAGTAAGGCTTGAGTTTGCCGGAACAAAACCGAGAGTATTTTACATAAAAAAGAAATTTGCAGGAGGTATGTGATGATAGAGCTAAGCATAACTGGAACAAATGCGATAACTTTTCCTTACCTTGAAGTTTGGGATTGGAGAATAGTAATTTATCTTTTTCTTGGAGGTCTTTCCGCTGGAATGCTTGTTATGTGCTCAATAGCAAATTTAAGAATTCCAAAACAGCCAGTTGAAGAGCTGGCACAATGCTTTAAAGCCCCTTTTATTGCTTTTATATCACTGGCAATTGGTGCACCATTTATACTCCTTGATCTTGGAAGGCCCTTTAATTCTTTCTGGCTTTTCTCAACATTTCAGCCATTGTCACTCATGTCTTGGGGTGCTTGGGGAGTTCCTGCAGTTCTTCTCGGAAATGCGCTTTATATGTTTGCAGTAATTCCTAAGGAGCAGAGATATAAACTAAGGCTTCCAATACTTATAAAAATCTCAGAAAAATTAGCACCAAAGATGAGACCCATTGCGAAATTGAATTTTGCACTTGGAATTTTCTTGGGAATATACACTGGAGTGCTTTTAAGCTCCTTCTCAGCTATTCCTCTTTGGAACAATGCAACACTTCCAATTCTGTTTTTAGTTTCTGCCCTTTCCTCAGGTGCTGCAATGATAGTTATTATTGCACATAAACCTGAAATCAAATTTCTATTTACCAAGATTGACATATGGTTAATTGTTGCTGAGCTTGTAGTAATTATGCTGTTTTTCTACGGACTTTATACATCAACAGCACCTTACAAGAAGGCAATAGAGCCATTCTTCTCCCTTACAAGCGAACATTTTATATTTACAATGGCACTGATAGCAATATTTTTACTCCTACCGCTTGCACTAAGACTTAAACTTGGAGAGCTAAAGGAGTTTGAGGATGGATTTCACGGTGAGTTTACAAAGGAGCAGATATTTAGAATGAACTTTGCAGCTATTTTAGTTTTAGCAGGAACACTGATTTTAAGAGCAGCAATAGTTTATGCAGGACAGTTGACAAAGCTTGGAGCATATTGATATAACTTCATTAAGAAATAAGAAATCTCAAAAAGAAAGGGGGTGAATTAAAATGAGAAAAGCAGTTGCATTGTTGGTAGCATTCGTATTTGTATTCGGTGTTGCTTTTGCTTCATTTGCTGCTGAAGCCAAAGAGGTAAAGGGAACAGTTACAAAGATTGAAGGGAACAAAGTAACAGTAAAGCAGGCAGATGGCAAAGAAGTTACAGTTGAAGTGAAGGACGCAAAGGGTATTAAAGTTGGTGACAAAGTAACAATTAAAGACGGAGTTGTAAAGAAAGAGGAAACCAAAAAAGAAGAAAAGCCAAAGAAGAAAAAAGCAGTAGAAGGTTGCTAATTTTTAACAAGGAGGAAGGATTTTCCTTCCTCCTTATATTTTCATCTTATCCCAAAAATAGCGATAGAAATCCAATAATTGGCATAACCATTTGAAAATTAAGTATTTTTTGCTGTCATTGCGAGCATCCGAAGGATGCGAAGCAATCTCTATGAAGGGGAAAAGGCAAGATTGCTTCCTCCTCGCTTCGCTCGGAGTCGCAATGACGAGAAGGGAGAAAGACTGCTTCGCCCCAAATTGCCACGCTATCGCTCGCAACAGGGAGGCTCGCAGTGACGAGTGTCTATCTCTATTTTTCGGTCTTATGATAAATATATGGACACTAAACAGGGATAAGTTAAAATAAAAGGAAGAAAGAAGGTGGGCAAGGACGATTTGTCATAGGTCTTAAAGACCGTTCGCAATGTTGTCTTCCACCTTTTTCCTTCCCTTAAGCCTGAACGGAACATTAGGCTCAGACAGCCTGAATGAGTTCCCACGATGATAGGATAAGGGAAGAAAAACAAAAAAATCAAATGGAGGAAGAGAAATGACAAAAGAGAAGTTCATAGTTGGAGTAGATTTAGAAAAGGATACCATAGCAGTAACAATCTGGGAAAGAGGTAAAGGTAAAAGAGCTTCTTTCAATCTAAAGAATGATGCAGAGCAGTTGTATAAGGTTTTGAAAAAGGAGTTACCTTACTGCTGTAAAGAGGATGTACTGGTTGTTATGGAACCATACAGGGGTTTATCATTTAAAATTAGCCCATGACTTATATGAGCAAGGGTATAAGGTAGCAATTTTGAATCCGCTGCAGACAAAGAAACTTGCGGATGCAAAGTTTAATAGAGCGAAGACAGACAAAATAGACTCTGCAGTGATAGCTGAGTGTGTGGAGATTTGCGAAGAGATAAGATTATTTAAGCCATCGGCAGAACTCCAGCATAGGATTAAGATACTATTAACTTACCTTGAGAAGATGCATATAAATCTTAATCTTTTTAAGAGTGAAAGAGAAGCATTAACATATGAACCGATAATGGTAGATACAGTAATAGAAAATTATAACAAGCTCATAAAAAATGCAGAGAAAACAATACAGAAGATGGAGGAGGAATTAGAAGAATTGGCATATGCCAGTTATAGGGAAGAGATAAAGCTTTGATATGCCCTTTTTTGGAAAATTATAAATACGAACTTTTTTATAAAAATAGTGCACCCAAACTTTGTAACAAAATATTTACGAACCATTCCTATAAACCTTGTAGGGCGATTTTCCTCCAAGACTGCTATAAGGACCTCTATAACCACCTTAGCGGAAATGCTAAAACCTACTTCAATACACAAAGAAGACCTGCTCAGTAGCTCATAAATCGTCATGATTTTAATGCGCCTGCCGTCTTCAAGAGCATCAAACATGAAATCTATAGTCCAGACATGATTACAAAATATAGGCTCTGTGAGAGGCTTCTTTACTATAATTCTCTTTTTGTTTTTATGAGGTTTCTGCCTCTGAAGTCTAAGAATTTTATAAATACGATAGACTCTTTTAGGGTTAGCATGGATTTCGCTTTTATTTATGTGAGCAGGTCACTCAGTGAATTACAGAAGATTATGATGAGGAAACTCAAGGCAAAAATTCCAGAAAATCTTACTGCAATAGAAGACTTTTTCATATAAACATTTCCTTCAAATTCTCTTCACAGAAAAGTTGTTATACAAAAAATGAGGATTTTAAAAATAATAATGTTTATTTTTAAATGAGTTACAAAAATTAAGTGATATGGTCGGAAATACAGAGAAAAAAGACTATTAACTATTTTTTATGTTTTCTCTACCAGTAAAGGCAAGCCAATTTATAGACATAATGTCTTTAGAGCCTTTTCTAATGCTTGCAAAGAGCAGGGATTAAGGATTCTGATTTCACAACCTGCAATCCGATTGGTTCAACAAAGAGTAGACCTTTACACTGTTGCTAAGCTTTTAGGGTATAAAACGCTATCTACTAAACACAAAATACTCTCACCATTCAGTGGAAAGCTTAAGAAAAGCTATTGATAAAGTTTTTTAATTTTCACGAAATTTTCACGCTAAGGAATGACAGACAGAGAAAGTTAAGGGCGGATGACGGGACTCGAACCCGCAGCACCTGGAGCCACAGTCCAGTGCTCTAACCGTTGAGCTACATCCGCCAACGCGCCTGGAGGGATTCGAACCCCCGGCCCACTGCTTAGAAGGCAGTTGCTCTATCCGACTGAGCTACAGGCGCATGATATTATATTTTAAAAATTTTACTTGTTTTATTGCAACATCTGGTAGAAATCCCGAAAAATAGCGATAGACACTCGTCACTGCGAGCCTTTCCTCTATGCGAAGCAGTCTCTAATTGGTGAATTGTGGGAGATGCATAGTGAATGATTAATGGAAAATTGTTTCATTCATCGCGACTTCGTGCAAAGAGATCTTTTCGCAAGAAGTGAAAAGACAAGACTGCTTCGGGCATGAGCCTGTCGCGAGCCGAAGGCATGGCGATGCCCTCGCAATGAGAATACTTTCAGAGATTAAGGGAGATACCTCGCAATGCCGAAAAAGAGCTGATTCGTCTCAAGTCAAGTTCTGAATACCTTTGATAAATTCATTGAAACCATGATGGCTTTTGTTTTGGAGAAAATATAGTTTAATTTTGTTTAATTATCCTATCAATTTCTTCCTCTGGCAATGGTTTACTGAAAAGAAATCCTTGCACAAAGTCACATCCTAATTCTTTGACGAGATTATACTGCGGTTCAGTTTCTATGCCCTCAGCTAATACTTTCATTCCTAACTTTTTTGCCAGATATATAATCGTTTGAGTTATGGCAAGATTTTTACTGTTTGTTGTTAAATCTTTGACAAAGGCTCTATCAATTTTTATTATGTCTATCGGCAAATCTTTCAGGTAATTCAAAGAAGAATAACCAGTTCCAAAATCATCAAGTGCAATTTTTGGTGGAAAGTCAATATTTTTTATATCAAGCAAAGTAACTGTTGCATGCTCAGGTTCTTTTATTAATATTCTCTCAGTAATCTCTATCGTGAGTTTTTCTCTTATTTTGTCAGGCAATGTTGAAATTCTCAATGTAAATGCAGGATTTACAAGTGTTTTACCAGAAATATTGATAGATATGCTTTTTCCCCACTTTGTTATTTTTTCTATTACTTCATTAATTGCCCATCTTTCAAAAGCCTCCAAATAGTGACTGCTTTCAAGATAATCTATAAACATATTTGGAGTGTAAAGTTTTCCATCTTCATCAACAATTCTCACCAAAGCTTCAAAACCCTCTATGTTTAATGAATCTGCACTGTAGTATGGTTGATAATAAAACTTAAAAAGATTCTTCTCTATTGCATTTTTAACGAGTGTAAAGGTATTCCATTGGCTTTCTATATTTTTTTCAATTTCTTCAGAGTAAAACCTTACAATACCGCTTCCATCGCGTTTTGCTTTTGTAACAGTAATATCTGCTTTCTCATATAGTTCCTTAAAACTTTTTCCATCTTTTGGATAAATTACTAAAGAGGCATTTATGTTAACAGGAATCATTTTATCATCTATCATATATTTTTGCTCATTTAATTCGTTTAGTTTGGAGTAAATTTGATATATATCAGCTGAAGTCTCACAAACTACATAAATTCCAAAGGTATCAGCATGAAGTCTTGCAATCGCTGTAGATTCTTTAAAAAGTTCTTTAATTTTTTGAGAAATTTCTTTTAAAAGCAAATCGCCTGCACTTAATCCATAGAGTTTATTTATGCTTGTCATATCATAAATGTCTATTAAGCAAAATGCTCCTAAGGATGTTTGAGTATTAATTTTTTCTGTTACAGCTCTTATAAATCCATTAAGATTTAAAAGTCCGGTGAGGGCATCGTAATTTTGCATATGTTGCAGTCTTTCAGAGAGTTCCATTTTTTCTGTTATATCCTTTGCAACAGCAATAAATCTTGTTATGTTTCCAGGAAGCTTTACAGGTATGATTTTTAAGTCAACATGAAATATTTCTCCGCTCTTTTTTCTGTTTGGAGTTATGGAATGAAAAATTTTACCCGAAAGTATTGTATCCCACATTTCTTTATAAAATTCAGGAGGATTTAAGCCTGATTTGAATATTCTTGGATTTTTCCCTATAAGTTCTTCTCTTTTGTATCCGCTTATTTTTTCTACTGCTTCATTTACATAAATAATTTTCCCATTTTCATCCGTAACTAAAATCCAAGTATCTGAATTTCTTAATGCTTCTCCGATAATCAAGTCTTCCTTGATTTTTTCAACTCTGTCAAGGGCAAAGGAGATGTCATGCTGTATTTCTTTTAAAATTTCCAGAGAAGATTTATCAAAAATATCTGGATTTTCAGAAAAAACAAATAATGCTGAGGCTATTTTTTTATTCTTTGTAAATGACACAATGCATCCAGAATGAATGCCATTTTTAACTAAGTTAGATGAAAAAGTTAAATTTTCATTTTGAAAATCACTAAAAACTATAATTTCTGAAGAGACGATTTTATCTTTAAAAAGTTTAATAATTTCATTCACAATGTTTATTACACTGTCGCAGTCTCCTGAGTAGTAATTTTCTAAAATCTCTACACTCTCTTCTTTAAATTGAGAAATTATTGCACATTTAAATTTCAGCTTCTCTACAATATCTTTGCAGACTCTATCATAAATCTCTTCTTCAGTTAAAGCTGTAGTTATTACCTTATTGATTAATTGAAGAAGTTCTCTAAATCCTTGCTCTCTTTTTTGCTTTGTAATATCATAGAAAAGGATAAGTCCAGAAGGTAATCCTCTAAAAAGTATAGTATCCGTAAGACAATTGACCCAAATTGTTGAGCTATCCTTTTTTAAAAATTCTATTTCGTATATTCTTTGAAACTTTTCTCCTTTAAGTCGTCGTTCTACGACTTTTTGTAATTCTCCTTTATATTTGGGAAGAACAATATCTATACTTTTCAATTTGTAAAATTCATCCTCAGCATATTCCAACATTTTCAATGCATAATTATTTGCAAAAACGATTTTGTCCTGATAGACAATAACTCCTATATTTGGCGATAAAATCAAAGCCTGTGCAATATCATGATTACTCCACTCATTCAACATGTTGTTGAGCTGTATATATAAAAAATTCAAATGCTTTATTTCATCAGGATGCACAGGCTCAAACTCCTCAATTGAAAGAAGTTTTTCTTTGAAATTTACAAATGAAGGATGAATAACTATATAATGAGGAATACTAAAGCAAAAATCTGTAGAAAAATCTAAGTTTTCTTCGTAAAAAATTTTTCCCAATTCTGTATATACAAAAGCTATATCTACTTCTCCCTGCTTTAAAAGGGATATGGCTTCAGTGTAAGAACTTACTGGATGTATCTGAAATTTTTTGTAATCTTTCCCGAAAAACAAAAGTGGAAGATAGAAATATCTCTTTTTTATGATAGCCACTTTGATTTTTTCTTTATCGGGATTATAATTTTTTGATTTTATTGCACAAAGACTCTCCTTTGATCCCTTTAATTTTCCCAAAACTATATAATTTTTATTGATGAGACTTATGGTATCATCAGGATTAGTATAATAAACTGAGGCAAGATTTTCATTGAAAATTTCTTCTGATAAGCCTTTTAAAAATTCAATTTCAACAGGTTGTTCAATTATCAGGGAAATTTTCTTTGCAATTTTTTCCCAAAAGCCTATTTCATTTGCTTCTTTAACATGATAGCACAGCTTTAGTTTTAGGGATTCAGGCATAACTTCACTATATCAAAAAGATTAAAACTTGGTCAATTTTGAAATTTCTTCATTAACCTTTATTACAGTTGAGAAAACTTTATATGTTTCATTAAGCATAGAGGCGGTGTTTGTAATTCGTTTGGAGACATCAGTGAGAACCTGACTTTGCTCTTCAATGGCTGTTGAAAGGGTGTTAACAGCATCTCCAACTTTATCGGACATGGTTTTTGTCTTTTCAAATGCTTGTCTTATATTTTTCATATCCTCTTCAATGCTTAAAAAAAGCTCTCTAATTTTCTCAACTTCTCCAACTGCTGAACTAACTCTGTCTCTAAGATTTCCGAGTATTTTTCCAATGTCTTTTGTCAATGCCTCTGTTTTTTGAGAAAGTTTTCTTATTTCATCTGCAACCACTGCAAAACCTCTTCCTGCTTCTCCAACCCTTGCTGCTTCAATTGAGGCATTAAGGGCAAGGAGATTTGTCTGATCAGCAACATCTGAAATGGATATTACTATGTTGCCTATATTTTCTGTTGCATGACCGAGGTCCTTTATATTTTCAACTACTTCAATGATTTTTCTATTATGAGATTCAATGTCTCTCACCCTTTGTTCTAATTCTTGATTCATCATATCATTCTGTTTTACCATTGCTTGCACTTCTTCATTTATAGAACTAACACTTTGAGACATATCCCGTATTGTCATATCAATTTCTTCCATAGATGTTGCAATAGATGAGACATCATCCCTTATTCTTGAAAAATTAGAATCAATTAATCCCATTGTGTTAGAAATTGTTGAGCCAACTAAATTTGACTTTATGATGCCTGAGGAGAGAGTTTTTATAAGTGCAAGGTTTGTATCAACGATTTTTTTATTGTCAGACTGAATTTTTTTCCTTCTGAAAAACATAATTAAATCCTCCTATCTGTAAAATTCATCAACTATGTCTGCACCGCATTTTAAACCAGCGAGCCAGTTGAAAAATCTTTGAATATGTTCCTTTTTGTATATAATTGCTCCGTGTTGTGGCGCAATGATTTCAATATCAAGCTTTGATACTCTTTCAAGATACCTTCTTATAACAGAGTTTGATGCTAAATACCTTCTATGAAAACCTTCCATAAGCTTTAAATGGCTATCAAAATCTTCAACATATGTATACCTTTGTCCTTTTGGAAAAATTGCAGCACCAAGATCACCTGTAAAAAGAATTTTTGAACGAGGGTCATAAACATGAAAATTGGCTACAGAGTGCAAAAAATGGGCAGGAATAATTTCAAGATAATTACCACCTGCGAGATTTATTCTTCCTCCACCTTCATCAATAGGTACTATTTTATTCATATCAAAAATTCCATAATGGGGAAGAAATCTTACCCACCACTTTGAAATATAAACTTTTGCATTAGTAACACTTAACCAAAGAGCCACTCCTGAGGAGACATCAGGGTCCTGATGGGAAAAGAAAAGATGCTCTATTTTGTCTAAGTCTACATACCTTGAAACATTTGCAACAACTCTTGGAAAGACATGAACTCCACCAGGGTCAAGTATAACTCCTTTGCCATTGCTTTCTATTAAATACTGATTAACCTGAACAAGTCCTTCTTCCTCGTGTTCTTCCCATCCAAGCCAAATAAATCTGTGTGTGCCATCATCATAAAGAACATCGCCCCTTACAATATCTACTTCTTGAGATTTCTTAAACATAATGACCCTCCTAAGATTTAATTATACATAAATTATAGAATTTTTACATAAAACCTTTATTCTCTTGTCATTGCGAGCCTGCTATAACCATGCTCACAATCCACTTCTCCGTCATTGCGAGCCCCGAAGGGGCGTGGCAATCTCCAGCAGGCAGATTGCTTCGCTACGCTCGCAATGACACTGGAGAATCGTGCAATTTAGTTTAAAATTATTTTAACAAATTTTTTATTTTAATTCTAACTATCATCCACAAAACTTATATCCCACACTCGGCACTGTAAGAATATATTTCGGATTTGAGGGGTCATCTTCAATTTTTTTTCTAAGATGCATTATATGGACATCAATTGTTCTACTCCAAGCATATATATCAGCCTCATCCCATAATGCCTTTTTTAACTCATGCTTTGAGACCACTTCTCCTATTTTTGAGCATAAAAAACATAAAATAGCAAATTCCTTTGGAGTAAGATATATTTCCTGCTCTTTTTTCTTAACAATCCTTTGTTTAAAATCTATGTATAGGTCTCCAACAGTAAGTGATTCTTGAGAACATTTTTGTGCTCTTCTAAGACATGCTTTCACTCTTGCAATAAGCTCAAGAGTTTCAAAGGGTTTCACTACATAGTCATCCGCACCTGATTCAAGTCCTAAGACCTTGTCAGAGAGCTTGTCCTTTGCTGTAAGCATGATTATTGGAAAGGCAGGCTTTTTTTGTCTAAGTTTTCTTAAAATTTCAAAACCATCTGCATCGGGAAGCATTACATCAAGAATAAGGAGATCAACACTTTCAAGCAATTTTTCACCTTCTGCCCAAGATGAAGCAGTTAGAACTTCAAACCCATAAAGCTCAAAAATAAGCTTAAGAGTTTTTAGAATGTCCAAATCATCATCAACAATTAGTATTTTCATTTTTCAATGGCAATGTAAAATAAAATGTACTTCCACTTTTCCCATCACTTCTTACTCCAATTGAACCACCATGAGCTTCAACTATAGCCTTTGCAATTGTGAGTCCAAGCCCTGTTCCTCCAAGATGTTTGTCTTTGAAAAATTTATCAAATATTTTATCCTTAATTTCATCAGGAATTCCTTGGCCTTTATCAGATATTTCAACTAAAGCTTCAGAGTTTTGTTTTTTGCACAGGATTTTAACTTCTCCATTTTCAGGGCTGAATTTAACTGCATTTGATAAAAGATTCAACAACACCTGCTTTATTTTATCTCTGTCAGCGAATACAGCTAAATTTTCAGCATCTGTAAAAAAATTTACAGATTTTTCTGCTGCAGATTTAATTTCAAAAACTGTCTCTTCAATCAATTCAGATAAATCAAAGCATGAATAATGATACTCCATTATTCCATTCTCTATTCTTTCAAGGTCAAGCATATCATTAATCATTCTTATGAGCCTGTCTGTATTTCTCTTTATGACTTGAAGCATGAAGTTAATTTTTTCATTAATTTCGCTATCTGAAGGTGAGTTCAAAGCTACATTAAAAAAATCAATAGCGCCTTTTATAGATGTAAGAGGTGTTCTTAATTCATGAGCAGCACTTGCAATAAAATCTGACTTTCTTTTATTTAACTCCAAAAGTTTTCTATTTGCAGTTTCAAGCTCCTTTGTAGCTTCTTTTATTTTATTTTGAAGTTCCTTATGATATTCAGAAATTGTTTCTGCCATATCTTTAAAAGTATGCCATATTTCTTCAAGTTCATCTCTACTTTGTATTTGGTTATAGGCAGGAATTTTGCCTTCTTTGAATTCTTTAATAGTTTTTTTGATTTTCTTTAAAGGATTTGAGACAAAAGTTTTAACCATAAGAAATACTAAGGCAGTCATACAACCAAAGGTTATGAGAAAAATGTAAATTAACTTCTTTTTGTTTTCCTGCATTGCTAAAAAAGTCTTTTCTACAGGAATATTTATGCTTAGTGCACCAATCAACTGCCCCATAGAATAACCTTGTTTTCCATGACATCCAAGACATTCTTGATTGACATAAAGTGGATAAATGTATTTCAAAAATCTTTTTCCTCTATCATTTATAATCATACTATATTCTCTCTCTTTAGTCTCATGCAATGCTTGTAAAGCCTTTGCTTCATGAATATCTGGAGTATTATTTGGATTTATTGGCGTAAGACCTATTATGCGAAAGCTCCATCCTTCTGAGGATTCTGAAAGCTTTGAAAGCTCACGGGTTGCAAGGGCAGGATTTTTTAAGATCAGAAAATTTCCTTTTTCATCTTTTATCAAAGGATTTATTCCGACTTTTGTTAAATAAGGATTGAGCTCAATTCCTTGCTTCTTTTTTACAAATACTCCATCATGCAAAGCTATCCATTGTCTTGTAAGAATTATCATTTTAGTGACTGCTCTGGCTTCATTTTCACTCTGCTGAAAAATAATTTTTTCCTGATTTTTCAAAATGATGTAAAAAGATATAGGAAGAAGTAAGCTTGTTGCTATTATCATGACAAGGGCAAATTTTACTCTTAAGCTCATTTTTCTAATTTTAACTTTAGCGTGCAAAATTTTACAAAAATTTTACATGAAGTTAACAGAATTTTTATTGCAGATTTTTTGCAGATTTTTTATAATTAAATCAAATCTGGTGGAGACTGTCCAAAAATGATAAAGGTTTAAGTCTATGGAGATAGGTAAGAAAAATTTAAAAGACTTCAATAAAAAATTGATAGTAATTTTTCCATCATATGCTCAAACATTAACCCTTTTATCACTAAAAAATCAATTGTTACCCCTCAATTTTCAAATGCTATCCCTTAGATTTCCTATATTGTTCTCTTTATATTATTGTTTAGTATATGCTTTACACACTAACAAGTTTGTTGTTCGTCTTAAATCCAGCTATGACTCTGCTCAAATAAGCTGCAATGCTCATAAAAACATGTATGCTTACTTGTTTTATCCCCCTCACTCTCAACTGACAAAGCCTTTGAGCTGTCTTAAGTACATTGTTGACTCGTTCAATTACTGTCCTTTTCTTATAAGTCGCTTTAAAGCTTTTCTTACTTCTTATCGCTCTCATTGTTTTTTGTGTGTCTTGGTCTTCTTTGATATAAAAACAAGGTCCGTAATCACTCTTGCCATAGCAGATGTTTCTAAAAAGACATCCTTTTCCTTTTTCTTTATGAAGCCCGCAGCGAAATTTTATTCTTCCTCTTTTGCTTTCTCTTCCCCAATAACAAAGTTCAATTCCTACTGGACAGACAAGTTTTCCTTTGGATGTTACAGTTATAAAGCCTGTTTGCAAAGGATTTTTTCTTCCTCTGGGATTTTCAGCAATGTATGGAATAATGTATGGAATAATGTCTCTTCCCAAAAGAAATTTCCCATTTTCCACAGAATCATATCCTGCATTTGCTATTACTGCCTGTATTGTTTTGTTGTTCTTTTTAGCAATCTTTTGAGCAAACTCTGTCAAAGGTGCAAGAAAGTGCCCATCCCATTTATTTCCCTCTGTAACAGTGGCAGATACAATCACTGGCAATTCTGTGGTAGTGACTGTGAGATGGACTTTGTAGCCAAAAAAGCTAAAGTCCTTCTGTTTGTATCCAAGCTTAGCATCTTTATCAGAAGGAAAGGCTTCTATATGGGTAGAATCTATAGAAAACTTAAGTTTATTGCTTTTTATATTAACCAAAGATTGAGCAATAAGATTCATAACAATATCATGAAAAGTGTCAACTCCAAGTCTTTGCCTAAAGTAGTGGAAGGTGTTATGTTTTGGAGTGTTTCCGTAGGAGAATCCGCAGAGAAAGCAGAGTCTACCGTCAAACTTGAGCTTTTTAGCAAGGTCTCTTTCAGAGTTGGCATATCCAAGATAAATGAGCAAAAGTGCTTTAAAAAGACTAACAGGGTTGTAGCCTTGCCTACCGACGGAGGAGTACTTATCTCTACAAAGTTCATATATGAAAGAGAAGTCAATACTGCTGAAAAGAATTTTAAGGGGGTCATCAAGAGGTATAATTTGAGAAATGATATTGTCAGCAAAGTTAGGTTGATTATGTCTTCTCGTTGCTTGTCCTCCGATATAAAAGGATTAAGATATTTTAATGATTTAGGGGCAAAGAAAAAAAGCAATAGCTTACAAATGCCTGATTTTCAGGTGTTTGTAAGTTTTTGAACAGTCTCAAATCTGGTGATAAAGGAGGTGAGCAATGAGAAAAAGTGCTGTTATTTTGATTGCGGTAATTATTCTGCTGTTGGTAATCACTCTAATATCACCGAACATTCTTGCTAAAACAAATTCTCCATCCTATTGTGGAAGCTGTCATGTTATGCAAGAGCAATACAATGCATGGGCAAAAGGAGGTCTTCACAACAACATTAAATGCGTTGATTGTCATCTGCCAAATGATTCAAAAGTAAAATTCTATGTATGGAAAGCTATTGATGGAGGAAAGGATTTTGTAGCCTTTCATACTGGCGCAGTTCCAGAAAGAATTCAAGCATCCTCCCACAGCAAAAAAACAATTCAGTCAAACTGCATAAGGTGTCATCAGGGAGTTGTATCAAAAATGCTTAATTCTGAGGGCAGAAATTGCTGGGATTGTCATAAAAGAATATCCCATAAATTAACAGGATTAAGACAAACTTTGTAAAAGGAGGTTTTGCTATGAAACGATTGAGTTTTATCGCATTTTTAATCATTGCTCTGCTTTTTTCCTTTGGCTGTAAACCTGAGAAGGCAAAGGAGTTCAGAGCAACACCTTTGGCTGAAAATGAAATTGACCCTGAAGTATGGGGAAAGGTTTATCCAATTCATTATGAAATGTGGAAACAGTCTGCAGAGCCAACTCCTGCTGGAAAAAGCAAATACAAAAGAGGCTGGGATACAGACAAGGTAATTTATGACAAACTTTCAGAGTATCCATTTATGGCTTTACTTTATAATGGATGGGGATTTGGAATTGAATACAATGAGCCGAGAAGTCATTACTACAGGGTCATTGATCAGCTTGAGATAGATCCTTCAAGATTAAAACCAGGCGGAGTATGTTTAACATGTAAGACAACATATGCACCTGAGCTTGAGGCAAAATATGGTCTTGCCTATTACAATAGACCCTACAAAGAAGTATGGAGCTGGATACCTGAAAAACATCGCAAACTTGGAGACTCCTGTATAGACTGTCACAATCCAAAAGATGCCTCACTTCATATAAGAAGAGGATTTACTCTTGTTAAGGCACTTCAGACAATGGGAGTTGATACAAATAACATTCCACATCAACAAATGAGAAGCATTGTATGTGCCCAGTGCCATGTCACATATATAGTGCCGAGAGACAAAGATATGAAGCCAACAGGACTTTTCTTCCCATGGCAAGGTAGCAAGCTTGGAAATATCTCAATTGAAAACATTATCAAAGTGCTTAAGAGTGATCCGGCATATGCAGAGTGGAAACAGGCAGTAACAGGATTTAAGCTTGCATACATAAGACATCCTGAGTTTGAATTTTTCTCAAACAACTCAGTTCACTGGAATGCAGGAGTTGCATGTGCAGATTGTCACATGCCTTATAAGAAAATGGGTGGATTCAAAGTTAGTGAACACAGGATAATGAGTCCTCTTAAGCAAGATATGAAGCCATGTCTTCAGTGCCATGCAGAAACACCTGAATGGTTAAAACAGCAAGTTATAGCAATTCAAGACAGAACAATGAGCATGCTCCTTAGAGCCGGTTATCAGACAGCAGTAACTGCAAAACTATTTGAAATTGCTCATAAAGCTCAAGAACAAGGCAAAACCCTTGACCAAAACCTTTACAACAAAGCAAAGGATATGTATTTAGAGGCACTTTACAGAGTAATATTTATAGGTGCAGAGAACTCAATAGGCTTTCACAATCCAACAGAGGCTATGAGAATACTTGGAGATGCTGTTGCCTATGCATCTAAGTCTGAGTCTATCTTGAGAACTATGCTTGCTCAGGCAGGAGTTTCAGTTCCTGTTAATATTGACCTTGAGCTTAAGAAATATCTTAACAATCGTGGCGAGAAAAAACTTAACTTTAAGCCAGAACAGGAGTTCAAAGATCCATTTGGAACTCAGCAAAATTTAGAAGCCTTTCTTAAATAGCTCTCCAACATCTGCACCCGGTAACGTCCGGGTGCAGATAAATCCTCATTTTATCAGCTTTTGTTATAATTCAATTATGAAAAACAACATTGCTTTGGCTTTTTATTACACTAAACAGAACAGATACAGTTTTAATGCTTTGCTTGGAGCTTTGGAGAGTGAGCCATATTTTGAAAATCTACAGATTTATCTTTTAACTTCAAAACAATCCCTTTACTCTGAACTTAAGGAAATAGCTAAAAAACATGAAAAAGTAATATTTGGAGTATCATTTTTCACTACCCAATTGTGGGATGTAGAGGAAATTTTAAATTCTCTTAAACCTATAAAAAATGAATACAAAAATCTTTTATTCATTGCAGGAGGAGCACATCCAACAGGAGAGCCTCTTAAAACACTTAAAATGGGTTTTGATGTTGTTGTAAGAGGTGAGGCAGAGGAAACATTGATTGAACTTTTAAAAGCTTTTGATACTGATGATGATTTAAACAAAGTAAAAGGAATTGCCTACTTTGATGAAAATGGAAATTTTAATTTAAATCCATTAAAAAATCATGTGAATTTAGACAATTATGCTCCTTTTTCATTAAAACATAGAAGATTTGGTCCAATTGAAATAACAAGAGGATGTCCATTTTGTTGCTATTACTGTCAAACTTCATATATGTTTGGAGCTAAAGTAAGGCATAGAAGCATAGAGAAAATTTGCGAATATGTAGAAGAGATGAGGCGTAGGAATTTGAAAGATATAAGATTTATAACTCCAAATGCTTTTTCATACGGTTCAGATGATGGAAAAACTCTAAATATTGCGAAGTTGGAAGAGCTTCTTAAAAATATTAGAGAAATTATCAAGCCTGATGGAAGAATTTTTTTTGGAAGCTTTCCATCAGAAGTAAGACCTGAGCATGTTACAGAGGAAACAATAGATGTTTTACTTAGATATGCTGACAATAAAAATCTTGTGATTGGAGCCCAATCTGGAAGTGACAGAATACTTGAGCTTTGCCACAGAGGACATACAGTTGAAGATGTTTATCAAGCTATAAAGTTAACATCAAAAGCAGGCTTTATCCCAAGTGTAGATTTTATCTTTGGATTACCCGGGGAAACTGAAGACGATGTTAAAAAAACAATTAAAGTTATGAATGATTTAGCAAAAATGGGTGCAAAAATTCATGCCCATACATTTATGCCTCTTCCACAAACACCTTTTTCTCAGGCTCCAGCAGGCAAAATTAGTAAGGAATTGAGAAGAATTATCGGAAAACTTATTTCAAATAGAGTTTTGTATGGTAGTTGGAAACAGCAAGAAGAGCTTGCAAAAAGAACTGCCGATTATTTAAAAAATTAATACTCAATGCCTTTTCTTGCAAGCACACCTTTTATGTAGTAGTGTTTAATCTCCTTCATCTCTGTAACAAGATCAGCTATTTCAATAAGTTTTTGGGATGCTCCTCTCCCTGTAAGGACAACCTCTACATTTGAAGCCTTCTCTTTTAAAACTTTTATCAATTCATCCTCAGATATTATACCAAGATGAACTGCAAGGTTTATTTCATCAAGTATCACTAAATCAAAATCGCCATTTTTTAAAATCTCTGCAACTTCTTTAAATCCTTGCAAAATTATTTCATAGTCTTCAGATTTTGGTTTACCATTTATAAAGCCTGTTCCATATTGTTTTATTGTTATCAAATCTTTAAATCTTTCAAGTGCAATATGTTCACTGCATAGTTGATTTTTAATAAACTGTGCAATAAAAACCTTAAGCCCAGCTCCAGCTGCCCTTAAAGCAAGCCCTAAGGCAGCAGTAGTTTTGCCTTTTCCATCTCCAGTATAAATCTGAATGTAGCCCTTTTGCATTGCAAAATTTACCTTTTTTAAAAATTAAAAGTCAAGTAAAAACTTTATAACAGGCTTTTAAGTGTTTTATAATTTTATAATTCATTGTGGAGGTGTTTGTATGGAGGAGAAAAGGGTTGAAGGTAAAACAATAAGAATAATGATTGGGGATATAACTGATAGAGACACTGATGCAATTGTAAATGCAGCAAATAATTATCTTAAGCACGGTGGTGGAGTGGCAGGTGCAATTGTAAGAAAAGGTGGTCAAATAATTCAGGAAGAAAGCGATAAAATCGGATTTGTTCCTACAGGTTCTGCAGCAATAACAACTGCTGGAGCACTTAAAGCAAAATATGTTATTCATGCAGTAGGTCCAAAATGGGGTGAGGGAGATGAGGAAAGCAAACTTAAAAATGCAGTTCTGAGCAGTTTAAAAATTGCAGATGATTACAAATTAAAAAGCATCTCTTTTCCTGCAATAAGCTCCGGAATATATGGATGTCCGAAAGATTTGGTGGCAAAAGTTTTAGTAAATGCTACTGTTGAGTATATTAAAAACAATACTTCATCTTCTCTTGAAATTATTGAGTTTTGTCTTTTTGATGAAGATACATATCGCTACTTTAAAAATGAGTTTGATAAAATATAACTATAGCCGGGATAGCTCAGCGGTAGAGCAGTCGATTCGTAATCGACCGGTCGTGGGTTCGAATCCCATTCCCGGCTTTTGTTTTCCATACTAAATAATTAAATTGATAGATAGAAATGTCAGATACAAAATTTATAACTGAGTCTTTTAAGATAGCTAAGAATGATTTATTTGACTATATTACCAGTGAGGTAAAATCAAATAAAAACTTCAATGAACTGATTGGCTATAATTCCATAAATGTTGTTGAATCACTTATCAAAAAACATCTTATAATTTTAGAGCATGGAATCAAGTTTGGATTGCTATCTGAATGTATAAGAAAAATTATGCTTCTTTATAAATGTCATCTTAATTTAAGCTTTCAAGAAAAATATTTTAAGTTGGAAAATCTTGTTTTCATAAACGCTTTTAAAACATTAATTCCAAACTATTCCAAAAATTTAATATCCTTATATGAATTAATCTCGTCCAATATTGATAAATTTTTAAACTCTGATAAGCTTTATAAAAAATGCTATATCGTTAAAAATGACGAACCATTCCTGAAGATTTTATCAAAAATCTTATGTTTTGAAAAATTAGAAGATAATCAGCCATTACAAAATTTTCTTGAAGGAAAAGACAAAAAAGAAGCCATAATAGAATTTTTTCTTCCTATTTTGGAGAAAATCCATAATTTATTTATTGAAGGAATTTTTGATGAAATTGAGGCTATAGCTATACTCTCAGAAATTTATGATTTAGCTACATCTCAAATTTTGGATACTCAATTCAAAGAAAAGCCCAAAATTTTAGTTACCTTTCCTGGACAGTTTGAACCAATCGGATATTTTTTTAATTATTATTCCTATATTGAAGTTGCCTTTATATCTTATTTATTAAACTTAAAAGGAAAAAGTGCAAAATTTTTACCACTCAAAGAAATTCCAAATTTTAGCTTAATTAATGAATTGGAAAAACTTTACATCATGGGAGTAGATGTTTATAATTTGGAAGAAGTTGTTAATTTTTTTGAAGCTCATAAAACTAATCCTAATTTCAGACAGTGTGAATTCATTATACATGGAACAGATTTTGATGAAAATACTAACTTACCAGCAAGTCTAAAAATTGTACATCCTTTAAAAATCTTACAGGAGTAAAACTATGTTTAAAAAATTTTTGAAAAAGGATACTTCTGAAAATTTTATAACAGAAGATTTAATGGCAAATCTTATTAGAGAAAAATTTAATATTTTTGCAAAGTCATTACAAGACAATGATGCAATTGTAGTATTTATAGTTGACGATAATTACGATATTAAATACGTAAACAAAGGTTTTTTAAAAATAACTAATTATTTAGATAATCCTATCGATAAAAACATTAGAGATTTTACATCAAAAAAATTAAATGAACTTCCAGAAATTTTGGAAAATAATTTTATCAATTCTTCAATTGACCTATTAGATTTTAAAAATAAGATTTACAATGCTTTAAAGGGAGTTTCTCTTAAAGTTGGAAATTACATTGTTTTTATTATTACAAAAAGTTTTTATAAGGCTGACAAATTAACTGCAAAAATTATTCAATCCACTAAAGAAGCAAATGAACTCAAACTGAAATTGGCTGAATTAGATAAAAAATTTCAAGAAACATTGACTGAATTAACATATAAAGATATTTTAACGGGTTTATATAATAGAAAGTATCTTGCAGAATATTTGCCTATTGAAATTGAAAAATACAAAAGATATAAGAATGCGCTCTCAATTGTTCTCTTAGATATTAACCAATTAAAATACATAAATCTAAATTACGGACGAACGACTGGAGATTTGCTTCTTAAGTCTTTTTCAAAACTAATTCACGAGATAATAAGAAATGTTGACTGGGCTGTCAGATATGAAGAAGACGAATTCATAATAGTTCTTCCAATTACTAATTATGAGGGAGCTGGGAAATTAATAGATAGAATTAAAAAAAAGGTAGAAAGAACACTTTTTGAAAAAGCATTCACTTTAACCATAAATGCAGTAGCAGTTGAATGTAATGAGCTTGATGATTACGATTCATTAATAAACAGAGCCTTTGCCCTTTTAAAGGAAAGTAAATACTTCAACAAAAATAATCAATCTTAAAAAAGATTATGCTTTTTCGTTTTAAGAAAATTAATCTGAAGAATTATTGGTGGAGGCGGCGGGAATCGAACCCGCGTCCGAAGGTGCTACTTCTAAGCATCTACATGCTTAGTGGGAGTATTAGGTATTCGGGTTTTAGCTCGCCCTCCCACAGGCTTTCTAAAACCCTAAACCCTAAATTCTCCCTCTGAGAACTGGGTTGCATTCTCAGAAGCAGCTCTGATGTATCAAGCCTCTTCTAAGCCTCAGAGCAGAGCTTAGGGAGACGGCTGCCTTTAATTAGGCAGCGAGAGCCAATTCGTTGTTGGCAGTTGTGTTTTTCTCAGCTTTTTACGTGGTGCTGAGTCCACGGCATGCAGCTTAGACCTCACTACCTCCGTCGAGTCCTTTCGCCCCCTTGTCAAAGATCATTTGTTTTTTAGGGCTCTTTCAATTTCCCTTTGGGCTTCTTTTTTCTTTATTATATCCCTTTTTTCGTATTTCTTTCTACCCCTTGCAATAGCTATTTCTACTTTAGCATAGGGACCTTTAAAATATATTTTCAAAGGAATAAGTGAGTAGCCTTTTTGCTGAATTTTTCCCGCAAGTCTTTGAATTTCTCTCTTATGAAGAAGAAGCTTTCTCGTGCGAACTGGATCATGATTAAATATGTTTCCGTGTGAGTATGGACTTATATGGCAATTTAACAGAAATGCCTCGCCATCTTTAATTATTACATAGCTATCCTTTATATTCGCTCTGCCTTCTCTTAAAGCCTTAACCTCTGTTCCAGTAAGAACAACTCCAGCCTCTATTGTCTCTTCAATATCGTAATCAGCGTATGCTTTTTTATTTTGACAAACGATTTTTATAGACATAAGTATGTTCAGCTCTGCTTACAGCAGAGGGTTTCTTCTTCAAGCAACTACTTTATTTTCTTGGACAATACACTTTTCTGTAACAACGCCAGTAGAGCTAAATATCTCAAAGCTTCCGTTTTCAATCATATCCTCTGCCTTCAATGCATGCAAAATTTCCAATAATGTATTTTGTATTTTCTCGATAGGTAAATCTTTAAATTCTATTTCAACCTTTGCTTTCATAAAAAATATTATAACTTAAATAAGTCAGGAAAAGATATTTCTTACAATAACCCAAAAATAGCAATAGAAATCCAATAATTGGTATAACCATTTGAAAATTAAGTATTTTTTTGCTGTCATTGCGAGCATCCGAAGGATGCGAAGCAATCTCTACTTTGTTTTTCAATAAAGCCTTATTAGAGACTGCTTCGCCCCAGATTGCCAAGCTATCGCTCGCAACAGGGGGACTCGCAGTGACGAGTATCTATCTCTGGAATAACGGAGAATCGCGGATTGCAATGCCTCATCTACAGCGAGGCTCGGATTGCCAGATTAACAGGAGTTTTAAAAAATCACTAAAAAGGTTTAAATTTTGCAATGTATTTTTTTTCTAAGCAATATCTTTTTGTCTTTCTCTGTGATAACATCTTCTTTTTTCATTTTGCTTATTATCCTGATAGCTGTCTCAGTGGTTACTCCAGCCATTTCCGCAATTTCTCTTTTTGTAAGCTTTATATCAATCAAAATTCCTTCCTCTGTCTTTTTCCCGTATTTTTTTGCAAGTCTGACAAGTTGGGAAAACACTCTTGTGTAGGCATCATCGGATGCAATGTTTTTCATGGCATCAATGCATGCTCTAAGTCTCATTGTAATGTGTTCAAGAAGTCTTTTTTCAAAATCTGGATATTTTTTCGTAATTGCCAAAAATATTTCTGAAATTATCTTGCCAACCAAAGAGTTTTCAACAGCAATCGCAGTGGCTGGATAGGGAATACCTTTTAAAGTTGCCAAAGCACCAAACAGATCTGGTGGGTCTATTATTTCAAGCACTAATTCCTTCCCATCAGCTGAAGATTTAACAATATTTACTCTCCCCTCAAAAAGAATGTAGCAGTATTTTGATTCATCGCCTTCATGAAAGATAACTTGCTTTTTTTTGAATTTTTCAGTTTTTAAAGCTTTTTCAAGTTCCTCCATATCATCTTTGGCAAGAGCTTTAAACAGATCAACTTTTTCAAGCATGAGAAATTTTATCAAATTTTATGATTTAAATCATAGTTTATTTAATCCCAAACACTTAAAATGAAATTATAAAACAACGCGGAGGTAAGCAATGAAAAGAAAAATAATAAGAATCAATGAAGAAAAATGCACAGGATGTGGGCTTTGTGCTGAAGCCTGCCATGAAAAAGCTATAGAAATTGTTAATGGTAAGGCTCGGCTTGTAAGTGAAGAATACTGCGATGGACTTGGTGCTTGTCTGCCAGCATGTCCAGAAGGTGCAATTGAAATAATTGAAGCAGAAGCAAAGCCTTTCAACGCAGAAGCTGTTAAGGAAAGGCTTAAGAAGATGACACTTCCTTGTGGATGTCCTAGCTCCCATGAAAGAGTTATAAAAAGAGAACCATTTGAAACCTCAAAAACTCAAACTATATCACAGCTTACGAATTGGCCCATTCAGCTTAAGCTTGTAAATCCTTATGCCAAGTTTCTTAATAATGCAGAGCTTCTTATTGCAGCAGACTGTACAGCCTTTGCCTATGCATCAATTCACGGAGATTTTATCAAAGGTAAAGTTACAATCATAGGATGTCCAAAGCTTGATGATACTGAATTTTATCTGGAAAAGCTTACTGAAATTTTTAAAGCAAACAGCATAAAAGGCATCACTATTCTAAGAATGGAAGTCCCATGCTGTGGTGGACTTACATATTTAGTTGAAAAAGCCCTTTCACTTTCAAGTAAGGAAATACCTGTAAGCGAATACATAATCACTATAAATGGTGAAATAATAAAACAAAAGGAGGTTTGCCATGTTTTGTAGGCAGTGTGAACAAACATCAAATCAGAAAGCATGCACAAAATTAGGTGTATGCGGAAAGCAGGAAGATGTTGCTTATCTTCAAGACATTCTTACGTGGTCTTTAATAGGCTTTGCTCCATATGTAAAAAAAGCTTTACAGGAAGGCAAAATTGACAGAGGTGCAAACAGATTTACTGTTGAAGCATTATTTTCAACTCTTACAAATGTTAATTTTGACGGTGAGGCTATTAAGCAGTTTATCAATAAGGCATACGAAATTAAAGAGCAACTTAAAAAAGATTTTCCAACTGAAGGCAACTCTGCATCAGATTTTAAGCCTGCACAATCAAATGCTGAGCTTATTACACAGGGAGAGGAGATTAATAAAAAACTTTTCCACAGTAGTGAAAATCCTGATATCCAATCATTGAAAGAGATAGTTCTTTATGCTCTTCGTGGTATTGCTGCCTATGCTGATCATGCTTCAATCTTAGGCAAAGAAGATGAAACAATCTATGAATTCATCTATGAAGCTTTGGATGCCTTCACAAGAGATGGTGATTTACAATTCTGGCTAAATATGGTAATGAAAGCAGGACAGATCAATTTAAGAACAATGGAAATACTTGATGAAGCTAATACAAGCACTTATGGACATCCTGTTCCAACTGAAGTTCCTCTTGGACACAAAAAGGGAAAGGCAATTGTTGTGTCTGGGCATGACTTAAGAGACCTTGAACTACTTCTTAAGCAGACTGAGGGCAAAGGAATTTACATTTACACACATGGTGAAATGCTTCCATGCCACGGTTATCCTGAACTTAAAAAATACAAACACTTTTACGGACATTATGGTACTGCATGGCAGAATCAGCAAAAGGAGTTTTCACAATTTCCAGGTGCAATTCTCATGACAACAAACTGTATTATTAAACCTCAAGAGGCTTATAAGGACAGAATCTTTACAACAGGAGTTGTTGGTTGGCACGGAGTTGTTCATATTAAAGATAAAGATTTCACACCTGTAATTGAAAAGGCACTTCAGTTGCCGGGATTTCAAGAGGATTACGAAGGCAAAAAAGTAATGGTTGGATTTGCAAGAAATGCAGTTTTAAGTGTTGCTGACAAAGTGATAGAACTTGTAAAAGCAGGAAAAATAAAGCACTTTTTCCTTGTTGGTGGATGCGATGGTGCAAAACCCGGAAGAAGCTATTACACTGAGTTTGTTGAAAAGGCACCTAAGGATACAGTAATTCTTACACTTGCATGCGGTAAGTTCAGATTCTTTGACAAAGATTTAGGCACAATTGAAGGAATTCCAAGACTTCTTGATGTTGGTCAGTGCAATGATGCTTATTCTGCAATACAGATAGCCCTTGCTCTTTCAAAGGCTTTTGGAGTAAGTGTAAATGAACTTCCACTTTCTTTTGTGCTTTCATGGTTTGAACAAAAGGCAGTTGCCATACTCACAACACTTCTTTATCTTGGAATTAAAAATATTCGTCTTGGACCAACTCTTCCAGCTTTTGTAAGCCCGAATATATTGAAAGTTCTTGTTGAAAACTTCAACATCATGCCAATAAAAACCGCTGAAGAGGATTTAAAGGCAATATTAGGGTAGCATTGTCTTATTACAAAATGCGAGCTACTCTTTGAGTGGTTCGCATTTTGTCAATATTTTTATTTCAAAAAAATACTACACCATAAGGGTCCAAAACAATATTATTGATTTTGTTCCTCGCAATAACTCGTTTTTCCGAAAAATAGCGATAGAAATCCAATAATTGGTATAACCATTTGAAAATTAAGTATTTTTTGCTGTCATTGCAAGCATCCCCGTTTATTTTTTTCCGTCATTGCGAGCATTACCGATTATTTTTTTTCCGTCATTGCGAGCATCCGAAGGATGCGAAGCAATCTCTTTGAAGGGGAAAAGGCAAGATTGCTTCCTCCTCGCTTCGCTCGGAGTCGCAATGACGGAGAGGGGGTATCCTCGCAATTACGGAGAGGTGTTCACCATCCACCATCCACGAATCACCATTCACCAGTTACCAATTAGAGACTGCTTCGCCCCAAATTGCCACGCTATCGCTCGCAACAGGGGACTCGCAGTGACGAGTATCTATCTCTATTTTTTCGGTTTTTTATAAGGGTTGAAATATTAAAAAATATTTCATATACTTAAGTAAGATTATCTTTATTTTTCAGATTATTATCTAACCTGAGAAAATAGTCTGAAAAATAAAGTATATAATAATCATCTCCTAAAAGAGGCAATAATGAATGAGTTAAAATTAAAAAAAGCTTTATTGGTAGTTAAGATTTTAATAATTTTCACAATTAGTAGCTCATGTGTGCCATATTCTGACCAATACCGTTATTCTGATAATATCATTATTAATGCTAATTTAAATGCATTTCCAAAGGACTATTCAGGAAATTGTCCTACAAAAATAAGATTTCAGGGTAATATAACAGTTAGAAATATATTAAATTCTCCTTTAACAGTGCATTATTTATTTGAAAGAAGTGATGGGGTTAAATCATCAGTTTACAGTCATACTTTTCATAGAGATGGCTCGTTCTCAGTAAGTCATGAATGGATTTTGGGTCGTAGTTATTATGAAGTTATTAACGGATGGATGCGTTTAGAAATTATTGAGCCTTATTCTGTAAGGTCTAACAAAGCTTATTTCAAGGTTACATGTAGAAATGAACATAGCCCTGAGCCCTATGAAGAGGATTGCATATTCTTTAATCCTTCAAAAACAGAGGTTAAATACATATCAGGAAGATGGAAAATTGTAGAGGGTAATAAATGGCTATTTGATTTTGGTGCTAAAAGAGATGAAGCAGAACAAGCATTGAGGATTATTAAATATTACGGCATGAATCAGTCATGTTTTGTTGGAAGACCAAAACCTTCTTTTTCCTATCTTCTTGTGTCTGGACAACCACCAAGAGGAGAATTTCCAGGCGAAGACTGCATATCTTTTAATCCCGATAAAGTCTCAGTATATAAGGATCGTGGTAGATGGAAGATAGTAGAAGGTTATAGAGTTTTATTTGATTTTGATTATAAAGAAGCCGATGCAAGAAAAGCTTTAGAACTAATTCACAGATATGGATTTAAAAGAGCGTGTTATGTGGGTCGTCCTGATTATAATTTTATGTATTTGAGGAGATAGCTAATGTTGTAGGAAGGGAAAGATGAATATAATATAATATTTTTTCTCATAACTCTTTTTACCTTCTATCCTCTATCCTACTCCCTTGCCCAAAGTATAGAGCCTGAAAAAATTTCAGTAAAGTCTTATAAAATCATTGATGCAAGAGTTTTTAATAATGAAATTCAAAAAGCTTCACAAAGAGATGAAAACTGGATATTTAATCCCTTGCTTATAGTTTTCAAGTTTCATGATTTTGGCAATGTCAGGTATGTAAGCATAAAAAGAAAAGATAACACTGCAGAGTGTCCATCAAGATCAGTTATAACAATTGTAGAAGAAGGATTTTTGGATGACCAGCTACGGGGGAAGTGGAAGCAGTTTCATTTTGCAAGAAATAATTGCGAGGATTATTGGAAAATAACTGAAGTGAGAGAAGCATACTTATGTGGAATTTCGGGTTCTAAAGAGGTATTCTTGAAGGAACTGTGTCCAAACCCCTTTCAAAATTTTTATAAGAAGAAAAACTAAAAAAGGAGGGCAAGAATGGGAAGAATTTTTTACTTATTAAGCATTCTTTTTATTGTTATGTTTAGCGGTTATTTGTATTCTGAACCTAATTTAAAGGAAGGTTTATGGGAGATAACTACAGAAATGCAGGTTGCTGGAATGCCTATGAAAATGCCGCCACAGACTACGAAGATTTGTTTAACAAAGAAAGATTATGTTCCACAGAAGCCCGAAAAGGAGCAAAATTGTAAAATTCTAATGCATGAAGTAAGAGGTAACACAGTAAACTGGATAATGGAGTGTATTGACAGAGGAGAGAAAATAACAAATGAATGAAGGAAGCGTTACTTACAACGGCGACAATATGAACGGAACAGTCAAAGTCAAATCTCGCAATATGCAAATGACACAGTATATGAAGGGAAAATGGATTGGACAATGTCCAAAATAAAAGAGAAAGGAGTGAAATCATGAATATAGTGGATAGGGTAAAGGGAATTTTATTTAGTCCATCTCAAGAATGGGAAAAGATTAAAGGAGAAGAGCATTCAATAGCTCAACTTTATACCTCTTATGCCGTAATTCTTGCTGCAATTCCTGCTATTGCTCAATTTATTGGATACAGTTTAGTAGGAGTCTCTGGATTTGGTATGCATATACGCTGGTCAGTAGGTAATGCTCTGGGACATTCAATTGTCTCATATGTGTTATCACTTGTTGGTGTTTACATAGTTGCCTTTATAATTAATGCCCTCGCACCGTCTTTTAGCTCTCAGAAGGATATAACAAATGCAGTCAAACTTTCTCTTTATTCTATGACACCTGTTTGGATTGCGGGGATACTATATATATAATACCGGCGCTTTCAGTTTTAGTTCTCATAGCTGGAATTTATGGAATCTACATCTTATATCTTGGGCTTCCCATTCTTATGAACACACCAAAAGATAAAGCTTTCGTATATGTTTTAGTGATTATAGTTGCCAGTGTGGCTGTTTATTTTGTTATAGGAATAATCGTTAGTGCCTTTTTCGTGCCTACAATGGGAAGATTTTAAAAATGTTTTAACAATGAGTAGGAGGCTAAAAAATGAAAGCAAAGGGTTTAATTTTTATTATAGGATTATTATTACTTTTCTTAATGGCACTTCCAGCTGTTCATGCTCAAGAGGATGCGAAAGGTTGTAAAGACCATCCAATGCTTACGAGGATGGATAACTTCTACATACAGCGATGCACTGAGGAAAAATTTGGTCAATTTGATTTTAGAGATGCAAAGGGAAAAAATGTAAAGGTTGAGGGAAGGATTTATAAAATTGATTACCACATAAAAGAAGGATACACATCACCAAGTGCTTTGCAGGTTCTAAGAAACTATGAGAATGCAATTAAGAAAATCGGAGGAGTAAAGGTATATCAGGAAGAATATGAAATCTGGCTGAAACTGGACAGAGCTGGAAAGACTTTCTGGGTTTATGTGGATTCATGGTCAGGTGGAGGAGCTGGTAAAACTTATGGAATTAGGATTGTTGAAAAAGAAGCAATGGTTCAGGAAGTAGTGGCAGATGCAAAGAGCTTAATGAGAGATATTCAGGCAAAGGGTAGTGCTTCAGTTTATGGAATTTATTTTGATTTTGACAAAGCTGACATTAAACCAGATTCTGAGCCTGCTATAAGGGAAGTTGCAAAGCTGCTTCAGGAAAACAGAGGATTAAAACTTTATGTAGTTGGGCACACTGATAATGTAGGAAGTATTGAATATAATCTTAAACTTTCAAAGGCAAGGGCAGATGCTGTAGTCAGAGAACTTACCACAAAATATAAGATTTCATCCGACAGGCTTAAAGCCTTTGGATTAGGACAGCTTGCACCTGTTGCATCAAACAAAACAGAGGAGGGAAGGGCAAAGAATAGAAGGGTAGAGCTTGTTGAACAGTAGTGGAGGTTAGGGAAAATAAAAATATTGAAATTAAGAATTTTTTAAACAATTTAAAAAGAGAAGGAGGGCAATCAGATGAAAAAATTTTTGGGCATAACATTTTTAGTTGTGATTATTTTGATTACATTTTTAAGTTTATCATTAGCACAGGAAGCAGAAAAAGGAGGCAAAGAACATCAGATATTTGCACGAATGGGTGATGACCGTCCACAACCCGAACCAATTTTGGAAGGTACAATGGATCGTCCCTCAGGTAACAATTGCGGATCCTATCAATATAAAGGATGTCAGGAGGATTATGATTGGGTAAAGAGGAATTATAAAAATGTCAGAGAATGCTGGAGTTGTGTAGGAGGTTGTGTTACAAGTATTCCAAGAGATGATTGGCATCATAGACTAAATTGTAGAAACAGATGCGGAAGAACTGTCTGCCAACCAAAATAAAAATTAAATTTCTTTAAAAAAGAGTTGATAGGACATGGAGTTTTTAAAAGTTTAAGGATTTGAGGGATAAATATGAAAAAATTGCTATTTGTTTTATTTTTAGTTTTTGTCTGTATTTTGGCCTTACCCATCCAGTCTTTTTCAAAAACATGCTGTTCAAGGTATGTTGCAACGCAAGCCAATGTACCTTATGATACGGAAAGTAGAATATATAAGAAAATCTTTGGATTTCCTCCTGAATGGCTTCACGGACCTGTAGATGAAGTATTTCTTGATCCTGCGTTGGGTGGAGGACCTCAATTTTTAAAATGTCATGAAATCAGAATGTTAGAATTAAAAGTTCCACCAGAATTAGAAAGATTTAGGGAATATTTTGAAATTAACCCAGCACAATATATTGAGTATCTTTTTTTACTGAGTTACTCAGTAACAGGTACAGGAGATCCACCGAAAGGTTATGATGTCAAAATAAACCTTGAACTTATTGATATCGGACATCAGACCACTGTAAAAAGTGGTCAAAGAGCTTTTTCATGTATACCCCGAGAACCCCTCGAATGCGTACGGGCAAGAATTAAAAATACAAAAAATCTCGCTAAAACATTTCAACCTTTGGATAAATTACTATACGATTATGAGAGAATTCCTGAGAATCTGGAATTTGAATTGGAAAAGGAACCGATTATGGCAGGCGAAACCATGACCATTAAATTGAAAAACATCCGTGACGCAAATGGCAAGCCTTCAAAACATTGGCAGAGGATCCTTGTTAAGGCTGAAAAAGGAAAGATACTCAACGGTACTCCTTATGATGAATACAGGATATTTACGGTAGGAAATGGCATTATTGAAATTCAATACCAAGCTCCTGCCCCCTGCCGAAACGACAAGGAAAAAATTACTATCTATAATACCTGTGAGATTCGCCCCGGACAAAACCCTATCCCAGAAAGAGAAATAGCGACCAAAGCATTTGATATTTTTTGTGTTGAAGGACAACTAATAATTTCTTGGGATCCATGGCATGACAGGATGGTGTCCACATTGTTAAATGTTCCTAGATGTCAATACACAGGTAAAAATGTAAAAAGCGTTCCAGGTGTTATTTCTTTCAGGCTAAAACCAACTAAAGATAATTGTTATTATGAGGTAGTAACCAATGAAGCAAAACCATCAGATTTTGAATTTGAATACATTCCTTTAGGTGAGAAGCGTTGTTTTCACTTTTCAGTCTTAAACAATAGTGAATATAGACTTGATAAAGCCTATGTGGATTTCCGTAAGAATCATCAAAAACCATTGTACTTTTCTACATCTGCTAACTGGAAAACTTGGATTAAGGTGCACAACTACCCAATTAGCATTCCGGATACTCAGAGTCAAGGCTGGAAGCCCCATCATGGAAATAACCTGCCACTTATTGATGGTTATAAAGACGATGTTTTACCGCTTTACAATTTAAGAATAGACGAAAAAGAGGCAAAGAAGTTGCTTGAGAAGTGTCAAAAGAAAAAATAGTAGAATCGTATTAGAATTCATAAATAGCAGGAGATGGTTATGAAAGAATTTTTTAAATTGTTTATCCTTATCTTTAGCTTAATAATGGCTACCACAAATTTTCTTTATACAGATGTAACTTTTGCAAAATCTTACAATCCAGAACAGCAAGAAAAAAAAGAGGCAAGTAAAGTCACGGTAAAAGAGGTGGTAAGGGCAAAATTTGGTTCAGGTCCAAATGACATTGGGATAGTTACTCCACCGGAAGCTAATCCTGAAGGACCTATGAGCTTTGATCTTGGTGCAAAAGGTGAAATCTATATCCTTGATCAGATAAACTCCCGTATTCAGGTATTTAAAGAAGGCAAAAGAGTAAGGACAATTCCTATACCATTTAGAACATTTATGGATATTGATGTTTTACCTAATGGCAAAATTGTTTTGCTTGACAATCAGGTCAAAAAAGCTGTTTATTTTCTTGAGCCCGATGGTAAAGTAATCAATCACATTCCATTGGAAGGTGAAAATGTTTCATACGCTCCAGAAGTTACAGGTATTTATAGCATTCACAGCGGAGACATGGCTGGTGTCTGGCTTAATTTAGGTGTAAGATCAGTTCGTATAGCTTCCCTTGAAGGAAAGCCTTTTTCTGAGCGGATAAATGTTCCAGGGATTTTGACGCCAGATGGAAAGCATCTGATGTCAGCTAATAGGATAGGGGATATTACTGCTATAATTTACTATTCTCAAGAGAAATTCTCAATAATGAAGCAATACACTGTTGAGTTTGATATGTATGTTGATTATCTACTTGGGATATGGAGCGATTGCAGCGGAAGAATCTATCTTGGAGCAATGCTTATTGAAGAGCCAAAATCCTCAAAACTCATTGTTGTCCTTACTTCAGAAGGCAATGAATTAGGAAGAGTAGAGCTCTTTTTGCAGAAAATGCCCCATGAAATCTATCAACCAATTAGAGTATCTCCTGAAGGAGATATATATCAGATGACTTGTGACAAAAAGGGAGTTTTTATCAGGAAATATAGTTTACTAAGATAAAAAATTATGTAAAAGGATGTAAAGGTAATAAACCAAGAGCAGATAGCTAACTGGAAATATTAAAGATAGGGGTAGCAGGAAAAATCCCGCTACCCATTGAGATTTTATCCTAAATATACCTTTTCAACAGGTGGTGCAACCTGTTTTTTACGGGAAAGTACACCATGAAGCCATACAGATGGTCCGGATACTTTCACATTAAATGCTTTTTCAATAATTGAAGCATCTCCAGCATAGAAAAGCTCAGTTCCTTCTTTTACAATGTCTGTTGCCATAAAGATTACCATATCATAGCCTTTGCTGGCTTTGAGTTCTTCAAGATATTTAACGAAAGCATCTTTTTGCTCGTATACTTCTTCAATATCAACAACTTCTGTCTGTCCAATTCCGACTTTTTTGCCCTTGAAGTCATAGTCTTTGAAGTCAACATGGACAACATCAGCAATTGGTTTGCCTTTGATGCTTGCTTTTGCTTTCTTTAATTCAACTCCGAATTTTGTTAAATCTGAAATTCCTGCTACAGCAGCAAGCTCAGAAGCTATTTTTTTGTCTTCTTCTGTTGTGGTTGGAGATTTAAATATTACTGTGTCGGAAAGTATTGCGCAAAGAAGAAGTCCTGCATAAGCCTTGTTTGCTTTTACTTCATTTGGAAACATTTTTGCAATTACTGTTGCTGTGCTACCAACAGGCTCAACATGAACAAAGATAGGATCAGGATAGTTGAAATTCATCTTGTGATGGTCAATGATTGCAAGAATTTTCTCTGCACCATCAACCCTTTGTTTTTCTTCGTTATGGTCAACAAGAACAAGGGTTTTGCCAGCAGCATTTTCTAACATTTCTGGAGCAGCAACCCCAAACTGCTTGAGAGCAAACTCTGTTTCCTCATTAATAGGTCCTGCTGTTGCGGCTTTGTAGCCTTTGATACCTGCGTAAACGATTGCAGAACAAACTGTGTCTGTGTCTGGTGCCTTATGGCCAATGACATAAATGTCGCTCATCTTACCCTCCTAAAGTTTTTTTAATTGTAAAATTTTGACAATTTTAAGGCTAAAAAGTCAAGAAATTAGCCATTAAAATTTAAAATAAAGCTATTAAAGATTATCAAGCAGTCTTTTTACTGATAATTGCAGTTCAGGATGAATAAAATCAGGAGCAATTTCGGATAAAGGTTTTAATACGAATTCCCTTTCATGCATTCTTGGATGAGGGATAGAAAGCTGTTCGGTTTTTAGAATTAAATTATCATAAAAAATGATGTCAATATCTATAATTCTTGGTCCGTATCTCACAGTTTTCTTCCTGCCCATAGATTTTTCTATTTCCTTTAATCTTTTTAATAGTTCTAAAGGTTCAAGTTCAGTCAAACATTCAATAGCCTGATTTAAAAAATCTGGCTGCTCAGTGTACCCCCAAGGGAGAGTGTTATATATTGAAGATTTTTTTAGAACTTGAAGCCCAAGTTTTTGCAGATGTTTTATTGCATCAGCTAAATTTTTTTCTCTATCCCCCAAATTTGAACCAAGTAGCAGGTAAACAATGTGCATGGAATATATTATACCTAAATTATGGGCTTCTTGGCTGTCATTGATAAGAGCGAAAGCCACGAGGCAATCTCGCCTTTTTAAGAACCCTAAGGTGAGATTGTTTCACTGTATGCGTAATGACAGGATAGTAAAGGTTTTCTATAAAAACTCCTCTGTTAAGATTTTCCTTGATTTTTATTTTTTGTAGTTATTATTATGTTAAAAATATATAAAAAGGAGGATGGGCATATGGAAAAAAAGATGAAATGTTACAGGTGTCAAGGACATAACTGCGGATATATATACAATCCTAAAAAGGGTGACAAAAAAGGTAAAATCCCTCCAGATACTCCGTTTGAGGATTTACCTGATGACTGGAGATGTCCTGTATGTGGTGCAGGTAAAAAGTTTTTCTTGCCCGATGAAGATTAAGAATTAAAAAATCTTTTTATAATTTTATTTTGATTGCTCCTTCTCTTATCATTCGTGGTGGATTTACTGTTACATCTATTATGGTTGAAGGAATGCCGAAGAGTTTGCCTCCATCAATTATAAGCTTTATTTCTTCGTCTTTAAAGTATTCTAAAACCTTTTCAATACAGTCTGAAGGTGGCATCTGAGATAAATTCGCAGATGTCGCTGTTATTGGAAAAGGCAGTTCCTTAATCAATTTTAAGGCAAAGGACTCTCCCGGCATTCTAACTGCAACTGTTCCATTCTTTGTTATCTCCTCTGGAAGCCCTGCTTTAGCAGGAAGAATAAGGGTAAGAGGTCCGGGCCAATATTTTTCAATTAGTTTCCAAGCAAAATCAGGTATGTTTTCAACTACTAATTCAAGATGTTTTATATCAATGATTAGAGGAAAGCTCTTTTCAGAGGGTCGTTTTTTTATTTCAAATATTTTTTTTAGAGCATTCCTATCATCGTATTTAGCTCCAATTCCATAAAGGGTTTCTGTTGGATAAATGATTATTCCGCCTTTTTCCAAAATATTTTTGACATCCTCTATCTTTATAGCTTCAGCCTTTATGAGTTTCATCTATTTCCCTCAGAAGTTTCTGGAGTAATTTCAATTTTTCTTTCGTGATTTTTTCATCCTTAAAATATATTTCTTCGTATGCTGTTATGAATTTTTCAGCCCTTTTTCTTAATGTTTGATTGTCAACAGTTTCTATAAACTCTCTCAAACCCTGATTAGGCTTTCTTTCGTAGCCATATTTTTTCATTATACCTAAAAATACAAAGAGAGGGTCTCTTTTGCGACGCATATATTCAATGCCTTTTATGATCAAGATAATGCTAAATATGGTAATTGGTAAAATAAGCCATTTTTTGTTGAACTCAATCTTCGGTGATTTGATGGACTTCGCAAGTTTAATTTGTGCAGTAATGTCATAATCAAGGACAATTTTGTTCCAGAGATAGTCAATCAAATGAAATATAACAGGCTCTGATGGTCTTGAGACTCTTCCTGACGGGTCAAGTCTTATCCATTTACCATCTATCCATGCCTCAACCCATAGGTGTGCCTCCCGTGCTCTAACAATGTAGTAGTCACCAAACTCGTTATAACTACCACCTTTAAATCCTCCGACAACCCTTGCAGGTATGCCTTTTATTCTAAGCATTAAAGCCATTGAGGTTGCAAAATATTCACAATTTCCGCTTTTTTTGTTGAAAAGAAAATCCTCCAGAGGCTGAGAGCCAGAAGGCAGATTTTTGAGAGAATATTGATAGTTGCTTAAAAACTTCATAATTCTTTGAATTATCTCTATTTTATCTGTTGCATTGCCAGTAATACTCTCTGTAAGTTCTTTGATTTTTGGTGAAAATTTTTCAGGAAGAGAAAGATACAATGGTGATGGATTAAGCTCTTCTACAGATGCATTTAAAAGAGAGATGGCAGAGTACTTGGTTGTTTTTTCAATAGCAAAATTGGTTTTAAAACTTGCTGGTGACTCATAAATAACCTTTTGCATAAAAACATTAAAAGGATAATCCAGAACAGGCAGATACTGCTCAGTCAAAGGTTCAAGATAAACCGTGTAAGTTATTCTTTCACCTTTTGCATTGGATTTAGCGTTTTCAGTTAAAGTCTTTTTCCATGTTTTGCCATCAAATGTATCAAAAGTAATCACTCGCCAGTAAAGTTGACTTTCAGGTAGTTTTTTGATTTTTACTCTCATCACAACAGATGTATCCTCTTCAATTGAGCTGATGCCTCCAAGATTTACTGTTGATGTAAATCCTGTTTTTGCCTTGCCTATTCCAATGTCAAGTAAAGGAGAGGCTGTTCTTGGCAAAGTAAAAAAGAAAAGGACGCTTAAAGGAATAGAAAGCAGTGTCATTAAAAGAGCAATTTTGGCAAAATTCAAAAGTTCATGTATTTTTATGAATTGAGCATTCGTCTCTTTTATGTAAGTCAATATAAGAATTGAGATGATGGTCAGTATGAGCATCAAAAAGGTTCGCAGCAGAAACATCCATCCCATATTGATAAGAGAAGAACCAGCAAGCAGAAGAACGGCAATCAGATAAATCTGAAAATACTCCCTTGAGGTTTTTCTGCCTAATAACCTGATGCTTAACACTATAGTAATAGCCTCTATGGAGGGAATTAAAAAGTCATCAGGAGAAAAACTGAGGATTGGATAGATAAGCAACATAATAGTCAGAATATTTAAAATCCAGTTTGGAAGCAAAGCTTTTTTCATGTAAAGTAAGATACTTAACAAAACCATAGAAACAAAAATAAGACGAATAGGTAGAGAAATTTCAGAGTAAACCGCAGATAAAGGCACAAAGGCTATAACCAAACTCAATAGAAAAAGAATGCTGTCAATCTTTATCAATGCCATAGAGTGCAAGAGCATAAAGCATTCTCCTTATGTGAACCTGAGTAGTGTCAGGCTTAAAAATTTGTTTATCTAACTTCATTCCAACAGGTAAGCCGTTTTTATGCAATTTAATCAGTGTATAGGTTGTTTTGCTTATTTTTTCTTCTATTGAGCCATTGAAATCATCTATATTAATAATCACAGGATTTCCCTGAGGAGGTGAGAAATCCTTAGTTTTGATTGAGGATGTCTTTGCAGTTGCCTTCCAGTGTATGTGTTTTAAAGGGTCTCCAAATGCATAATCTCTTACTCCAGAAAGCTCTCCCTCAAAAGCTTTTCCTCTTGAGGCAGAAGACTCGGTTTTAGCCATGCTTTCGTAGGCTATAAATGGAATTTCGCATTTAATAGGTTTTGGAAATACGACAAATTCAATGTCAACAGGCAGTCTGAGAGTTCTTTTAAAAAAATAGAACGGGAAAAAAGATGAGATAAATATCTCATTAATTTTATGCTTTCCCCTGCTTGGAAAAATTAGTTTGACTTTGGATAAAGACTCGCCTTTAAAATGAGGTATTACAACATTTGAATTCAAAATTGATACTCGTATAAGAAATGCTTCTAAAAATTTCGTTTTTGCTCTTATCTTAAATACGGCTTCTTGATTTGCGAAAATATCAGCAGGTGGTTCAATTGTTATCCTGATATTTTTTAAATTTGAATATGAAGCTAAACCACTGATAGCCATAATGCTTAAGAGAAAGGACAAAATAAGATAAAGGAGATTATTTCCTGTATTTACTGCCGCAAAGCCAATAAAAAGGGTAGTTCCTATGTAAATCCAGCCAGCTGGTGTAACCTTTACGGAGGTGTTGGAATACTTTCTAAAATTGATAATACCACCTCTTCCTTTGATAAAAATTCCTCTTTTAATATAATCCTGTGTGGAACAACATAAGATATAATCTCTTTAACATCCTCAGGTATAACATAGTCTCTGCCCCTGAAAAAAGCGAGGGTTTTAGAGGTATAAGTAATAGCAAGTCCTGCTCTTGTTGAAAGTCCAAGAAGAATTCGGCTGTCCCGCCTTGTTGCATTTATAAAATCAAGAATCCAGTTAATGATTTTCTCAGATAAATAAACATTTTTTATCTCATTTTGTAAATTAATAATCTCCTCTTTATCCATGCATGGAGTGAGCTGATAAAGTCTTTCTCTGGAACTGCCTCCTTTTAAAATATCCATTTCCGCCTCTTTGTTAGGATAGCCAATCCTTATCTTCATCATAAACCTATCAAGCTGACTCTCAGGCAATGGATATGTGCCAAAGGTTTCAATTGGATTTTGCGTTGCTATAACAAAGAATGGCTTTTGAAGCTTATATGTTTTTCCATCAACGGTCACTTGCTCCTCTGCCATTGCTTCAAGCAAAGCAGACTGAGTCTTTGGAGTAGCTCTATTAATTTCATCTACAAGAACAATGTTATTGAAGATCGGACCGGGTTTAAATTCAAATTCACCAGTGTTTTTATTATAAATGGATACACCTGTAATGTCTGTAGGAAGAAGGTCATTTGTACATTGTATTCTTCCAAAGCTCAAATTTAAAATTCGTGCCAAGCCAATAGCCAAAGATGTTTTACCAAGACCCGGAAAATCCTCAATCAGCAAATGACCTTTTGAAAAAATAGCAATTAAAGACAGGACAATGGCATTTTCTTTACCCTGAAGATTACCCCGAAGATTATTGACAATCTCAAGTATCTTGGCATTTTTAATGCTCTCTATCATTTTTTATTTTAACAGTTATCGGATGTTTATGGAAATGATGGACAAACATATATAAATTGAACCATCCTCTATATAAAACCTTTGGTAACCAGTCATTGCAAACCTCGCCGTTTTATTTTTCAGTGATTGCAATCCTCACCGATTATCTTTTCCCTTTATTTCGAGCCTGCCCGATTTTTTTTGCCATTGCAAGCCTGCCATATAATTTTTAGTCATGCGAGCCTGCCGACAGTTTTTTCCGTTATTGCGAGCCTCACCGATTGTCTTTTTGCCGTCATTGCGAGCCTCACCGAAGGTGAGGCGTGGCAATCTCTCTTCCTTTATATCCCATCCTGTCATTGCGAGTAGTGCGAAGCACTGCACGGAAATCTCGTTCCTTTATATCCTATCACGTCATTGCGAGGCATCCGTAAGGATGCCGAAGCAATCTCTTTCCTTGTTGAAAGGAAAAAAACGAGATTGCTTCGGGACTTTCTCCCTCGCAATGACCCCTCTTTTGTTATCACGAGGCTTGCGAAGCAAGCTGAAGTGATCTATTTTAGCTCCTTGAAGAATTGCCACGCTATCAATCACAATAGAGGTCTCTCGGTGACGAGTTTCCATCTCTATTTTAGGGTCTAATCCCTAAAATAGAAATAGAAATCTACTAAAATAGAGAGGCTCCTTTGTGTATAATAGTTTATATGGAAACAACAAAATCACCCATTGGGTGAACTATTATACACAAGGAGCTTAAGATATGATAAAACAAACTCTGCTTAATTTCAAGTTTAAAAGAACAGATGAAAAGTTAACTCCCCATGCAGGAGCTACTCTTTTTACAGAATTCATGTTGGCTTTTGGAGTTAAAAAGCTTATTCAGAGGATAATGCCATCTCCGGGTTCAAACAGAGGATATGATGCTTGGCAATATATTCATCCCATCGTTCTTATGTTACTTGCAGGAGGAAGACACATAGATGATTTAAGAGAAATTGCTGAAGATAAAGCTTTAAGGGAGAGCACTGGCATGGGAAAAGTCCCGATTCAGGAAGTATCTGATGCGTACAAATATGAAGACATTTTTAATGAGACTGTTTTTGAGAAACTTAAGGCAAAGGAAGAAGAGTTAACAGGACAACAATCTGATGCCTTAAGCCAGAAAATAATGGAAAAGAGAGAAGAGTACAATGAGTTAAATCCTGAATTAATTGAGGAAAGAAAAAAAATCAACATCCGCTCTTCCTACGATGAAAGAGAAATTATACGCGACAGTATGGAATGTCCTGCTTGTGGTAATGCATCCTTTTGCGTTCTTAAGCTTTATACAGAATCGGAAGACGACCTGAGCGGGCAATTTTTAACTGTAGGCAGGTGTTTTGTGTGTAAACTGGAACTGTCTGAAGATGAGCTTAAAAACACTGGGATGTTATAAATTCCCAGTGTTAATTTTTACACGAGCATTCATTTGATTATAATAATTAGAATGAACGGTAGCGAATCTAAATTTAAGCGATTCCTAAATACTGAAAGCTCTTTCAGCTATTGAGGAAGCCAATCCTGAACTTGATGGCGTTTTAAAACATATAAACTTCAATGCAATAAAGGGAAAAACAAAGCTTAAAGACCAACAAGTAATAGACCTAATTCACCACTTTAATAAATACAAATTAACCAGTAATAATTTTGAATTTCCTGACCTTCTCGGTGCTGCCTACGAGTATCTACTTAAAGATTTTGCAGATTCTGCCGGTAAAAAGGGTGGTGAATTTTATACTCCTGCCTGTGTAAAAAGACTAATGGTTCAGTTAATTAAACCCCAGGAAGGTATGAGGATTTATGACCCCACTGTAGGTTCAGGAGGATTTTTAATTGCAGCACGGCAATATGTGGAAGAGCAGGGACAGAATCCGAAAATATAGCTCTCTACGGTCAGGAAAACAACGGACTTACATGGTCAATCTGCAAAATGAATATGATTTTACATGATATTCCTGATGCGTATATAGAAAACGACGATACAATTGCGAGTCCGAAATTTCTTGAAAATGGCTATATAAAGCAATTTGACAGAATTCTTGCCAATCCACCTTTTTCACAAAACTATTCTCGTGCCAACATGGAGTTTCCTGAGAGATTTAAATATGGCTTTACTCCAGAGACAGGCAAGAAAGCAGACCTTATGTTTTTACAGCATATGATTGCAAGCCTAAAAGGCAATGGCATTATGGCAACGGTTATGCCTCACGGTGTACTGTTTCGTGGTGGACAGGAAAAGATCATTCGTGAGGGAATTGTAAAGGACGACATCATTGAGGCAATAATTGGACTTCCCGCAAAGCTTTTTTACAATGTGGGCATTCCAGTCTGCATAATTGTAATCAACAAAAGTAAACCAGAAGAGCTAAAGAACAAAATATTATTTATCAATGCAGATAGAGAATACGGAGAGGGACGAAATCAAAACTACTTAAGACCCGAAGATATTGAAAAGATTGTTACTGTATTTGAAAAAAGCTTGAAATACCTAAATACTCACGTCTTGTTAATTTAAAAGAAATTGAAGAAAATGACTTTAATCTCAACATAAGAAGATATGTGGATAATTCACCAGACCCTGAGCCTGAAGACATAAATGCCCACCTTCATGGTGGAATACTAAAAATTGAGGTTGAACTTATAAACGAGAAAATGCGAAGATTTGGCTTTGACTACAAAGATTTGATAAATGAAAAGAATGAGAAATATTTTGAATTTAAGGTTGATGAAAAAAGTAAAATCAGGGAATTCATCGATGCATCCAGGGGTATTAAAGAAATCATAAAAAAAGAAATCATAAAAAAACACAAGAGTAGTCTGAATGAATGGTGGAATGAGATTTTAAGTGAGTTTGAAAACATTTCAAGCAATAATTTATGGAGATTTAGAAACAACGCAAAAGAGAAACTTAAAGAAAAATTACTGCCCTTAAGCTTGCTTGATGAATTTAAAATTGCTGGAATCTTTGTAAACTGGTGGGAGGATTTAAGATATGATTTCAAAAGTATTATCTCAAGCGGTTGGAGGGCTGAGCTTGTAGAAGAAGAAATGATAAAAGAGAAGTTTTTCAAAGAGGATAATGAGGAGATAGAAAATATTGAAGCAAAGATTACTGAACTTGAAGGCGAATTGAATGAAATACTTGAAGAAATAGAAGACTGGGACGAAGAAGAAATGGGACAGAAAACAGGTTCAAAGGCAATTGCCTACATAGAGGAAACATACGGTATTAAATATTCAAAAAACATGGCAATATTAAGCCTTTCTGAAGAGCAGAGAAAGGGATATGAGCTTATTATAAAAATTAAAGGAAAGAGTGAAGAGTTAAAAAAGTTAAATAAAAAATTTAATGAATTGAAAAAAGAACTTGAGAAAAAAATTAAAGAAAAATTGGAATCTCTCACTCAAGAGGAAGCAAAAGAGCTTATTCTTGAGAAATTTTATAATAAAATAGATGAACAAATGAACAAATACCTAAACGCAGAAAAGAAGGAACTCGTTAAGTATTTTGAGAACCTCTGGGACAAATATCAGGTCTCTATGAAAGAGCTCCTTGAGGCAAGGGATAGAGAGACAGAAAAGCTGAATGAATTTTTGAAGAGTTTGGGATACCTGTAGGAATTAACTTATGAATAAGTTAGGGTTAAGTGATGGCAAAATTTGAAGAGTTAAAAACACTACCGAAAGGTTGGAAGTGGGTGAGGTTGGGGGAGGTGGCTGAATTGATTTATGGTGAAGGCCTAAATATTGATAAATATAAGGAAGATGGTGGTACTATTGTGTATGGCACCGGGGGAATACTTGGTTTTACAGACAAACATTTGGATATTGGAGAGTCAATTGTCATTCCTAGAAAAGGGACAATTAATTCAAAAACATTTATACCTAAAGATACAAAGTTTTGGGTCATAGATACTGCTTTTTATCTAAAGTTGGGCAACAATGATATAGATATGCATTATTTATATTATTTTTTTGAGACAGTTGATTTTAATCTTTTGAATGAGGCGACTGGCGTTCCAAGTTTAAATAGGGTAACCCTTTACAGGATGTTGCTACCCCTTCCTCCTCTCCCCGAACAGCAGAAGATTGCTGAAATTCTGGAAACGGTTGATAATGCAATTGAAAAGACCGAGCAGATTATCGAAAAATACAAACGTATAAAACAAGGGCTGATGCAGGAACTACTAACCAAAGGAATTGATGAAAACGGCAAAATCCGCACCGAAAAAACCCATAAATTTAAAGACTCACCGATCGGTAGAATACCGGAGTAAGAGATTCAATTATTGCGAGGGCTCCAACCCTTATACGAATTCTTTCATCCTGAAGCATTTTTGGAATAAGACGCATTTCATTTGGTTCGTGTTCAAAAAAGGTAATTATATTTTCCAGATAGCCATTGTCAAGATAATCAAAAAGCATATTTTCAAAGCCTTCTCCAGTCCAATTTCCATTGTTTCCGTTCATAGTATCACCTCTGCCAATCTGGTTTTATTCTCTGCCCACCGCGAATATATTTTTCCGCCGAGAGGGCTGCTATTGCTCCTTGTGCACATGCAACAACTACCTGCCTCACCATAGGAGATGCTACATCACCAGCTGCAAATACTCCCTGAATGTTTGTCTGCATAAGGTTATCAGTAATTATAAAGCCCCGCTCATCAAGTTGAATTGATTCACCAAGAAAATCCGTAATAGGCTTAGAACCTGCCATGAAAACAAAAACTCCATGCAAAGGAATTGTTTTTTCCTCTCCTGCTTTATCCTTTAAAACAATAGCCTCAACAAAATCTTTTCCCTGAATCTCTTTAACAGAATGCTCAACTATAATCTCTATTTTTGTGTTTGAGAAGATTGGATGCTGCTCATCAACCTTAATTTTTGATGAAGATGTGATAAGATAACACTTTTCAGCAAACTGAGTTAAATATACTGCTTCTTTAGCAGCCTCTTCATTGTCTCCTAAAGCAGCCACTATTTTTCCTCTGAAAAAAGGAGCATCGCATACTGCACAGTAACTCACACCTCTACCAAGCAGTTCTCCTTCTCCCTTTATTGTTGGCTTTCTTCCCATAGAGCCGGTTGCAATAATTAATGCCCGAGCATTATAAGAAGATTGCATCGTAAAAACTTCCTTTGGCTCTGTATTTAGATTAACACCAACTACTTGCTCCTCTTTGTATTCAGCACCCAATGATAGTGCTTGGTTGAGGATTCTTTCAAGCAATTCTTTGCCAGAGATTCTCTCAAATCCGGGAAAATTTTCTATTAATGTTGCGTAGGAAATTGCTCCAGCGGTTTTAGATTTATTAAGAATAAGGGTGCTGAGATTGGCTCTTCTTCCATATATAGCTGCAGTAAGTCCTGCAGGTCCTCCACCTATGATTACAAGGTCATAAATTTCTGCCATAACTTTGCCTCCTTGACATTACGAGACATTTTAAGGATGTCTCAGCAATGATATTATTGAATTTTATTTTTTATTATATCAGTTTGATGAAGTAAATACATAGAAATCGTGAATCCAAAAATAAAGATAGAAACTCGTCACTGCGAGCCCTCTGTTGCGAGCGATAGCGTGGCAATCTTGGGCGAAGCAGTCTCTAATAAGGCTTTATTGAAAAACAAAGTAGAGATTGCTTCGCATCCTTCGGATGCTCGTAAAGACAGCAAAAAATACTTAATTTTCAAATGGTTATATCAATTATTGGATTTCTATCTCTATCTTTTGGGTTCAGCAAGGCTCATAATGACCTCCTTTTTCAGTCATTGCCAGGGATTCTCTCTCCTTACAAGGAATAAACAGGGCAATGTTGTTTCGCATCTTGGCGCACCATCGTAATAATAATGAGAGTGTTTTGCGATGACAGAATAGAGAAAAATCTATCGCAAGCTGAAGGTATTGCGACCTCTATCAATGAGCTTAAAAAAGAATAATTTAGGACTTAATTTTTTTTAAGATTTTAACTTATAGCCTGCATCCTCCAATGATTTAGATATTATCTGCAAATTTGTTTTATTTTCATCAAAAGTAATAACAGCTTCTCCAATCTGTACTTCAGACTCCTCAACACCTGCTTTTTCAAGTGCCTGAGTAACTCTTTTTACGCAATGCTGACAAGTCATTCCTTCAATATAAATTTTAATAGTTTTCATGTTGCCCTCTAATCTTTTCAGACTTTTCCAAAACTTTATTATACATTTCTTGTCTTTTTAATTTGAGCTTCTCTCTTATTTCAGAATATTTTGTTGCAAGGATTTCACATGCAAGCCAAGCTGCATTTTCAGCTCCATTTATTCCAACTGTTGCCACAGGAACACCGGGAGGCATCTGAACAGTAGAAAGTAAAGCATCAAAGCCATTTAATGCTCCTGAAGAGATTGGAACTCCAATTACAGGCAAAGTAGTATGGGCTGCAATAAATCCAGCAAGATGCGCTGCCATACCAGCTCCAGCTATGATAACCTCTATTCCTCTCCCTTCAGCCTCTTCAGCGTAATTCTTTGCCCTATCTGGTGTTCTGTGGGCAGAACATACATCAATCTCAAAAGGAATGCCCATATCCTTGAAAACTTTAGCAGCCTTTTTCATAATATCATAGTCACTATCACTTCCCATGAGTATTAATACTTTAGTCATTTATCTCCTCCTTGTCATTGACTCAAGTCTTGCAATTCTCTCTTCAATTGGTGGATGGGTGCTAAAAAGTTTCATTATTGTTTTGCCAGAAAGAGGATTTACAATGAATAGATGAGCTGTTCCCGGATTTGCATCCATTGGTATTGCTTGGGATGCATAGTGAAGTTTTTTAAGGGCATTTGCAAGATAGAGCGGATTTCCTGCTATTTCAGCTCCTTCTTCATCTGCTGCATATTCTCTTGCTCTGCTTATGGCAAGTTGAATAATCATGGCAACAATAGGAGCGATTATCATCATTAAAAGAGCTACAATCGGATGTCCGCCTTCTTCGTCATCGTGTCTGCCAAAAATATTAGCCCACATTGCCATCTGTGCAAGATAAGAGATTGCTCCAGCGATTGTGGCTGCAATTGTGCTTATGAGAATATCTCTGTGCTTTATATGTGCAAGTTCGTGGCCTATTACACCTTCAAGCTCTTCCCTTGAGAGAATCCTCATGATGCCTGTTGTAACTGCAACTACACCATGCTTTGGAGACCTTCCTGTTGCAAATGCGTTTGGCTGTTCGCTTTCAATGATGTATACCTTAGGCATTGGAAGCCCAGCCCTTTGTGCAAGTCTTCTTACAATATTGTAAAGCTCTGGAGCTTCAGCCTCTGTTACCTCTCTTGCTCCATACATAGAAAGAACAATTTTATGACTGAAAAAGTAGGCAAAGAAATTCATAGCAAGTGCCATAATCAAAGCAATTGTTGCACCTTGTTTACCTCCTATCGCAGAGCCAACAAAGATAAAAAACACTGTAAGAAACACCATTAAAACAAGAGTTTTCAATGTGTGCATCTACTACACCTCCTCGTTTGCAATTTATAAAAATATATCTTTTTAAATCTAACATTAATCTTAAAAACGAGGCAAGCAATTAAACGAACTGAAAATAGAGATAGACACTCGTCACTGCGAGCCTCCGAAGGAGGCGAAGCAGTCTCTAATTGGTGGATGGTGAATGGTGGATGGTGCATGGTGAAAACCTCTCCGTCATTGCGACTCCGAGCGAAGCGAAGCAAACTCGTCGTCATAGTGCCATAGAGCGACAGTGCTACAGAGCGACAGCTTAGAAATCCAACAATTCATAACTACGAGTCCCCTGTTGTGAGCGAAAACGTGGAGATTTCAGAGATTGCTTCAGCATCCTGACGGATGCCTCGCAATGACCCATCCGCCTCGTCATTGCGAGGGACGAAGTCCCGAATCAATCTCGTCTTTCTATCCCCCGTCACAAAAAAGAGATCACTTCGGCTTGCTAAAGCAAGCCTCGTTATGACGGGAAAAAGTTGCTTTGCAAGCCTCGTGATGACAGGCAGAGGGGTCATTGCGAGGGCACGTAGTGCCCGAAGCAATCTCTAAATATTCGTAAAAAGTAAGACATGAGACGTAAAAGGCAAACGGAGAGATTGCTTCGCATCCTTCGGATGCTCGCAATGACAGCAAAAAAATACTTAATTTTCAAATGGTTATATCAATTATTGGATTTCTATCTCTATTTTTCGGTGTTTCATACGCAAATCTCATCTGAAACATTTGTTGAAGTTCATACAATACGGCAAATGGATAGAGGTTGACTACAATCGCCTTTATGTTCATAGTGCATTGGGATATAAGAGTCCAGAGGAGTTTGAGATGTTATACTATAAAGAGGCAGGCAGGAGAATAGCATGCCCTCTACACATTTAAGACATCAAAAATGTTCAAACCAAAGGGGTGCATTACAGGGTCAACATAGAAATTTCTGTAGTTAGGATATTTTTCTTTGAGGTCATCTTTCAGTTTAATGTCAGGGTAACGGTTAAGAAGGATGTCAATAAGAGTAAAAGCGATAGTTTCTATTTGAGAGCGAGAGAACTTGGAACACATCCAGATAACAAAACGGAAAATTTTATTCACGGCTTGGCTCCTTTGTTTTATTTGGGAAAAATTAGTTTAACCTCTAAAGTAGAGGGGGAGACAAGCTTTTTTACAGAATGCATTGAAGAATAAGAATTTTATAGACTTTTAAGTAGTAAATTTTTGACAATACTAAAAAAATAAAAAGGAGGATTTATGGAGCCAATTAACAATCAGGAACAAAAGACTCAACAGAGTTCTTTTGACAAAACAATGGAGAATGTGTTTTCTGACGCAAAGAAATGGGCTTGGATTGTTTATTTCTGCTATCTTGGTGCAATTTTATTAGGAGTAACTGCAATTGTTGGAGTAGTTATGGCTTACATTCAAAGAGGCAATGCTGCTGAATGGCTTAAGTCTCACTTTAGCTATCAGATTAAACTGTTTTGGGTATCCATTTTACTTGCAGTTTTGTTTATGTTTGTTGGGTTTGGTTCAATAGTAGTCTTGCCACTATTCCCACTTAATTTTGTTCTTTACGCTTTGATTTTGGCTTGGTTTATTTATAAAAACATTAAAGGCATGATGGCATTAAGCAAAAATGAAGCTATTGCATGGAAATTTTTATAAGAAAGCGATGAAAATTGAAAGAAAAATACTTTTAGTTTTTCTTCTGGCATTGTTAATTACAGTGTCTGATTTACTTTATGCAGAACAAAGCATAGAAGAATTTATAAAAGATACTACATATCAGCTCTTATCACTTGAAAAGCCTGTTAAACTCCAAAATGGGAACTATGTAGATGACAGAATTAAAGTCGTTCTTCTTAAATATGCAGTCAAAGACAAACAAATTAAAAAAGAAGATATTGAAAACAGACTTCCTGATGCGGTTGTTTTATTTTTGATAGAAAAAGACGGCAAAGCAGAATACGAAGCAGTTGCATTAATTGAAACAGACAAAGGTATATTGCAGACAAATGCGGTGTCTCTTACAGGATTAATGCGTTATGGAGAAAGCATAACAGATATAAGAAATGTTAGGTTTGAACTATATGGAGATACTCGCTATTTCTTATACGATCCACATATTGTAATTGAAGTAGGAGTAGGCAAAGGTTACTATTCAAAAATTCCTGTTTCTTTAATGCTTAAGAAGGAAGATAAACAATACAGGCTTGTTGAATATGAACCTGTAATCGTGAAATAATTAATTAAAATTACGAAAAAAGGAGGGAAAAAATGTCAAAAGCAGTTTTACTTTTGGTCGGACTTTTTGTAATATTTGGCGCTTTTTATGCTGAGGCAGGTGAAAAGGACACATTAGGCACAGTTGTCTCCATAACCCTTGAGGACAGAAAAGCCTTTGAGCCTGACACTTTAATTATGAACTTACAAATTAAGGCTAATACCTCAACTGAAGCTGAAGCAATTAACATATTTGGCTCAATTGATAAAGCAATAAGAAGTCTAAATGTAGATTATACAGGGGGAAAATACTCAGTAGCAAAATATTGCTGGTGGGAAAAAGAAAGAAAACGCTGTGCTGGATATAAAGGAGAGCTAAATTATGTTTTTAAATTGAAAGATTTGAGTGAGCAAAGTAAAATATTTGAGGCAGTTGAGAAATTCAAAGACAAGTATGGAGAGAAAATAAATTACGCAGTATCAGAGCCTTACTGGACGATATCAAAAGAGCAAGTAAGGGCAGTGGAAGAGGAACTTCGTTATTCCATAATTGATTCAGCCAAAAATTTTGCCAAGAAGGTATCAGAAAAGCTGGAAAAGAGTTGTTCAATATCAAGAATAAACTATGATATTGATCGTTCAAGATGGTGGGGCTGGTGGAGAGATGAATTAAACTTATTTTCTGCTGGTTTGAAATATGAAAAGATGGAAACACCTGAGCCCAAAAAAGAAGACAGGACAGTATCAATAAAAGCATCTGTTGATTTACAGTGCAAGTGAAAAGTGAAATGAGGAGAATATATTATGCTATTTGGTTTATCAGAAATCAATAGAGGTAAATTATGAATGTGGTTACTATATTAAAATGTCATCTGTTTTTACTAAATTGAAATGTCACATATATGTTAACCTCCTTCTTTTAGGCAAGCAATCTAAAGGAAGGAGGTTTTATGGAGAAAAAATACATTTTTACGGAGGAAGAGTTGAAGAGGTTTGAAGTAATGAATCAAGTCTTATCAGGCTTTTTAACCCTTAAACAAGCTCAGGAGATATTAGGGTTGAGTTACAGACAGGTTTTAAGGCTAAAGGAGAGGTTCAAGTTTCAGGGTTTTGAGGGACTTTTAAGGAAAATACCTGAGCCACCCACAGCCCTAAAGATTGACTCTTCCGTCAAGGATGAGATCATAAGCTTGAGAAAGTCCTTGTACTGGGATTTCAACATACTTCACTTTAAGGATAAACTTAAGGATGTTCATGACATTAACTTAAGCTATGAAAGTATAAGAAAGATATTGATACAGGAAGGGTTACATGAACCTAAGAAGAAAAGAAAAGTATACCGAAGGAGAAGGAGGATGCCTAAGGCAGGAATGCTTGTGCAGATGGATTCATCTCAACATAGGTGGATTGAAGGTATTGGGCAGCAATGGTGGCTTGTAGCAATGATAGATGATGCAGATGGATTTGTGTATGCTGAATTTCATCCATCTGAGACAGTATGGGCAAATATGTCAGTAATAAGAGCATATATAGAGCAAAGAGGTGTCTTTATGGCTTTATACACTGATAAAGCCTCTCACTTTAGGACAACAAGACATGGAGGGCTTCACTATCATGTTGAAGTACAACATAAAGAAACCCAGATTGCAAGAGCATTAAATGAATTGGGGATTAAACTAATCAATGCAAATACTCCGCAGGCAAAAGGAAGAGTTGAACGTAAGTTTAGATTTTTTCAGGACAGGCTTATTAAGGAGATGAGATTAAGTGGCATAAGGGATTATGATGAGGCTAACAAGTTTCTCAAAGAGGAATTTCTTACATAAAGTAACAGTAGATACACTCTTTCTGTAGAGAGTCTTTATATGCCTGTGGCTAAAGAAAAAGACCTTGACCTTGTCTTTTCAATAAAACATCCAAGAAAAGTGAACAAAGACAACACATTAAGATACTGTGGAGGAGTTTATCAGATACTTCGTGTAAAGGGAATTAAGAGCCTTGCAGGCAAACGGGTAGAGGTTTGTGAACTTAGAGACGGTAGAATGGAGATATTATGGGAAGGCAAACGTATAGGATATTCAGAAATAAAAGGATTAGATAAGACAGAAAAAGAGAGACTTAAAGAGAAAGAAGAGATTTTAAATCTCAGGACTTATATAGAGGAACAGAGAGAGCAGAAGGAAAAGAAAAAATATAAACCTGCAGCTAATCACCCTTGGAGGAGAAGCTTAAAATAAAATGTGACATTTTAATGTAGTAATAAAGTGTGACTTGACTTTAGTAATGAGACTGTTCAAAAAATGATAAAGGTTTAAGTCTATGGAGATAGGTAAGAAAAATTTAAAAGACTTCAATAAAAAATTGATAGTAATTTTTCCATCATATGCTCAAACATTAACCCTTTTATCACTAAAAAATCAATTGTTACCCCTCAATTTTCAAATGCTATCCCTTAGATTTCCTATATTGTTCTCTTTATATTATTGTTTAGTATATGCTTTACACACTAACAAGTTTGTTGTTCGTCTTAAATCCAGCTATGACTCTGCTCAAATAAGCTGCAATGCTCATAAAAACATGTATGCTTACTTGTTTTATCCCCCTTACTCTCAACTGACAAAGCCTTTGAGCTGTCTTAAGTACATTGTTGACTCGTTCAATTACTGTCCTTTGCTTATAAGTCGCTTTAAAGCTTTTCTTACTTCTTATCGCTCTCATTGTTTTTTGTGTGTCTTGGTCTTCTTTGATATAAAAACAAGGTCCGTAATCACTCTTGCCATAGCAGATGTTTCTAAAAAGACATCCTTTTCCTTTTTCTTTATGAAGCCCGCAGCGAAATTTTATTCTTCCTCTTTTGCTTTCTCTTCCCCAATAACAAAGTTCAATTCCTACTGGACAGACAAGTTTTCCTTTGGATGTTACAGTTATAAAGCCTGTTTGCAAAGGATTTTTTCTTCCTCTGGGATTTTCAGCAATGTATGGAATAATGTCTCTTCCCAAAAGAAATTTCCCATTTTCCACAGAATCATATCCTGCATCTGCTATTACTGCCTGTATTGTTTTGTTGTTCTTTTTAGCAATCTTTTGAGCAAACTCTGTCAAAGGTGCAAGAAAGTGCCCATCCCATTTATTTCCCTCTGTAACAGTGGCAGATACAATCACTGGCAATTCTGTGGTAGTGACTGTGAGATGGACTTTGTAGCCAAAAAAGCTAAAGTCCTTCTGTTTGTATCCAAGCTTAGCATCTTTATCAGAAGGAAAGGCTTCTATATGGGTAGAATCTATAGAAAGCTTAAGTTTATTGCTTTTTATATTAACCAAAGATTGAGCAATAAGATTCATAACAATATCATGAAAAGTGTCAACTCCAAGTCTTTGCCTAAAGTAGTGGAAGGTGTTATGTTTTGGAGTGTTTCCGTAGGAGAATCCGCAGAGAAAGCAGAGTCTACCGTCAAACTTGAGCTTTTTAGCAAGGTCTCTTTTAGAGTTGGCATATCCAAGATAAATGAGCAAAAGTGCTTTAAAAAGACTAACAGGGTTGTAGCCTTGCCTACCGACGGAGGAGTACTTATCTCTACAAAGTTCATATATGAAGGAGAAGTGAATACTGCTGAAAAGAATTTTAAGGGGGTCATCAAGAGGTATAATTTGAGAAATGATATTGTCAGCAAAGTTAGGTTGATTATGTCTTCTCGTTGCTTGTCCTCCGATATAAAAGGATTAAGATATTTTAATGATTTAGGGGCAAAGAAAAAAAGCAATAGCTTACAAATGCTTGATTTTCAGGTGTTTGTAAGTTTTTGAACAGTCTCTTTATTACAGATAGAAAAGACCTTCAAAAACAGCTTAGTGATACTTCAAAATCTGTTGGCTATACGGTTCATTTGGCAGATAACATAGAAAAACTTAAAGAACTTTTAAAAACCGACACTCCCGATTTAGTTATGGGTATGATTCATAAATTTCAGGAGAGAGATTTGCAAAAAGAGTTTCCTATGCTGAATAAATCTCCGAATATTCCCATAATGATAGATGAGGCACACAGAACACAGTATAAGTATTTGGGAGCAAATCTCAGAAAAGCTCTTCCTAATGCCGTTAAAGTAGCCTATACAGGAACTCCTATTGAGAAGACCGAGATGACTTTCGGTGATTGTATTGATAAATACAGTATCAGGCAAGCCAAAGACGATGGTGTAACCGTTGAGATTGTCTACGAGGGACGGGTTCATAGCGCTGAGCTTACAGATGAAGAAAAGGCTAATGCAAAATTTGAAGATGTTTTTGTACTGGTAGACAAAGATGAACAAAAAAAGATTATGGGTAAATATACTTGGAAAGCCTATCTGGAAGCTGAAGAAGTTATCAAAGAAAAGGCAAGAGATATGGTAGAGCATTATGTGAAACATGTTTTTCCTAACGGATTTAAAGCTCAAGTAGTCGCGGTTTCAAGGCTTGCTGCTATAAGATATAAAAAGGCTTTGGAGGAGGCTTTAAAAGAAAAGATTAGCGAGCTTGAAAAAAATAACCCCGAGCATATAGATATTGAACTTTTAAAGAGAGTAAAAGCAGGAGTGGTTATTTCAGGAGAGCCAAACGATGAGCCAGTATACCGTCCTTACACCAATCCTGCAGAACATGAAAAAATAATAAAAAGTTTTAAACTTCCCTTTAATGCTAAAGATGAAAGCGGTATTTCTGGAGATGTGGGTTTTCTCGTTGTTAAAAGTATGCTTATTACAGGTTTTGATGCACCTATTGAACAGGTGATGTATCTTGATACTGTTATAAAAGCCCATAACCTCTTACAAGCCATCGCCAGGGTGAATAGGGTTTATAAAAATAAAAGTTGCGGGTTTGTTGTGGACTATGTAGGCGTGCTGAAACATTTAAAAGAAGCCCTTTCTATTTATGCGGATGAGGATATTGAAGAAATAACCAGTGTGGTAAAAAACAAGAGTAAAAGTATTGATGAATTGAGACACACACATAGTTTAATTGATAAGTTTTTTAGAGACAACCGCATAGAAAACTGGAGAGAAGCTATTGATGACTGTATAGATTTATTGGTTGATGAAAAAGTAAGAGATGAATTTATTACCCTTGCAAGACGATTTATAAAGGCAATGGACATTGTGCTCCCAGATCCATCCGCTTTGAAATATGCCACTGATTTAAAAATACTCAGCTTTATCAAAGAATCAGCGAGGAATCGCTACAGAGATGATAAACTAAGCATTAAAGATGCGAGCAAGAGGGTAAGGGAAATAGTTGAAGAGTTTCTAATTTCCAATGGTATAAATCCAAAAATCCCGCCGACTCCACTACTTGAATCAGAATTTATAAAAAAGATTGAAAACAAAACAAGCAGAGAAAAAGCTCAAACCCTTGAACATGCTATCAAGGAGCATATCATTAAGCATTTTGAAGAAGATCCTGAATTTTATGAAAGATTTTCTGATAGACTCAAAGCAGTTCTTGAACAATATAAAGAAAACTGGAATGAGCTTGCCCAAGAGCTTGAACAAATTAGAAATGATATCAAGGCTGGCAGAGAAGGTGAGCAGAATTTTGGTTTCCATCCTAAAAAGGAGATGCCATTTTTCGGGCTTTTAAAAAGAGAGATATTCGGTAAAAAATCAGTTAATACATTGTCAAATGAAGATTTAGATTTTCTTATTACTCTAACAAAGGATGTGCTTGAGATCATAGAAGCAAATACAAAAGTCATTGATTTCTGGGAAAATTATAATAAACAAAAACAGTTAAAATCTTTTATAATAGCTCGTTTTCTTGATAAATTGCCTAAAAAGATAGATACTTCTGCGGTAACTGAAAAGCCAGAGATTTATCATACAAGAGAGACATCTTCAATTTTGCAAAAAAGAAATGAGATAGCACAGAAAATAATGGAACTTGCCTATCATATCTACGGCAAAGGGTAAGGATATGGATTACAAAGTAATAAAAAGCAAAAGGAAAACTATTGCCCTTACTGTCACTGAGGATGCGCAATTGATTGTTAAGGCGCCTTTTTATGTGAGTGAGGAGACAATCAAGCAGGTAATATTAAAGCACAGAAGATGGATAGAGAAAAGGAAGAGGGAGATTAATAGCAGAGCCAAATACAAGCCTAAAGAGTTTGTAAATGGAGAAGGATTTCTTTATCTTGGAAAATGGTATAAGCTATTTATAGTTGAGGAGCAATTAGAGCCTTTGAGATTTGAAAATGGATTTTATCTTTCAAAGACCGCCTTGCCGCATGCAAAGAAAGTTTTTTTAGATTGGTATAAAAGGTCAGCCTATGAAAAAATTTCTGAACGAGTTGAGTTTTATGCAAAAAAGCGAGGTATTACCTATAACAAGATAAAGATTTCAAATGCTATGCGGAGGTGGGGTTCTTGTTCTTCAAGGGGTAATCTGAATTTTTCATGGCGTTTGATTATGGCTCCATTAAGTGTTATTGACTATGTTGTGGTACATGAACTTGCCCATATTATTGAGAGAAACCATTCCAAAAGATTCTGGAACATAGTCAAAATTATGATGCCTGATTACAAAATCCAAAGCAAATGGCTTAAAGACTTCGGTTATCTTTTGAGGATTGAGTAACTGAAAAATAGAGATAGACACTCGTCACTGCGAGCCCCCCTGTTGCGAGCGATAGCGTGGCAATCTGGAGAGAAGCAGTCTCTCTCTCCTCCTCGTCATTGCGAGCTAAGCGAAGCAATCTTGCCTTTTCCTCTTCAAAGAGATTGCTTCGCATCCTTCGGATGCTCGCAATGACAGCAAAAATAATCGGGGATGCTCGCAATGACAGCAAAGAAATACTTAATTTTCAAATGGCTAAAAGACTTTGGTCATCTTTAGAGGATTGATTAACTGAAATTTGCCAAGTAAGGGTGAGTTTTGGTATATTATATAATAATCGGCGGCGTAGCTCAGTTGGTCAGAGCAGACGGCTCATATCCGTCGTGTCAGGGGTTCGAATCCCTTCGCCGCCATTTTTTATTTTATGATCGGCTCCATCTCTAAGGCAGGATGGTCAACTTTTGCAAGATAATCTAAAAGACATTCAATATCTTCGCAAATTGTTTCATCTGCAATTTTATCAAAAAGCTCAGGAATTCCCTCCTCTTCTAATCTTTTCTTAAGAGGCTCTTTTATTCTTTCCTTTAGCTCACGAGGCATCCAAACAATCCTTCTTATTCCACCATCTCCCTTAAGAAATTTCCTTGAGGTAATGTAATTTACACCTATTCCCATAAATCCGGGAGTCTGAACTCCACCGCCAATCATTCCAGCAAGTGTTGAAAACTTCATTCCTATTGGAGTCATTCCATTGTATCCACGATTTACAATCATTACTCCATTTGCATCTGGAACAACTGCAACTATGCATTCAAAACATCCACATGATGTCATTGGATTTTCCATAATTGAGTAAAGATTTATGGTTTCAGTCTCACCACCTGAATTCTTTCTGACATATTCATCAACGCCTGAATATCTACCGTAGATACTGTCTATAAGTTTGCCTTTTGAAACAGGCTGGTTTCCTCCTGTAGGCTCAATTTCATAGGCTGCTTTAGCATCAAGCCAAGTAAATGCTCCACAAAGCCCGGGTCTTTCAGGAGTTATAATGCATACATGTTTAGGTGCAAAGCTCTGACAAAGAAGACAGGAGTAAAATTCGCTTACATCCTCGTCTATAAGTGTTGCAAGCCTCAAATCCCTTTGCTTATAGTCTTTTCTTGCCTCCTCCCTTAGAGCCAATACATCTTCTTCATCTACATAAAGCAAAACTTCAACTTTATCAACAATGCTACGAAATCTTGCTTTCATCATGCTTGCTATTATAATTCCTAAATGCTCAAGAGTTATTCCAGCCTCCTTTGCCTTTTTGCTTATTCTTATCCAATTAATATCCCTTTGTCCTATGTGCCAAAGTCCCTCAGCTTCATTTATGAATGTATGAATCTGACGCTCAAGTACAGGCTCAAAATCTTTTTGCATTTTCTTGCCAGCAACATTTACAACTATTCCCAATGGCATCCTGTCACCTGCCTCATAACGAGCTTTCCAGTCTTTGCCTATTATTTCAACCCTTTCATCTTCAATCTCTGATATATCCTTCATTCTTACTAATTCAAACGCAGGTGTTTTCTGTCCACCAAATTCTATGAATGTGTCTTCTTTTCTTACTCTTTCGCCTTCAAAAGCTGGACCATAGGATACAGGAATAGGAGGTTTTTCTACAATTATTTTCAATCCCCTTGTTTCAATTGCCTTTTTAACTGTTTTCTTATAATCAGTCTCTGAGACAAGTAAAGGATACTCTGCTATTTCAGGAATTTTAAGTTCTGGCAGATTTTGGTCAGTAATTACAGGAATTGCAAAAACTGAAGCACCTAAGGCAATTGCTACTGATTTTTCATCAATACTTCCAAAGGCACATGCAAAGGCATTCACCCTTTTTCTTACATAATCAATAATTGCATCTTTGTCTCCAGCGGTTTGTCCACCAAATATTAAGGATGCCCTGACTGCCCAATCAATTACATAAACTGCATGCTCTGTTTTTGTGCCAACAGTAACTACATAGGCATCAAAACCTGTCCTTTCTCCAGTTTTTAAAAAATCTTTTGCAATAGGTCCAATGAGAAAGGTTAAAATTTTCTTTTCCTGAAGTTCCTTTACAATTGAAGTAAGTTTATCAATATCAAGACTGCCAAGCAAAACACTTACTGCAGGAATTCTACCATCAACAAGCTGAACTCCAAGAGTTCTCTGTATAGTGTCTCCTAAAAATCCCTGAAAAACAAAATCTTCTTGTTTTTCAGGCTCTTCATTGATTAGGTATTTCAAGGCAAGATTAATTTCTGCAAGATAAAGATAATTAAGCGCAAGTGTCAGTGCATCTGAAAAATTTTCTTTTTTTAAGTTTTCAAAAAAATCTTTCAGTTGAGACATTTCTGTTATTTTTAATCCTTCAAGAGCATAGATTAAAGGCATTCCATATGCTGTATCAGGGAATTCTATTTGCTGAATGTTAGATTGTGCTTTTTTTATAAGATTTTCTGTTTCCTTTAATAAATCTTCATAGACTTTTTTTGCAAGATTTATCAACTGCTCAATCATTTTCCTTCCTCCTGAATAAATATAGATATTATAAACACAATAAGTATTCCTTTGGAATCAATCCTTCAAGAAATGAGAATTGTCAAAATAATTTTAGAACTTGCGATAAATCGGAGGTGTCAAGTTGAAAAATTAAATTAGGCAGCCCGAAAAATTCCACTGCACTTAAAACTTATAAGTAAGTCATCAAAATTTAATGACAAGAAACTAAGATAACATTTAACTTTTCAGCTAAGGCTTTGACAGATTTAGAAAATTCTCTTCCAATTGAAACACTTAAGACAGGGATTTCCATTGCTTTTTCAAGAACTATTTTTCTTTTGCTTGCTCTCTCTACATCTTCTTTGTCAACTTTCACTGAAACTTCAGCAGCAATCGCTACTTTTTGCTGTCTATCTTCCTTTAAAAATCCTGTAACTACAACATCTATGTTTAAAACATCATCTTTTTCTTCCTCTGTTATCTTTCCTTCATCAACTGCTTTCTCCAAAATTTCTGCAAGCTCCTCAAATCCAATTACTTTGCATTTCCTAATTAATTTTCCAAAATAAGCAGGTGCTTTTTCCCTTACTTTTCTCTCAAAATTCTCTGCTTTAAGTTCTGCTACATCTATTTCAAGTTTCGCTACTCTTTTTTCAAGATTATCCATCCTTGTTTCAAGATTATCCATCCTTGTTTCAAGATTATCCATCCTTGTTTCAAGATTATCCATTCTTGTTTCGAGATTATCCATTCTTGTTTCGAGATTTCCTACTTTATCTTTTAGTTCCTTAAAATCTTTTTTTACAAATTCATCAAATTTTTTAGGTAAAGAAAGGAGTTCTTCAGTTAAAATAAGAGCCCTTAGCTGTTCAAGCCAATCCTCTCTTTCCTTTAATGCTTTAAGTAAGTCTTCAAAAGTTTCTATTTTGTAAATAGTTTGCATATCTAATGCTAACAAAAATGATTCAGTAAAATCAATAACTTCGGCTAATATCGGAACTTTTGGTTTAACAAATTGGACAACAGTATACTCAAAAAATAGTCGATTAAAAATGTGTCAATGCAGCTCACTTGTTGGAGCTATGGTGAAGCAATCTCTATACCCTCGCAGCAAACCATAGAAGGAGATGACACAGTCTCTGAAAATTCGCAAAAATTAAGAAGTGAAAAGTATAAGACAAGATTGCTTCGGCATCCTGACGGATGCCTCGCAATGACGAAGTGGGGAGGATGCCTCGCAATGACCACCCTTTTTCTTTATTGCAATCGTAGCAAAGCAACCTCCGAGATTGCAACGAATAGCCTTCGGTAAGGCTTGCAAATGGTTTTGGTAATTTTAGGTTTCTATCGCTATTTTTGGGTATATATTTTCTTGACATAATAAAAAGCATTGAAGTTAAATATTCTTATGTTGACAATTGAAGGCATAAAAAATACATTGAATTCTGTTTTTCAAAAATATAGCGATAAAGTTCTTTTTGCCTATCTTTTTGGTTCTGTAGCAAAAAAGGACATAACTCCGTTAAGTGATATAGACATTGCAGTATACTTTAAAGAAGAAAGAGAAAAATTATTTGAATTGAAACTTTCTTTATACGCGGATATTTGTAGGTCTTTGAAAACAAATAATATTGACTTGGTAGTTTTGAATGTAATTGAAAATTTAATTTTACTTGAAGAAATAGTTAGACATGGTATTGTGATTTATGACCAAGCTCCTCAATTAAGGGAAGAGTTTGAGGTATATACACTGCATAGAGCTATTGATTTTAGAGAACAAAGAATGGCAATAATCGGAAAATGATTGAAAATATAAGAAATAGAATTGAAAAGATAAAATATTATCTAAATCTGATAGAAACCTTAAAGAATGATTGCAAAACAAGATTTGACATTGATCCAATTTACAGAGGTTCACTTTTGTATTATCTATATCTTACATCCGATTCTTGTATCTCACTTGCTGAAATGGTTATTAAATATAAAAAACTTAGAACACCTCAGAGTTATCATGAAGCTATTGATATATTAGGAGAAAATGGCGTTCTTCAGCCTGAATTTGCTTATGAATTTGCTTATGAATTTGCTAAAATTGCAGGCCTTAGAAATTTTCTCGCCCACGATTATGAAAAAATTGACAGTAAAATTATTTGCAACCAAATATTAAGCAAACTAAATGAAATTAGAGAATATCTTAATCAAATAGAAAAATCTTTAGATTTGAAATAAGTTGTAATTAATAGTTTCTATTTCTTTTCCCTAACATAATTTTTCAAAAAGGCTGGTATAGCACTGGCTTCCTTAGTGCCAACAATAACTTTCCAGTCTTTTAGTTTATCCTCAATTGCTCCCTTAAGCATTGCTACATAGCCTGGGATTATGAGTTCCCTGTGATTTATCTTATCCTCAATTCCGCTTTCTTTTATAAATTGAGCAATTTTGCTTGCAGAGAATTTTCCTGCTGCCCATGCAGTAAGAACGCTTAATCCATCACAGTCCATTATTGCAAGCCATGCAGGAACTTTACTGTTTTCAATTTCACCTTTAACAAGAAAGTATGTCAAGGCAAAATTTGTTGTCACAATCAAAGGACTGTTCTCATCTGGCTCACCAATTTTGTAAATATCCTGCTTTACCTGCATCGGAACTTGAGGGTCTGAGTAAATATTTTGTTTAAGCGTAAAAAGAATGAGATTTTTCCAAGAAGAAATGCCACTCAGAACAACAATTGATGAGTACTTTAGAATTGACAAAGAGGCAAGCACAGTTTCATAAAAGTCATCATCCGCATTTAAAAAAGTTATTATCGGATATCCTAAAGTTCTAAAGCCTTTTTTAAGTGCAACTCTTCTTATAATTGTGTTATCTCTAAGAAGAGCTCCTGCAGTGCTTGGCTGTGTGTCAATTATAATATCTTCAACACCCTTTTCTTTAACCTTTTCAACCAAAGAAATCACATTTTCAATTCCCTTTGCACTTACACCAAGGGGAACATTGTATTTTTTTGCAACCTCTGCCATTTGAGCAAAATTATCCTCTGTGGCATAGCTAAGAATTGGTCTTTGGTTTTTAAGAAAATCCAATGCTTTATCTGAAATTTCAGGAAAATCTGTACCTAAAATTAAAGGAATTTCTGCTTTTTCTGTTATTTTTTTCAATGCCTCAATGAATATTTCTGCATTTTCTGATTCATTCTTTAAATACACTGCATCAATTTTTAATATCTGTCCAACCCTTTCAATTTCTGAGCTTAAAACTTTATCTAATACTGTATCATCGTCTAAAATCTCTCTGTCTTTTATCTTAACTGCAAGGATTGTTGGATTGTTAAATTTCTTTTCATGCCTAAATAAAACATTTTCCTCTCCAATTTTTAACTTATTTTTCTGCGTTCCAAATTCAATTCCTCTTATTGGAGGAGTTGAAGCTTCCTTTAACTTTGTCTTGACTTCTTCTGATGCTTCAGGGCATTGGTCAATGCTTGCCTGTCCTTGTGCAACTTTCATTGCAAAGGCAAGGCATGTTGGAAATCCGCACTTTTTACAGTTTGTTTTTGGTAAAAGCTTAAAAATTTCTATTCCTGTTAGTGCCATTTATTACTCCTTCACAGAATATAAGTCATCAATGAATTTTTTTGTTATCTTGACTGCTTCTGGATGTCTCATTATTAAAAGTTCTGCTCCTGAAAGCAGAAAAGAACAAGCTGTTACTGCCTCCCACATTACTGCCCTTTCATAAAGACTTCCCCATTGTGGAGCATCTTCCTCAGATGCTTGTGCTTCTTTTGTTTTCCATACATAAAATCCAACATCTGCAACCATTGGACTGCAAAGCATTGTATCTCCTTGAATGAGTCCAGCAATTCTTATTCTCTCCATTACAGAGTATGTGTATTCAAATCCGTATCCTAAAGCTGAACACATTGGGTCTATTATTAATTTTTCATGGGGAAATCCCATTTGATTAATGAGAATATTTAGCTGTTTTGCAAGATTAACATCAAGTTCAGACATTGCAATAAGGCTGTGTCCACCAGCAATTGCAGATGCAGTAACTGTTTTGTAGTTTGCCTCCTGAGCTTTTCCAATTATGCAATTGAAACCTTTTGCTGCATCTGAAACTACTGGAAGAACTTCAGAGTCCTTCTCTGTATGATTGCTTCCAAGAATAATGAGTGGAAGCTCTACCTCAGAGAGTAATTTTTTTACTTTATCTGCTGCCTCTTCAGGTTTTGAATCTTTTGTGTCTGGATGAGTGCTCATAAGCCTTAGGGCAATTGCCTCTGCACCAAAGGATTCACAAAGTTTTGCCCACCTTACAACATCATCCCAAACTGAGGAGTAAACTTTTTCAAGCTCTGCTGGATAGTCCTCTGGAGGGTAGTCTTGAATTTCAAATGCTATTAAAGGTTTATTCGGAAAATCTCCTTCAAAAAAATGAAATGGAAGAGCATTTTCTCCACCAAATTTTGCAATTTTTTTTGAACCAAATACTATTTCAGGAATTTTCCCTGTATATTTTTCCTTTGGTATTGTAAAGTTCATACTGCACCTCAGATTTCAAGGTATGAATGGGCATAAAGGGTTTTGCCCATTAAAACTTCTATTGTTTTAATTGTCTCTATAACTTCAGCTGGATTTACAATTGCTGCTGAAAGTCCTTCATACATAAGAAGCGTAAGAAAATGTCTGTTTAAAATTGGACGAAGGTGTTTTGGGCATCCATTTGAAAGATTGCTCAATCCCACAATAGTTTTCATTGGAGGATCATTAAGTTGCTGAAAAAGCTTTATTGCCTTAAGCACCTCCATTACCTGATTTTGAGATGTTGAAATCTGCAAAACCAAAGGATCAAGATAAATATCTTCAAAGGAAATGCCATACTCCGCAGCCTTTTCAAGAAGCTGTGCTGCAATGTCAACTCTTTCCTCTGCATCTCTTGGGATTCCGCCTTTTCCAACTGTAAGTGCAATTATTGGAACATTGTATTTTGCCGCAAGCTCAAACATTACAAATCTTTCAGGATCAAAAGATGCAGAATTTATAAGAGGTTTTCCCCATTCATTGTTATGTACTTTAAGTCCTGCCTCCATTGCAACAGGATTTGTAGTGTCAAGGGATACAGGAAGTGGCACTGCCTCTTGAATTGTTCTTACCATCCACTCCATAATTTCTGCTCCAGAGTCCTCTGCTGGTCCAATGTTTGCCTCTATCATATGAGCACCTGCTTTCCACTGCTCAATTGCAATTCTTTGAATTGGTTCTTTATCCCTTTTTTGTATTGCCTCACGCACAGTTTTTGAAATTATACTTAATCTTTCACCAATGATTAACATTCTTCCTCCTCATTTTTAACTTTAACATTAAATTGAGCGATTTTTATAAAACCTTTGTTAAGTTGTCATTGCGAGTAGTTCGAAAAACTAAGAAGCAAACTTAAAGACGAGATCGCTTCGCTACTCTCGCAATGACACTTACTAATCGCACAATCTAACTTTAAATTAAAATTTTACCACACTAATTTACAAATCCTCAAAAACTTTTTGAATTTTTTAGTCATTGCGAACCCTTTTCTTGTGAGTGGAAAAGATTTTCTTTTTCGTCATTGCGAGGGTGCGTCAGTACCCAAAGGAATCTCGTTTTTTCATGCGCAACACTGTCAATGCGAGCCCCCCTGTTGCGAGCGATAGCGTGGCAATCTGGGGCGGAGCAGTCTCTAATTAGTGACTGGTAATTGGTGGATGGTGATTTGTGAATGGAATCTTTTTCACTATAATTGCGATTCCAAGCAAAGCGAGACAATTTTTCTTTTCTTTTTCAACAAGGCATGGGATTGCTTCGCATCCTTCGGATTCTCGCAATGACCACCTTTTTCAGTCATTGCGAGGAGCGAAGCGACAAAGCAATCTCCCCGTCATAGTGCCATAGAGCGACAGTGCTACAGAGCTACAGCGTGGCAATTTCAGAGATTGCTTCGGCATCCTTACGGATGCCTCGCAATGACGGTGAAGTGTGTCACTGCGAGCCACTCAATGTGGCGAAGCAGTCTCTAAGTATTCGTAAAATGTGAGACGTGAGACGTAAAAGGTAAAAGACGAGATTGCCACGCCTCACCTTCGGTGAGGCTCGCAATGACGGATAAAATTTTCGCAATGACGGAAAAAAATGACAAAAAGGTTTCTCGGCGAGGTTGCGTTACTTATGCTAATTTCAGATAGCCTTCAATAAGAATGTCGTTGCCGATTCGTTTGAGGCTGATGTTTTGGAGTTCAAAGGCTTCGGAAATTTTTTTGTATAATTTTCCACCAACTGAAGGATAAGAATGGAGTCCTCCTATGATTTTGGGAGCAATGAAAACCATGACTTTGTCTACCACTCCGCTCCATAGGGCATAGGAGTTTAAAGATGAGCCTCCCTCAATTAGAACAGATGTTATTTCTCTTTTGCCTAACTCCTGCATAAGCCACTTGAGGTCTACTTTCTCAGTGGAAAAATATAAAATTTCAACGCCCTTTTCTTGAAGCTTCTTTGATTTTGTATTGTTTTTCATGCTTTCATGCACAACAGCAATGGTTTTGGGAGGGAGAGTGTAAACATTGTAATCCAATGGAACTTTAAGCTCCGGGTCAATGATTACTCTTGTTGGATTTTTGCCATTCTTTATTCTCGCAGTAAAACGGGGATTGTCTTTAAGCACTGTGCCGTAGGCTGAAAGTAATGCATCAACCCTTGACCTGAGCTGATGCACAAGATGCCTTGATTTTTCAGATGTTATCCACTTTGACTCGCCCTCTGGAGTGGCTATTTTTCCGTCAAGAGTCATTGCTATTTTGAGAATTACAAAGGGTGTTTTAGTGGTTATGTATTTTATGTAAAACTCATTGAGCTTTCTTGCTTCGTTTTCAAATATGCCTTCTGTTACCTCAATTCCGTGAGAACGAAGTATATCAATTCCTCGTCCAGAGACCTTTGGATTAGGGTCTCTCATTGCGATTACAACTCTTGAAATTCCCGCTTTTATTATTGCATCAGTGCATGGAGGTGTCCTTTTTCCTGTGTGACAGCATGGCTCAAGGGTGACATAAAGAGTTGCACCTGATAGAGACTCCTGAGCTTTGATTATTGCCTCTGCCTCTGCATGGGGCAAGCCTGCTTTTTTGTGATATCCCTCTGAGATGATTCTTCCGTCTTTTACTATGACCGCACCTACCATTGGATTGGGAGATGTTTTCCAATTGGCTCTTTTGGCAAGCGATAGAGCCCTTTTCATGAAAAACTCGTCAATCTCCATTGGCTCTTTCATGGGCATTAAAGGGGCAATATCTTTACTTTTTTGCCATTTTTAATGCCATAGACTGTGGGTTCAAAAAAGATGAAATCCTGATGGAAGGATGTCCTTACTTTTCCACCAAAGGATGAGTTGTCACCCAAAGCTATGTGAATTGTGCCTAAAATTTTCTCTGACTCAAGAATATTGTCTGGATGCGTTGCTTTATCGTTAACACCAATTCCAAGCTCTGCAATGTTTCTGTTTTCATGCCTTTCATTGAGCTTACTTTCAAGCTCCTCTTTGTAAGGCTCTGTTCCTTCAACTGAGACAACCATGCCTTTTTCAACTTTCAAAATCAAATGTGAGTCAAGCTTTCGCGTAGGAGCCCATTCTATAACGAGAATTCCTTCTGCAGTACCTTCTAATGGTGCAAGAAAAACTTCTCCAGCTGGAAGATTTCCGAATGCTCCTTTGCGGGATAAAATTCCTGAGTCAATGTGAACCTTTCTTCTGCCTTTGAAAAGCTTTATTTTTGTGCCATTTGGCGATTCTATTTGTATCTCGTCAACCTCATCAATAATGCCCTTCAGCTCCAAAGCTCTGCGATGCACTGCCTTCCAGTCAGCATTCATTGCGCCATCAAGCATAGCTATATCAAAAAGAGGCATGCTTGCGTATCTTGTGCCACAGCATTTTGTTAAGAGGTCTCTAAAATTTGTGTGGCTTGTTGAGAAATTGGAAAGCGCTACAACAGCATTTACAGCAGAGGCTTTATGGGCTTTGATAACATCTTTTATCATATTTAGCTCTTTTTTGCCTATCTCCTTTGCAAGAAGTTTTTCCCATAATCCTGTTTGCTTGATTTCCTCTAGCGCCTCATTACCAAATGCAAGTTTCCAGAGTTCTTCAGGAGGTTCAATTCCGTGTGAGCCAAGCGAGGGGTATTCAAAATACAGGATATCTTTGCAAAATCCTTTGCCAATTTTTTGCAAAGTCAATGCAACATATCGCAGTGACTCTCTTCTGCTTTTTTCTTTGGGAGAAAGGGCTTCATCGTCTCTGATTAAATCAGTGAATATAAGCACTTTTTCATGGGGCTTGGTTTTCAGGTTTATTTTAAAGATATTTTCAAGGGCTTTAAGATTCATTCAAAAAGCTCCAGCTGGGAAAGTTTTTTCAATTTAAACTCTATTGGATATTTGCATGTAAAACAAGCCATGCAGTATAGGTCAGAATTTGGAATAATCCTTTTTAGACCTTCCAAGCTCAAATAACCCAGCGTGTCTGCTGTAGTGTATTTTCTGATTTCTTCTATTTTATGGGAAGATGCAATTAGTTCCTGCCTTGTTGGAGTATCTATGCCATAGAAGCAAGGACCAATTGTAGGAGGAGAGCTGATTCTCATGTGGACTTCCTTTGCACCACCAAGCTCTCTTATCATTTTTACAATTTTCTTGGAAGTTGTTCCTCTGACAATTGAATCATCAATTACCACGACTTTTTTGCCCCTTAAAACTTCCCTCACTGGATTTAGCTTGATTTTTACGCCAAAGTGCCTGATACTTTGCTTTGGCTCTATGAATGTTCTGCCGATGTAATGATTTCTTATTAATCCAAAATCAAAGGGTATTCCGCTTTGTTCAGAATATCCTATTGCTGCTGGCACTCCTGAGTCGGGCACAGGAATTACTATATCTGCATCCACCTGATGTTCCCTTGCAAGCTGTCTGCCAAGTTCTTTTCTGATAGTATTTACGCATATATTATCAAAAATATAACTGTCAGGTCTTGAAAAGTATATGAACTCAAAAACACAGTGAGCCCTTTTTGTTGAGTTAAAGATTTTTATTGACTCCAAACCATTTTCATTAATTATAAGCATCTCTCCGGGATTAACATCCCTTATGTATGTTGCACCAATCAAATCAAAGGCACATGTTTCAGAGGCTACTACATAGGCATCCTGTAGCTGTCCTAAACATAGGGGTCTTATACCGTAAGGGTCTCTTATAGCAATTAAGTCCTTTTCAGTCAAAAGCAATAGGGAGAAAGCACCTGATACCTGCCTTACAGCATTTGCAATTCTTTCATAGACAGAGCCATTTTTTGCCCTTGCAATCAGATGAAGAATTATTTCACTGTCAGATGTACTTTGAAATATTGCACCATCCCTTTCAAGTCTGTTCCTCATCTCATCAATATCAATAAGATTACCATTGTGGGCTATTGCAATACTTCCTAAACTATACGAGGCAACCAATGGTTGAACATTCTCTAAAGTGCTTGAGCCTGTCGTTGAGTATCTATTGTGTCCAATGGCAATGTGTCCAGGGAGGTTCTTAAGCACCTTCTCATTGAAAATTTCAGCCACAAGTCCTAATGACTTTTCAAGATAAAGCTTACTGCCGTCAGATGAGCAAATACCAGCACCTTCTTGTCCCCTGTGCTGAAGGGCATAAAGTCCAAGATAAGTTAAATTGGCTGCTTCAGGATGTCCATAAATCCCGAAGATACCGCACTCTTCATGAATATCATGAAAATAACTCTGCTCGCTCATTTTCTATTAAACTCTTTATTTTAACATAGTTAAGCGAAAAAAGTAATTTTCATTGTGACTAAAGTAGATAGGCATGAGTTATGGCAAGCCTGTCCGTGTATTTTTTCCGTAACCGCGAAGTAAGCCAGAGTAGAAAAAAGCGAGATTGCTTCGGGCACTGCGTGCCCTCGCAATGACTAAAAAAGACACCTTCGCAATGACAGAAGAATAATAGCCTCGCAATGATCAGGAAGAAAAGCACTACAATGAAGAAAAGGAACAAATTGCACTGACGAGGTAAAAAGATGCCTCCGATGTCACAGAAAAAACGCAAAATTCAGCCTAAAATACGCAAATTATGAATATTTTCCCTTTTATCTCTCTGAATTATGAGAAGATGCATCAATGCTCTCCCTCAAGATTTTAGCCTTTTGAATGAAACCTGCTATTTTTTCTTCCGAATTATCTTCAAGCATTTTTTTTGCTGTATGGAGATTATCTATAAAAACATCAAGCATTTTTATAATGTTTGTCCTATTCATGCAAAAAATGTCTTTCCATATTTCTGGACTACTCTTTGCTATTCTTGTTGTATCCTTAAATCCACTTCCAGCATATTTAAGAAATGTGCTGTCTACTTCAGCAACTGTGTTTACAAGGGAGAAGGCTAAAAGATGGGGCATATGACTTACAAGGGCATATATTTTGTCATGTTCATCAGCAGGCATAATCTCAACGACAGCTCCAACTCTTTCCCACATTTTCTTAATCTTCTTCAATGAGGGATTATGCGTCTTCTCTGTAGGCGTAATGACAACCCTTGCACCTTCATATAAATCTGCCTTAGCATGTTCAAAGCCTGTTTTGTCTGAGCCTGCAATTGGATGAGTTCCAATATAATAAGCTTTGTCACCAATAATTTCTTCAAGGTTATTTACCACTTGAGCCTTTACACTGCCTACATCAATAACTATCGTATCCTGTTTCAAAAATTTACAAATCTCTCTTGCAATCTCCTCAAATGTTCCAATTGGCGTAGCAAGAACCACGAGGTCTGCATCAGCAGCTTCTTCTAAGGACAAAGTGAAATGATCAACTATACCGAGGGATTTTGCTTCTCTCAGTCTTTTTTCACTTCTTCCATAACCAATTATATTGGGAGAGCCCCCCTTTTCTTTAATAGCAAGTGCAAGTGATGCACCAATCAGTCCAACGCCAATAATTGAAACTTTATTAAATAACACTTTTCCAACCACTAACTAATATCCACTGCTCACCAAGCTTAAAATTCCCTTCCAACTGCCTTTGCAACAGCAGCAACCCTTTGCATCATTTCGTTAAACATCTGAGGAGTAAGAGATTGTTCTCCATCTGATAAAGCCTCTTCCGGATTTGTATGGACTTCAATCAATAACATATCTGCACCTGCAGCAACTGCTGCTAATGCCATAGGAATTACCAAATCTCTCTTGCCAACTCCATGACTTGGATCAACTGCTACAGGAAGATGACTTAAAGACTTTAAAAGAGGAACAGCACTAAGGTCAAGGGTGTTTCTTGTGCTTGTCTCAAAGGTTCTTATGCCCCTTTCACAAAGAATTACATTTTCATTTCCCCTTGAAAGAATATATTCAGCAGCCATTAAAAGCTCTTTGATTGTAGCAGACATTCCTCTTTTAAGAAGCACGGGCTTGTCAACTGAGCCCACTTCCATGAGAAGTTTGAAATTCTGCATGTTTCTTGTTCCTATCTGAAGAATATCAACATAATCAAGCATCACATCAATGTCTCTTGGGTCCATTATTTCGCTTATGACAGGTAGTCCTGTTCGTTCTTTAGCATCTTTCAGATATTTAAGACCTTCAACTCCCAGCCCCTGAAAAGAATATGGAGATGTGCGTGGCTTAAAAGCTCCTCCCCGTAAAAAGGTAGCACCTGCAGCCTTTATCTTTTCAGCTATGTCAAGAAGAGTAATCCTGTTTTCAACTGCACAGGGACCAGCAGCAACATGAACTTTTTTGCCACCTATTTCAAGATCATCAACCTTAATTATGGTGTTTGATTTCTTGAAATCTCTGCTTGCAAGCTTATAGGGTTTCAAAATTCTTACAATCTCTTCTACCGCAGGAATTGCTCTTATAGCATTCTCTTCATCCTCTGTTACCTTTGAAGTATCTCCTATAACTCCAATGATGGTTCTCTCTGTTCCCCTTGAGATATGAGGTTTTAGCCCCTTTGCTTCAAGCTTTTTGACAATTCTCTCAATTTGCTCGTCTGTTGCATCTGGCTTTAATACAATAATATCCATGATTTCCCTCCTATATTTTTAGAAATTTTTTAAATCCCTTAATGAATGCCTCGTTTTCTTCTGGCAAACCAATAGTAACCCTTATCTCATTTGGTCCAACAGGTCTAATAATTACTCCTTCCCTTAGCAGAAACTCAAATACCTCCTTTGATGATATATTACTGGGAAGAATTATATAGATAAAGTTCGTCTCTGTGGGAAGATACTTGATTTGCTGAATGCTGTCAAGCTCTTTGTAAAGATATTTTTTTCCTGATTCATTAATCTCCAGCACTTTTTTCAGATGCTCCTCATCCCTAAGCGCTGTCTCTGCTGCAATCTGAGCGATTGTGTTTGTATTGAATGGTTCTCTGATTCTATTCATGTCTTTTATAATTTCTTTGTTTGCTATTCCATAGCCAATTCTTAAACTCGCCAAGCCATAGGCTTTAGAAAATGTTCTGAGAATCAAAATATCCCTGCCATCAAGGAAATATTTAATTGTGTCAGGATAATCAGAAGAGCTTACATATTCATAGTATGCCTCGTCCACAATAACAAGAATGTTGTCTGGAAGCTTTTGCATGAATTTTTTAAACTCATCCTTGTAGTTCATTGTTCCTGTTGGATTGTTAGGATTGGCGATGAATATAATTTTTGTGCGCTCGGTGATTTGTTCAAGCATTGCCTCAAGGTCATGCCTCCAGTCCTTAAGCGGAACTTCCTTAGCAACTCCTCCTTGCGCTGTTACTGCCATTGCATAAACGATAAATGAAGGCTTAGCCATAATAGCCTCATCCCCCGGTCCTAAATAAGTCTTCACTGCAATATCAAGCAATTCATTGGAACCATTGCCAAGAATAATCTCGTCGTGTGTGAGTTTTACTCCTTTTTTACTAAAAATTTCACAAAGGGCGTTTTTCAGATAGTATCCTGAACCTTCAGGATATCTGGCAAGTTCTTCAGGATTTGAGAGAAACTCCTTTATAGCCTCTATAACCTTTGGAGATGGACCTAATGGATTTTCATTAGATGCAAGCTTGTAACATTTTTTAATTCCAAGTTCCCTTTCTACTTCCTTAATCGGTTTTCCCGGGACATAGGGTTGAATTTTCTCTACATATGGTAGTGGTTTAATCATACACTCCTCCTTTATTCGTAAATAGGATAAGACCCCAAATGGACAAGCTCTATGCAGTACTTATTTATTTTTGAGAGAGTTTCCTGCACTTTATCATCATCTATATGACCAATAAAATCAACAAAAAATATGTATTCCCACTTTCTCATCTTCGCAGGTCTTGATTCTATCTTTGTGAGATTAATATTCGCATCCTTAAAAGGTTTCAAGGCATTGTAAAGGGCTCCGGGCCTGTCTTGTAAGGAAAACATTATGGAAGTCTTATCTGAGCCAGTCTTTTGAGGAAAACTTTTACTGAGTATAAAAAACCTCGTAAAGTTATTTTTGTAATCTTCAATATGCTTTGCAACAAATTTAAGCCCATATAGTGTTGCAGCAAACTCACTTGCTATAGCAGCAACTTCCTCATCAAGGGATGCCTGCTTTGCTGCCTCTGCTGTGGATGCAACATCATAAAACGGAACATTGGGAAGGTTTTTGCTTAACCATTCTCTGCACTGAGCTCTTGCATGGGGATGGGAGTAGATTTTTTTTATTTTTTCCTTGTCACCAGTAATGGAAAGCAGATGATGGGATATTGGAATAATGATTTCACCAGAGATTTTCACCTCATATTGCATAAACATATCAAGGGTAAGGGTCACAGTACCTTCATTTGAGTTTTCTATTGGAACAATTCCAAATTTGCTCGTTCCTTTTTCAACACTCTCAAAAATGCTCTTTATTGTATCAAGTGGTTCAAACTGTGCAAAACTTCCGAAATATTTAATTGCTGCAAGATGGGTAAAAGTGCCCTCAGGTCCTAAATATGAGATTTTTTGAGATTCTTGTAATGACAAAGTAGCTGATAGAATTTCTCTGAAAAGGTGTTTTATTGTTTCATCAGAAAACGGACCTTTATTCTGAGTTATAAGATTGTTTATCAGTTTTTTTTCTCTGACAGGGTCAAAGAATTGAAGGCCTTTTTGTCTTTTTATTTCACCAATTTTAAGTGCGATATTTGCCCTTTTGTTGAGAAGCTTAAGAATCTGTTTATCAATTTTGTCTATTTCTTCCCGTAAACTATCTAATACCCCATCTTCCATTTTTTATTTTAGCATATTTATGCTAAAATTTAAGTTATGGAAACTTTCAAAAAAGAAATGATGGATAGAGTTCTTAACTGGATTGCATCTCATGATGATGAGCCTCCGTATCTTTTGATTGATAGAGAGGTTTTAAGAAAAAAAATATCAGTTATTGGAAAGGGAATAACAAATTCAAGAGTTTTTTATGCTGTAAAGGCAAATCCTGCAATTGAAGTTTTAAGATTTTTAAACGATTTCAACATAGGGTTTGAGATCGCATCAGAGGGAGAGCTTGCAATTCTAAAAGAACTTGATGTTTCTCCAGACAGAATAATTACAAGCAATCCTATAAAAACATTTAAATTTCTAAAAGAAGCAGTTGAATACGGTGTTGACTATTATGCCTTTGACTCGTATGAAGAAGTTAACAAACTCGCAAAGTACGCTCCCGGAAAAAAAGTTTACATAAGGCTCACTGTTCCCAACGAAGGCAGTGAATGGCCCCTGAGCAAAAAATTTGGAGTAGAGTTGGAAGAAGCTGTATCGCTTCTAATTTATGCGAAAAAAAATGGTCTTCAGCCTATTGGAATAACATTTCATGTTGGTTCACAGTGTAGCAACATATACAACTGGCATACAGCAATAGTTAAAGCTCGTCAGGTCAAAGACTTAGTTGAAAAAGAAGGCATAGAAATAAAAATGTTAAACATTGGTGGAGGATATCCGATAGAGTATCTGAAAAAAGTTCCTGATATAGAAACGATTGAAATGAAAATAAATACCTTTCTTCAAGAATACTTTCCTGAAACTGAGATATTTATTGAACCAGGAAGAGCAGTAATTGGTGATGCAGGAGTTTTTGTCTCAAAAATCATTGGGAAAGCAAAAAGGACCGATGAAAATTGGCTTTATATTGATGTGGGCGTTTTTAATGGACTTATGGAAAGCATAGGAGGAATTAAGTATAAATATATTGTTGGAAGCAGAGGAGATGAAAAGGAATGGACTATTGCAGGTCCAAGCTGTGACAGCTTTGATGTCATTGACAAAGGCGTAATGCTGCCTGAGCCAGATGTGGGAAGTTTGATATTGATTTTATCCGCAGGAGCATACACCATCTCCTATGCATCCGAGTTTAACGGATTTTCTATACCGAAAACATTTTTAATTTAGGAGGAAAGCAATGATAAGATTTTTTGAAAAAGACCCTTATGCACCAATTCAATATGTTTACGAGGTTGAAAAAATACTTTACAAAGGAAAAAGCCCTTATCAGGAAATAATGGTGCTGGAAAATCCCTATTTCGGAAGAATCCTTGTTTTGGACAATGTAGTACAGCTTACTGAAAAGGATGAATTTATATATCATGAGATGCTTACACATGTGGTAATGCATTCCCATCCTGAAGCAAAAACCGTTGTTGTAATTGGTGGAGGAGATGGTGGAGCAGTAAGAGAAGTACTGAAACATGAAAGTGTGCAGAAAGTTTACTTTGTTGAAATAGATGAGGAAGTAATCAATGTCTCAAAAAAGTTTTTCCCTACTGTATCAAGTGCCATTGATGATCCAAGAGTTGAGATAAAATGCATGGATGGAGCAGAGTTTATAAAAAAGATGGAGAATTCAATTGATGTCATCATTGTAGACTCCACTGATATAATAGGTTTTGCAAAAAGCCTTTTCACTGTTGAATTCTTCAAATCAGTAAGAAATGCCCTTACAGAAAATGGAATGTTTGTAAGTCTATCAGAATCACTTATTTTCCATAAAGAGCTTGTATATGAAGTTCAAAATTCCATGAAACTAATCTTCCCAATAGTTGATTTATACACAGCAAACATCGCAACATATGCAGGAAACTGGTGGACATTTTCAGTTGGCTCAAAATCCCTTGACCCAAGAGAAATAAGAAAGCCGGTCAAAGTTAAAACCAAGCTTTACACTGAAGGTTTACATAAAACCTGCTTTTTACCAAGAGATATTTATGATAAGCTTTTGAAAAAAGAACTTGAATGGTAAGCTGAAATAACAAATACAGACCTAAATTTAACGATTTTTTATAGACCTCCTGTTAATACGTCATGGCAACCCTGCCATTTATTATTATCCGTCATCACGAGGCTTGTAGAGCAAGCCGAAGTGATCTCCTTTTTGCAGGGGAAAAAGGCGAGATTGCCTCGCTTCGTTCGCAATGACGATGAGTGGAAGCCCTCGTAATGAAGCTCCTTTTTGTCATCACAAGACTTGCAAAGCAAGCTGAAAGTATCTCTCTTTACAGTGTAGAGTTCTCATTTATTTTGGGAATTACTTAAAAATTTGCTAAAATATAGCATGTCTCTTAAAATAGCCTTACCCTTGTTTGAAGGACCGCTGGATTTACTTCTGCATTTAATTAAACAAAACAAAATTGATATTTACGATATCCCGATTGCTTTGATAACTAAGCAATACTTAGAGTATCTTGAACTTATGAAAGAGCTTGACATTGAAATTGCCTCTGAATTTCTTGTTATGGCTGCAACTTTGATTTACATCAAATCTAAAATGTTACTGCCAAAGGAGGAAAATGAACAGGAAGAGGAGGATCCTCGGCAGGAACTTGTTGAGCAGTTAGTTGAATACGAAAAAATTAAAAATTGCACCACTTACTTCAAGGAAAGATACAAGATATGGTCAAATGCCTTTTCAAGAAAAACTGAAAAAGAGGATGAAGAAGTTCTGCTCACTGAACTTAACATTTTTGACCTTTTAACAGCTCTCAAAAGATTGCTTGACAGACCTGAACCAAAAATCTACATTCCTCAGGACACTGTGAAAGTAGAGGACAAGATAAATTATATCCTTGATTTTTTAAACAACAAAAAATCAGCTAACTTCTACGAACTGTTTGGAGAGTATAATAAAAAAACTAAAATAGAGATTATAGTTACATTCCTTGCCTTGCTTGAACTCTTAAGGCTCAAATTAGTCAAAGCCTATCAGGAGCAAACATTTGGAGAAATTTATATAAAGCTGGAGGAAGGAAATGGTAGTGGCAATTATTTCTGATACCCATGACCACATGGATAACATAAGAAAAATTTTGAATATTTTAAGAGAAAGAAATGTTAAGGCTATAATTCATGCAGGTGACTTTGTAGCTCCATTTACTTGGAGACTTTTTAAGGATTTTGAAGGAGATTTTTACGGAGTTTTTGGAAACAATGACGGTGAGGTTCTTTTGCTTAAGAAAATGTATGGAGACAGAATTCAGAAAGGAATTAGAACTTTTGAAATAGCAGGTAAAAAGTTTGCACTTATGCATGAACCACAATTACTTGAAGAGCTTGCCCTGTCAGGAAAGTTTGATGTGATTGTTTATGGACATATGCATGAGGTTGACATTAGAAAAATTGGAAATACTTTAATCCTTAATCCTGGTGAGGCATGTGGTTGGCTTTATGGAAAAGCTACATTTATGTTACTTGATCTTGAAACAATGACTCCAGAGGTGATAGAAATTTCATAGTTCCCAGAATCTGTAATATTTTGAATAAAGAAGACAGTCAATTCTTTTTAATCCATACTTAAGTGCAATATTTATTGCATCATTGAATTCTTTGTTTGTTATTCTTCTGTTAAGCTCAGGATAATCATCTGCATGCCAGCATGGTCTGTACTGGTCCATTATGTTTATGTAAGTGTTTTTTGAGATTTCCTCAGCAATGAATTTTACAACTTCTTCAGTTCCAGCAATATTATTTGGAAGCACAAGATGCCTTATAAGTATGCCTCTAAGTGCAATTCCTTCTTCGTTTATAATAAGATCTCCTACCTGCCTTTGCATTTCTTTAATTGCCTGTTTTGCATAAAATGCATAGTTTTTCACCTTTGAGTATTTTTCAGCAAGTTTGTCATCGGCATATTTAAAATCAGGCATATAAATGTCAACTATTCCATCAAGAATCTTGAGTGTCTCCAATGCCTCATATCCACCGCAGTTGTAAACAATTGGAACTCTAAGTCCATTTTCCCTTGCAATATAAATTGCTTTAATTATTTGAGGAACCTGATGAGTTGGAGTAACTAAATTTATGTTATGGCAACCAAGATTTTGTAGATAAATCATAACTGAAGCAAGCTCATCATAAGAGATTTCCTCTCCTTCTCCAAGATGGCTTATTGTCCAATTTTGACAATAAACACAACCTAAATTGCAAAATCCAAAAAATATTGTGCCAGAGCCATATCTTCCAACAAGAGGTCTTTCTTCTCCAAAATGGGGTCCCCAACTTGAGACAAAAGGCTTATCAAGAATTTTACAAAATCCCTTTTGTCCTTTTGTTCTGTCAACATTACAATTTCTTGGACAAAGAGTGCAGTTTTTGATTATTTCAAAGGCTTTTTCAATTTTTTCCTTGAACTCTTGCTCAGAAATCTTTAAATATGCAGATTCAAAAATCATTAAAATATACTATCATAAGAGTATACAATTCCTCAAAAATCCAAAAATAGCGATAGAAATCCAATAATTGGTATAACCATTTGAAAATTAAGTATTTTTTGCTGTCATTGCGAGCATCCGAAGCATGCGAAGCAATCTCATGCCTTGTTGAAAGAGAAAAGAGAAATTGTCTCGCTTTGCTTGGAATCGCAATTATAGTGAAAAAGATTCCATTCACTATTCACCATCCACCAATCACCAGTCACTAATTAGAGACTGCTTCGCCTTATTTGGAGTCTCGCAGTGAATGTATGGGTATTTCGCTCGCAACAGACAGGCTTGCGATAACAGTGTGGGGCAAAAAGCGATAAGGAAACGAAGCCGTATTTGAAAAATCATGTATTGATAAGAAACTGAAAAGATTAATGATGGTGTGATTCCTCAACTTTGCAATATAAACTATTATTTATACAATTTACACTTTCCACTTGAATTACAATGTGTTTGATGCCAAATTCTATAAGCTCTTTTTCAATCTCTTTTCTGATTTGATCAGCCTCACTTAGAAGCTGAGCATTTACCACAACATGTGCTGAAAATGCAGGTATTCCATATCCAATTGACCAGATGTGGACATCATGGACATCCACAATGCCATTAATTTTTCTTATTTTTTCAATTATTTCAATTAAATCAAGTCCTTTTGGCACTAAATCAAGGAAAATTGAGAATGATTCCTTTACCACTCTGATTCCACCGAAGATGATAATGAACCCAACAAACCAGCTCACAAGAGGGTCAATTACAAGCCATCCTGTGTATGTAATAATAATACTTGCAATTATTACGCCCGCTGAGGACAATGTATCACCCAATACATGCAACCACGCACTTTTTATATTCAAATCCTCGTGTTTGTGTCCCAATATCAGTGCCATGACGAGATTCCCTATAAATCCAAAAACTGCTACAGGTAGCATAATCTGATAGTCAACTGAAGGAGGATTAACGAGTCTTTTGTAGCCTTCAAGGAATATCATTAATGCGATTATAATAAGACTCACTCCATTTATCAGGGCTGCGAGTATTCCGACTTTTTGATAACCATAGGTTGCTCTTTTACCAGAAGGTCTTCGCATTATCAATGAAGCAATTAGACTTAAAATAAGGGCAAAGGAATCAGTAAATACATGGGCTGCATCACTTAACAGGGCAAGACTGTTACTTAATATTCCACCAACTAATTCAGCAACAAAGATTAAAAAAGTAATAAAAAGTGTAATGCCAAGCTTTTTTGTTGATGAATGGCTCATTCCTTCCCTAATGCTTTGATTGCTTTGGAGTAAAGAGTTTCATTGCCACATACAAGAAGAGTGGTTTTTGTATCAAATTTAACAGGCAAGGTTTCAATTGGCTTCCCATCTAAATCTCTAATCAAAGCACCTGATTCCTTAGCAATCAAAATTCCAGCAGAGAAATCAAAAATTCTTGAAGGAGTGGCTGTTACAAAAATGCTTATTGCTCCTATTGAAAGATACGCAAGGTCAAGGGCTGTACTTCCGTAACATCTAACTCTGCTTGCGATTTTAAATAAAGGCAGTATTTTTTGAATTCCCGAATAAGGGTTTGATGATTCAAAGGCAACGATTATTGATTTTTCATTTTCCTGCGGAATAATTTTTTCACCATTAAAAAAAGCTCCTTTATCCCTTTGAGCATAAAATTCATCAGCATTTGTAAGATTTATTATATATCCAAATTTGAGACTGTTCAGCTCAGTTCCGTCTGTTATTGCAATTGATGTGGAAAAAAACGGTATTCCTGAGACAGCATTTTTACTTCCATCAATAGGGTCAATAATGAGAGTGAAGTTGTTATCTTTGAGTATTTTTGTTCCTCTTTCCTCTGCAATTATATTAAAGCTAAAGCCTTCCTTTTCAAAGCTCTCAATTATCATGTCCTCTGCCAATTTATCAATCGGGAAAGTCATATCACCAGATGCGCCCCTGCCGAGTGATGTTTTGTTAAACTGAGGTTTAGAGGAAGAAATTCTCTTGTATAGCATCTCTCCGATGTTTCTAAAAAAATCAAGCTCCATAAGCTTGTATTATAATCTCAGAGCATACCAGTTGACAATATTTAAAATGGCAACTTATCATAAAAATCTATGAAAAAATTTAACATTAGAGCAATTGTTAGAGACAATGTAAAAAAACTTAAAGCCTATCAGGCAAAAGAAATTCCTTGCAGAATCAAACTTGATGCCAATGAGTCTCCATTTCCAATTAAAATAGAGCAGATTGTAAAGGAAATAAATATACCACTGAACAGGTATCCTGACCCTGAAGCTATTGAACTCAGAAAAGCCATAGGTAAAAAGTTCAAGATTTCATACAAAAACATAATGATTGGAAATGGCTCAGACGAATTGATTTATTACTTAGTTCTTACTTTTGGCGGACCAGTGCTTTATCCTGTTCCGACATTTGTAATGTATGGCATAATTTCAAAAAGTATCGGAGTTGAAACAATAGAGACAAAGCTTGATGATTCCTTTGATATAGATGAAAAAGCAATAATAGAGCAAATTAAAATAAAAAAGCCGAAATTGATTTTTCTCAGCACTCCTAATAATCCAACAGGAAACACATTCTCATCGGATAAGATTTTGAAAGTTATTGATTTTGCAAGAAAAAATTCCACCCTTGTTGTAATTGATGAAGCATATTATCCTTTCAGCAACGAGAGAGGATTTTTGCCTTTGTTGAAAGACTATGAAAATCTGATTATACTAAGAACTCTCAGCAAAATAGGATTTGCAGCATTAAGAGTCGGATACTTGATTGCCAATGAGGAAATTATTCATGAAATTAACAAAGTTAGGCTTCCATACAATGTTGATGCATTAACTCAGTATATTGCAAAAGAGGCTCTTAACAACATGTATCCTGAAATAAAGAAATTCGTGGGATTAATTATAAAAGAAAGAGAAAGGGTTTTCAAAGAATTATCAAATCTGAGCGGATTAAAAGTTTATCCCTCAGAGGCAAATTTTATATTTTTTACAGCAAAAAACTCCAAAGAGATTTACCAGAGATTGACGCAAGAAGGAATTCTTATCAGAGATATGTCCTCTGTAATTAAGAATGCTTTGAGGGTTACAATTGGCACGAAAGAAGAGAATGATGAATTTTTAAAAACCCTTAAGAAAATCTTAGAGGAATAAAAAATGAGAAAAGCCTCAGTAGAGAGAAAAACCAAAGAAACAGAGATAAAAGTAGAGCTTAACTTAGATGGCTCAGGAAAAAATAGTATTAACACTTCAGTAGGTTTTTTAGACCACATGCTTGAGCTTTTTTCATTTCACGGTAAATTTGATTTAGTTCTGAATGCAAAGGGTGACACTCATGTAGATTATCATCATCTTACAGAAGATATAGGCATAGTGCTTGGTCAAGCAATTGAAAAGGCGCTTTCAGACAGAAAGGGAATTAAAAGATATGGTTTTGCGTCAATTCCAATGGATGAAGCCTTGTGCGAGGTATCAGTTGACTTAGGAGGAAGGGCTTTTCTCGTCTATAATGTCCCATTTAAGGGATTTATCAAGGATATTGATATCGGACTTTTTGAGGAATTTTTCAGAGCACTGGCAAATAACGCAAAAATTACACTCCATATCAATGTTCGCTATGGTAAAGACCTGCATCATGTAATTGAGGCTGTCTTTAAGGCATTTGCAAAGGCATTAAAGGAAGCCGTTCATATTTCTGGAGAAGATTTACCCTCAACAAAGGGCGTAATATGATAGCAACTCTAAAAGTTTCTATCCTTACGCATACACCAAATCCTGAAGAAGTAGTTGCACTGTCTGCGAGACTTTGTTACAGCCCTGTAGGAATTGATGAGTTAAAAGAAAAACTAACGATTGAGGAAAAAGAAAAACTTATAAATCTTTTAAGGGAAAGTGGGCATTTATCTCCTTTTGAACATGTGAGTTTCACATTCGCAGTTGAAGGTATATCACGTGCATGTTCCCATCAACTTGTAAGACATAGAATTGCATCATACAGCCAGCAGTCCCAAAGATATGTCAGCGAAGAAAAGGGCTTTGATTTTGTTGTCCCGCCATCAATTGCGGAAGACAAGGAGTTGGAATCTCTTTTTCTTGAGGCAATGAAGTCTGCCCATGATTACTACTGCAAGCTACTAAAAGCATTGGAAGACAAAGGGCTTAAAGGTGAGGCTGCTCGTCAGGATGCAAGATTTGTGTTGCCAAATGCAGCAGAGACAAAGATTGTAATAACCATGAATGCAAGGGAACTTCTTCATTTCTTCAGAGTTCGTTGTTGCAATCGGGCTCAATGGGAAATTAGAGAGCTTGCAACAGAAATGTTGAGGCAGGCAAAAAAGATTGCACCGTTGCTATTTAAAGATGCAGGACCGTCATGTATAACAGGCAAATGTCAAGAAGGCAAATTTTCTTGTGGCAAGATTAAAGAAGTAAGGAAAAAATTCAAAAGTCTGTGATATAATTAACAAATGAGCGTAATTGATATAATAGGAAACACACCGCTTATAAGATTTGACAGGATAAATCCGAATCCAAAAGTTGTCCTCTATGGAAAATTTGAGGGGGCAAATCCTGGAGGTTCAATCAAAGACCGCACAGCCCTTTATCTTATAAAAGACGCTGAAGAAAAGGGGCTTCTTACAAAGGATAAGATTATTCTTGAACCAACCTCTGGAAATACTGGCATAGGACTTGCCATGATAGCAGCTGCAAAGGGATATAGAATTAAGCTTGTAATGCCTAAATGTGTCAGCGTTGAGAGAAGAAGAATTCTTGAAGCCCTTAGCGCTGAACTCATTTTAACACCTGCCGAGGAGAGCACAGATGGAGCTATAAGGCTTGCACACCAGATTTATGAAGATGCTCCCGAGCTCTATTACATGCCAAATCAGTTTGACAACGAGGCTAATATAAGAGCTCATTATGAGACAACAGCTCCCGAAATAATAGAGCAAACCAAAGGTGAAATCACACACTTCGTCGCTGGAATGGGAACAACCGGAACAATAATGGGAGTTAGCAAACGCCTTAAAGAGTTTAATAGCAATATACAAATAATCGGAGTTGAACCTGTTCCGGGTCACAGAATTCAGGGTTTGAAAAATCTATCCGAAAGCATAGTGCCTAAAATATTTGACCCTTCAAAACTTGACGAGAAGATTAATGTTAATGACGAAGAAGCATTTGATACAACAAGAAAACTTGCATTACTTGAGGGCGTATTTGTTGGTATGTCCTCAGGTGCTGCTATGAACATTGCCTTAAAAAAGGCAAGTGAAATTCGCAGTGGCGTAATTGTTGTAATTTTACCAGACAGAGGAGACAGATATCTTTCAACCTCTCTCTTTGCCTCCATCTGCAGTAAATGCCCACCGTAATTAACCCACAAATTTAATCCATCAGAAATGAAAAAAGTGGAAAAATTTAAAGTCAAGATATTATTTTGTTTATAATCTCAATACAATAGGCAAATATAAAGCCAAAGATATTTACAGCCATTATTTATAAGGAAGACGACATTTATGTTGCTGAATGCCCAGAAGTTGGCACTGTAAGTCAGGGATATAACATAGAAGAAGCTTTAATAAATTTAAAAGAAGCAACAGAATCATATTTAGAAGAATCTCCTGTTCCAGAATCTTCAAAGCCTTTTATCACAACCTTTGAGGTTCTTGTTAATGTCTAAATTAAAAAGAATGTCTGGGGAGGAACTAATTAAAAAATTAGAAAAATTTGGATTTAAAATCGTTCGTATTAAGGGAAGTCATGCTGTTTTTAAAAAAACAAACTTCTGAACAACAAATAGTATGCATAGTACCACTTCATCAAGAGTTAGCAGTTGGGACTCTTCGGGGTATTTTACGATAGGCAAAAATCTTTGTTGAAGAATTTTTAGAAGATTAATTAAGCAGTTAAAAATATTTCTACTTTGTCCTTCCAGTAATCCTGCAACTGGGCTTTAAGTTGCGGACAATATTTAAAGGAAGGGTCTTCTTTTAAGAGATTTTCAGCCTCCTGCCTCGCAATCTCAAGCATTTCTCTGTCTCTTATAAAATCTGCGACCTTTAAATCCAGCATACCAGACTGTTTCACTCCAAACATCTCTCCCGGACCTCTTATTTTCATATCCTCTTCAGCGATATTAAAGCCATCTGAGTATTTAACCAAAGCACTTAAACGCAACTTAGCCTCTTCTGTCAGCTTGTAAGGAATCAAGATGCATTTTGACGGTCTGCTACCTCTTCCAACTCTTCCTCTTAGCTGATGTAGCTGGGCAAGTCCAAATCTTTCAGCATGTGTAATAATCATCAAGGTCGCATTTGGGACATCCACACCTACTTCAATAACTGTTGTAGCAACAAGAATATGAATTTTGCCCTGCCTGAATTCTTTCATGACCTCGTCTCTTTCCTTTGCAGGCATTTTGCCATGAATAAGTCCTACTTTGTATTTTGGAAAGATCCTCTGAAGAGCCTCATATCCCTGTGTTGCAGATTTTAAATCCATAACCTCAGACTCTTCAATTAAAGGATATACAATATAAACCTGCCCACCTGCCTTAACTTCCTCCTCAATCATTTTATAAACTACTTTTTTATTCTCAGGATTGACTATTTTTGTAATAATAGGCTTTCTGCCAGCAGGTAATTCGTCAAGCACAGAATAATCAAGCTCTCCATATACAGTTAAAGCCATTGTGCGAGGGATGGGAGTAGCTGTCATCACAAGGGTATCAGGATTAATCCCTTTTTTCTTTAAAGTAGCTCTCTGGACAACTCCAAATCTGTGTTGTTCATCTATTACGATCAGTCCCAATTTTTTAAATCTAACATCCTCCTGAATTAGAGCATGTGTGCCAATAACTATATCTGCTGCACCTGAAGCAATAAGATTTCCATGTTTGTTGTATGTGGAAGTGTAAATTATGATATTTAAAGGAAGCTCTTTTAGCAATGAGGAGATATTTAGATAATGCTGTTCTGCCAGAATTTCGGTAGGTGCCATCAGTGCTGCTTGATATCCACATTCAACTGCAGCAAGCATTGCTGAAACAGCTACCACGGTTTTTCCTGAACCAACATCTCCCTGAAGAAGTCTGTTCATAGGAATAGGTTTTTTCATATCTTCAAGGATTTCCTTAATTACCCTCTCCTGTGCTGATGTGAGTTTAAAGGGAAGCTTTTCAAAAAATACATTTAAAAGTTTCCCTGAAGGGCTAAAGGATATTCCTTTCTCTGCAAGCCTGTTTTGCTTTATTAGCAAAATGCCAAGCTGTAGAAGAAAAAGTTCATCAAAAATAAGTCTTTGATGGAAAGGAGATTTCCATTCATTTAAAATTTCAATGTCAATTTCGGATGGAGGGAAATGAACAAACTCCAATGCCTTATCCAGAGAAGGCAAAGATAGTTTGCTAACAATTTTTTCTGAAACAAAATCATCAAGCAAAGGCAATCCAAAGTCTAAGGCATTCCGAATCACAGAAAGCATCTGTTTTTGAGATAAACCTTCGGTTAGGCGATAAACAGGAAGAATTTTAAGCTCTGTTGAATTTATTTCTCCTTCTAAAAGTTCATACTCTGGATTTAAAATTTCTAAATTTGCTCCCCAGTAGTCAATCTGAGGCTTACCGAAGATTTTTATTTTTTGCTTTTCCTTGAATATCCTTTTTAGATAAGTCTGATTAAACCACTTAGCCTTGATAAAACCTGTTCCATCAGAAATAATTACCTCTATTATTGAGAGATTAGCTCTCGGTTTTAGTTCACTTATCTGAACTATCTTGCCCTCAATAGATACAGCCTCGTTGGGTCTTATTTCTGCTATATTTTTCTTGTTTCTTCTGTCTTCATACTGGGTGGGAAGATAATAAAGGGCATCTTTGACTGTGAAGATGCCCAGTTTTTGTAAAAAAGTCGCCCTTTTAGGACCTACGCCCTTTAGGTATTGAATTGGCAGATTTAAGCCATCTGCTTTCATTAATTTTTGTGGGCATCTTTTTTGGTGGATTCTTTCAGAGTTTTTTCAGCTTCCTTAATTTTCATCTCTGTATATTCGGATTCACTTAAAACATCTATATTCCATCCTGTTAATCTTGAAGCAAGCCTTACATTTTGTCCTCTTTTGCCTATAGCAAGTGAAAGCTGGCTATCCTCCACTACAACAACAGCTGTTTTTTCAGATTCGTTTATTCCAACCTTTAGCACTGTTGCAGGAGTAAGAGCTTTTGCAATATATAGACTTATGTCATCGCTGTATGGAATTATATCTATCCTTTCACCCTTCAATTCTCTCACAATTGCCTGAACCCTTGTGCCTTTCATTCCAACACATGCTCCAACAGGATCAACTAATGGATCCTTTGAAGCAACAGCAATTTTTGTTCTTTCACCGGGGTCTCTTGCAATAGATTTAATTTCAACTATCCCATCTTGAATCTCAGGAACTTCCAGAGCAAATAAGGCTCTTACAAAATTAGGATGTGTCCTTGAAAGCCTTATAACAGGCTCTTTCGGAGTTTTTTTCACTTCAACTATGTAAGCCTTTATTATATCTCCCCTTTTTAAATTATCCTGAGGTAACAACTCTTTTTCTGGCAAAATAGCTTCTGCATTTCCAACGAGAATGTAGAAATTGTTATTTTCTTTTCTAAGAACTGTTCCACTTACAATGGTTCCAACTTTGTCTTTGAATTCATCATAGATTACAGAGCGTTCAATCTCTTTAATTTTCTGAAAAAGCACATGTTTTGCGGTTTGAGCTGCTATTCTTCCAAAATCTTGGATAGATAATGGCACTTCAACTGTGTCACCAATACCTTTGTCCACATACTTTTCTTTTACCTCATCAATAGAAACTTCTGAAGCAGGGTCAGTCACATTCTCAACGACTTTTTTCACCTCAAAAATACCTATGTCAAAGCTCTTGGGATCAATCTTTATTTTAATTGATGATTTATTTCCGTACTTTTTTCTTATAGCAGAAATAAGGGCTGTTTCAAGTAATTCAATAACTGTATCCTTACTGATACCTTTCTCTCGCATTATTTGTTCTGCTAAAAATTTAAGTTCCTTTCCCATTTTCTTACCCTATTTGAATTTGTGCTTTTAAAATTTTATGCAAAGGAATAAATAAAAGCTCTCCTCTTTCCCTCTTTTTAACTCCTTTGACCCTCTGCTCACTTATCTCAATTCTTACCCAGTCATCGCCTGCATCAATAATTTTCCCAATAAAAAATGTCTTGTCAGCTATTTTTTCAGTAGTAGTAATTTTAACAGTCCTTCCTATATTCTTCAAAAAATCTTTTTTTTCTTTTAGAGGTCTGTCAGCACCGGGCGATGAAACTTCAAGAACATAAGAACTCTTTATTGGATCCTCAACATCAAGAATAGCTTCCATTGCCCTTGAGAATTGTTCACAATCCTTAATTGTAACACCACCTTCTTTATCAATATAAATTCTCAAAATTAAACCTCTTCCTCCTGTGTGGATCTCAACATCCACCAGTTCTACTCCTTCTTGTTCACTTATTTCTTTTGCGTAATTCGTTATTAAATCTTTTAGTTCTTTTATATTCATAGTATTATCCAAAACCTCTTCAAAATAAAAGAGTGGGATAACCCACTCTTTCAATAATTTTAACACTTTTAAAAATATTGAAGCAACATCGGATTCTCCGATGTTGCTTCGGCTGCTAAGTAATTATTTTTTCTCAGCTGGTTTTTCAGGAGCCTTTGGTGCCTCAGGAGCTTTTGGTGCCTCAGCTGGCTTCTGCTCAGGTGCAGGAGCAGGAGCTTTTGGTGCCTCAGCTGGCTTCTGCTCAGGTGCAGGAGCAGGAGCTGGTGCCTCAGGCTTCTTTGGCTCTTCTGCCTTTTTGCATCCTAAAGCAAAGCTAAAGGATACCATAAGAATTAATGAAAGTACTAATGCTAAAATTTTCTTCATCTTACTATGTCACCTCCTTTCGTCACAATTTTTTTCAGTTTTACTGCCAGAAACTGAAACCCTTTTAATTTTTATTTTTTATCATTGAACACATACTTTTGTCAAGCATATTTCTCCCTAAATTCTGCAATCCTCTATTTGTCATTGCGAGCAAAGCGAAGCAATCTCTTCTTTTTTCTCCCAACGGAGAGATCATTTCGGCTTGCTTTGCAAGCCTCGTGATGACGGAAAAAAATGTGTCATTGCGAAAGGTCGCAACGCTTTCGGCTTGCGACAGGCTTAGCACCTGAAGCAATCTCGCTTCTTTATAAATGAGAAAAGAGATTGCTTCGGCATTCCATCGGTCTGTCTCGCAATTACGGAAAAGAATAAACGGTGAAGCTCGTAATGACATGTTAACAAAGGTTTTATAACACATTGCTCAATTTAGATTTTAATTATTTTACAACAACCCTGTGTCCAGTAAGATTGATAATTAATACAACCAAAGCAATAATAACAAGAGCTAATATAACCGCCAATCCAGCATCTCCAGCAACTTTCAGTTCATCAATTTTCAATGCAAGATTGTGCAAAGTTTGCTCATCAAGGCTGTTGAGCCTGTCCATAATCTCTTTTTCAGAGTATCCAAAATCTTTGAGCCTCTGGGACACTATTTTCATCTCAAGAAATTTTTGAATTTTCTGTAAATCCTCACCTTTTGTGTTAAGAGTCACTTCAGTTGGAATAAAAGCAGCACCCGCTGACTGCACAAAACCAATTACAAAAATTGCTACAATTAAGTAAACTGAAAGCAACTTCTTAAACATAACTGCACCTCCTATTGTGTGGATTTATTTTCCTTTAATTTTTGAATTTTTCTTAAAGTGTCATCATAAATTTTAACTCTATCGGGATTATTAATTTCAAGCTCTATGGCTTTTTTTACTAATTTTTCTGCTTCATCAAGTTTTCTCTCTTGGAGATAATAAAGCCAAGCTAAATTATTATATGCATCAGCAAGCTTATCATTCTTGTTGATTGCTTTCTTATAATTTTTTTCCGCCTCCTCGTATTTATTCTGACTAAGATAAAGATTGCCTAAAAAAAGAAAACCCCTTGCATCAGACTTTGATGCTTCTTCATAATGCTTTATTGCCTCATCAAAGAGCCCTGCCTTTTCACGACTCAACCCCATCATTAAATGCTCCTCTGCAGTAAGTGGATCGTTTAAAACCAAAATCTTTGGCATGCTACATCCAGCAATTAACAATAAGCAAAATACCATTAAAAAATCAAGTTTTTTCAATAAAAAACACATTTCGTAAATTATAACATAATTCATCTTTATTTTGTAGACTCATTTAATTTCCGAAAAATAGCGATAGAAATCCAATAATTGGTATAACCATTTGAAAATTAAGTATTTTTTTCCGTCATTGCGAGCATCCGAAGGATGCGAAGCAATCTCTACTTTATTTTTCAAAAAAGCCTTATTAGAGACTGCTTCGCCCCAGATTGCCACGCTATCGCTCGCAACAGGGGGCTCGCAGTGACGAGTGTCTATCTCTATTTTTGGGTAATTTCCGAAAAATAGATGTCTGCGAGTCCACCTGTTCCAAGCGATAGCGTGGTAATTCTTTAAGGAGCTAAGAGAGATCACTTCGGCTTGCTTCGCAAGCCTCGTGATGACGAAAAAATAAAACAGCAGACTCGCAATGACGAAAGAAGGGAGTCATTGCGAGGCAGACCGGTGGTCTACCGAAGCAATCTCATAAAAAGAAAGTAAGCCTCTGAAATAAAATCGCTCGCAATGTCCATATATTTATCATACGATGACATTCCTTTCCTCATCAAGAGGCTCTTGTCTTTTCGTTACTGCGAGTCTAAATCAGTACCAGAGCAACCTTGTCTTTTTTGATGCCACGATTCACTGCCAATGACAGTAAAAAATGTCTATTTTTCAAAATGTTTTAGTAATTTCTATATTTCTATAGCCATTTTTTGGATTGTCTCAGTTGCTTATTATCCTCTCAATATCAACAAAAAGCTAAGGAATTTTTAAATAATAAAAAATTTTAGTCTTAAGATATAGCAACTACCTTATTTCTTCCCTGTTGTTTTGCTTGATAAAGAGCCTTATCTGCCCTTTCAAATGCTTTTTCTATGGTTTCATCTTTGGGATTTACTTGTGACACGCCTATACTCACAGTGATTGATCCTAAAGAAGTGCTTACATTCTGACTTATTCTTTTCTTGATTTTTTCTGCTACATCTGCTGCGTCTTTCAAAACACAATTCATTAACAAAACAGCAAACTCTTCTCCGCCATATCTTGCAACAAAATCGCTTATTCTAACTGACTTAGATATTTCCATTGCAACTGCTTTTAAAACTTCATCGCCCTTTGAATGACCAAGCTCATCATTAACTCTTTTGAAGTGATCAATGTCAATTACCAAGATTGAAAGCGAAATATTTTCTCTTTTAGCTAATTGTACATATTTCTTAGAAATTTCATCATAAGCCCGTCTGTTAGGAATTTCTGTAAGGCTATCCTTCAAAGCCATTGTTTTTAATATCCGTTCATGACGTAACATTTGCATGTAAATCTTTTTCATTGTTATCAAATTATATACTCGGGCAAGAAATTCTATTTCATTGGGTGGTTTAATAATATAATCATTCACGCCTAAACGGTATAAAATGCTTCTTCTTGTTAAATCATCATAACCAGTAAGAACTAAGATGGGGCGCAAAACAATATTATCTGTCATCTCTCTTAATTTGTGAACCAAGTAAAGACCTGATTCATTATCAGCTAAAACAAGGTCAATTATGTAAAGGTCATATTCGTTATTTTCAATTAAAGATAAAGCTTCAGAAACACTTCTGCAACAATCAACATTGTATTTGCGGGTGATTAAAATACTCTGCAGAACCTTTTGATATTGTCTAGAGTCTTCAACGAGTAGAATTTTAGCACCTGATACTCTTTCATCTGTTTGAGCAAAGTAATACCTTATAAAATTCTCCAAAAGCTGAACTTTTGAACGATGAACAATTAGAGTTATACCTACTGAAAAAGCTTTTTCAATTAATTCTTGTGAAACATCACTTGTTACTAATACAATAGGAATAGAAAGATTAAAATCTTTACGCAATTTTTGAGCTAATAATAGACCATCTCCATCTGGGAGCACTTTTGCTATAACAATAATATCAAAATGTTCTTTTTCAACCAAAGATAAAGCTTCTTTAGCACTATTAGCAGTAGCAGTGGTTAATCCGTAGGTTTCAAATAAATTTTCTACAAAGTGTGATGTTACTTTTCCGGGCTCAATAATTAATGCCTTCATTAAAAAATTACTGATTTAATACTTTTTTTCTCACATAAGGAAGAAGTCCACCACTTAGAATCAGCTCTTTTTCTTTTTGGTTCAAATTAGAGTAAGCCTCAATTACAACTCCCTTTGATTTGTTAATAATCTGATATTTCTGCATATCTTTAACAGCCTCTTTTAAATCTTTTATTTCTAAAATATCGCTTTGTTCAATTTTATCATAATCGTCTGGATTTGAAAAGATTAAAGGCAAGATTCCAAAGTTTATCAAATTTGCACGATGGATTCTTGCAAAGGACTTTGAAATTACTGCCTTAATACCAAGATACATTGGAACTATTGCTGCATGTTCACGGGATGAACCTTGTCCATAGTTTTCACCACCAACAATAATTCCACCTCCCTTTTCCTTTGCCTTCATAGCTCTTTCATAAAATGTTTCATCAATGTTTTTAAATGTGAACTTTGAAATTTCGGGTATGTTTGAACGATACGGTAGCACCTGTGCACCTGCTGGAAGAATGTCATCTGTGGTGATGTTGTCTCCAAGCTTAAGCAAAACCTCTGCTTCAATTCTATCTTCAAGGGGCTCTTTAATTGGAACTTCTTTTATGTTTGGTCCTTTGATTATCTTTACATCTTTTGATTTTTTTGGTGGAATAAGCATATTATCATTAATTAAAAATTGCTCAGGGTCAGTTACATTTTCAATTTTTATATCCGTTTCAAAGGGATCAACAAGTTCTCCATAAATCGCAGTTAGCGCGCAAATCACAGGAGATGCGAGATAAACAAAAGCATCTTTTGTGCCAGAGCGTCCTTTAAAATTACGATTAAAAGAACGCACAGATATCTGCCCGCTTCCCGGTGCACCACCCATTCCAATACAAGGACCACATGCAGATTCAAGAATTCTCGCACCTGCTGAAATCATTGCCTCAATATCTCCCTCCCTTGCAATCATTTGATAAACTTGCTTTGATCCCGGATTTATAAAAAGAGTTACATCTTCATTGACTGCTCTTCCTTTAAGTATTTGAGCAACTGTTTTCATCATTTTGTATGAAGAGTTTGTACATGAGCCAATGCAGACTTGTTGAACCTTTAAGCCCTTGAGTCCCTTCACAGGCACAACATTGTCTGGGCTGTGGGGTTGGGCAATCATTGGCTCAATTTCGCTTAAATCAAGCTCAATAATCTCAGCATATTCTGCATCTTCATCTGCTTGAAGCTCTATCCACTGATGCTGCCTTCCCTGTGCTTTAAGAAATTTCAATGTATTTTCATCGCTTGGGAATATTGATGTCGTTGCACCCAGCTCTGCTCCCATATTTGTAATTGTTGCCCTTTCAGTTACGCTTAAATCTTTTACTCCTTCGCCGCCATATTCAAATATTTTCCCAACACCGCCTTTTACTGTAAGCATTTTAAGAAGAGTGAGTATTACATCCATTGCTGTGACATAGGGGCGTCTTAATTTTCCATAGAGATTAATTCTTACAACCTTTGGCATTGTAAATTCAAAGGGCATACCTGCCATGATTGATGCGGCTTCAAGACCTCCCACTCCTATGGAGAGCATTCCAATTCCGCCACCTGTTGGAGTATGGCTGTCTGTTCCAACTGCGATAAGACCGGGTGCTGCAAAACGCTCAAGATTAACTTGATGGCAAATTCCGTTTCCCGGTCTTGAAAAGTATGCACCAAATTTTGCTGCAGCTGTCCTTAAAAATAAATGGTCATCGGCATTCATAAAATTACTTTGAAGCATATTGTGATCAACATATGATACAGCTATTGGAACTCTTACATGCTCAAGACCTATTGCCTCAAACTCAAGCCATGCCATAGTGCCAGTTGCATCTTGAGTATAAACTTCATCTACCCTCACTCCCACAAGCTCGCCCTCTTTTATTTTGCCTGATACCAGATGGGCATCAAGAATTTTCTCAACAATGTTTTTTCCCATTAAGTCCTCCTTTTTGCAAAAATATTCATGTTAATAAAACGATTTTTAGTATAATATTTATATTTAAAAAAATTCAAAAAGGAGGAACTCGTGCACTTCTTTACTTACAAAAATGGAGAACTCTATGCAGAAGATGTTCCTGTGAATGAGTTAATTAAAGAATTTGGAACTCCTCTTTATGTTTATAGCTATGGAACTCTTATCAGGCATATCAGAGCCTACGAGGAAGCATTTTGTGAAGTTCCCCACATTATCTGCTATGCGGTTAAGGCAAATTCTAATCTTGCAATACTTACTCTTTTTGCAGAGCTTGGTATCGGAGCAGATATTGTTTCAGGAGGTGAACTCTTCAGGGCACTGAAGGCAGGAATAAAACCATATAAAATCATTTTTGCAGGTGTTGGAAAGACCGATGAGGAGATAGAGTATGCCTTGAAAAGCAATATTCTGATGTTCAATGTTGAATCTGAAGCAGAGCTTCACAAAATAAACGAAAAGGCAAAAGAGCTTAAAAAAGTAGCCCGTGTTGCTTTAAGAGTAAATCCTGATATTGACCCAAAAACTCATAAATACATTGCAACAGGCTTAAAAACAAGCAAGTTTGGAATTCCCATAGAAAAAGCCCTTGAATATTACAAGTTGGCAAAGTCATTGAAAAACATAAAAGTCATAGGCATTCACAAACACATAGGCTCCCAAATAACTGAAACATCTGCTTATGTTGAGGCTTTAAAGAAAATTTTATCCCTCTATGACAATCTCTCAAAGCATGACTTAGATATTGAATATATTGACATTGGAGGTGGGCTTGGAATTACTTACAAAGATGAAGATCCACCTCATCCAAAGGATTTAGCCAGTGCTTTAATTCCATTAGTCAAAAACAAAAAAGGCAAACTAATAATTGAACCAGGACGCTCTATTGTTGGAAATGCTGGCATTCTTCTTACAAAGGTTCTATATACAAAGCAAACAGATGCAAAGAATTTCATCATAGTTGATGCAGGAATGAATGACCTCATAAGACCAACGCTCTATGGCTCCTATCACGAGATTATACCAATCACACAAAAACAAAGGGATAGAATGATTGCTGATGTTGTAGGTCCGATTTGTGAATCTGGAGATTTTCTTGCAAAAGACAGAGAGCTTGAAAAAGTCTCGCAAGGAGAGTATCTTGCTGTTATGAGTGCAGGAGCGTACGGTTTTACCATGTCCTCCAACTACAATAGCAGACCCCGTGCAGCAGAGGTCCTTGTAAAAGGCGACCAGTATGCTTTGATAAGAAAAAGAGAGACATACAAAGACTTAATAAGAAATGAAATCATTCCGGAGGAGTTGCTTTCATGAAAAAGATTGATTTCGTAAAAATGCATGGACTTGGAAATGATTTTATTATGATTGATTGCCTCAAACAAGAGCTTCCTGAACCTGAAAAGTTTGCTCTAAAATACTGTGACCGTCGTTTTGGAATTGGTGCAGACCAGCTTTTGCTTTTGTATCCATCCCAAAAAGCAGACTTCAAAATGAGAATTTTCAATGCCGATGGCTCAGAAGTTGAAATGTGTGGAAATGGAATAAGATGTTTTGCAAAGTATATATGGGACAGAGGACTTTCAGATAAAGAAGTTCTTGAAGTTGAAACACTTGCAGGAATAATAAGACCTAAAAAGGTTGGAGAACTTGTTCAGGTTGACATGGGCACTCCAGAATTCAATCCAGAAAAAATACCTGTGGATGCAAAGGGACAAAAGGCTTTTGACCTTTTATTTGAAATTGCAGGGTGGCATACAAAGATAAACTGTGTTAGCATGGGTAATCCCCATGCAGTGATTTTCCTTGACGAGGACCCGAAAAACTTTGCAGTTGCAAAATATGGTCCTCTTATTGAGCACCATCCAATATTTCCAAAACGCACAAATGTTGAGTTTGTCTATGTAAAAAATCCAGATGAAATAATTATGAGAGTTTGGGAAAGGGGAGCTGGAGAGACCCTTGCCTGCGGAACAGGAGCTTGTGCAACTGCGGTTGCTGCAATGGTAAAAGGCTTAACTGAAAAAAAAGTTACAGTTCATCTTCTTGGAGGAGACCTAATAATTGAATGGGCAGAGGATGGACATGTTTACATGACAGGACCTGCTGAGGAAGTATTTGAAGGCACAATTAAGTTGAAGTAAATTTTTTAATCTGAGGATTTAAAAAATATTACATTAGTGTCTTCAACTTTTTCTCTTTCACAACGATACATTACTTTGTCGCCAACTTTTATTTTTTTGTCTTGCTCAATAATATATGCTTTGCTTACCTCATGTCCAATTTCTCTTATTTCCAAAGTAGCTATGGAATCAGCTGGAAGGTAAATTGTTTTTTGAGTTATTGGATGCTTTATTTGTTTTGCATCTCTTACTACATCCATTCTTTGCCCAATTTTTACACAGTCAGTTTTTTTTATCAACATAAGCCCAATTTCCTTCAATGTGAACAATATATGCAATAAGCTTAATATCAAGCTCATCCAATAGTCTTTCAATGCTTTTTTTGCTAAATCCTTAAAAATTGAACCATCAAAACTTAGCTGCCCCTTTTCACTGTATCCCCATATTTCCTTAGGCAAGCTCAAATTGGTGTAATAATCCTGTTCTTCAATGCTGTATTCCTGCTCAATAAGAGCTGATTCAACATCTATAACTTTTATGTTTAAACCAAAAATAGCTCTGTAAAGGTCAAAAAATAGCAAATCATTTTTTCTTAGCTCCACTTGATTGATTTTACCCATAAAAATTTTGTTAGACTTAGCAGATTTAGCAATTTTCAATATTTGCTCAAAGTCTAAATCTTTTGAGAAATTCTCAATCTTCTGTGCATCAATCACTTCAACTGATTTTGATTTTATTAGGGCTGAGACAAACAAATCTGTAATTTCCTTTGCAGTGTCATTAGGAACTCTTGAAATACCGACTTCAAATGGAATAACAAAGATACGAGGTTTTTCATAGGCATGGAGATTTGCAGTAAAAATAAAAAACAGAAATATAAAAATTGTTATCCGTTGCATTTTTAACCTCAAATTTAATTTTGGGCTAATATTTTTTATCATTGCTGTCCAAAATAATCTAAACTCATAAAAAACATCCGCATAAAATAAGACTTTTGGACAAGAAAATTTGCTTTTTCAAAATCAGGTTACCCCCCTTTCTTTTTATTTGCTGTCCAATTAAACAAGTCTAAATTTTAACTGTTCTATTTGAGGCTCAATTTGCGGTGTCTCTGTCGGTTTATTTATCCATTCCCATAAATTCCTATATGTAAATAGGTTTAGTCTCAACAATGCAACTAGATTACTTAATGACCATCCAAATGTTGATAACTCCTTCAGATACTTCAGTATCAGTATCGCTATTAATGCCGTCCATATCTGTATCTTAAGTGCATTCGCTGATGTCCCTACAAAGGTTTTTACTCTTAGATTTTGTTTCAATGTCTTAAAAAATCTGCCCTGCCATCTGTCTTTGTATATCTCTGATATGGTCGTTGCACCAAAGTTCAGTTGGTTCGTGAGTAGCACAACTGTATCTTTTGTTTCCTTATCCATGACCTCTATCCTCCGTAGCTCATATGGACAGTCTTGCTCTGCATAAAAACCCTTAAGCTTGATTATCTCATCCCGAATTATGTTTCTGTTCTTTGGCACTGGTAGGCTCTTTATCACTTTATAAGAGGCGTTGTCCTTAACCTTGTTACAAAATATACCCCCTCCTCTGTCCATCTACCAAATAAAGCATAGTCAACACACCCTCTGTCTATTACTACTATGGCACCAGAACAAAATTGAAGTCTCCTTAATATGTTTACTTCGTGCACTTTACCTTCTGTTATATGCGCATATTCAGGTAAATATCCTGAGTGGTCAAGTAGTAAATGCAACTTTACCGCACCTTTAGTCTTTCTGAATTTTGCCCAGTCAAATACTGTTGCACACAACTCTATTACAGATGCATCAAAGCTCATTAGCTTGTTCTTAAATCTGAATTTCCTCTTGCCAGTAAATTTAGACTGACATCTCTGAAGAAGCATATAAAATACTGCTTGAAAAAGTTCCCACGGTCTGTGTTCATTTGCATAGGCAAGGGTAGAGCTCTTTGGAGCTTCTTTTATACCAAGATGCCTTAACTTGCCAACGCAACTGGCAAGTCCATTACATATCTCTCTTAGAGAATGCGCCTGCCCAAGTTGACAAAATAACATAGCTACAAATTGCCCCCAACTCGGAAACCCTTTTGCTCTATGCTCAGCTTCTGTCTGCTTTGACTGACTTCTCAAATTCTAATCTTGGAAAAAAGGATAGAATTTGACTGAAAATACTGCTATACTTATTCATATACACCTCCGATCTGGGTCTTTAATTTTTAAGCTAAATGTTTATCTATTTTACCCAGATCGGAGCTTTTTAAAAAATTTATTTTGGACAAGAGTGATTTTTTATCTAATTTAAACTATTTTTCTAACACTGTTCAAGAAATTTGATATTTTCATTTAACCTAATTTATTGCAATTCTCACGTTTCATTGCGATTCCGGGCAAAGCGAGAAGGAAGAAAATCTCTCTTTTATGAGATTGCCACGCCTGCCTGACAGCAGGCTCGCAATGACGGGGAAAAATAAATGGCAGGCTCGCTATTACCACCTTTCTCGCCATTGCGAGGGACGAAGTCCCGAGGAATACAAGAAAGAACATGGCAAAGGATGATGCTTCTTTATTTTTAAAGGAGCTGTCAAATATAAATATGGCTTACATCTTATTACGAATGATTTGAGACTGTTGTTTTACCTCGTGTTTTGCTATACTAACTTATATCTAACGAAATACTTATTTTGCAGATGTCGGAGAAATTTTATTGACTTAAATAATTTATTGTTGGTAAAGTATTTATTAAAATCATAAAAGAGAGGAGGGGAGGAGCCGGATGCCCTCTGTGAATGTGAAAAACATGGATTCCTTTGAGGCAGCATTGAAGATGTTCAAGAAGCAGGTTGAAAGGGAAGGGATTCTCTCAGAAATTAAAAAGAGAGAGCATTATGAAAAGCCAAGCGTAAAGAGAAAAAAGAAAGTCCTTGCTGCCAAAAAGAAGCTCGCTAAAAAACTTAAACAAATGGCTAAGTAGTTTGTCTTAAAAAATATTTTATGGAGATTCTGGACATTCCAGAGTCTCCATTTTTTATATTTTAATCTCAATTAGTCGGAGGTTTAGATGAAACTTAAAGATTTTTTCAAGAAAGCTATACAAATTGGAATAGAAAATGATCCAAGAGGCAAAGAAGAAGTTATAAAGGAGTTAGAAAAGAGAAAAAAAGATTACGAGGCTCTTTCTGAGAAAAAAAAGAAATTTTTTGATTTGGAATGCCTTGAAAATCCCTATAGTGATTCAAGAATTCTTTTTGGCTCTGGTGATGAAGAGATAAAAACCATTCTTGCAGGTGTTGATATGGAAGTTGGAGAAGTTGTTCTTGCTGATTCATTAAGAAAAAATGGCACTCAGGTTGACCTCATATTAGCTCATCATCCTGAAGGTAGAGCTTATGCAAAACTTTATGCAGTGATGCACATGCAGGCTGATATTCTTGGTAGATTTGGTGTTCCAATAAATATTGCAGAAAGCCTTATGGAGCAAAGGATAAAAGAAGTTGAAAGAAGACTTATGCCAGTTAATCATACAAGAGCAGTGGATGCAGCAAGATTACTCAACATTCCTTTTGCTAATCTTCATACTCCTGCTGATAATATGGTTGCTACATATCTACAAAGACTTTTTGATGAAAAGAAACCTTATACATTGGATGATGTAATAGAACTTTTGTTAGAAATTCCAGAATATCAAGAGGCAGAGAAAAACAATGCTGGTCCTAAGATTCTTATCGGTAGCAAGGACAGAAAGGCTGGCAAAATTTTTGTGGATATGACTGGTGGAACCGAAGGTTCAAAGGATATTTTCCAAAGCATAGCATTAAGCGGAATTAATACAATTGTTTGCATGCATTTAAGTGAAGACCACCGAAAGGAAGCAGAGAAAAATCACTTAAATGTGGTTATTGCAGGACATATTGCAAGTGATAATTTAGGCTTAAATCTGCTTCTTGACAAAGTTATTGAGGGCGAAGACATAAAAATATTGGAATGTTCAGGTTTTAAGCGCTTTGTCAGACAATAATGTCTTAAATGGATTATCAAAAAATTGTTGAAGAGATTAAAGAAAAGGTTGATATTATTGATTTTATAGGAGAGTTTATTGATTTAAAAAAGACTGGGCAAAATTATAGAGCCCTTTGTCCTTTCCATTCCGAAAAAACTCCCTCTTTTTTTGTAAGTCCTTCAAAGAAAATATGGCATTGTTTTGGATGTGGCAAAGGCGGTGATGTTTTAACTTTTCTTATGGAATACGAAAATGTTGATTTTCATGAAGCCCTTTCAATACTTGCAAAGAGAGCAGGAATACATTTTTCTCCCTCACAAAAAACTCTGTCACCTGTGTCAAAGGAAAAGTTTTATGAAATATACAAAATTGCTGCATTATTTTATTCTGACCAGCTAAAAAAATCCCAAAGGGCAAAAAATTATGTTTTATCAAGAGGTATCAATGAAAGCTCAATTGAGTTATTTGCAATTGGATATGCACCAGATGAAAAGGATGCATTGTATAATTATTTAAAAACGCTAAATTTTGATGATAATTTGATTAGACGCTCAGCATTAGTTTCAAATAATTACGATTTTTTCAGAGACAGAATTATTATTCCAATTCATGATTCAACAGGAAGGATTATAGGTTTTGGTGGAAGACTCATAGAGCAAAAATCAGAGCTTCCCAAGTATATAAATTCCCCTGATACGACGATATTTAAAAAAGGAGAAAATCTTTTCGGATTTTGGCAGGCAAAAAAATTTATCAAAGAAAAAGGCTATGCTACAATAGTGGAAGGTTATATGGATGTTATTCTATGCCATCAGTACGGCTTTAAAAATGCTGTTGCACCGCTGGGCACTGCAGTTACTCTTGAGCAGTTAAGAAAAATTAAGAGGATTACCAATAAACTTCTTTTTCTATTTGATAGCGATGAGGCTGGAATCACCGCAGCTGAGAGAAGCTTAGTTCCTGCGTTTCAGTTAGGTTTCATTGTTAAAATAGCTTTGTTGAGAGAAAATGAAGACCCTGCAAGTATTCTGCAAAGGGAAGGTGCAAATTCATTAAGAAATTATATTGCTCGCGCATTCTCCCCAGTTGAACTTTTTATAGAAAAGAGGAAAAAAAAGAATCTGACAGAAAGAATTCACGACTTTCTCAGTATTCTTGGCTACTTAAAAGATTCCATATACACAGATCAGCTTTTAAAAGAACTTTCTGAAAAGACAGATATAAGCGAGATGTCTCTCAGAGACGAACTAAAAAAAGTCAGGACTGAAGCAAAACAAAATAAAGAAATGAGCAGCTTTTCAAAGGAAATTCTTCTTAATGAAGAAGAGTTTTTACTAAGGCTTATGTTAGCTCATCCAGAAAAGATAAATTACATTTTACAGTTTATAAGTATTGAGGATTTTGAAAACAATCTTGTAAAAAATCTCATACTTACAATAAAAAAACTCTATGAAGATGGACAGTATTCTTTGGAAAAATTTTTAAATCTTCTTGACCAAAAAGAAAAGGGCTTTATATCAAAATTAATTATGATATCTGAGATTGAAGAAAACAGTCTTGAAAAACATATAACTGATTGTATTAAAAGGCTTTCAATAAAGACAGTTGATAAAAAAATAAAGGAAGCTGCAAAATTAGGTGATGAAAAATCACTCTATGAACTAATCAGAAAAAAGAAAATTTTACTGGAAAAAAACAATGAAAGAGAGTGATGATTTTTTTGATTTTACAAACGAAAATGATGATGAATTAACAAAAGATGACGATTACATTGGAACTGATACGCTGAGTGCTTATTTCAAAAGCATTGCTAAGTTCTCAGTTCTCTCAAGAGAAGAAGAAGAGCTTCTCAGCAAAACCATTGATCAAAAAAAGACAGAGCTCATAATAAAACTTCTTCAAATTCCATTCGTTCAAAGAAAGATATATGAGCTAAGCGAAATTTTTTCCAAAAATCCCGAAAAAGCGATTGAATTGATAGAAGATGACCAGATAGAGCTTGAAGACATAAAGGAAAAATTCATTATAGTCTCAGAAATCATTAAGAAGATTATGCGAAGAAAGAAAACTCCAAAGGAAGTTTTAAAGAAAGTTTTTGACATCCCATTAAAAGATGAACTTTTATCAATGTTTGTTGAGGAGCTATGTCTATTTAGCGAGCAAATACAGAATGGTGCTGATTTGCAATCAATAACAGGGATGCCAAATAACGAATTTATTAAAATTTTTAAATTGATTAAGCAAATATGCAATGAATATACAGAGGCGAAGAACAGATTAATAGAGGCTAATTTAAAACTTGTTGTAAGCATTGCTAAAAGGTATTTGGGAAAGGGACTCAATCTTGAAGATTTAATTCAAGAGGGAAATATAGGTTTGATGAAAGCTGTTGATAAATTTGAATATAAAAAGGGATTTAAGTTTAGCACATATGCTACATGGTGGATAAGACAGTCAATAACGAGGGCTGTTGCTGACCATTCCAAAACAATTAGAATCCCAATTCATGTAATAGAGAATGTTAACAAAATTAATAGAATTTATAGGGAAAATGTTAATTCAGAAGGGAATGCGGATTTAAGTAATATTGCTCAGCAACTTCATATTTCAGTTGAAAAAATTGAAGAGATTATTACGATATGCAAAGACCCAGTATCGTTAGAAACGCCTTTTGGAGAAGATGATTCATTACTTAAAGAATTCATAGAAGATCCAAATTCTCCTAATCCCTACGAAGAAACAGTTCATGAAGACATGAAATGTTGTATTAATAAAATGTTTGAATTCTTATTGCCTAAGGAAAGAGAGATTTTAATAAAAAGATATGGATTAGATGGAGATAAACCAAGAAGTCTTGATGAGGTAAGCAGAATTTTTTCCGTTTCAAGGGAAAGGATAAGACAGATAGAATTAAGAGCAATAAAAAAACTTAGGAGACTGTCTAAACTCAAGTGGTTGAGGGATTTTATCAGAGAGTCTTGACTAATAAGCCTTTCTAAAGTTATAGTATTCAAAGAAGCTTGTTAAATAAGGGCCCATAGCTCAGCGGCCAGAGCTACCGGCTCATAACCGGTTGGTCCCAGGTTCGAATCCTGGTGGGCCCATTCCTAAAAAGGAGATATTTAAAAGAGGATGGAGGTTTTAAATACCCTTATCAGCCTACAAGAAATTGATTCTCAAATCATTCATTTAAAACATCAACTTGAAGCTTTACCTGCGGAAATTAAAAAATTTGACAAACTGATAGAAGATTTAAACAAGCAGTTTGAAAATGAAAAGAAGAAACTGACCAGTTTAGAGAAGAAAAAGAAAGACAAAGAAAGAGAGATAGAAGATTTTCACGAAAAAATAAAAAAACTCAAAGAAAAAACCTCCCAAGTAAAAACTAACAAAGAATATCAGGCATTGCTCAGCGAGATAGAAACAGTTGAAGAAAATTTAAAGAAAGAAGAGGAAAATCTGCTGCTTATTCTCTATGAGTTTGATGAAATAAAGAAAATTATAAAAGACGTGGAAAAAGAATTTGATGAAAGAAAAAAAGAGATTGAATTGCAGAAAAAAGAGATTGATGAGACAACTAAATTAATTAATCAGAAAATTGATGCTCTACTTGAAAGCAGAACAAATCTTATAAAAGATTTGCCAAAGGAATATTACAATGAATACAAAGAATTAATGAAGAAACATAAAGGCTTGGCAGTTGCTGAAGTTAAAAATTCAGTATGTCAGGGATGTTTTTTACATATCCCTCTGCAACTTTATGTAGAAATTAAACTTAACCAATCTATTCATTATTGTCCTCAATGTGGAAGAATTCTTTTTTATCGCAAGGAACAATCAGAGGAAGAAAAGGTCTCAACTGAATGACAGCAAAACTATTCTGTGATGGCGCATCAAGGGGAAATCCAGGTGATGCAGGAATTGGCTGTTTAATTCTCTATAACGGAAATGAAATAAAAATCTCAGAGTATATTGGAAAAACAACAAATAATGTTGCCGAATACACAGCTCTCATTAGGGGACTTGAAGAATCTTTAAAGGCAGGTATTACTGAGATAGAAATTTTTTCAGACAGTGAACTACTTGTGCTTCAGTTAAAGGGAGTTTATAAAGTAAAAAATCAGAAACTTATTCCTTTGTACATGCGAGTTTTAGAGCTCTTAAATCAATTTAAAAAATATCAGATAGTGCATGTATACAGGGAGGAAAATACTGTAGCGGATAAACTTGCCAAAGAAGCCTCATTCGGTAAAAGTAGTATTGTCTTCGTCAAATAATATCCCATCCAGCATTCTAAATCTTTTTGTTGACATTTTAGCAATGGCTTCGTTGTGGGTAACGATTATAAAGGTGGTTCTGTTTTCATCATTTATTTTTCTAAATAAATCAAAAAGTTCCATTGCTGAGCGGGAGTCAAGATTGCCTGTTGGCTCATCCGCAAGAACAATTTTGGGTGAATTAAATAATGCCCTTGCCACAGCTACTCTCTGTTGTTCGCCCCCAGAAAGCTCACCGGGGCGATTATGTGCTCTTTCATGAATTCCAAGTTTTTTTAAAAGTTCATATGCCCTATCTTTAAATTCAGATTTTTTTATCCCCCTATCTACTTTTGAAATTAAGCCAGGCATTATTACATTTTCAATTACACTAAACTCAGGTAAAAGATAATGAAACTGAAAGATAAAGCCAATAAATTTATTGCGGAAATAGGATAGGGATTCATCAGACAGTTTTAAAGGCTGAATATCCTCATTATTGAAATTATATACAATTTCTCCTGAAGAAGGTTTCTCCAAAGTTCCAATAATGTGAAGAAATGTGCTTTTACCAACACCTGAAGCTCCTGTAACAGCAATGATGTCTCCTTCTGTGGCAGTAAAGTCAATTCCTTTTAAAACTTCAATTTTTCCAGCCTTTGATGAGTAAGTTTTTTTAATGTTTTTTGTTATCAGTATCTTTTTCAACATCTTTTTTGAATGGTTTTCCAAATTCGTCAATTTTCTTCAGCACGCCTTTGTGAATATCGTCCGCCTTGTCAGCAGCATAATGCATGGCTTTTTTGATAATTCCAGTGGTTTTATCGCCTATATCACGAATTTTTTCACCTCCAAAAAGCACAGCAATGAATAAAAAGACAACTAAAATGATAATACTCAAGCAACCTATGTTTCTTATAAATTTAAACATCACTCATACCTCAAAATTTCTACAGGATTTAATTTTGCAGCCCTATGGGCAGGATAAACTGTTGAGATAAGACTTATTATTAATGCAGATGCTGATATTAACAATACATCCTTCAATTTCACCTTAACAGGCAATTTGCTAAGATAATAGACATCTGCAGGCAATTTCACTATGTCATAGGTTTTAATGATTTCGCATAATGCAAGCCCCAAAAATACACCGATGATTGTTCCAATAACTCCTATTAAAAAACCCTCAACCATAAAAATAGATTTTATTAACCTATCAGTTGCTCCCATTGATTTTAGTATAGCAATATCTCTCTGTTTTTCAGTAACATTCACCATTAGCATACTTACTATGTTAAATGATGCAACAAGCACAATTAATGTAAGTATGACGAACATGGCAAATTTTTCAAGTTTTAAAGCTGAAAAAAGATTTCTGTTCATCTGCATCCAGTCTTTAACATAAAATGCTCCACCAAGCTCCTTTGTTAAAGCTTGACTTACAATGTTAGCTTGATAAACATCCTTGAGCTTGAGCTGGATACCTGTTGCTTTGTTCCCATATTCAAAGAATTCCTGAGCTGTTTTTAAATCAGTAATTGATAGATTTGCATCGTACTCAAACATTCCCATCTCAAAGATTCCTGTGACAATAAATTTCTTGACCTTTGGAATTACGCCAAGAGGTCCGATTGTTCCCATTGGAGAAATTACTGTAATTGTATCTCCCGGAAGAACACCCAAGAGATTAGCAAGTTCCTTTCCAATTATAATCCACGGTAGGTCAGTATAGTTGTCGTATTTGTATTTAATGTGATTAAAAATTTCTGTGGTCTTTTTATCGTATTCTGGAATAATTCCTCTCAAATACACACCATGAGCTCTTTTTCCAGAAGATACAAGAACCTGTCCCATTACAAAGGGTGAAGCAGAGATTATCTCTTTTTTGTTAGATAAATAATCAGTCAGAGTTTGATAATTTTCTATACTTCCTGAATAACTAAGCACAACCGCATGGGCTTGAGCTCCGAGAATCTTTTTTTGTAAGTCTTCGTGGAAACCACTGATTACAGAGATAACAACTATTAATGCGGTTACTCCGAGAGATACTCCAGCAATGGAGATAAAAGTACCAAAAAATGTTCCTCTTTTTCTGCTTTTTAAGTATCTTAAAGCTATAAAAAGAGGTAACTTCATTTTTGTTCTGGTCTTAAAAGCGGAAACAGAATTACATCCCTTATTGATTGATTATTTGTCAAAATCATTACCAGTCTGTCTATTCCAATGCCCTCTCCTGCAGCAGGAGGCATTCCTATTTCAAGGGCTCTTATAAAATCTTCATCCATTTCAGGCGCTTCTTCATCTCCCTTAAGTCTTTCTTCAAGTTGACGAAGAAATCTTTCTTTTTGGTCAATTGGGTCATTTAATTCGGAGAAAGCATTTGCAAGTTCCCTTCCTGCGACAAAAAGTTCAAATCTTTCAACTAATTCTGGATTGTCTCTTTTTCTTTTGGCAAGGGGAGACAACTCAACTGGATAATCAATGATAAATGTGGGCTGGATCAGTTCAGGTTCAACGAGTTCTTTAAATATTTCATCAAGCACCTTTGAAAGACTTGCTTCATTTGGTATTTCTATTTTCTTTTCCTTTGCCCATTTTTTAGCTAAATTTTCATCCTTTAGTATTTCTTCTGGCACTCCCTTTTCTTTCAATGCATCATACATTGAAATTCTTTTAAATGGCGGTGTGAAGTCTATAACATGCTCTCCATATTGCACTTGAAGAGTTCCGCATACTTTTTCTGTTATATAAGATAAGAGTTTTTCTGTGAAATCCATGAGCCAATTGTAGTCTTTGTAAGCCACATAAAATTCTACCATTGTAAACTCAGGATTGTGCTTGGTGGATATTCCCTCATTTCTGAAATTTTTTCCAATTTCAAATACCCTTTCAAAACCTCCAACGAGGAGTCTTTTTAAATAAAGCTCTGGAGCAATTCTGAGGTATAGCTCCATGTCAAGGGCTTCATGATATGTTTTAAAAGGTTTAGCCCTTGCTCCTCCTGCTATTGTATGCATCATCGGAGTTTCTACTTCAAGAAATCCTTCATTCTCAAGAAACTTTCTTAGGTATTTGATAATCTGCTGGCGCTTTACAAATGTATCTTTGACTGAGGGATTTACAATCAGGTCAACATATCTTTGCCTGTATCTTGCTTCAATATCTTTCAATCCATGCCATTTCTCAGGCAAAGGTCTTAAAGACTTGCTTAAAAATTCAAAATTATGAACTTCAATTGTCAGCTCATTTGTTTTCGTTCTAAAAAGCCTTCCTTCAACTCCTATAATGTCGCCTATATCAAGTTGTTTTACGAACTGGAACTTCTCTCCCAAGATATCTTTTCTAAGATATATCTGAATTTTTCCCTTTGAATCCTGAATATGTGCAAAGGCAGCTTTACCAAAATCTCTTAAAAGTATTATTCTTCCTGCAACAGAGACATTTATGCTCTGATTTTCAAGTTGTTCTTTATCAATATGACCGTAATCTTTAATGATTTCTTCAGTAAAATTTTTTGGTTGAAATTTGCCATCATAAGGTTCAATTCCAATGCTTCTTAAGGTCTGTAATTTTTTAATTCTTTGTTGAATCAGTTCTCCAAGCGGTGTTTCCTGCATATCTTTGAGCAATCCCTCCTTAAAAATAAAATTAATTAAAAATCGGGGCGAGCCGATTTGAACGGCCGACCACTCGCACCCCAAGCGAGTGCGCTAACCAGGCTGCGCTACGCCCCGATTCAAGATAACATCTGTAAGATTTCTTTTAGTCTTAGTTTAATTTTTTCTATTATATCCTCTTTGCCCGAAATTTGACTACTATTGTTAGAGGTTTTAGTAATTTTGCTCAAATTTTTTCTAACTCCATCAATAGTATATCCTTCTTCATAAAGCATCTTTTTTATGATTAAAATCAACTCAATATCTTCTTTTGTGTATAACCTCTGTCCTGTTTTAGTTTTTTTTGGTTTTAATAGAGGAATTTCTGTTTCCCAATATCTTAAAACAGAAGGTTCAACCCCAACCAATTTGCTTGCCTCTCCAATTTTATAAAAAAGCTTATATGGTAATTTTGTTTGAAGAGGCTCTTGCATTTTATTTTATTAAGTCTTTTTTTGAATGATTTCTTTCAACTGTTCACTTGGTTTGAAAGTTACAACTTTTCTTGGCGTTATTTCAACAGTCTCCATTGTTTTTGGATTTCTACCTATTCTTTTGCCCTTCATTCTCACATTAAACAATCCGAAACCAGCAATTTTAACATTTTCTCCTTGTGCCAAAGATTCTTTAATTGTATCAAAAACTGTCTCTACAATTTTTTGTATCTCTGTTTTTGGTAAACCCGCTCTTTCAAAGATATAATTAACAAGATCCGCCTTCGTCATTCTATCCTCCCATTGTTTTTATTGCTATTGTAGCCTTTCCAAATCCTTTGAATTTTATCCTAATTTATCATGATTATGTCAAGTGAAAGCAGAATGATTGTGGGAAATTGAGATTATCATTTACTCATTGGAAGCTAAAATGAGCAGTTTTCTTAATCTTTCCTTGCGAGCCTGCCTGTTTGTTCTTTTTGTAATTGCGAGCGAAACGAAATAATCTTAGTACTGCAAAACAGACAAGATTGCTTCGGGACTTCGTCCCTCGGTATGACAATCTACGCCTTCATTGCTTCGGCATCTATAAGGATGCAGAAGCAATCCCATTCCTTGATGCCTCCATCCTGTCATTGCGAGCCAAAGGACTGCGAAGCAATCTCATAAAAAAAGTATAGCCTCAGAAATAAAATCTCTCGAAATGTCCATATATCTAACATACGATGACAAAAAAAAGAGAAAACTTTGCGATGACGGCAAAGTGGGAGACTGTTGGGAGCCGAAGTCGTGCGATCAGCAATGACGCTTAATAATCGCTCAATTTGGGTCATTAAAATTTTAGTGTTATTACTAAAGTCAAGTCACACTTTATTACTACATTAAAATGTCACATTTTATTTTAAGCTTCTCCTCCAAGGGTGATTAGCTGCAGGTTTATATTTCTTCTTTTCCTTCTGCTCTCTCTGTTCCTCTATATAAGTCCTGAGATTTAAAATCTCTTCTTTCTCTTTAAGTCTCTCTTTTTCTGTCTTATCTAATCCTTTTATTTCTGAATATCCTATACGTTTGCCTTCCCATAATATCTCCATTCTACCGTCTCTAAGTTCACAAACCTCTACCCATTTGCCTGCAAGGCTCTTAATTCCCTTTACAGGAAGTATCTGATAAACTCCTCCACAGTATCTTAATGTGTTGTCTTTGTTCACTTTTCTTGGATGTTTTATTGAAAAGACAAGGTCAAGGTCTTTTTCTTTAGCCACAGGCATATAAAGACTCTCTACAGAAAGAGTGTATCTACTGTTACTCCATGTAAGAAATTCCTCTTTGAGAAACTTGTTAGCCTCATCATAATCCCTTATGCCACTTAATCTCATCTCCTTAATAAGCCTGTCCTGAAAAAATCTAAACTTACGTTCAACTCTTCCTTTTGCCTGCGGAGTATTTACATTGATTAGTTTAATCCCCAATTCATTTAATGCTCTTGCAATCTGGGTTTCTTTATGTTGTACTTCAACATGATAGTGAAGCCCTCCATGCCTTGTTGTCCTAAAGTGAGAGGCTTTATCAGTGTATAAAGCCATAAAGACACCTCTTTGCTCTATATATGCTCTTATTACTGACATATTTGCCCATACTGTCTCAGATGGATGAAATTCAGCATACACAAATCCATCTGCATCATCTATCATTGCTACAAGCCACCATTGCTGCCCAATACCTTCAATCCACCTATGTTGAGATGAATCCATCTGCACAAGCATTCCTGCCTTAGGCATCCTCCTTCTCCTTCGGTATACTTTTCTTTTCTTCTTAGGTTCATGTAACCCTTCCTGTATCAATATCTTTCTTATACTTTCATAGCTTAAGTTAATGTCATGAACATCCTTAAGTTTATCCTTAAAGTGAAGTATGTTGAAATCCCAGTACAAGGACTTTCTCAAGCTTATGATCTCATCCTTGACGGAACAGTCAATCTTTAGGGCTGTGGGTGGCTCAGGTATTTTCCTTAAAAGTCCCTCAAAACCCTGAAACTTGAACCTCTCCTTTAGCCTTAAAAACCTGTCTGTAACTCAACCCTAATATCTCCTGAGCTTGTTTAAGGGTTAAAAAGCCTGATAAGACTTGATTCATTACTTCAAACCTCTTCAATTCTTCCTCCGTAAAAATGTATTTTTTTCTCCATAAAACCTCCTTCCTTTAGATTGCTTGCCTAAAAGAAGGAGGTTAACATATATGTGACATTTCAATTTAGTAAAAACAGATGACATTTTAATATAGTAACCACATCATTAAAATTTTAGTTGATTATGATATTAATTTTGCGTTAATATAGTTATCAATAAAGTATTTAAGGAGGAATAGCATTAAACTAAAAAGAGAAAATCAAATCATTGAAATCACACCTGAAGAATTAAAGAATATTCTAAAAGAAAATCAAGCTATAGCAATTAAAGTAAATGGAGTCTTAAAGGATATTTCTTTTTTATCCTCATTAAATCCCGATGATGAAGTAGAAATAGTTAGCTTGAATAGCAAAGAAGGACTTGAAATTTTAAGGCACAGCACCGCCCATATAATGGCTCATGCGGTAAAGGAGTTGTTTCCTGATGTTAAAGTTACAATAGGACCTGCAATTGAAGGTGGTTTTTATTATGATTTTGATAAAGATGAGCCCTTCACTGAAGAGGATTTGCAAAAGATTGAGAAAAAAATGAAGGAAATAATAAAGGAAAGAAAAGCTTTTGTCAGAAAAGAAATTCCTAAAGCTGAGGCATTAAAACTCTTTGAATCACTTGGTGAAACATATAAGTTGGAAATTATTAATGAAATAGAAGATGATACAGTATCAATATACGAAGAAGGTGGTTTTATAGATTTGTGCAGAGGTCCTCATATACCCCATACGGGAATGGTAAAGGCATTCAAACTTTTAAATGTTGCTGGAGCCTATTGGAGGGGTGATGAGAAAAATAAAATGCTCCAAAGAATATACGGAACTGCTTTTCCCACAAAGGATGAGCTTGATGAGTATCTTAAATTTCTTGAGGAAGTAAAAAAGAGAGACCACAGAAGGTTGGGAAAACAGCTCAGATTGTTTGAAATAAGCGATGAAATTGGTCCGGGATTAATAATATGGCTTCCAAATGGAGCAATTATTAGAAAGGTGATAGAGGATTTCTGGAAGGATGAGCATCTGAAGGCAGGTTATCAGCTTCTGTATACGCCTCATATAGCTAAGCTTGATCTCTGGTCAAAGAGTGGTCATCTTGATTTTTACAGGGAAAACATGTTTTCTCCGATGCAAATAGATGAAGTTGCTTATCAACTCAAACCTATGAACTGCCCATTTCACATTCAGGTATACAAATCCGAACTTCGCAGTTACAGAGACTTACCATTAAGATTTGCTGAGCTTGGAACAGTTTATAGATATGAACGTTCAGGCGTTTTGCATGGTCTTTTAAGAGTAAGAGGCTTTACACAGGATGATGCCCACATATTTTGCACAGAGGAGCAACTGGAGGAGGAAATTCAGAAAGTTCTTGATTTTACTGTATTTATTCTTTCAACCTTTGGTTTTGACAACTACGAAATTTACATTTCAACAAGACCTGAAAAATATGTAGGTTCTCTTGAAAACTGGGAAAGGGCAACATCTGCACTTGAACAAGCCTTAAAAGTTAGAAATTTGCCATATCAGATAGACCCAGGAGAGGGTGTTTTTTACGGTCCAAAGATTGATATAAAAATAAAGGATGTTTTGAATAGAGCTTGGCAATGTAGTACAATTCAGGTTGATTTTAATATACCCGAAAGATTTGATATTACATATAGAGGAAAGGATGGGAAAGAGCACAGACCTATAATGATTCATAGAGCATTGATGGGTTCATTAGAAAGATTTATGGGAGTTCTTATTGAACATTACGCAGGAGCTTTCCCAATTTGGCTATCTCCAATACAGGTAGAGGTAATGTCAATTTCTGAAAAACACGTAGAATATGCTAAAGAGGTTTATGAAAAACTTATGAATCAAGGGATACGAGCAAAACTTAACATTGAAAATGAAAAGATAGGCTATAAAATCAGGCAGTCAACATTGGAAAAAATTCCCTATATGTTAATACTTGGTGATAAAGAGGTTGAGACAAAAACAATTACAGTCAGAAGAAGGGATGGCAAAAACTTTGAACTAATTGAACTTGATAATTTCATTGAAATGCTTGACGGACAAATAAAGACTAAAAAATCATTTGAGGAGGTGACACAATAGCAACAAAGGACACAAGAGTAAACGAAGCCATTAAGGCAAAGGAAGTAAGATTGGTTGATGAAAATGGAAAGCAGTTAGGAGTTGTAAGTATAAGAGAGGCTTTGGCAATTGCAAGAGAGAGAGGATATGACCTTGTTGAAGTAGCACCAAATGCAAACCCGCCTGTATGTAGAATAATGGACTATGGAAAATATAAGTATCAGACAGAAAAGAAAACCTCTGCCAAAAAAACATCTACAGTTAAGGAAATAAAAATAAGACCTCAAATATCTGACCATGACCTTCAGTTAAAAGTAAAGCATATTAAAAGATTTCTTGAAGATGGAGATAAGGCAAGGGTTACATTATTTTTCAGAGGAAGGGAAATTGTTCATTCTGAACTCGGAATGAAAGTTTTTGATAAAATAAAAGCTCTTCTGATAGGTTTTCCTCATAAAATTGAACAGGAGCCAAAACTTGAAGGAAATAATATGAGCATGATTATTGCTCCGAGTAAAGATTGATAATTTCCTTAAAAATCTATTAAAATAATTGTCTAACACCTTGAAGGAGGAGATTATTTATGCCAAAAATTAAAACACACAGAGGTGCAGCAAAAAGATTTAAAGTTACAGGCACAGGTAAAATAGTCCGCAGAAGGGCAAACAAAAGCCATCTTCTTACAGGTAAGCCTTCTAAAAGAACGAGAAGGTTAAGACAAGCAGCTTTAGTAGATGAGACAATGTACAAGACAGTTAGAGCACTTATTCCTTATAAATTTTAATTAGGGAGGTGGAAAATTGGGAGCATATACTACATATCGCCCACATAAGCTAAAAAAGAAAAGAACTCATGGATTTCTCAAAAGAATGAGTACTCCTGGTGGAAGAAGAGTAATAAAAAGAAGAAGAGCTAAGGGAAGATGGAGATTAACTCCTTAGTCTCAAATATATTTCTATTTTTCATAAGAATTTACAGGAGATTTATTTCTCCATTAATGCCACCAGCATGTAGGTTTTATCCGACTTGCTCAGAATATGCAGAGCAGGCAATAAAAAAATATGGAATAAAAGGTATTTTTCTATCTATAAAAAGAATACTAAAATGCCACCCATTTCATCCAGGAGGTTATGACCCTTTAAGGTGAGAATATGGAAAACTCAGGTTTAAGAGCAGTATTAGCAGTAATCATAAGTATGGCAATACTTTTTGGCTTTCAGTATTTTTATACAAAATACTATCAGCCTAAAAATCAGCCTGTTCAACAGCAAGAGACACAAAAGCAGGAGAAATCCGTAGACACTAAAACTCCAGCTGTTCAGCTGCCTGCTGAGAAAAAGCCTGTGGAGAAAATTGTAAAAGATGACAAATACAGGGAAATAACAGTTGAAAATGATGTTTTCAAAGTAATACTCTCAAATGAGGGTGCAACAATTAAGCGAGTTCTTTTAAAGAAATATAAAGACAATAAAGGCAATCCTGTTGTTCTTTCGGCTTCTGAAATTTCAGCCCTTTCAATTTTAAAAAATTCACAGCTTGATTATGCAAAAGCCATGTTTAATGTTGACAGTTCAAGGGCTTCCTTTAGTAATTCCGAAGAAGCAGTTGTTGCTTTCAGCTATAATGATGGCGATGTTTCAATAAAAAGAAGCTTTATTTTCAACAAAACAGATTATGCAATTGATGTCAAAGATGAAATAACAGGGCTTGGGAACTATTATGTAACACTGGGTAAGGATTTTGGAATATTTGACAAGGAAGATGCATCCCATTGGGGTCCTGTTATTCTAAAAGATGCTGACAGAATTGAACTTAATCCTTCAAAGATAAAAGAGCCTGCAGTTTACAAGGATGGAGTTAAATGGGTTGCTCAGGAAGATAAATACTTCTTTGCAGCTTTAACGCCAATAAGCAAGGCAAATCAGTTTGTGGTATCTCCTTATAATGGAAATGCTCTTGTATCAGTTGAGTTTCAGGATGGAGTTAATCATTATAAAATTTTTGCAGCTCCAAAGGAGTATGATTATTTAAAAAAGTTTAATTTAGGTCTTGAGCATATCGTAGATTTTGGATTTTTCTCAATTATTGCTCGCCCCCTATTTTGGTTTTTAAAGCTTTTATACAGCATTACATCTAATTACGGAGTTGCTATCATAATTCTTACAATCCTTGTGAGAATACCCTTTATTCCCTTAGTTAATCGTGGTCAGAAATCAATGCAAAAATTGAGTGAACTTCAACCAAAATTAGCTCAATTAAGGGAACAATACAAAAATGATCCTCAGAGGCTTCAGAAGGAGATGATGGAGCTTTACAGAAAATACAAGATCAATCCAATGGGTGGATGTTTACCAATACTGCTGCAGATTCCTGTGTTTTTTGCATTGTATAAAATATTGACAGTAGCGATAGAACTAAGACAGGCTCCATTTATGTTATGGATTCAAGACCTTTCTGCTAAGGATCCATATTATGTGCTTCCGATTTTGATGGGTGCTACAATGTTAATTCAGCAAAAGATGACACCTTCAACTATGGATCCAACACAACAAAAAATAATGTTGCTTATGCCAGTAGTATTTACATTCCTTTTCCTCACCTTTCCATCAGGATTGGTGTTATACTGGCTTGTAAACAATATTTTTGGAATAGCACAGCAATTTTACATTAATCAGAAAACAAAAGCCAAGGCGTGATTTCCTCAGAATTTGACACAATTGCCGCTATAAGCACACCATTAGGAGAAGGCGGTATTGGTATTATTAGAATAAGCGGTCCTGATGCTATTTCAATTGCTGATAGAATTTTTCAGTCTCCTAAAGGGATAAACCTGCATAATGTAAAATCCCACACCATCCACTATGGTTTTATAATTGATTTAGAAACAAATGAAAGGATAGACGAAGTTCTGGTCTCAGTAATGCGTGCACCAAACACTTACACAAAGGAAGATGTTGTGGAGATAAACTGTCACGGTGGATTTATAATCTTAAAAAGAATTTTGAATATTGTTATAAAACAAGGAGCAAGACTTGCAGAGCCGGGCGAGTTTACAAAAAGAGCTTTTTTGCGCGGACGAATTGACCTAAGTCAGGCAGAGTCTGTTATTGACCTTATAAGGGCAAAAACTGATGAAGCTCAAAAAATAGCCCTTGAACATCTAAGTGGCAAGTTATCTCAAAAAATAAACTCCCTAAGAGATTCTTTAACAAGAATATGTGCCCATGTTGAAGCCTATATTGATTTCCCTGAGGAAGACATTGATGGATTGACTGAAAGGGAGATAGAAGATGAAATAGCAAGAATTGCCGATGAGATAAAGGGACTTATTGAAGGATACGAGGAAGGAAAGATTTACAGAGAAGGACTGACAACTGCAATTGTAGGAAAACCAAATGTTGGAAAATCCTCTCTTCTGAATGCGCTTCTGATGAAGGATAGAGCAATAGTCACTGAAATTCCCGGGACTACCAGAGATATCATTGAGGAGTATGTAAATATTAAAGGCATTCCTTTAAAAATAATTGATACTGCAGGAATAAGACAGGCATATGACCTTGTTGAAGCTGAGGGAATAAAAAGAACACTTAAGGCTATTGAGGATGCAGAATTAGTTTTGCTTGTCCTTGACTCGAGCAGAGAAATTGATAGTCTTGATATGGAGATCATACAAAAGGTTAAAGACAAAAAAGTAATTGTAATTTTAAACAAAAAAGATATCAGGAGCAAAGAATTTACTCTGCCAGAAGAGTTAAAAAATAAGCCTATGGTTGAAATGTCAGCTTTAACGGGCGAGGGAATAGATGAGCTAAAAGAGCTTATATTCAACACATCAATCTCTAACAAATACAGGCAGGAAGGTTTAGTGGTAACAAAATTAAGACATAAGATAGCTCTTGAAAAAGCTTTTGAAGCACTTCAAAGTGCTCTTAAAAGTTTCATAAATAAAGAACCCCTTGAGATTACTGCTATGTTTCTCAGAGAGGCTCTTAGCTTTTTAGGTCAGATTGTTGGCATTGTCACTACCGAGGAAATCTTAAATCTCATATTTAGCGAATTTTGTATTGGTAAGTAATGGATGATGAATCGTAATTACGAGAGTATATTACTTTAGGGCTAAAACCAAAGCCTTCAGGGTTTTAATGAATTTATCAGAAGTATTCAGAGAAGGCACTCTTATTACCTGTATCCCAAGTTTTTCTGCCATTTTTTTATAAACAATATCAATTTCATAAAGCGTTTCAATATGGTCAGAGACAAAGCTGATTGGAACGATAAAAACTTTTTTTATATTTCTGTGAGCAAGTTCTTTAATGCTTTCTTCAGTAGATGGTTCAACCCATTTCACAGGACCTGTTCTGCTTTGATAGCAAAGACTCCATTCATTAATTTTAAAACCTTCAACAATTGCTTTTACTGTTCGCTTAACCTCTGAAACATAGGGATCACCTTTTTTGTGGAGTGACAGAGGAATACCGTGAGCACTAAAAAGAACAAAAGCATCACCATGTTTATTAAAAGCTTCTTTAATGTTGTCAATCCAAGCTTCAATAAACAGAGGATGGTCACACCAAGAACTGATGATTTCATAATCAAATTTTTTATTCGCATAAGCCTTAAATCTATCAATAATTGAAGCAGTAGTGGCTTTGCAGTATTGAGGATAAAGCGATAGGGCAATGATTTTTTTTATCCCTTGATTTTCAAACTCATTTAAAGCTTCGTTGATAAATGGATGCCAGTAATTCATTCCGACTTTAACCGAAAATTCACCACCTAAAGATTTCTCAAGTAACTCTGCTTGTTTCAGCGTAATCTCCTTTAAGGGTGATTTGCCTCCAATTAAACCATAAGCTTTCTTTACTTTTCTGCTTCTCAAGGTTGAAATCATCCAAGCAAATGGTTTTTGCATTGGTCCAAAATTAGCTATATAAGGGTCACAGAAAAGATTAAAAAGAAAGGGCTTTACAGCATCAAGACTGTCAGGTCCACCCATATTAAGCAAAATTACGCCTGTCTTATCCATTCCATCTCCTATAAAGTTGATTTTCTATTTCCATACAATCAAGAAGTTTACCTACAACGAAATTAACAATATCATCAATACTTTCAGGTTTATGATAAAAACCCGGAACTGGAGGCGCAATTATTACTCCGAGTTTTGCAAGTTTGAGCATGTTTTCAAGATGGATTGCACTCAGAGGCATCTCTCTCGGTGAGATAACAAGTTTTCTTTTCTCTTTTATCATTACATCAGCTGTGCGAGTAATTAAGTTATCGGCATAACCATTTGCAATTGAAGACAATGTCTTCATAGAACATGGAACAATAAACATACCATAGGTTTTATGAGAACCACTTGCAATTGGAGCGGATAAATCTTTTTCAGAATATACCATTAGATTCGGATGATTAAATTTCTTTTTGATGCTTTCAATATTTTTAAAATCCATTGAAGTTTCATGTTGAATAACATCTATTGCAGAATTAGATACAATGAGGGCGACATGGAAATTATTAATAACAGCATCCAACAATTTTAAGCCATATATCACTCCCGAAGCACCACTGATTGCTAAGACTATCTTTTTCATTTTTTTATAATAACATTTTTAACAAAAAAAGGAGACCCTTTGCAGGTCTCCTTTTCTTAGGAGGGAGACCCCTTAGGGGGGCAACTAAGGGGTGAGGGGTATATGGGAGCCAAAAAAAAACCATGAAGTTTAAAGGGTTCTTCCCTTACCTTCATGGCTTACTTAATCCAACTTCTGTTGGATTATTTTTATATTAAAGCATAGCTCTAAATTGAGTCAATACTTTTTGTGGTCAGTGTGGTTACTATATTAAAATGTCATCTGTTTTTACTAAATTGAAATGTCACATATATGTTAACCTCCTTCTTTTAGGCAAGCAATCTAAAGGAAGGAGGTTTTATGGAGAAAAAAATACATTTTTACGGAGGAAGATTTGAAGAGGTTTGAAGTAATGAATCAAGTCTTATCAGGCTTTTTAACCCTTAAACAAGCTCAGGAGATATTAGGGTTGAGTTACAGACAGGTTTTAAGGCTAAAGGAGAGGTTCAAGTTTCAGGGTTTTGAGGGACTTTTAAGGAAAATACCTGAGCCACCCACAGCCCTAAAGATTGACTGTTCCGTCAAGGATGAGATCATAAGCTTGAGAAAGTCCTTGTACTGGGATTTCAACATAATTCACTTTAAGGATAAACTTAAGGATGTTCATGACATTAACTTAAGCTATGAAAGTATAAGAAAGATATTGATACAGGAAGGGTTACATGAACCTAAGAAGAAAAGAAAAGTATACCGAAGGAGAAGGAGGATGCCTAAGGCAGGAATGCTTGTGCAGATGGATTCATCTCAACATAGGTGGATTGAAGGTATTGGGCAGCAATGGTGGCTTGTAGCAATGATAGATGATGCAGATGGATTTGTGTATGCTGAATTTCATCCATCTGAGACAGTATGGGCAAATATGTCAGTAATAAGAGCATATATAGAGCAAAGAGGTGTCTTTATGGCTTTATACACTGATAAAGCCTCTCACTTTAGGATAACAAGGCATGGAGGACTTCACTATCATGTTGAAGTACAACATAAAGAAACCCAGATTGCAAGAGCATTAAATGAATTGGGGATTAAACTAATCAATGCAAATACTCCGCAGGCAAAAGGAAGAGTTGAACGTAAGTTTAGATTTTTTCAGGACAGGCTTATTAAGGAGATGAGATTAAGTGGTATAAGGGATTATGATGAGGCTAACAAGTTTCTCAAAGAGGAATTTCTTACATGGAGTAACAGTAGATACACTCTTTCTGTAGAGAGTCTTTATATGCCCGTGGCTACAGAAAAAGACCTTGACCTTGTCTTTTCAATAAAACATCCAAGAAAAGTGAACAAAGACAACACATTAAGATACTGTGGAGGAGTTTATCAGATACTTCCTGTAAAGGGAATTAAGAGCCTTGCAGGCAAATGGGTAGAGGTTTGTGAACTTAGAGACGGTAGAATGGAGATATTATGGGAAGGCAAACGTATAGGATATTCAGAAATAAAAGGATTAGATAAGACAGAAAAAGAGAGACTTAAAGAGAAAGAAGAGATTTTAAATCTCAGGACTTATATAGAGGAACAGAGAGAGCAGAAGGAAAAGAAGAAATATAAACCTGCAGCTAATCACCCTTGGAGGAGAAGCTTAAAATAAAATGTGACATTTTAATGTAGTAATAAAGTGTGACTTGACTTTAGTAATAACATACTTTTTGTGGTCAGAAACCAAAAAAATGGCTATAGAATACACATTTGAATAAATAATTTTTGCTGTCATTGTGATGCATCCGTCAGGATGCAGAATCAATCTCTTTATGCATAAAGGGAGATCACTTCGGCTTGCTTTACAAGCCTTGTGATGACAGGAAAAAAGTTATTGCGAGCCTGCCGTCAGGCAGGCGTGGCAATCTTGTTTCCTAACGAAATGGAGAAAGACGAGATTGCTTCCTCATCGCTTTGCTCGGAGTCGCAATGACAGAGAGGTGTTCACCAATCACCATTTACCAATTAGAGACTGCTTCGCTCCAGATTGCCACGCTATCGCTCGCAACAGGGGGGCTTGCGGTCATGGTGTGGGTAATTGCCACGCTATCGGTCGTAGCGACGAGTTTCTATCGCAAGTTTTAGGCAGAACACAACAGACAGATTAATATTTATCAATTCAATCCTTGTTAGATATCTCTGAGTAAAAAAAATTTGAGTTAAATACCACATTTTAAGTAATATATTAGGAGACTTTCAGTCTTCAGAGGTATTTTTTATACTGTAAAACACTAAATTGAGCGAGCTTTTTTAAAACTTTTGTAAGCTGTGGTTGTGGAGTGATGGGCTGAATGATAAGAGTAAAGAGGAGATTGCTTCGGCATTCTGAAGGATGTCTCGCAATGACGCTTGATAATCGCACAATTTAGAAAAAAATATATTAGGAGGCTCAAATAAATGGATTTTTTAGTAATTTTTGGTTTGATTGTGGGGTTAAGTGCTGTAGTTGTTGGCAACATTATAGAAGGTGGAACAACCGCTCATCTCATTCAACTTGCTGCTGGGGTTATTGTTTTTGGAGGCACATTTGGTGCAGTTATTGTAAGCTTTTCATGGCAGGATTTACTTAACGCGTTGAAAGGATTAAAAATTGCATTTGACAAAAAAAAGTTTTCAAACAGGCTGTTAATAGAGGAAATCATATCTCTTTTAGTGATAGCAAGGAAAAGAGGCATTCTTGCGATGGAAAGAGAAATGCAATCTGTAGAGCACCCTTTTCTCAAGAAAGGCATAGGGCTATTGATAGATGGATATGACAGAGAAGTCATAAAGAATGTATTATTGCAGGAGATTAAAAATTATGAAGATACTATAAAAAGGGCTGCTAAGGTTTTTGAATCTGCAGGTGGCTATGCACCTACAATAGGCATTATAGGAGCTGTGCTTGGACTTATTCAAGTGCTTCAGAATGTATCAGACCCTTCCCGAATAGGCTCAGGCATTGCAACAGCCTTTGTAGCAACAATTTATGGTGTAGGTTCTGCAAACTTAGTTTTTATACCAATAGGCAAAAGAATAATAAACAAAGCACAGCGTGAGATTTTATCCATGTATCTAATACTTGAGGGAGTTCTTGGGATTGAGGCTGGTATTAATCCCCACTATTTAAGGTCCATACTTGAGAGTTATCAAGAGGGAAGGGATTTATAATGCTTGATTGGAACGATAAAAATAACAACCATGATGATGAACAAGAAAATCACGAAAGGTGGCTGATTTCTTACTCAGATTTTTTGACACTTCTTTTCACATTCTTTGTTGCTCTCTATGCGTTGTCAGTTGTGGATACTAAAAAAGCTGAAAGTTTTTCTGAATCCCTAAGAAGAGTATTCAAAGTCATAGAAAGCCCTATAATGGTTGAAGATGAATGGTCAAAAACTATTATTGAAAGGCTAAATAAGCAACTAAGTGGAATTAAAGGCATTGGCATCAAAAGTGATGCTCGGGGTCTTGTTATAACCCTGCAGGATTATCTTTTATTTGACTCGGGCAAAGCAGAAATTAAGCCCGAAAGCATAGAAGCATTAACAAAAATTGCAGAAGAACTAAAAACTTTCAAAAATAGAATATCAATTGAAGGGCATACTGATAATGTGCCTATTACTTCCTCTCAGTTTAAGTCTAACTGGGAACTTTCAACAGCCAGAGCTGTCTCGGTGCTACATTTTTTCCTTGAACAGGGACTGTCTCCTGATAGATTTACAGTAACAGGCTATGCAGAATACAAACCTGTTGATACTAATGAAACAGAAGAGGGAAGGGCAAAAAACAGAAGAGTTGAAATTATTTTATGGAGGTAGATATGAATATTAACGATGATTATGCGAAAAAAAGGGAACATGTAAGAATTGATGTGCAAATCCCTATTGCCATAAGAAAAGTTTCCAAAGAAGAAAAGAATAATCTTTTTGCATATGTAATTGGAAGCCCAAAATTCACATCTGTTATCACTAAGCAAACAGTCAGTACACTAACAGAATTATACGATAAAATTAATGAAAAGCTTGACCTTATTGTTAATCTTTTAACTATGCAACAATATGGCTTCTATCAAATGCCTGTAAAGATGGTTAATTTAAGCGGAGGAGGCTTAAGGACTACTTTAGATGAAAAATATGATACGGGTGATATTTTAGAAATAAAGCTTTTTCTTGACTCTCCAATGCCTGTTGGGCTTTGTCTTTATGCAGAGGTCGTAAAGGTTGAAGAAAAACAAGGGAAGTATGAGACAGCGGTGAAGTTTATAAACTTAAGCGAAAATATAAGGGATTGCATTGTGAGATTTATCTTTCATAAAGAGAGAATGAGACACAAGGAATAACAGTTCATCATCTCTTTGAATTTTTGATTTTTCCTGAAAAAAGGCGATATAAATTTAAAAATTGCTATAAACGTTTGATTAAATATTTTTGCTGTTATTGCAATGCATCCTCCTGTCTCGTCATTGAGAGGCATCCATCAGGATACCGAAGCAATCTCTGAAACCATGCTATCTCTCGCAACAGGGGGTCGCAGTGACAAATTGTTGGATTTCTACACTGTTGCTCTGTCTCCCAACTTCATCAATTTTCAGCCTTTAAAGATATCAAAAGCTTTATAATTCAATAAGTTATATCTTTTTTCATTCAATTTTATAGTCTAATCTAACTTTATTATTTTTGCCTATTTATTCCCTTAAATATTGACTTTTTTGTCTAATTTTTGTATACTAATATAAAAAAGGAGGTAACTATATTCGTAAAAGAATCTTGGTCAACAAAAAAAGGTAAAAAATACAAAACCTACGAAATATCTAAAGCTTACAGAGACAAAAAAACTAAAAAGGTTAGGCATGAAAAAATTGCCAATATCACTCACTTAGGTGAGCCTCTTATTTCCAAAATAAGGCAACTGCTTAAGTCACCTGAGAAAAAGGTTGTAGTGGACAAAGACAAGTTTTTTGAGGATGCAACTTCAGTAGGGCATATACTGTTACTGTTAGGATTTATGATGAAGATAGGATTTCTGGGATGGTTAAGGCATTTTCCAAAGAAAGTAAGAGATTTGCTTTTGGCAGTAGTGCTTAACAGGATAATAGAGCCAAGGAGTAAGTATGCATCAGTGGGATGGATACGAAGAAGTGGTTTTATGGAACTGTTTGATTTAAGGGAAGAGGATATGCATGTAAATGAGATATACAGGGCAATGGACAAGTTGTATGAGAAGATGGATAATGTGTTAGATGATTTTTATAAGACGGGAGCACAAGGGACAAAGTTGTTGCTTTATGATATTACCTCAGTATACTTTGAGGGTCAAGGACCTCTGGGGCTTGCAAGATATGGATACTCAAGGGATGGGAAGCCCGATAAAAAGCAAGTATTGTTGTGTTTATGTTTGAACGAGAATAAATTTCCAGTGCATTTTGATGTTATAGAAGGCAACATATCAGATAAGGAGACAGTAAAGGGACTAATAAGTCAGTTAAAGAAGAGATACGACATCAAGGAGGCAGTATTTATAGGAGACAGGGGGATGGTGACATTACAGAATATAGAGTATCTTGAGAGAGAGGGGATAAACTACATATTAGCGATGAGATTTAGGGAAGCAAAGAAAATGGTAGTGCAGAAGGGTATACAGTTAGATATATTTCAGAAGGAGTTGCCAGTGACCATCTATATAAGTGAAGAGGAAGGGGTAAAGAGCAGATATGTACTATGTGGGTCTGAATACAGAGAAAGCCATGACAGGGAGACATTTGATATGCCCCCATTTTTTGGAACAGAATAAATACGAACATATAGCCTTTCATAAAATATGCACCCAAATACTGGAACAACATATTTACGAACTATTACTAAAGACCTCCGAAGGCATCTTGTTGCAGATACCGCTATGAGGTCTTTCTGTATTATAGAACTTCCTGTACTCATCTATCACCTTTCTTGCTTGCATTAGAGTCTCAAACAGGTTTCTACTAAGGCATTCCTCCCTGAGCTTACCATTGAAGCTTTCCAGAGCTCCATTTTGCCATGGACTTGCTTTTTCAATAAACTCATGCCTTATGCCATATCTCTGGATAAACTTCTCAAAAATAATGCTTCTGAACTCAGAACCCTGGTCAGTCCTGATAACCCTCGGTATCCCATAAACATTGATACATCTTTCAATAACCTCTATAACCATATTAGCAGTAATGCTAAAACCTACCTCAATACCAACACAAAACCTGCTCATAAGGTCTTCAATCGTCATTATCTTAATAAGTCTTCTGTCTGTAAGACTGTCAAAAAGAAAATCTATAGCCCAGACATGATTGCAAAACCGGGGCTGTGTAAGAGGCATATGAACAGAAATCAGTCTTTTATTTTTACGAGGTTTTTGCCTCTGAAGATTAAGTGTTTTATAGATTCTGTAGACTTTTTTATGATTGACATGGTGACCAGCTCTTTTTATAACCATATGAATTCGTCTGTAGCCATAGAATGTATATTTAAAGGCTATATCTTTTATCATTTCTGTAAGAGCCATATCTTTTTCAGCCTTACAAGAAGAGTAATAAAGGGTACTGAGTGGTATTTCAAGTATCTCAGCTGTTTTTCTTACATTTATACCGCTTTGAATCATATGTTTAGCAATCACTCTCCTTTCGTTTATTGTCAGAAGTTTTTTTTAACAATGTCTCTGAGCACCTGTATTTCAAGTTCTTTTTCAGCAAGGATTCTTTTTAGTCTTAAGTTTTCATCTTCAAGTGCTTTAAGTCTTTTAGCCTCACTGGATGACATGCCTTTGAATTTCTGTCTCCATTTGTCAAAGGTACTTCTTGCGATAGAGTATTTACGGCAGACCTCTGCAATGGAACTTCCTGGAAGTTCTGCTTCAGATAGAATCTGAATGATTTTTTCAACAGGGTATTTTGTCTGTTTCATAATAAATTCCTCCTTCATAGGTTATGTTCATCTTAGATTATATTCGTATTTTTGTTGTTCGAAAAAATGGGGTGCAGGTCACTTTGTCTGTAATAAAAGGGAAAGCATATGAACTTTTACAACTCTTTAATATGAGGTTCTACAATGAGACACAATATTCTTGATAAGTGCCGGTCCTGCTGATCTTTACTCTGTCTCTGTAGGGCTTAAGGAGTCTATCTACTGTAGAAGCACTTATCCTTAGAAGGTCTTCCTTTGTTTTAGAACTAAGTAAAGGCTTTATCGAAGGATGCTCAAACAGTATCTCGTTGTTTAGCCTTATAAACCCTACAAGATGCTTTGATGAGACAAATCCAGATATCCTCCAGAGTTTCTTTAACAGCCCTACTACATCATCCCCATACATCTTCTTTCTTCCTCTTTTTGAGAGATTCTCCGTTGTTGGGTCTGCTACTACCAGGAGGTTACCTTTCCTTAAAATCACTTTGCCAGAGTTTCTAAGTAGATATGCGATATAGTGTCTGTTCATGTGTAAAATCCTTGAGAGCTCATCGAGCATTTGAGTTTTTTCCTTCTTTTTTGCCTTTTTGTATGTAGATTTGTTGTGGTTGATGATGAAATATTTGTGCTTCATGGTGTATACTCCAATAGGTATTGTGGCAACCATTCCCTTAACCTCCTTTCATGGGTTATGAGGTTTAAATTTTTAAGGTTTAAGAGGCTCACCTTTTTGTCAATTATGAGGAAACAATCCCTTTTCGTGTAGATTATTTTTGAGGAATGTCGGTTTATTGATTATAATTATGGTATTTGATTATAATTAGAAATGAAATTAAAAGAGTGCTCACTGTGAAGTATCCATGAGTCGAATCTAATAAAAAAACATTAAAGGACATAGATGGAATCCAGATAGAAAATGTTAGGCATTTCTGAATACTAATAAAATTTTAGAAAAAAATTTTTAAAGATCTTTGAAGTTAAAAAATCTATATTTATCCGATTTTACGAGCTAAAATAGCCATAAAAAACTTAAGGAAAATAAAAAGTTTTGAGGGCTCTATTATCTTAAAAACTATAAATGTTTGAATATTGTTATTAAAGGTGGAAAGTTATTGCATATTTAGCGATAATATGAATATCAGTATCCAAATTTCTGATTAAAAAAATAGATGAGGAAAAGCATTGCTTTAAGTGATGATTTATTTTCAATGTGATAGCAAAATGAAAACCTGGCATAAGATAATTATTGGTGATTCACGGTGGATGAAAGAGGTTCCTGATGAGTCAGTGCATCTCATTATTACATCTCCTCCCTATTGGCAATTAAAGGATTATGGAAATGGCAGACAGATAGGGTTTAATGATACTTATGAGGAGTATATCAATAATCTTAATTTGGCCTGGAATGAATGTCATAGAGTGCTGCACAAGGGTTGTCGTTTGTGCATTAACATTGGAGACCAGTTTGCCAGATCAGTTTATTACGGTAGATACAAGGTCATTCCAATAAGGACAGAGATAATCAAGTTCTGTGAAAGCGCTGGCTTTGACTATATGGGTGCTATTATCTGGCAGAAAGTTACAACATGCAATACTACTGGTGGAGGAACAGTAATGGGTTCTTTCCCATATCCACGAAATGGCATTCTTAAATTGGATTATGAATTCATTTTAATTTTTAAAAAATATGGTAAACCCCCTAAAGTAAGTAAAGAGATTAAAGAACAATCAAAGCTAACAAAAGAAGAATGGAATCAATATTTTGCAGGACACTGGAACTTTCCCGGTGAAAAACAAGATAAACACTTGGCAATGTTCCCTGAGGAGTTACCGCACCGTCTCATCAAAATGTTCAGTTTTGTTGGCGATACTGTTCTTGACCCATTTCTTGGAAGCGGCACCACTTCCTTAGCTGCTAAGAAATTGAAAAGAAATTCTATTGGATATGAGATAAATGAAAACTTTTTACCTATTATAAAAGAAAAACTTGGAATAAAACAAAACACTATTTTCGAGGATGCAATTTTTGAGATAATTTTTCAAAAAGACCCAAAAATAGACATCAAAAAAGAAATTCAAAGATTACCATATATCTTTAAAGATCCTACAAAATTTGACAAAAAAGTCGACCCCAGAAAATTGAGATTCAATTCAAAGATAGATAACTTAAATTATAGAAGAGAAACATATTACAGAGTAAAAGAAATACTCTCTCCAGAAATTTTGATTTTGAATAATGGGCTAAAAATTAGGCTTTTAGGTGTAAAGGCAAAGTCAGAGAAGTATAGGGAGGCAATTCAGTTTTTGGAGGAGAAAACGCAAGGGCAGAGGGTGTTCATAAAGTTTGACAGCATAAAATATGACGATAAGGATAACTTACTCTGCTATCTTTACTTATCGAATAAGACATTTTTAAATGCACATTTGATTAAGAATGGTCTTGTTGATGTAGATACTGCTGTTGATTATAAATACAAGTCAAAATTTTTAAAGTTACAAAATGGGTTAACCAGGGAAATTTTAACATGAAAATAAAAATCACTGTTGAAGAAATCAGAAAGTATCTTGATATAGAGACGCCTGAGTTTCCCAAATATGTAGCACCACTTATCAATTTAGCAAATCAATTTGCACAGGGGACACGACCAAAAGTGGTTGGTCAGATGAGTGAACTTATCCAGGAATTTAGAGGAAAAACGTTATCAGAATGGGAGAAATGGTATCTTGAGAAAAAACCGGATGCAATAAAGAATGCTACAGAAAGGATAATGGGTAAACTGAAAGAATTAAAAAATTCCTTGAACAAAATTGACCAGAGTATGGTTGAGAAATGGGTAAAAGATTTGGTAATCGTAAAGACTTTTGCTGGACTGAGATTTCAAGAAGCGATACTTAAGAAAGGTGCAGAAATTAAAGGGACTACTTATCGTCTTGCTGGGTCTGATGAAGAGTCAAAAGGAATTGATGGCTATATTGGAAACATTCCCGTATCTATAAAGCCACATACCTATGAGGTGAAAGCCGCGCTACCAGAGCACATAGGTGTAAAGATTATCTATTATAAAAAAATTGATGATGGGATTGAAGTTGATTATGGTGAGGTGCTTTAGGCTAATGTATCATCTACCACCGCATAAAAGAGCATGCCTTGATGAAAATCAAGGTTCGTGTCTTCGGCAAATATCCAAATTCTAATTTTTGTGGAACTTCTTTTATTCTGGAAATGTAATATCCAATGGTTGATGAATTAATTAAAGTTTTTTGGGTAAAACCTCCCATATTCCGAGCGGAGGCGATAAAGCAAAAAGTTGATAAAATTTATCATCTTGGCGATCTCGGAGGATATGCTCCTTTTGTAAATGAAGTTGTTGATTTTCTCATTGAACACAAAATCGAAGGTGTTCAGGGAAATTATGATGATGCAGTAGCAAATAACAAAGAACACTGTGGATGTAAATATGAAGATCCCATCCAAGCAAAAATGGCTCATATTTCATTTGAATGGACAAAGAAACATGTAACAGAAAAAAGCAAGAATTATATGAGAAGCTTACCTTTTGAAATAGGATTTTCAGCTGATATGCCCCCATTTTTTGGAACAGAATAAATACGAACATATAGCCTTTCATAAAATATGCACCCAAATACTGGAACAACATATTTACGAACTATTACTAAAGACCTCCGAAGGCATCTTGTTGCAGATACCGCTATGAGGTCTTTCTGTATTATAGAACTTCCTGTACTCATCTATCACCTTTCTTGCTTGCATTAGAGTCTCAAACAGGTTTCTACTAAGGCATTCCTCCCTGAGCTTACCATTGAAGCTTTCCAGAGCTCCATTTTGCCATGGACTTGCTTTTTCAATAAACTCATGCCTTATGCCATATCTCTGGATAAACTTCTCAAAAATAATGCTTCTGAACTCAGAACCCTGGTCAGTCCTGATAACCCTCGGTATCCCATAAACATTGATACATCTTTCAATAACCTCTATAACCATATTAGCAGTAATGCTAAAACCTACCTCAATACCAACACAAAACCTGCTCATAAGGTCTTCAATCGTCATTATCTTAATAAGTCTTCTGTCTGTAAGACTGTCAAAAAGAAAATCTATAGCCCAGACATGATTGCAAAACCGGGGCTGTGTAAGAGGCATATGAACAGAAATCAGTCTTTTATTTTTACGAGGTTTTTGCCTCTGAAGATTAAGTGTTTTATAGATTCTGTAGACTTTTTTATGATTGACATGGTGACCAGCTCTTTTTATAACCATATGAATTCGTCTGTAGCCATAGAATGTATATTTAAAGGCTATATCTTTTATCATTTCTGTAAGAGCCATATCTTTTTCAGCCTTACAAGAAGAGTAATAAAGGGTACTGAGTGGTATTTCAAGTATCTCAGCTGTTTTTCTTACATTTATACCGCTTTGAATCATATGTTTAGCAATCACTCTCCTTTCGTTTATTGTCAGAAGTTTTTTTTAACAATGTCTCTGAGCACCTGTATTTCAAGTTCTTTTTCAGCAAGGATTCTTTTTAGTCTTAAGTTTTCATCTTCAAGTGCTTTAAGTCTTTTAGCCTCACTGGATGACATGCCTTTGAATTTCTGTCTCCATTTGTCAAAGGTACTTCTTGCGATAGAGTATTTACGGCAGACCTCTGCAATGGAACTTCCTGGAAGTTCTGCTTCAGATAGAATCTGAATGATTTTTTCAACAGGGTATTTTGTCTGTTTCATAATAAATTCCTCCTTCATAGGTTATGTTCATCTTAGATTATATTCGTATTTTTGTTGTTCCAAAAAATGGGGTGCAGGTCAAGATAGAGGGGGAGAAAATAAGGATTATGAGCAAAGCTAAGGAGGAACATAAAAAGATACTGAGAATATTGGGAGTAGGGGATAAGATTTTCAGAACTTACGAAAGTGCGAGAGAATTTTGTAGGCTAATCTAAAAATTATAACTCATTGATTTTAAAATTTTTTTATTCAAAAGTTGATGAAGTGGGGCTTCGGGTGCTATTGCACCCTCGCAATAACGAAAAGGGTGGTCATTGCGAGCCTGCCCGTTTATTTTTTTTGTCATTGCGAGCCTGCCGACAGGCAGGCGTGGCAATCCCATCTTTTTCCTTCTCACTTCTCATTTTTTACGTCTTACGAATGTTTAGAGATTGCTTCGGGACTTCGTCCCTCGCAATGACGGGAGAAGGGTCATTGCGAGGCATCCGTCAGGATGCCGAAGCAATCTCTTCTTAGAATAAGTTCTGTCGCTCTGTAGCACTGTCGCACTATGGCACTATGACGACGAGATTGCTTCGTCGCTGACGCTCATCGCAATGATGAGGAAAAGGGTCATCGCTGTGACGAGTTTATATCTCTCTTTTTGCGTTTTCCTTGAATAATTTTCAAGCACTGATTTATCATACAAGTATGGTCAAGATTTTAGAGAAAATATTCGGAACAAAAAATGAAAGAGAGCTGAAACGATATTTTAAGATTGTTGAGCAAATTAATGCCCTTGAACCCAAAATATCCTCCCTTTCAAACGAAGAATTAAGAAAAAAGACAGACGAATTCAAGGAAAGACTTTCCAAAGGACAAACCCTTGATGACCTTCTCATTGAAGCCTTTGCGGTTGTAAGGGAAACAGCAAAGCGGACACTTGGCATGAGGCATTTTGATGTTCAGCTTGTGGGTGGTATGGTGCTTCATGAGGGCAAGATTGCAGAGATGAAAACCGGTGAGGGAAAAACACTTGTTGCAACTCTTGCAGCATATCTAAATGCTTTGGAAGGTAAAGGAGTTCATGTTGTTACAGTTAACGACTATCTGGCAAGAAGAGATGCCCAGTGGATGGGAGAAATATACAATTTTCTTGGATTAAGAATTGGTGTAATTCAGCATGAAATGTCATTCGTGTTTGACCCAAACTTCAGACAGCAGGATAAAAGATTTGATAAACTTCGTCAATGCACAAAAAAAGAGGCTTATCTTGCGGATATAACATATGGAACAAACACAGAATTTGGCTTTGATTATCTCAGAGATAACATGGCATACAGCTTAAATGATTTAGCTCAACGGGAGCTTAATTACGCAATTGTTGATGAAGTTGACAGCATTCTCATAGATGAAGCAAGAACACCCCTTATCATTTCTGGACCCTCTGAAGAATCCACTGATATATATTACGCAGTGAACAAAATTGTGAAATATCTTAAGCCCGATGAGGATTTTAAGCTTGATGAGAAGCTTAAAACAGTGGTTCTAACAGAACAGGGTTCCCAGAAGGCTGAAAAGCTTTTAGGAATTGATAATCTGTATGAGCCTTCAAATATAGAAATTGTCCATCATATTAATCAAGCACTCAGAGCTCATTATTTTTTCAAGCGAGATGTTGATTATGTGATTAAAGATGGTAAAATTGTTATCGTTGATGAGTTTACAGGAAGACTTCTTCCGGGAAGACGTTGGTCAGACGGGCTTCATCAGGCTGTGGAGGCAAAGGAAGGATTAAAAATTGAGGCAGAAAATCAAACACTTGCAACCATAACCTTACAGAATTTCTTTAGAATGTATAAGAAACTCTCTGGAATGACAGGAACAGCAGACACTGAAGCAGCTGAATTTGCCGAGATATACAACCTTGAAGTAATTGTTATTCCTACAAACAAGCCGATGATAAGAGAGGATTATCCTGATGTTATTTACAAAACTGAAAAGGCAAAATTTGATGCAGTAATAAATGAAATAGAAGAATGTTACAAAATAGGAAGACCTGTCTTAGTAGGCACAACATCCATTGAAAAGTCTGAACTTTTAAGTAAAATGTTAAAGAGAAAAGGCATTCCCCATCATGTGCTTAATGCCAAATACCACGACAAAGAAGCAGAGATTATTGCTCAGGCAGGAAGAATAGGCTCTGTCACAATAGCTACAAATATGGCTGGAAGAGGAGTTGATATAATTCTTGGCGGAAATTCCGAATTCCTTGCAAGGCAAATGCTCGCCGGAAAAGAATACACTGACGAAGACTACAAACAGGCATTTGAAAAGGCAAAGGAAATATGTGCCAAAGAACACGAACAGGTTATGGCACTTGGTGGACTTCATATTATAGGCACAGAAAGGCATGAGTCCCGCAGAATTGACAATCAGCTAAGGGGTAGGGCAGGAAGGCAAGGAGACCCGGGCTCATCAAGATTTTATGTTTCCCTTGAAGATGAGCTTATCAAGCTCTTTGGTGGTGAAAGGCTTCAAAAGGTAATGCAGTTTTTAAGAATTGATGATAACTCGCCAATTGAAAACAAAATGGTTTCAAAGGCTATTGAAAATGCCCAGAAAAGAGTTGAAGCCCATAATTTTGAGATAAGAAAATATCTCCTCAAATATGACGATGTGATGAACATCCAGAGAAAGACAATTTATTCATTTCGCAGAGAAGTTCTTGAAAGCGAATCCCTAAAGGAAAGAGTTTTTGAATTTCTGGAAACAGAAGTTGAAGAGCTTGTTGAATTTTATTTATCCCAAGAAGAAGATGGCATTAACAAACTCGCAGAACAAATAAAAGCAAGATTTGACATAGAGATTGACCTGCAAGGCAAGGCAAAGGATGAAATTAGAGAACATCTTCTTGAAAAGCTAATGGAAGCTTATGAAAACAAGGAGCAGAAGATTGGAAGCTCCTTAATGCGGGATATTGAAAAGATGGTTTTCCTTCATGTAATTGATACTAAATGGAAAGACCATCTTTTAGGGATAGACCATATAAAAGAGGGAATAGGGCTTAGAGGTTATGCTCAGAAAGACCCGCTTGTTGAGTATAAGAAGGAAGCCTTTGAGCTTTTTGAGGATATGTCCCGAAGCATTGTTTCAGACATACTAACAAGATTGTTTAAAATTCAAGTCAGGGATGAAAGCCAAGTAAAAGTTGCAAGAAAACAGCCAATTGGAAGAAGAGATGGCGATTCAGCCCAGCCTATTAAAAAGCCAACTAAGATTGGCAGAAATGATCCTTGTCCCTGCGGAAGTGGAAAAAAATACAAAAAATGCTGCGGTAAAAATCTCTAATAGGGCTATTTTTCTTTTGAAATTTATCCAATACCTAAATTAGACAATTCTAACGAATTGTTGCGAATGGTTTTAAGCTTCTACTTGCGACAGCTTTGTCTCCTTTCTTTTATTGAGAGGATGCAAAACTTCTTTTCCTGTTATTGCAATCGTGCGATACCAGCCGAATTTTATACCCAAGTAGAATAGATTGCCACGCCTGCCTGACAGCAGGCTTGCAATGACGGAAATAAATAATCGGTGAGGCTTGCAATAACCACGCTTGTTTTTATTGCGAGGTATTCTCTCACCTTGTCATTGTAAGGTATCCCACTCATAGTCATTGTGGGGAGCTTTAGCGAAGAATCAGTCTTGCCTTTGTATATTCCTCAATATAGTTCACTTTGGATTGCTCGCAAGCCTCCTGATGACAGGAAGGAAAGTAACTGCTTCGCTTCCTTCGGAGACTCTTAGTGACTATTTACTGTTTTTTGCCACTCTTTTGCTTGCAACAGTGGACGCATTGACTAATTTCTATAGCTATTATGGCTGTTTTAAGGACTTGACAAAAATAGAGATAGACACTCGTCACTGCGAGCCCCCTGTTGCGAGCGATAGCGTGGCAATCTGGGGCGAAGCAGTCTCTAATAAGGCTTTATTGAAAAACAAAGTAGAAATTGCTTCGCATCCTTCGGATGCTCGCAATGACAGGAAAAAATACTTAATTTTCAAATGGTTATACCAATTATTGGATTTCTATCTCTATTTTTGGGACTTGACAAAAATATGTAATTTCATGATTTAATATCTTAACCCACGAAGGGTTAAATAGGTCATGAAGGCCGTGGAAGGGCAGTAAGCCTTTACCACGGCTTTTTTTATGAATTGGACTCATGAAGGGTCTACCTCTCACGAAGGGAGTTAAAAAGAAAAAACTCAAATGGAGGGGTAGTTATGATTTATCTAATTATTTTCATTTGCAGTATTATGCTTATGTTTTCAAATTTTTCCTATGCAGAACAAAAGGAAGAGGTAAAGCTTGAGGAAATTGTGGTAACAGGGGAGAAAATTATTGCTCCTACAAGAGAGACAGCTGAGACAGTTTATACTGGAGTAGAGGTAACAAGAGAGGGAATTAAGCTTGGGGGAGTTGGTGCTTCAAGTAATGTTTGGAATGCTATAAGTATTCTTCCAGGAATAATGTTTGAAAGTCCTGATCCAGCTAACATGGCTTCTACTCAGATTGGAGTTAGAGTTCGTGGAGTTAGTGGTTCATTAGGAAGCATGTCTGTTGAAGGAATACCGATTTATGGTGGAAATCCAATTGGTCCAAGAACATATATTGTTGATTTAGAAAATTTTGAAAGTATTGCTGTTTACAAAGGTGCTGTTCCTGCTGATTTAGGACCTGGTGCTGGAACAAGAGGAGGCACAATTCAATTAAGACCATTATGGGCAAGGGATAATTTTAGTGTCACATTTAAACAAGCTATAGGTAGTTTTGATTACACAAAAACATTTATCAGATTGGATTCAGGAAAAATTGGAGGAATTGGAACTAAATTTTCACTCTCATACTCATATTCTGAGGAAGATAAATGGAGGGGAGAAGGTAAAATAGGACCAAGAAACAATTTAAACTTTACATTTATTCAACCTTTTGGAGAGATTTTAGAATTTAAGTTGTGGGCAAATTTTAATGAAATAAAACAACACAAATATAGAGCTCTTAATTATGAACAAGCATCTGATCTTGATAGATACAGAAGATATGATTACAATAAAGATTTTATTGGTAATCCAAGTGAAGATTGGAATTATTATGAATATTGGAAAGTAAAGTGGACAAACTATGACATTTTTGGCTTCATAACAGCAAAATTAAGTGAAAATTTCAAAATTACGCTAAAGCCTTATTGGAGAGAAGAAAATAAGGAAGATTGGAGCGGTTCTTCAAGAATTTCCGGACCCTCAGGAGCTAAACCAGGAATTCAATTTAGTGAATGGACAGTTGATAGATATGGAGCAATTGCAGAGGCTTCTTTAGAATTAGAAAACATAAAAGGACTTTTAGGTTTTCAGTATGAGTGGCAAGATTGGGAAGACAGACCAACGAAAAATTACTGGCTTAATTCAGATGGGACTTTAAGATTTGTAGGTTGGGGTAGATATACAAAATCTGTGAATAAGGGTTATCGTTATAGTCCCTATGTTAAAGTCGCAGGAAGTATTGACAGGTTTAATTGGCAACTTGGACTTAAGTATTTAAAATTAAAGGAATCAGATAATGAAGGATATATAACAAAATTTGATTCAAGCGGTAATCCATATGTGGAACGAGAGCCAAAATTAGACTATGGAGGACAAACCTACGATGCATGGATTCCTACTGCTGGTGTCTCCTATGCGTTCAATGAAAATATTGAGATTTACACAAGTTTTGGAAGAACATTTCAACAACCCTATGCTTATATGCCGATTGTAAATCTCTATTATAATCTTTACAACAAATTTCAAAAATTAGGTATCACAATGAAAGATTTATTTAAAGATTATAAACCTGAAAAGACCGATAATCTTGATGTAGGTTTAAGAATAAGAACAAACTTCATGGAGCTTTACCCAACCGTATTTTTCTCAAAACACAGAAATCTTAGGACACCAATTACGCCAGGATGGAAAGATCCTGATAATCCCTCTCAGCCTTTAAAAGATCCCTCAACTAATAAACCAGTAAGTTATCAAACATTTGTTGGAAAAGCAAAGGGGTATGGTTTTGAACTTGGTAGTAATTTTATAATTTCAGACAATATAACATTATTTTTTAATCCCACATATACTAAGCTTAAATACGAAGGAGATATTGTTCAAGGTGGTACAGTTTTTAAAACAGATGGTAAACAAGTTGTTGATGTTCCTGAATGGATGCTTTCTTCAGGATTGATTTTTAACTATAAAGGATTAGAATTAAGCCCTATTGTAAGATATGTTGGTAAAAGATATGGTGACCTTACACATGAAGAGAAAATTCCTTCCTATTTTGTTTGTGATTTAAAAACTGCATATAACATAAAAAAAGTAGGATTACTTAAAGATGTAAGAATTGCTTTGGAAGTATATAATCTCTTTGACAAAAAGTACATTGTAAGCCCTGACTATTATCTGGGAGCACCTTTTACTGTTTATGGTTCTGTATCATTTAATTTTTAGTTAGGAGGATAGAGAATGGTTAAAAAATTTCTTTTAGCTTTGATTCTTATATTTTTTGCATCCGCATCTTATGCCTTAGATGTTTTAAATAAAATTGAAGTGATTCTTACCAGTGAGCTAAAACCAGTAATTCAAAGCGAAACTTTAATAATCACTAATGCAATGCATGTAAAAGATGAGCAAGTTAATGCTTTGATTCCTCTGCTACTTAAGTTTACAAAAATGGAGAATCTTTTTCTCATCCATGATGCAGTTAATAATCCTTTATTTGTATTTGTCTATGATTCTGCATCTGATAAAGCTGTTTACATTAGCGTTGTAGATAATGAAATCAAGTATTTTGTGACAGAGAATTTTCTTGCCACTTCCATAACTCGCAATGATGATGAATTAAAAGATCTTTTTCAAGGCAAAGCTATGCGTGTCTTACCTATTATAATAGGCTGGAAAAAGGGAATTCCTTTTGAACTGAAAAATTCTATTTTATTTCATGATCACTTTTGCCCTGGGGTTACAAGTGGATACTGGATAGCAAAATATCTTCTCAAAAATTTTCCACTTTCACAGGGACAAAGATATTTTGTGATATCTACTCCACCTTGGTGTAAGGATGATGCAATTCAGACCATACTTAATACAACAGCTGGAAAAAGAAATTTTGTTGTTATTCCTATCTCAGAAAAAAGTAAAAATTGTCTTAAAGATGAAGCAAAGAATCTTGCAGGAATTTACATTAAATATTCACCACAATCAAAATCAGGAGAGGCAATTATCTTAGAGTTTTTATGGGATGATTTAAGAAAATCAGCAGGAGTAAAAGAAGGAAAAGCTTTCAAAGAGAGATTAAAAATGATTGAATGGATGTTAGAAAATGATAATCAGTTTGAAAAGTTTGTAAGGGTTATTAAAAATGTTCAATTATCTAATGTATCTATTGATGAACTGGTTGATGTTAATATAAATGTTCTGAAAAAATTTGATTTATGGAAATGTCAATAAAGGAGGAAGGCAAAATGCGTAAGATTGCAGTATGTGGAAAGGGAGGAGTTGGAAAAAGTTTTATTGTATATGGTTTTGCAAAGGTTTTGGCTAAAAAAGGATATAAGGTCTTAGTAGTAGATGTAGATGAAAGTAATCAGAGTCTTTATAAGCTTTTTGGATTTAGCGAGCCTCCTGCTTCCTTTATGGATTTCTTAGGTGGTAAAAAAGCAGTGTCCCAGCAATTGAGAAAGAAATTTCAGGCTCAAGACAAAGAAGTAAAAATAAGTGTTATTGAAGAGAAAAAATTTCATATGAATGATATTCCTAAGGAGTTTATAAAATCAGACGGTAATATACATCTTTTAAGTATTGGTAAAATTAAAGAACCTATGGAAGGATGTGCCTGTCCAATGGGAGTGGTAAGCAGAGAGTTTCTTGAAAAAATTGAACTTTCTGAAGATGAGTTAATTCTTGTAGATACTGAGGCTGGAATTGAGCATTTTGGAAGAGGAGTAGAGAAGGGAGTTGATACTATAGTTGCTGTTGCAGAGCCTTATCTTGACTCTATTGAGGTTGCTGAAAAGGCAATTGTTCTTGCTAAAGAGATGGGAAAGAAAACTTATTTGATTATTAACAAAGTTCCTGCTAAATTTGAAAATAAGATTTTAGAGATTTTACAAAGAAAGGGTTTAACTCCTGCAGGAATTATTCATTTTTCTGAAGAGGTTTATACTTTGTCTCTTGAAGGTAAAGCTACGTTGTCAGCAAAGGTTTTTGAGGAGATTGAAAAATCCCTGGATAGTATATTAATGGGAGTCAAAATATGAAAAAGATATCCCTTATAGTTTTATTCTTTGTCTTGCTATGCTCTCATTCCCATGCAAAAGAGACGATAACAATTAAAGATATGGCTGGGCGAACTGTTACCATTCCAAAGCAGATTGACAGAATTGTAGCTCTTCATGCTTCCCTTCGCTATGTTGTTTACTTACAAGCCTTTGATAAAGTGATTGGGGTAGAGAATGTAGAAAAACAGGGTATTATGAGAGGTAATCCTGCAGTCGGAAAGGGATACTGGAATGTTATAAAGGAAAAAGTAAAGGATATTCCTTCCATTGGAGAAGGTGGACCTGGAAAACTTCCTGATTTTGAAAAATTAATCTCCGTAAAACCAGATATAGTTATCACCTTTGAGGTTGACAGTGCTGAGCATATTCAGAGAAAGACAGGAATACCTGTCATTGTAGTGCAATATGCAGGCACTGAGGAATTTAATATTGAAGATATAATGAACACATTTACCTTTCTTGGAAAGCTTCTTGATAAAGAAAAAAGAGCAGAGGAGTTAAATGATTATATAAAGCACATTATGGCTGACTTAAATAAAAGAACAAAAGGTTTAAATAAACCTAAAGTTTATATTGGAGCAATTAGTGCAAGGGGTTCTCATGGCATAACAAGTTCAGAAGCTCAGTATCCACCTCTTCAATGGTTAAATGTAATAAATGTTGTTGACGAAACAGGGAAAAAGGGTCATGTATTTATTGATAAAGAAAAACTCCTTGTGTGGAATCCTGATTATCTGTTCATAGACACTGGAGGAATAAATTTAGTTCAGGAAGATTACATAAAAAACAAAGAGTTCTATTTAAAACTTAAGGCAGTAAAAGAAGGCAGAGTTTACTCAGTATTTCCTTACAACTTTTACAGGACAAATTTGGAGATTCTTTTTGCAAATTCTTATTTTATAGGAAAAGTAATCTATCCTGAAAGATTTAAAGACATTGAACCTGAGAAAAAGGCAGGAGAGATTTTCAGAAAATTTTTGGGGAAAGACATTTACAATGACCTGAAAGGAGTGTATAAGGGATATGGAAAAGTTGATTTTACAAAGTCAGGACTTACAATTAAATGAGTCTGTAGGAAAGCTTTATTTAAAATCCGTTTATATAAAACTTTTAATTGGCATTTTTTTACTTTTTGCAATATTTGCAGTGGCTTTAATTTCAGTGCTAACAGGTTCAATGAAATTAACCGTAGAAGAGGTTTTTAAAGCAATATTTGAAAATACTGAAAATTCTTACATTATCTGGAATATAAGAATTTCAAGGGCAGTTGGTGCAATTTTAGCAGGAGCATCTCTTGGAGTTGCAGGAGCAGTTATGCAAAATGTTTTAAGAAATCCTCTTGCTTCTCCATTTACTCTTGGAGTATCTCAAGGTGCTGCTTTTGGTGCAGCCTTTGCAATTATTGTATTTGGTGCTGGTCAAACACATTCATTTGGAGCAGAAGCAGTAACTGTATTTAAACTATATCCTGTAGTTATCTCAGCTTTTTGTGGTGCTCTGTTAACTGTTGTTTTAATACTATTTTTGTCTTTTCTAAGAAACATAACTCGAGAGGCAATCATACTTGCTGGAGTTGCCTTAAGTAGTCTTTTCGGTTCTGCAACTATGTTTCTTCAATATTTTGCTCAGGACTTTCAGGTAGCAGCCACAGTCTTTTGGACGTTTGGCGACATAGGAAAAGCTGGCTGGCTGGAAAACAAACTAATGTTCATTTCTTTTCTTCTTTGTTTCAGCTATTTTTTCCTCCAAAGATGGAACTTTAATGCCCTTCTATGGGGAGATGAAGTTGCAAAAAGTCTTGGCGTGAATGTTAAATTTTTAAGAGTATCTGGAATGTTTCTTAGTGCTTTGGTGGTTTCAGTATGCACATCTGTTTTGGGAATTATTGGGTTTGTTGGGCTTATTTCACCTCATATTGTAAGACTTCTTATTGGCAATGACCATAGATTTTTGATTCCTTACTCTGCTCTTCTTGGTGCTCTTTTGCTAAGTGTATCTGATTTTATTGCGAGAACAATTATTTCACCTGTAGTTTTGCCAGTTGGAATAATAACCTCCTTTGCTGGTGCCCCAATGTTTTTCTATCTTCTTATAAAAAGGAGAAGATTTTAAATGCTTAAGATTGAAAATTTATCGTCAGGTTATGGAAACAGAGAAATACTTCACGGTATAAGCTTAAAATTTGTAAAGGGAAAAATCTATGCAATACTTGGACCGAATGGTTCTGGAAAGTCAACTTTACTTAAAACAATTGACAGAGTGATAAAACCGAGAGCTGGAACAGTTTATCTATCAGAAGAAGATTTTAGAAAAATCTCAAGCCGAAACCTTGCAAAAAAAATTGCCTATCTTCCGCAAAATTCAAACTCTGTTCCATACAGCACAGTTTTTGATGCCATTCTTCTTGGAAGAAAACCTCATATATCATTTGAACCAACAAGAAAGGACTTAGAAATTGTTGAGAGAATTATCAATAATCTTGAACTAAATCAGTATGCCTTTAGAAAAATTAACGAATTAAGTGGTGGCGAGGCTCAAAAAGTTCTCATTGCAAGAGCACTTGCCCAGGAGTCCGAGGTGCTTTTGCTTGATGAACCTGTAAATCATTTTGATCCAAAAAATCAGATTGAGATTCTTAAATTTTTAAAAAAAATAACCATAGAGCTAAATCTTGTAACTATTATTGTTATGCATGACCTTAATCTTGCTATACAGTTTGGCGATTACTTTATATTTATGAAAAATGGCAAAGTTTACCGCGAGGGCGATTTAAATATTATTAACGAGGATCTTATAAAAGAAATTTTTGAAATTGATGTGAAAATTTTCCAGCTTAATGGACGAAAATTTGTGATTAATGGATAAAAGCATCATATTTGGATTCTCTGCTAAAATAAATCATGAAAAACATTAAATCAATATTAATTTTTCTTTCTCCATTTCTCATTGGTTGGATTGCTCTTTTTTTGGGTGCCTATGGAGTTACACCTTTTAAAACCTGATATGCTTGGGGTCAGGTCTTGAATTTTAGCCTTAGCCTATTTTGGACACTTGTAGACTAGGCTTTTCAGGCAAAATCCTTCCATCCCTTTGCTTTTAGCTATTCAATCTTTTTGTTGTTTTAACTGTGACTATTATTAGAATCTGGCCTTAATGAGATAAATGCCTTTTTATTTAGACTTGATATAGGATAAATGAAAACGCCAAAATTCAAGACCTGACCCCAAACACAAACATTTTTTTAAAACAAAACATGCCTTTAAATCTTACAAAATCCTAAAATAGGAGGTAAACCATGGAGTAAAATAATAATGTATCTAATCAAACTAATCAAAAGGAAGATAAATATATAACATTTAAAAATTTACTTGAAAAAGCTACAGAGTGCCCTATACGCAATTTGTATGAGGAAAATGGCTATTGGTATATAAATTTTGATTTACATAATGAATTATTTAAAGTAGCTCTTCCAATTGTTGAACAATATGACATTGAAGAATGAAATGGTATCTTACTTTCTACTTAAAAATCCCAAAGGAAGAAATAATTTTTGAATCTGATTTTTGTAATTTTTTTAAATCAAATAAAAAAACGATTGACAAAATAAAAAAAGAAATCCAAAGCGCTCCTGAAATTCTCAAGAAAAAGATAGAATGGTATCATTTGCAAATAGTGAATTATGAAAAAAATAAAAAAATAATTCTATTTAAACATTAATAAATATTTAAAGGCTGGGCTATAATTATAGCCCTGGCCTTTTTTGTTCTTAAATTAACATAAAAATTTCCTCAAAATCTTCATCCTGCATTATTTCCTGTGTTATCTCAAGTTTTTCTATAATTTTGTTTATAAACAGGACTAATTAATTGACACAAATTACTTATTTGTGGTATTATTGAACATATTTATTTTAAAATTCTGAAAATTTCAGCAAAAAATCAATAGCATACTAACTATGAAAGAGATAACGAGTGTAGTTATCTATTTTATAGTTAGTTTCGGTTTTACAGTTCTGTTTTTCTCTCTAAATGAAAAAAAAATATTCTTCTTTCCTTGTGACTATTTTAACGCTAGCAGTGGGCTATTTAATCACCAATTACGCAGTGGGAGGATTAATTTTTTTAGTTTTTTATAGGCTTGGCTTATCTTTACTCAAAAAAATTTTGTCTTCCTGGAAAGAATTGGCTATTTCTCTTATGTTATTAGGGATTCTGAGTTTCGTTTTCTATATTATTTTAATAGTGCATCCAATACTGCTTCCTGTAAATTTAGTTAGTTTTGGATTTTTTGCTCTGTCCTTGTTTCATATTCTTGATGTTGGAGGAAGAAAAAACTTTTTAAGAAAGATAGAGACACCAGTAACTGATTATTATCCTAAAGTTTCACTTCATATTCCAATTTATGAAGAACCAATTGATGTTGTAAAAAAAACTCTTTTTTCACTTTCAAAGCTTGAATGGCCTGATTATGAAGTTTGTGTTATTGTCAACAATACAAAAAAAGAAGAATTTTGGAAGCCAGTCAAAGAAATATGTGAAGTTCTCGGTAAAAAATTCAGATTCTTTTATCTGCCTGAATGCCCAGGATATAAAGCAGGAGCTTTAAATTTTGCTTTAAGTATTTCTAGCCCTGAGGCTGAAATAATTGGTGTTATTGATGCAGACTATGAAGTTGAGCCAGATTTCCTTAAAAAAACTGTGCCTTTTTTTAGAGATCCCAAGATTGCGATAGTTCAGACTCCTCAGGATTACAGAGAAGTTCCTCCATCAATGGAAGGCATATACTGGGCGTATAGATATTTCTTCTCAATTATAATGAATTCTAGCAATGAATACAATGCAGCCTCATTTATGGGTACCATGGGACTTATTAGAAAAAGGTGTCTTGAAGAGATTGGTGGTTGGGATGAAAAGATTATTACTGAAGATAGCGAAATTGGAATAAGAATTCATAACAAAGGTTTGAAGACTATATACATTGATAGATCATTTGGAAAAGGTCTTATGCCATTTACTTTTGGTTCTTATAAAAAGCAAAGATTCCGTTGGACCTTTGGAAATATGCAAACAATAATAAAAAATATTGGAAATCTTTTATCAAGGAAGCTAAATATTTCTCAAAAAATATGTTATTTTGGTTTAAATACTGTATGGTTTAATAATCTTTTCATTCCCTGGATTCTTTTATGTATCAGTATTTTTTTGGATCAACAGAACGCAGAAAAAATTTCATTATCCCTAATTGGCCCATTTGTTGGGTTTATTCTCACCAGTATTTTGGGTTTTCTTGTTGTCTTACCAAGATTTCATAATCTGCCCTTTGTAAAAGGTTTTTCAGCCTTACTGGCATATTTCTCATTAACATGGGTGATGTCTATTGCATGGCTTCTCTGTCTAATAAAGAGAGAACGAGAATTTTGGAGGACTCCTAAGATAAAAAAAGATATCAAATTTGCCGGATTTATTAAAGATGCATTTGCCAAAATAACAGTAATCTTTATTTCTCTTTTATTTGCTACCATGGCATTAATAAAAAAGTATTATCTTGTTGCAATCCTACTGACCACTACCGCAATAATATATTTACCCTCATTATTTGCATATAAATGGTTTAAAGTATACAAAAAAATAGAAAAAAAGCATATAGGGAACTCGAAAAATGCGCATTGGAATTGTTGCACCAGTTTGGAAGCCAGTGCCTCCTAAGAAATATGGCGGAACTGAACTTGTAGTTTATCATCTGACTGAAGGTTTAATAAAAAGAGGGCATGAGGTTACTTTATTTGCCTCTGGTGACTCAAAAACTTCTGCCAAATTATTTCCAATCATCGAAAAAAATCTTTATGAAATCTTAGGAGGATTTGATTGGAAGGAACTTTCTTATGATATTCTTCAGGGAGAAATAGTTGCCAAGTGTGCTCATGAATTTGAAATAATTCATAATCATAATGGTTTTGTTCCTTTAGCATTTACTTCTTTTATAAAAACTCCAGTAATAACAACGCTTCATAGCAGCCTTCCTCCTGAACCCAAAATTCTTGCAGAAAAATTTAAGGATAGATATTTTGTATCGATAAGTAATGCCCAAAGGCAACTTGCACCCTATTTAAATTACATAGCTACAGTCTATCATGGAATTGATATTAAAAAGTACCAGTTCAGCGAAAAAGAAGGAGAGTATCTTCTTTTTATGGCAACATTCTCGCCATATAAAGGACCCGATATAGCAATTGAGGTAGCAAAAAAAGCAAGACTTCCAATTATTCTGGCAGGAGAAATAAGAAATGAATTTAAAGATTTTTTTGAACAAAAAGTGAAAGCCTTTGAGGATAAAGAAAATGTGATTATTAAGGGAGAGCTGAGCCATGAGGAAAAAGTTGAACTTTTAAAAGGTGCAATAGCTCTTCTGATGCCAATAAGATGGAACGAGGCCTTTGGGCTCGTGATGATTGAGGCAATGGCATGTGGTACTCCTGTAATAGCTCCTCGCAGAGCAAGTGTTCCAGAAATAGTTGTGGATGAAGTTACAGGATTTATTGTATCTTGTGAAAATATGATAGATGAAATGGTTGAAAAGCTCAAACACATTCATAAAATTTCTCCAATTAAATGTAGAAATCATGTTGAACAGAACTTTACTGCAGATTTGATGGTCGAAAGATATTTAAAAGTTTATGAGAATGTTCTTAACATTCACCAACCATTTGAAATTTTAAAAAGGTTACCATTTTAAAAACTAATTCAAGTTGTGCAATGGTACTCCTGAGTTTCTTAGTTAACGTTCATAAACTAAAAACTCTTCTACAGATGTGATGTATTTGGATGTGTCTGTGATATGCCCTTTTTTGGAACATTATAAATACAAACTTTTTGTTGTTTATAAAAACTGATGCACCCAAATTTTGCAACAAAATATTTACGAACCATTCCCATAAACCGAAAAATAGAGATAGACACTCGTCACTGCGAGCCCCCCTGTTGCGAGCGATAGCGTGGCAATCTGGGGCGAAGCAGTCTCTAATAAGGCTTTATTGAAAAACAAAGTAGAGATTGCTTCGCATCCTTCGGATGCTCGCAATGACAGGAAAAAATACTTAATTTTGAAATGGTTATACCAATTATTGGATTTCTATCGCTATTTTTGGGATAAACCTCTAAGGCGTTTTGCCTCCAAGACTGCTATATAGCCTTTTTATATTATAGAAAATTTGATGTTTAGGGGTGGGAGGGTTTGAAATAGAGGAGGAGAGAATAAAGATTATGAGTAAACTTAATGATGAACAGAGGGAGATATTGAGAATATTAGTAGTTGATAAGAATTTATTCAGAAATTAAGAAAGTGCAAGAGAATTTTGTAGGCTAATCAAAAGCTGTAACTCATTGATTTAAAAATTTTTTTATTCATAATTTAATGAAGTGGGATAGAGGGGATTGCCAAGAATGCCTGACGGCAGGCTTGCAATGACTATGAGAGAAGATGCTTTCAATTGATAACTTTTTTGAGATATTATCACTCAGTCTTAAAATGCTTGCAACGATAACGAAAAATAGTTATATCAAATTTTGGATTTCTCTCTCTATGCATGGGGAGAGCCATTTATTTGAACACTATTTTCATTTTAGGGTATAATTTATTTTCAATTAGTTTTTTGGAGGGAATAATGAGGATTATTGTTTGCATTAAGCAGGTTCCAGATGTAACAGAGGTAAGAATTGATCCAAAAACAAATACCTTAATAAGAGAAGGTGTGCCAAGTATTATGAATCCCTATGATTTGCACGCTATTGAGGCAGCACTTCAGCTAAAAGAGAAGACAAACGGAAGAGTTACAGCAATTACAATGGGTCCACCTCAGGCAGAAGAAGTTCTAAGAGAGGCTATTTCAATGGGAGTTGATGATGCGATTTTGCTTACAGACAGAAGATTTGCAGGAGCAGACACTTGGGCAACTGCTTATACACTCTCAAAGGCTGCCAAAAAAATTGGCTTTGACCTCATTATATGTGGCAAACAGGCAATTGATGGGGATACCGCACAAGTTGGTCCAGAGATGGCTGAGTTTCTTGATATTCCGCATGTTTCTTATGTAAGAAAAATTGAAAGCGTTAGCCAATCTGAAATGATAATAGAAAGACTTATGGATGACTGTTATGAAAAAATTGCCCTATCTATTCCAGCCCTAATTACTGTTGTAAAAGAGCTCAATGTCCCAAGACCTCCTTCAATAAGAGGAAAAATGGCTGCCAAGAAGGCAGTTATTCCAAAATGGAATGCCGATGATATTGAAGCTGAAGAGGAAAACATCGGACTTAAGGGTTCTCCAACAATGGTTAAAAATATATTCGCACCACCTCCAAGAGGTGAAAGAACAATGCTTGAAGGCACACCTGATGAAATTGTTGAGAAATTAATCAGAGAACTGAGGAGGTTAGGATGCTTATAAAAATTGATATAGAAAAATGCACAGGTTGCGGAACATGCGTAAATGTATGTCCATTTGCAGCAATTATTCTCAAAGATGATAAGGCATTCATAACAGAAGCTTGTACACTCTGTGGTGCATGTGTTGACTCATGTCCTGAATCAGCAATCATAGATGAAAGAGGAAAAGAGGCAATAAGAGAGGAAGAATTCAAAGGTGTCTGGATTTTTGCTGAGCAATCAAATGGCAAAATTGCCTCAGTTGCCTATGAGCTTTTAGGAATTGGAAGAAAGCTTGCCGATGAATTAAATACAGAGCTCTCTGCAGTATTGTTCGGACCATCTCAGGAAGTTGAGGAGCTAATAAAATGGGGAGCTGACAAAGTCTACTATGTTGATTCACCTGACTACGCTTTTTTGGATGATGAGCTTTATTCAAAAACTTTAGTAAAACTTATACAAGAACAGAAGCCTGAAATACTTCTTGCAGGAGCGACAGCCATTGGAAGGTCATTTATTCCACGAGTTGCTGCAAGACTGAAAGTCGGATTAACAGCAGACTGCACTGGATTGGAGATAGATAAAGAAACTGGAAATCTTCTTCAAATCCGACCTGCCTTTGGCGGAAACATAATGGCAACGATTGTCTCTCCTACAAGTCGTCCACAAATAGCAACTGTAAGACCTCGTGTTATGAAAAGGGGAGAGTATAATGCACAAAGAACTGGAAATATTATAAAAATAGAGCCTCTTAACCCAAGTGGAAGAGTTAAAGTTCTTGAAAGAGTTCAGGATACATCTTTCTGTAAGGTCAACATTCAAGACGCAAAAGTAATAGTTTCAGGTGGAAGAGGCTTGGGAACAGAGAAGGGTTTCCAAATTCTTTGGGAACTCGCAAACCTTCTTGGAGGAACTGTTGGAGCATCCCGTGCAGCAGTTGATGAAGGCTGGATTCCATATGCCCATCAAGTTGGACAAACAGGAAAAACAGTTTGCCCGAAGTTATACATTGCTTGTGGAATTTCAGGTGCGGTTCAGCATTTGGTTGGAATGCAGTCAAGTGATATAATTGTTGCAATAAACAAAGACCCAAATGCTCCTATTTTCAATGTAGCCACTTATGGAATTGTTGGTGATGTTTATGAAATTGTTCCTCTGATGATTAAGAAGCTTCAAGAAGGAGTCTCTGAATGATAGCCTTTGTTTTTCCGGGACAAGGCTCACAATATGTTGGGATGGGAAAGGACTTTGCGGAAAGCAAAAGCGATATTTTCAAGAAAGCTGAAGAGGTTTTAGGATTTGACCTTAAAACTCTGTGTCTTCAAGGATCAGATAACGAATTAAATAAAACTGAGAATACTCAGCCTGCAATTCTTACTGTCTCCTATGCTTTGTTGAGGGAAGTTGAGGCAATCGGCATTAAACCAGATTATGTTGCTGGACATTCATTGGGTGAGTATACAGCCTGCCTTTGTGCTGAGGTTTTCTCCTTTGAAGATGCCCTGAAGATTACAAGAAAAAGGGGCAAACTTATGCAAGAAGCACAGCCTGAAGGCGCAGGCGCAATGGCAGCTGTTTTAGGATTAGATGAAAATACACTTAAACAGATATGTGATAGCATTGATACTTTTTATGTAGACCTTGCAAATCTCAACTGTCCCGGACAGATAGTCATTTCTGGTCAAAGGGAGGGGGTTGAGAAGGCTTCAGCAGCTGCAAAGGAAAGGGGAGCAAAAAAAGTTGTTCCCCTTGCAGTAAGCATTCCATCCCATTGTCTTCTCATGAAAGAGGCGGCTGAGAAATTAAAGGAGTTTTTAGAAGGATTTAGTTTTAAAGATGCTTCTGTTCCAATTGTAAGCAATGTGGATGCAAATGAACGCACTAAAGCTAAGGATATAATTGATGCTTTAATAAAACAACTCTACATGCCTGTAAGATGGCAGGATTGCGTAAGATATATGATTTCAAAAGGAGTTGATACTTTTGTTGAGATTGGTCCGGGTAAAGTACTTTCAGGACTAATCCGAAGAATAGAGCCAAGCATAAAGGTTTTCAATGTTGAAAACTTCAGTGACATAGAAAAACTTAAGGAGGCATTAAAATGAGAAAAAAAGTATCCATTGTAGGTGCAGGAAATGTAGGTGCAACGCTTGCTTTATTTGTTGCAAATAGCGGACTTGCCGATGTTGCTATTTTTGATATTGTAGAAGGCATGCCTCAAGGTAAAGCCCTTGATATTCTTCAGAATACAGCAGTTTTAGGCGTTAAAGCCAATGTTTATGGCACAAATAATCTTGAAGACCTTGCTGGAGCTGACATCGTTGTTATAACAGCAGGGCTTGCAAGAAAACCCGGAATGAGAAGAAAAGACCTGTTGATGGCTAACGCGGATATAGTTGGTGGAATAGTGCAAAAGCTAACACCTTTATGCCCAAATGCCATATACATTGTTGTAACAAATCCGATGGATGTTATGGCTTACTTGACTCTTGCAGTGTCAGGATTTTCAAGACAGAGAGTAATTGGAATGGGTGGAATTTTGGATTCTTCAAGATTTAAGACATTTATTTCTATGGAACTTGGTGTTTCTCCAAGAGACATTGAAACACTCGTGTTAGGTGGACACGGACTTTACATGGTTCCACTTGTTAGATTTACAACAGTTAAAGGCGTTCCTCTTTCTAAATGGCTTACAAAGGAAAGAATAGATGCTCTTGTCAACAGGACAAGGGAAGGTGGAGCAGAAATCGTTGCCCTTCTTAAGACAGGTTCTGCGTATTATGCACCAGCTCAGTCAACTTTTGAGATGATTAAGGCAATACTTCTTGATGAGAAAAGAATTCTGCCTTGCTCAGTATATCTTGATGGCGAGTATGGAGCAAAGGATGTATTTAACGGTGTTCCTGTTGTTCTCGGCAGTCAAGGTGTTGAAAAAATCATTGAAGTAGAACTTACAGAAGAGGAATTTCAAGCTTTTATTAATTCCACTGAAGAAGTAAAGGGAATGATAAACATTCTTAAGGAGGAGGGAAAAATATGATTGAGAAAACCCTTGTTATAATTAAGCCTGACGCAGTAAGTAAAAATCTAATTGGAGAGATTATATCAAGATTTGAAAAACAGGGTTTAAGAGTGGCAGCACTCAAAAAAATTAAGATGAGCAAAGAGCAGGCTAAAGGATTTTATATTGTTCACAAAGACAGACCCTTTTATGAATCCCTAACTGATTTTATGTCAGAAGGACCTGTTGTTGTAATGGTTCTTGAGGGCGAAGATGCTATAGCAAGAGTAAGAAAAATTATGGGAGCTACTAATCCTGCACAAGCAGAGGAAGGCACAATAAGGAAGGATTTTGCTGAAAATATTGAAAGGAATGCTGTTCATGGCTCTGACTCCTCTCAGTCAGCTGCTTATGAGATCCCTTATTTCTTTTCAGCTTTGGAAATTATTTGAATTTTAGCTAATTGTTGTGGTAATCTTTAATTTATGCGTGATTACAAAGATACATTAAACTTACCGAAAACTGATTTTCCAATGAAGGCTAACCTTGCTGAAAGGGAGCCTTCATTCTTAAAATTTTGGCAGGAAAATAAAATTTACGAAAAACTGCAGGAAAAGAATAAGAAGTCAGGTAATGGTCAGTTTATTCTTCATGATGGTCCGCCTTATGCGAATGGTCACATCCACATCGGGCATGCTTTGAATAAAATTCTCAAGGACATAATTGTCAAATATCATTCAATGATAGGGCAGTATTGCCCTTATGTCCCCGGATGGGACTGTCATGGTCTTCCGATTGAGCTTCAGGTTGACAAATCTCTTGGCAAAGACAAAGAAAAGATTGATATTTTCAAAAAAAGACAGCTTTGTAGAGAGTATGCAGAAAAATTTATAAACATTCAAAGGGATGAGTTTATTCGTCTTGGAGTATTTGGTTACTGGGATACTCCATACATCACAATGTCCAATGACTATGAGGCAACGATTGTAAGAGAGTTTTTAACCTTTGTTAAAAAAGGTTATGTTTATCGTGGCAAAAAACCTGTTTATTGGTGTCCATCATGTATCACAGCCCTTGCAGATGCAGAGGTTGAGTATGCTGAGAAAGAGTCTCCTTCAATTTTCGTTGCCTTTGAATTGATTGACAGAGGAAAAATTCCAGTAAATGATGAGCCTGTTTATATTGTTATCTGGACAACAACTCCTTGGACACTTCCTGCAAATTTAGCCCTTGCAGTGCATCCTGATTTTGATTATGTTGGTTTAAAAACTTCCATTGGTGTAATTATAGTTGTCAAAGAAGCAATTAAAAATCTTAAAGAAAAAATAGAGTTTGATGAGAAACCTATTTTTGAGATAAAAGGTGCAGATTTAGAGGGAATTAGGGCGAAACATCCTTTTATTGAAAGGGAGTCCATAGTTATTACAGCTGATTTTGTTGAAACAGGAGAAGGCTCTGGTATTGTTCATATTGCACCGGGACACGGTATGGAAGACTATGAAGCAGGATTAAAGCATGGGTTTGATATTTATGCACCTGTAGATGACAGAGGAAGATTTACTGAAGAAGTTCCATATTTTGCTGGTCAGAATGTTTTTTCAGCCAACAAAGAGATTATTGAACTGTTAAAGAATAAAGGAAATCTTATCTGGGAAGGTAAAATTACCCATTCCTATCCACACTGCTGGAGATGTAAAAAGCCTATCATATTCAGAGCAACAACACAGTGGTTTATCTCCATGAGTCACGAAAATCTAAGAGAAAGGGCTCTGCAGGAGATTGATAAAGTCCAATGGATTCCTTCGTGGGGAAGGGAAAGAATTTATTCAATGGTTGAAAGAAGACCTGACTGGTGTCTGTCCCGTCAAAGAAGTTGGGGTGTACCAATTACTCTATTTGTATGCAAAAACTGCGGATACATTATAAATGATGAAAAGCTTTTTGACAAAATATGTGAGCTTGTTGAAAAGGAAGGCTCAGATGTTTGGTTTAAGCTTCAACTTGATGAACTCCTGCCAAATTATTCCTGCCCCCAGTGTGGGGGAAAGGAATTTCAAAAGGAAAAGGATATCCTTGATGTTTGGTTTGACTCTGGAGTAAGCCACGCAGCTGTTTTAGAAAGAGATTCAAGACTCAGTTGGCCCGCTGACATGTATCTTGAAGGTAGTGACCAGCATCGTGGATGGTTTCAAAGCTCATTGATTGCTTCTCTTGGAAGCAAGGGAAGGGCACCTTATAAAATTGTTCTTACGCATGGCTTTACTGTGGATGGTCAGGGGCGGAAGATGTCAAAATCTCTTGGAAATGTGATAGCTCCGCAAGAAATAATCAAAGTAAACGGTGCTGATATTGTAAGGCTCTGGGTCTCTGCAGAGGATTACAGAGATGATATGAAGCTTTCTAAAGAGATTCTTTCAAGGCTTACTGAAGCTTACAGAAAGATAAGAAATACACTTAGATATCTTCTTGGCAATATATACGACTTTGATGGTAAAGATTATTCTGATAGCCTTCTTGAGATTGACAGATGGGCTATGATGAAGCTTCAAAAACTTATCAAAAAGGTAAGAAGAGCTTATGAAGAATTTGAATTTCATCAGGTATTTCATGCAGTTCACAACTTCTGTGTTACTGATATGAGTGCCTTTTATCTGGATATACTCAAAGACAGGCTTTATACATTTAAGAAAAACAGCCCAGAAAGAATGGCTGCCCAATGGGTTTTATACAACATTGCAGAGTCATTGATAAAATTAATTGCTCCAATTCTCTCCTTTACTGCTGAAGAGGCTTGGCAACATCTTCCATATAAGAAAGCTGAGAGTGTGTTTCTTTCTGAAATGCCTGAGATTAAAGAGGATTACATTGATGGAGAGCTTGAAAAAAGATGGGAAAAGCTTATTGAGATAAGAGATGAAGTAAACAAAGCCCTTGAGGTAAAAAGACAGGAGAAATTCATTGGTAACTCTCTTGAAGCAAAAATAATACTTAATGTGAACGAAGTTTTAAATGAATTTCTTAAACCCTATTTAGATTTTCTTCCAACTCTGTTTATCGTCTCTCAAACTGAAGTAAAAGTTGCAGATGTAGGCGAGAAAGAGTTTACCGTAGAGGTAGAAAAAGCTGAAGGACAAAAGTGTCAGCGTTGTTGGAATTATTCTCCAATGGTTGGCAATCTTGAAATATCTGATGTCTGTCCAAGATGCTATCATGTCCTTAAATCTTAAAAAGCCTTTTTTTATCATCTTTTTCATATATCTTTTAGACCAGTTTACAAAGTATCTGGCATTAAAATATCTTTCTCCTAACAGAATTATTGAAATTCTTCCATTTTTTAATCTTGTATATGTTGAAAACACCGGCACAGCATTTGGAATGTTTAAATTTCTTGGCTCAGGATTTTTTATACTCATAGCTTTAATTGCCACTGCCCTTTTGGTTTATATGTGCCTAAAAGACCCTAAAAATTGGTTTGTATACTCTTTAATAATAGCAGGCGCTTTAGGCAATATTACAGACAGAATTTTATACGGCTATGTGATTGATTTTATTGATCTTCATATTGGAGGACTTCATTGGCCTGCCTTTAATGTGGCTGACACTGCCATTAGTATTGGTATAGTGCTATTCATTTATCAAAGTTTCAAAAAATGAAAGTATATACTTATTCTGAGGACGAGACAAAAATTTTTGGGAAAATTATAGGCAGTTTTATTCAAAGGGAAAATATAAAGGTAGTTGCTCTTTATGGAGAAATGGGAGCAGGTAAAACAGTTTTTACAAAAGGAATAGCTTCAGCCTTTGGAATAGATGAAAAGGATATTGCAAGTTCAAGCTTTGTGATTATTTCAAATTATGAAGAAAAGGGTTTTTATCATATTGATCTATACAGGGTTGATGACCTCTCTAAGGAGGATTTAGGACTATGGGACTACTTTGATACAGGCACATGTGTGATAGAGTGGGCTGAGAGATTGACTGAGTTGCCTGAAAATTCATTAAAGATTAAAATAGATTTAGTTGATGAAAAAACAAGAGTCTTTAACTTGGAGTTGTAATGTTTAAAAAAGTCTCAATACTTTACAAAGAAAATGACAACAGAGCAATAGAGACAGCTTTAAAAATTCAAGAATGGCTAAAAAACAAAAAAAGTGATTGCCAGCTCTTTCATTCTGTAGGAGAGTTTTCAACTTTTACCCACTCAGAACTTGAAACCATCCGTTCTTCAGATGCTCTTTTAGTGTTAGGAGGAGATGGAACTATACTAAGCGTTTCAAGAATTGTAGGTGGAAAAAAAATTCCAATAATAGGCATAAATATGGGTAATCTTGGTTTTATAACAGAAGTCCCCCGCACAGAGGTTTTTGAATGCCTTGAAGAAATATTCTCTGGGAAATATGAAATAGAACAAAGGAGCATGCTCAGTGCAGAGGTTTTTAGAGACGAAGAGATAATTTCAAAATATCTTGGTTTGAATGACATTGTTATTGGAAAAGGCATTATGGCAAAAATTTCAGATTTTGACTTAATTATAAACGATACTTATGTTTCTACAATTAAGGCTGATGGAATAATAATTTCTACGCCAACCGGCTCAACTGCATATAATCTCTCAGCTGGTGGACCAATTCTTTATCCAACGCTCAAAGGACTTGTTTTTACTCCAATATGCCCCCATACGCTAACTGTTAGACCTGTTGTTTTGCCAGATGATTTTGTGATTGATATTGTGATAGCATCACCTGCTAAAGATGTGTTTTTAACAATTGATGGTCATATTGGCTTTCCATTAAGGAAGAACGATAAAGTTAGATGCAAAATAGCTGAAGAGAAAACTTATATCATTGCACCCATAGGACGAGATTATTTTAAGATTTTGAGGGAGAAGCTTAAGTGGGGAGAGAGATAGAAAGCATTGTTAACATATTGACATATTATAAATCTCTGGGTTTTAACGAATTACCTGCGAAGTTTATTGAGAGTTTTTTAAGAGCGCGAAAGCAATCTTATTTGTCATTGCAAGGAGCAACTACGCCGGTGAAGTCTCGTTCTTCTATACAGTCAGCAGGTTCAATGAATTTAAAAGATGAGATTTATATAGAAGCTGAGCTTGAAAAAATTAAAGAAGAAGTTGGCAAATGTACAAAGTGCCAATTAAGTAAAAGCAGAACAAATCCTGTTTTTGGTGAGGGAAACATCAAAGCGAGATTAATGTTTATAGGAGAAGCTCCCGGAGTAGATGAGGATAGGCAGGGAAGTCCATTTGTTGGAGAAGCTGGAAAACTGCTTACGAGTTTAATTCAAAAAATGGGCTTTAAAAGGGAAGAGGTTTATATCACAAATACTGTAAAATGCCATCCTCCAAATAATAGAGATCCGCTTGAAGAAGAAGTATCTTCGTGTTTTGAATATTTAAAAAAAGAGATTGAAATTATCTCACCGAAAGTAATCATGACGCTTGGTAAGGTTGCTACCTATGTTTTAATGGGAATGAAGGGGAAAATTAAAGATTTGGCAATATCAAAAATAAGGGGCAAAGTTTTTTCCTACAATAGTATTCCTGTGGTTCCAACATTTCATCCTGCATATCTACTAAGAAACAGAAAAGATAAATGGCTTACATGGGAAGATGCTCAAGAGGCATTAAAGTATATAAAGAATCATTCGTAGGAGGAAAAATATGACCATAAATTACAAAGAAAGGATAGTTGTAAATCCAGATGTAATGCTTGGTAAGCCAGTTTTTAAAGGAACAAGGGTTACAGTAGAGTTAATATTAAGAAAACTTTCTGAGGGGATGACAGTTGAAGAACTTCTTAAAGCATATCCTCAGTTGACAAAGGAAGATATACAAGCAGCAATTGCTTATTCCGCAGATGTTATCTCTCAGGAGGAAATGATTGCCTATTAAACTCTTAATTGACGAAAGTGTTGATTACAGATTAGTCATAGAGATGGACAAAAAAGGCATAGAAGTTATTTCTATTGTAAAAAATTATAGGGGAATATCTGACAAAGAGGTTTTAAATCTTGCAAAAAAGTTTAATGCAGTTCTAATTACAGAAGATAAAGATTTTGGAGAATGGATTTTTGCTCATAAAAAAAAGTTTAGGGGGGATGTTGTTAATATATAAATTGAGCGATTCCCAATTGTCATTGCGAGCGAAGCAATCTCACCTTTTTTATGAGATTGCCACGCCTCACCTTCGGCGAGGCTCGCAATGACAGACTAACAAAGGTTTTATAAAAAAATTGTTTGTTTTTGTTAAGATATAAACCTGAAGAACTTAAGGAAATTTCTATATCTTTAACAACTGTAATTGATAAGTATGGAGATGCTTTACAAGGAAAATTTACTGTTATTACTGCAAAAAAGATAAGAACAAGAGAGATTTGGTGAAAAAAGAATTTAATGTTGTAAATAAGTACTATCAGGAGTTTTAGGATGAAAGTATTATGGGCGCCGTGGAGAATAGAGTATATTTTGGGTGAGAAGGAGAAGGGATGCATTTTTTGTGATAAGCCTAAAGAGAACAAAGATAGGGATAATCTAATACTTTACAGAGGAAAGCTTGCATTTATAATAATGAATAAATATCCATACAACTCTGGACACCTCATGGTTGTGCCTTATAGACATGTTCACACTTTGGAGGAGTTAAATACAGAAGAGCTTACTGAGTGCATGCTTCTTACTGTAAAGTCTTTAAAATGCCTTAGAAAAGTCATGCATCCGGAAGGTTTTAATGTTGGACTAAATATTGGAGTTGTTGCTTCAGCAAGCATTGATGAACATCTTCATTGGCATATAGTTCCAAGATGGGCAGGAGATGTCGGCTTTATGACCATTCTTGAAGATGTCAGAGTTGTTCCTGAGCATATACTTGCTACATATGATAAACTTTATCCTTGTTTTAAAGAAGAATGAATGGAGGAAAAAAATGGAAATTGAGGAAAAAATTAAAAATGCCTATGAGGAATCTATAAAGGTTAAAGAGTTGTTTTTTAAAGAAAATATTGCCATTATCAAAGAAGTTGCAGAATTAATTGCAAAGACTCTAAGTGAGGGAGGAAAGATTCTTATTTTTGGAAATGGTGGAAGCGCCACAGATGCTTCGCACATTGCTGCAGAATTTGTTAATCGTTTTAAAAGGGAAAGACCTGGACTTCCAGCAATAGCCCTTAACACTGATATGGCTGTTATAACAGCCATAGCAAATGATTATGATTATTCTGAGATTTTTGCAAAACAAATAAAGGCACTTGGTCAAAAGGGAGATGTTGCAATAGGAATAAGCACTTCTGGGTCTTCAAGAAATGTTATTAAAGCAATTGAAGTTGCCAAAAAAAGAGGGCTTAAAACAATAGCCTTTACAAGCAAAAAAGGTGAAAAACTTATATCAAAAGTTGATTATGCCTTTGCCGTAGCATCAGAGGAAACACCAAGAATTCAGGAAACCCATATCACTTTAGGGCATATTTTATGTGAACTTGTTGAAGACATTCTTTTTGAATTACCAGTTACCAAAAGAAAGACAGAACAATGAGAATTATAGGTATAGACCCGGGAAGCAGACATTTTGGTTATGGAATAGTTTCTTATTCAATGGAGATGATTCATGCAGGAACATTACATCTTGCTCACAATATTAACATACCAGAAAGGCTAAATCTAATTTATCAGACTCTGAATGAAATCATAGAAAAATATCAACCTAATGAGATGGCAATAGAAAAAGCCTTTGTTGGCAGAACAATTCCTTCTTCCTTTGTATTAACCTACGCAAGAGCAATTGCGCTATTAGTAGCTGCACAGCATCAGATACCTGTCTTTGAGTACAGTTCAACAGAGATAAAAAAAGCCATTACAGGCTATGGAAGGGCTGATAAGATACAAGTAAGAAGTATGGTAAGGCATTTTTTAAATTGTGATGGAAAGTTTTCCTATGATAGCTCAGATGCCCTTGCTGTAGCAATTTGCCATATAAATTCAAAAAGCCTTTTAAAAGTGTTAAAATAAATAAATGCTTTCATTTATTAGAGGTAAAGCAGTTCAGATCAAGCCAGACAGATTAGTTCTTGAAGTAAGAGGGATAGGATTTTCAATAAGGATACCAATTAGAGTATCACAATTTATTCATAAAGACGAGGATGTGAAAATTTACACTTCCCTTTGTTTAAAAGAAGACTCTATTGAACTATACGGTTTTTTAGATGAGTATGAAAAAGAACTATTTGAAAAATTAATTAAAATTTCAGGCATTGGTCCCGCTACTGCAATGAATATCCTTTCAACCTATGATAGTATAAATCTTTACAATATCATTGAAAAGGAAGATATAAAAGCCCTTAGTAAAGTGCCGGGAATTGGCAAAAAAACTGCTCAAAGGATTCTTCTTGAGTTGAGAGGTATTTTACCTTCAATTAAGCATGAATTTGATAGAGGGTATGATGATATTTTGTCTGCCCTTTTAAACTTAGGCTACAAGAAAACGGATGCAAAAGAAGCCCTTGAAAAAGTATATAGCAAAGACAAGGATGAAGCTTCAATTATAAAAGAATGCTTAGCACTTCTGGCGGGGAAATATGCAGAATAGAGAAACATTGCAAAATAATGAACTATTAGATATTACCCTAAGACCTAAAACTTTAAAGGATTTTATAGGTCAGAAGAGAATCAAAGAAAACATTGAAGTTTTTATAAAAGCAGCACTTTTAAGAGGAGAGCCCCTTGACCATGTTTTATTCTGCGGTCCTCCGGGGCTTGGTAAAACAACACTCGCTTCAATTATAGCAAATGAGCTTGGTGTTAACATAAAAACCACATCTGGGCCTGTGCTTGAAAGGGCAGGAGATGTGGCAGCAATTTTAACTAATCTTTCTGACAGGGATATTTTATTTATAGATGAAATTCATAGACTTCCAAGAGTTGTTGAAGAGATTTTATATCCAGCAATGGAAGACTTCACACTGGATATAATAGTTGGTCAGGGTCCTTCTGCTCGTTCCATAAAGATAAATCTTCCACGATTTACACTTATTGGTGCTACTACAAGAACAGGACTTATTACATCACCCCTTAGAGACAGATTTGGCGTTGTCTTCAGATTAGAGTTTTATGCTCACGATGAGTTACAGCAAATTGTATCAAGGTCAGCAAGAATACTTGGAATTTCAATAGATGATGATGCAGCAATGGAAATTGCAAGACGCTCAAGGGGAACTCCGAGAATTGCAAATAGACTTTTAAAGAGAATTAGAGACTTTGCGCAGGTAAAGGGAAGAGATAATATTGATATAACAATCGCAAAGGAAGCTCTAAGTTCTCTTGATGTTGATGATTACGGGCTTGATGAGATGGACAGAAAGATTCTTCTTACGATTATTGAAAAATTCAATGGAGGACCTGCAGGAATTGAATCAATAGCAGCATCTTTAAGGGAAGACAAAGACACCATAGAAGATGTTTATGAGCCTTATCTCATGCAAGAAGGCTTCATTGAAAGAACAGCAAGGGGTAGGGTAGCAACAAGGCTTGCTTATGAAGTTTTAAAAAAGAGAATACCAGAAAGGTTATTTTAATGAAGCTATTACTTCATGCATGTTGTAGTAACTGTTTAATTTTCCCTTATAAGTCATTAAAAAATAAAGGATTTGATATAAAAGTATTCTGGTTTAATCCGAATATTCACCCTTATACTGAATACAAAGCAAGGCTTGAGTCTTTGAAAAAATTGCAAAAACTATGGAATTTTCAGGTTATTTACGATGATGATTACACAAAATTTTACAAATTTATTCGTATGGTTAGTGGTAAAGAAGCTGAAAGATGTCAATACTGTTACAGATTAAGGCTTGAGGAAACAGCAAAGAAGGCAAAGGAGTTAGGATTTAGCCATTTTTCAACTACATTACTGGTAAGTCCTTATCAGAATTTTGATAAAATATTACAAATAGGTAAGGAACTAGAGAATGAATATAAATTATCCTTCGTTCCAGAGGATTTTAGAGCAGGATTCAGGGAAGGTATGCAGATTGCGAAAGAATTGGAACTTTACAGACAAAAATATTGTGGATGCATCTATTCTGAGGCTGAGAGATATTTAAAGAGGATTGATTATGAATGAGATAGGCAAGTTTTTAATTATTGTCGGAGCAATAACAATTTTAATCGGATTAATTATGATGCTTGCAGGGAAAATTCCATTTATTGGCAAACTTCCAGGAGATATAGTTATTGAAAGAAGAAACTTCACTTTATATTTTCCTCTCGGGACATCAATAGTTTTAAGCATAATACTTTCACTATTGCTTTATATTTTCAGCCGAAGATGAGAATTTTAAAGATATTTGTTGCAACAATTATATTTTTGTTTTTGATAACACCATCAGAGCTTTTTGCAATTGAGCAAAACAGCAATTCTTATATAAGGGTCCTATTGGGTGATAGAAGACCTCAGCAAAATGATTTGAAGAAAATTAAAAAAGTAGCAGCAAAGGCAATTGTCTCAGGTTCTACATATGAGGGAGAGATAGAAATCTGGAAGGGGGAGGATGGCTATTTTTTAATTAATGTGGTTAATTTAGAAGAGTATGTAAAAGGAGTTGTTGCCTCTGAAGTTGGCATTCAGTGGCCCGAAGAGGCACTTAAAGCACAAGCTGTTTTGGCAAGAACCTATGCGGTTACTCATATCATTAGAAACAGAGAAAGAAATTTTTATGATGTTACCTCTTCTGTTTTTCATCAGGTATATAAGGGTGATATAAAATCTGAAGAAGTTGAAAAGGCAGTAAAGGCAACAAAAGGTGAGATATTAACGTACAATGGAGAGCCAATTATGGCTTTTTATCATGCCTGCAGTATAGAAAAAACAGAGGATGCAAAGGAAGTATTTGGCAGGGAATATCCTTATTTAAAGCCTGTTGAACTTCCATTTACTCCTTCTCCATATACTCTTTGGGAGAAGAAAATCAGCTTTGAAATACTTGAAAAGTCTTTATCTATGAAGAAAATTTCAGATGTAAAGATTATAAGCTATACAAGCACAGGTAGAGTAAAGGAGCTTGCATTCTTAAATGGAAAAGAAAAAAAGATTATCAAAGCAACAGAATTAAGAAGACTCCTTCAGTGGTCATTATTACCAAGCACAATGATCAAATCCATAAAAGTTGAAGGTGATGGCGTAATATTTGAAGGACAGGGATACGGACATGGCGTTGGAATGTGCCAGTGGTGTGCATTTCAGATGGCACAGGAAGGGAAAAGTTATAAAGAGATTTTATCTTACTTTTATCCCGGTACGGAGATATCAAAGCTCAATGAAAATCACTGAACTGGATTTTGAACTCCCTCCTGAACTAATCGCTCAGGAAGCTATAAAAGAAAGAGATAAAGCTCGCCTTCTTGTTTTATATAAAGAATCTGGTAAAATTGAACACAGAATTTTTTTAGACATCGTAGATTATCTTACAGAAGGTGATATGCTTATAATAAACAATACAAGAGTTATACCAGCAAGGCTTATTGGTAAAAAACCTACTGGAGGAAAGATAGAAATTTTGCTTATTCATGAAAAAGATTTTAAAGATAATAATACAGTTTGGGAAGTAATGACAAAGGGAAGTTATGAAGGTGAGGTTTATGTTGACGATAAGCTTTTGTTTATAAGAAAAAACTCTCAAGGCAAAGAGCTTATATTTCCAGATATGAACCCAGAATTTGCAAAAAAATTCATCAATGAAAAAGGATTTATGCCTTTACCACCTTACATAAAAAGAAAGCCTGAGGACAAAGATAGGCAGGATTATCAAACAGTATATGCAAAGAAAAACGGCTCAATTGCTGCTCCAACAGCCGGTCTTCATTTTACAGAAAAGCTTCTTAAAAAAATTGTGCAAAAAGGAGTATTATTAAGAGAAATTACCCTTCATGTTGGAGTGGGGACATTTAAATTAATCAAATCAGATGATGTGGAAAAGCATCAAATGGATGCAGAGTATTTTGAAATAGAAAGAAAACTATTGGATGAGATTGAAAAGGTCAAGGCATCAGGCAAAAGGATTTTTTCTGTTGGAACAACGACTACGAGGGCTTTGGAGGGATATGCATCAGGAAAATTTATTGATATGGGTTCAGATGAGTTTACAGTCAGAGGCTCAACTAACATTTTCATTTACCCTGGTTATGTATTTAAAATAGTTGATGCATTAATTACGAACTTTCATCTTCCCCGTTCTACACCTCTTGCACTTTTGTATGCCTTTTGCTCAATTGATAAAGTAAAAAAAGCATATAAGGAAGCCATAGAGAAAAAGTATAGATTTTTTTCCTATGGTGATGCTATGTTAATCTTATGATACAAAAGGGAGATGAACTAATCGTGATTAATAAGAAAGTATTTGTTGTTATTCTATCATCTATTGCAATATTAGGCATAATTATAGGCTATTTAATAGGTTATTTTACTGTGCCTGCAAAACAGATTTATATTCAAAAACCTGACAGTTCAGAAAAAACAGTGTTGCCATCTACTGTAGAAACAGCCTTTGCCACAAAACAGGAAGCCCAGCCTTTACAAGTTGAGCAAAAACAAGAAAAAACACAGCCTCCTCAGCAAGAACAAATTAAAGAACAAACTCAGCAGATTCAACCAAAAGAAGAGCAGGTTCAGCAAAAACAACTTGCCCAATCCAGCACTGAAAAAAACTCTCCAAAGGAAGAAAAAGTTCAAGTAAAAAAGGATGAACAAACTACAAAGCCTCTAAAAGAAAGTAGTAAAGTTGAGTCAGCTAAAACAGAAGAAAAACCAAAAATTAAATCAAAAGCAAAAAAAATAACAAAAACTGCCACATCAAAATCTCCTGAAAAACAGCCTTATTTTACAATTCAGGTTGGTGCGTTTTCAGATTTGGAAAAGGCAAACAAAATGAATGACAAGCTTATTCAACAGGGATATAAGTCATTCATTACGAAAGAAGAAAATTTATTTAAAGTAAGAGTTGGTAAATACAAAACTTTTCAAGAAGCTAAGCTAATCTCTTCAGAATTGAATGAAAAGGGCTTTGAAAATTTCATTTTAAAGCTATCAAAAGAGTCAAAGAGGAGGTAAAAAATTTTAAAGACATTAGAACTTGATGAAGAGCGTGAATATCCGTTCCTTCACGGAGGCTTAGATAAAATTTTTAAGCTTATTGAAGAAGCCTTGAGGGTGAGTTTAAGCGTTAGAGGCAATAAACTCATTATTCAAGGAGAAGATGAAGTTGAAGTCAAGCAGGCTGAGCAGATAATAGAAGAAATCAGAGCTGTTAACAAAGAGGGATATGTTATTAAACCAGAGGATGTGATGCATTCTATTCAGTCACTTAAGGAGGGAAAGCCTGTTTCAATAGTTGGGCTTTTTAAGGGCGGAATACCAATACCATCAAAAAAAAGAGTTATTATTCCCAAAACAGAAACGCAAAAACAGTATATAGATGCAATTTTTAAGGATGACATAGTTTTTGGAATTGGTCCAGCTGGCACGGGTAAAACATATCTTGCTATGGCAATGGCAATTCATTTTCTGCTTAACCGAACAGTATCAAGGATTGTTCTTGTAAGACCTGCAGTTGAGGCAGGAGAAAAATTAGGATTCCTCCCGGGAGCTATAGAAGAAAAAGTAAGCCCTTACTTAAGACCTCTTTATGATGCACTCTATGATATGCTTGACCTTGATAAAGCTTCCAAATTAATTGAAAAGGGAGCAATAGAGATAGCTCCTCTCGCATTTATGAGAGGAAGAACACTGAATGATTCTTTTATAATTCTTGATGAAGCACAGAATACAACCACTGAACAGATGAAGATGTTTCTTACAAGACTTGGTTTTGGCTCAAAGGCTGTTATAACAGGAGATATTACCCAAATAGACCTTCCTCCTCAAAAAGTATCAGGATTGGTTGAGGCAGTTAAAATTCTCAAGGATATTAAAGGAATTAGGATTATTTATTTTACAGAAAAAGATGTGGTAAGGCACAGACTCGTTCAAAAAATCATAAAGGCATATGAAAAATACGAAAGACAATCAGACACTTAAAAAAGCAAAAAAAGATAAAAGCAATATAAGAAAGTTTATAGAAAAATTTAAAAAAACTCAAAATGGCAAAGGAAGTATACCTTTCATAGAACAAGAAGCACTTTATTTTATTGTTTTTTTAACATTTCTTTCTTCTTTCCTATTGCATGATTACAAATCTGGAGTTTTATCTTTTTTAGGAGTTTTCACATTAGTTTTTATTATTCTTGTATTTTTCTACAGAGATTTAAGGAGATACAAACCAGCATACTTTGCAAAGAAAAAAATGCTTTTTCTTCTTGGTATTCTTATTTTATTCAATCTGATAGTCTGTAGAGCATTTGAGTATTTTTTTAATATTTTTTCAAAGGGATTAGGGATTGAGCAATACTTACTTCATTACTTTGGAATTCCATTAGCCATAGGCGCTGTAATAGTTGTTATGATTTTTGATTTTCATACTGCTATTACTTTCTCGTTGGTTCTAACCTTATTAGTCAGCATCTGGATTAAAACATCTTTGTTTCCAGTTTATGTTTTTATAACATGTCTTGTTGCAGCTTTTACCCTGATAAGAGTGAAAAAAAGAAGTGATATAATAAATGCAGGAGTATACATAATTTTAATGACTATAACTGCTGGTATTTCTATTATGTTAATATCTGAGCAATTCTCTCTGTCTTCAGCTTATCTTTTGCTTGTTTTTTCCTTTTTTAATGGTTTTTCAGTATCCGCATTATGTTTTTTAATTTTACCTTTGTTGGAAAAATTTTTTAATATTGCCACTCCACTAAGTCTTATTGAACTTCTTGATATAGACCACCCCCTAATGAAACAGCTCTCTTTAGAGGCACCCGGCACTTATCATCATAGTATCATTGTTGGCACTCTTGCAGAGTCTGCAGCTGAGGTTGTTGGAGTAAATCCACTCCTTGCAAAGGTTGCTTCATATTATCATGACATAGGTAAGATGAGAATGCCTGAATATTTCGTGGAGAATCAAATAGGCTGTGTAAGCAAACATGAAAAACTAAGTCCCCACCTAAGCAGCTTAATTATAATCTCCCATGTTAAAGACGGAGTTGAACTCGCAAATGAGTTTAATCTGCCAGAAATTATAAAAGATATCATTCAACAGCATCATGGCAGTTCATTGATTACATATTTTTACCAAAAGGCATTAAGAGAACAAGAAACTCCTCCATCTGAAATGGATTATCGCTATCCGGGTCCTAAACCTCAAACCAAGCTTGCTGCATTAATAATGCTTGCTGATGCTATAGAAGCCTCATCAAGAGCCCTTGATGATCCCACACCAGCAAGGATTTCAAATCTGATAGACAAAATCATTGAAAAAATCTTTCTTGATGGACAACTTGATGAATGTGATATAACTTTAAAAGATTTGAATAATATTAAAATCAAATTTGAGCATGTTTTAACAGGCATTTTTCACAGAAGAATTCCATATCCTGAAGAGAAAAAAGATGAAAAAAAGCTTGAAACTGCAAGTTGATGTAATTAATAGACAAAGAAAGATAAAAATATCACCCCAAAGGGTATTATCTTCATCAAAGAAAATTTTAAGGCTCCTGTCCAAAGAAATTTGCCAGAAAGCCTCTGAGGGAAAAATCATTTCCATTTCAGTAGTTTTAATAGGCAGTAAAAAGATGAAGGAGATAAATTACAAATACAGAGGCAAAAATTACCCAACCGATGTTTTATCTTTTTCTTTCATTGATGAAACACATGAAGATGAAATCTATCTTGGTGAAATTTTGATAAATCCCGAGAAAGCTCTCATTCAGGCAAGGCAGTATAGAGCAACTTTTTGGCAGGAAATAAACAGACTCCTTGTTCACGGCATACTTCATCTGTTAGGCTATGACCATGAAGCCTCCCCTCAGGATGCAAAAAAAATGCGACAAATGGAAAATAAAATTTTAAAAGCGTTAAAGTCCTAATTCCTCCGGAGTTCCAATCCTACCAAGCACAGCAGAAGCTGCAGCTACTGCCGGAGAACTGAGATAAACTTCAGATTCAGGATGTCCCATTCTTCCAACAAAGTTTCTATTTGTTGTTGCAATGGCTCTTTCACCTTTTGCAAGAATTCCCATATGCCCACCAAGACAGGGACCACATGTTGGAGGGGAGACAACAGCCTGAGTTTCAACGAATATTTCAATAAGTCCTTCTTTCATTGCCTGCATATAAATTTTCTGCGTTGCAGGAATTACAATCATTCTTACATCTGGATGAACTTTTCTTCCCTTAATTACCATAGCTGCTTCTCTTAAATCTTCAAGCCTTCCATTTGTGCATGAACCAATTACAACTTGGTCTATTTTTATATGAGTAAGTTCTGCAGCTGGAAAAACATTTGATGGAAGATGTGGGCATGCAACTACAGGTGGTATCTTTGAACAATCATACTCTTTTATATCAAAATATTTTGCATCGGGATCAGAAGTATAAAATTTATACGGTCTTTTTGCACGAGGTTTTACATATTCTTCAGTAATTTTATCTGGAACAATAATTCCTGTTTTTGCACCAGCTTCAATAGCCATATTACACATCGTTAACCTTCCACTCATAGGCATGTTTTCAATAAGCTCGCCAGAAAATTCCATAGCCATGTAAGATGCTCCATCCACTCCAATATCTCCAATTGTGTATAGAATTAAATCCTTTCCACTTACCCATTTCTGTAGTTTTCCATAATATACAAACTTGATTGTCTCTGGCACCTTAAACCAGCACTCACCTGTTGCCATAGCGACAGCTGCATCAGTTGAGCCAACACCTGTTGCAAAGGCTCCTAAAGCACCATATGTGCAGGTATGACTGTCTGCACCTATTATAAGGTCTCCCGGCAGGACAATGCCTTCTTCAGGTAAAAGAGCATGCTCTATTCCAACTCTTCCAATTTCAAAATAGTGTTTTATATTATATTTCTTTGCAAATTCCCTAAGCATCTTGCACTGCTCTGCTGCTTTTATATCTTTCTGTGGAGTAAAATGGTCAGGCACAAGGGCAATTTTTTCTTTGTCAAATACATCTTTCACGCCTAATCTTTCAAACTCCTTTATTGCAATTGGTGCTGTAATATCATTTGCTAATACCACATCAACTTTTGCATTTATTATTTCTCCAGGAGAAACTTCTTTTTTTCCTGCATGTTCTGCAAGAATTTTTTCTGTTATTGTCATTCCCATTTGCTTCCCTCCAAATATTGATTTAAAATTCTATTACTTAAATTGAACGATTTTCAAGTCATTGCAGGGGACAAAGTCCCAAAACAGTCTATGAGATTGCTTCGCTTCGCTCGCAATGACAATAAAAGGAAGTCATCACAATGACCATGAAAGGAAGCCATCGCAATGATAATAAAAGGAAGCCATTGCGAGGGTTTCTCTCGTAATGCAAAAACCACATGCTTCTTCATTCCAATAAAGTCCCTTCTTCGTCATTGCGAGGGTGCAACAGCACCCGAAGCAATCTCGCTTTTAATGCTAATTTTTATAACTGCAACTCCTATTTTGCGAGCGATAGCATCGCAATCTAAAAATACAAAATTGCTTCATTATGCTTGCAATAATACTGAAAAAACTCTCAACATAGGTATAAAAAAATCGCTTAATTTAGATATTATAAATTATGATGCACCTTAAAGAAAAGCTTGAAAGCCTTTACAGCAAATTTGACTTTGAATCTGCCATACAAAATGACCCAATTAAATTTCCAAAAAAATATTCCCACCCTCTTGATATTGAAGTCTCTGCAATAATTGCTTCATCCTTTGCTTACGGAAGTATTAAGTGTTTTTGTAACTTTCTTCATGAACTTTTCAAAATTATGGGAGAGCATCCTGCTGATTTTGTCATAAATTTTAAACCTCAGTTTTTGCTTAAAAAAAACTTAAAATATAGATTCAGCAACATATACGATATCTCAGCGTTTATATTTGTGCTTAAGAATTTACTTAGAGAATCAGGCACTTTGCAAAATTATTTTAAGTGCAACCCTTTAGAAAATGATATTCAAGAACCTTTACTCAAGCAAGTTAAGAGAATATCTAACTTTGTGGATGAAGCCTTAAAAGTTGACTTATCACCTATTTATGGAAAAAACATTAAAACAAATGGATTTCTGCATTTTCTTCCTCATCCTGCAAAGAAGAGTCCATGCAAAAGGATAAATCTTTTTCTAAGATGGATGGTAAGAGACAAAGATATAGATTTTGGCATTTGGAACAGCATAAAGCCAGATGAACTTCTTATTCCCCTTGATGTTCATGTTTGGAATGTGGCAAAAAGATTGGGACTTACGAAAAGAAAAACTCCAGATTTAAAATCAGCCGTTGAAATTACTCAAAATTTAAAACAATTAGACTCCCAAGACCCTTTAAAATATGATTTTGTTCTATGTCATGGTGACATCAATTCGTTGATTTGACCACAGCTTTTAAAAGAGATATTGATGATGCAACTTGCTTTATTAGCTCCTCTTCATTTGGAATTCTATTTTCAATGTAACACTTATTCGCAATTTCCAATGCAGAGTTTGCAATTTTTGCTATTTCTCTTTTTAGGTCTTCAGTAGATTCTAAATTAATTTCTTTAACTGCATTCATAATTTTTTTATTTATATCCGAATCATTTTTCAAATATTCGCTGAATGCCTCATCAAATTTTATGTGATTTTCACGGTTAAAATTGCCTTCATTTTCATATATCTTTCCATCGCTTGCAATGTTATCTCCATAAGGAAAATTATGAAGGGGTTGGGAAAGGTCTCCGATAAAGTGAGCTATTGTCGCAAGATAGTATTGATAGGCAAGCTTATTGTCAGGCTTTGTTTTGTCAAGGGATTTCATTTTTTCATAAATATCAACAATCCTCCAGTACAAAACTCCTGCAGGACGGGGAACATAAACCTTGAAATTTTTACCATTGTGAAGAAGTTGTAATTCCGTAATTTTGAATTTATCAATGTAATCAACTGTAACAACAGTATTAGGAGCTGCATCGTGATAATGAAATGGTGCAAGAAGGTCATAATTGTCATCTCTTGTTATATCTGGCATACATGCAGCCTCTGGAATGTTTAATCCTGCCATTTTTGCAATATAGGCATGTGTCATACAATCCCACGCATAGGCGGGATATATGCTACTTAGCAGAAATATTAGTATAATTATAAGTCTTTTTAACATCGTATTTCCTCCATTTTAATTTAATATTGAGCGATTTTTAAGCGTCATTTCAAATGGATACCACGCCTTCAGCTATAGAAAGGCTTTTTTTTTCCGTCACTGCCATGCAATCCATACCGTCATTGCGACTCCGAGCGAAGCGAGGAGGAAGCAATCTCGCCTTTTTTATGAAATTGCCACGTCTCACCTTCGGTGAGTCTCGCAATGACAGGCTAACACAAAGGTCTTCACTAAAAATCTCTCCATTGAGGTCTAATTTAGGCTGGGCTGATGCCCAGCCTTTATGTTAAATCTTGAACTGAAGCTGCCATCTAAAGAATTTTGCTGACTCTGCTTTGTTTGAGTAAAAGCTTTTTGGATCAAAGTATTCATACTGAATAAATCCGTCAAGATTCTTTGTGAATTTATAACTTAATACAGCACCGTAAAGGTGTCCTCTGTCTTTTCCATCATTTGAAAACATGTCTTTGTAATTACCTGTAGTTATATTTGTTTTTTCATCCGCCCAAAGATGTTGATAACTAAGCTTAAGGCTCATATCCTTGATTGGCTTTATTACGAGATTTGTTACAAAAATTTTCATATTTGTCCAATAACCTGGAATTGGTCCACCTTTTCCTGAAGTTTCTGGAACAAGGGTGTAAATAATCAACTCATTCCATTGGGGAGCTCTTGAAAAAAGTGGATTAAAGCCTTCATCTTTATCCGTAGTGTTTTGGTCATCTCCTGAAAGATAAACATATCCAACCTCAAGTAAAGGACTTACAGGACACTTTTTAAATTCATATCCTGCAAAGGCATATCCTCCAAATCCTCTTCTTTTTGTTCCGTTTTCATATTTTCCATACTGCTTTGCAGCTTCAGCTCTGAATTTGAAGTTTTCAATTGTAAGCACACCTCTTAATCCAAAGGTGTTTATGTATGATTCCTGTTTAATAAAGTCTGATTCCTTTTCTTTTTTGTAAATGTAATATGGCTCAACATTTAAAAAATCAGCTAACTTATGCCTTCCATAAATCCAGAAACCCCTCTCATTTGAACCAGTAAGTCTTTTCTTATGTTCAATATATGCAACTTTTCTCCCATCATCATAGGATGGATGAATACTTGGAAGGAAAATATCTCTCTCAGGATTTGAAACATAGACAATATCAATATTGTGCTCTTTTGCAAGATGCAAAGTTGCTCTTATAGCATTAAAATAAAAAGTTCTTGAACCATCACCCGGTGTGCCATCAAGTATTAAAAATCCCTCTCCATACATGTCAGGACCTAAGAAATCTTGTCTTCCAATTCTAAAGCTAACAGGAAGATTCCCCGGCTTTTTGATATCCAAATAAAGATTATCAAATACAATCTCATCTTGGTCAAATCTCTGTCCATCCACAGGAGATTTCTTATCAAGAGGAAGCTTATAATCTCCAATAAAATACTTTGGCTCCGTTGTAAGCCTTGCATAGACTGAAAAAGTATCATCAAACTTAACCTTATCCCAAATCTGCACCCTTAACCTAAAGAAATTCCTGTCAGGCTGCGCTGTCGGATTAGTTCCTAATGCAACAACATTGTCCCAAATTTCTTGCCTTAACCTTAAAGATGCACCCCATTCATTTTCAATCGCGGTGCAAATTGAGTATGAGGTTAGGGTAAAAATAATTGATAAAAAAAGTAGAAGCATTTTCTTCATAAGCCAAAACCTCCTTGCAAAAAATTTCACTTTTTATAGCATAAATTGCCATTTTAATGCAAGATAAATTGAGTTATTACCAAAGTAAACCTATTTTGAGCGATTTTTGCAAAACCTTTGTTAATCCCCAAAATAGAGATAGACACTCGTCACTGCGAGCCCCCTGTTGCGAGCAATAGCGTGGCAATCTGGGGCGAAGCAGTCTTTAATAAGGCTTTATAGAAAAATAAAGAAGAGATTGCTTCGGGCACTTTGTGCCCTCGCAATGACGACAAGGATAGTCATTGCAAGCTTTTTTCTTCTTCATCATTGCAGTTATCCTCCGTCTGGGTCATTGCAAGCCTCACTGAATTTCTTTTTCTGTCATTCCGAGCCTCACCTAAGGTGAGGCTCGGCAATCTCTCTTCCTTGATGACCCCATCCTGTCATTGCGAGGCATCCGTTAGGATGCCGAAGCAATCCCTTTCCTTATTGAAGGGAAAAAAGAAGAGATTGCTTCGGGACTTCGTCCTTCGAAATGACAGGGAGGGAGGTCATTGCTTCGTCTGTTCTTAGGCAGGTAAAGCAATCTCATAAAAAGCAAGATTGCCTTGTCGCTTCCCTCGCAATGATGCCACCTCTGTCTCCCCCGAGACCTGCTAAGCATTTTTTTCCCGTCATTACGATGCTTGCTATGCATTTTTTTTCCGTCATCACAAGACTTGCAAAGCAATTTTTTCCCGTCATCACGAGGCTTGCTAGGCATTTTTTCCTGTCATCACAAGGCTTGTAAAGCAATCCGAAGTGATCTCTTATTTAGTTAGAATATAAAAAGGAGAGATGACTTCTTCCTCGCTTTGCTCGTAGTAGTAATTACAAGTGAGAATTGGTAAATTTAGAGTAAAATTAAAATTGCTATTTTTTTTCATTTGTAGTAAAATTTAAAAAAACTTCTTTGGAGGTGTGAAATGAGAGAGGAAGAGATCATTGAAATCCTTAAGAAAGAGAATGAAGAGTTTCGTAAGCTTTATGAAGAACACAAACAATTGGATGATATCATTGACGAGATGAACAAAAAGCCTTACTTAACACCTGAAGAAGAAATTGAAAAGAAAAGATTGCAAAAGGAAAAGCTTTATAAAAAGGATAAAATAGCTGAATTCATAAAGCAGTATAAAGCAAAACTTTCATAGGAGATATAGCAATGAGAAGCGATATAATAAAAAAGGGACTTGAGAGAACTCCCCATCGTGCACTCCTTTACGCAACTGGATTACCAAAGACAGAAATGAAAAAGCCTTTTATTGGTGTGGCAACCAGCTTTACTGACATTATTCCGGGTCACATATCAATGAATGAACTTGCAAGATTTATTGAAAAGGGAATTCATACTGCTGGCGGCTATCCTTTCTTTTTTGGAATACCGGGAATATGTGATGGAATAGCAATGGGACATAAAGGAATGAAATTTTCTTTGCCATCAAGGGAATTGATAGCAGACATTATTGAATGCATAGTTGAGGCTCATCAGTTTGATGGAATTGTGCTTCTTACAAACTGTGATAAAATTACTCCGGGAATGCTAATGGCTGCAGCTCGGCTTGATATTCCTGCAATTGTTCTTACTGCTGGACCAATGCTTGGTGGATACTACAAAGGCGTAAGAAGAAATCTTACATCCGATACATTTGAGGCAGTAGGCAAGTTTAAAAAGGGAGAGTTAACAGAAAAGGATTTGCAAGCCCTTGAGCTTTGTGCTTGTCCAACAGCTGGTTCTTGTCAAGGAATGTATACTGCAAATACAATGGCTTGTGTAACAGAGGCTCTTGGAATGAGCTTACCGGGTGTGGCAGCAACTCCTGCGGTAATGTCTGAAAAAAGAAGAATGGCTTTTGACACAGGAGTGCAAATTGTTGAGCTTATCAAGAAGAAAGTTAATGCGAGAAAAATACTTACAAAGGAAGCCTTTTACAATGCCATAGCAGTGGATATGGCTTTGGGGGGTTCTACTAATACAATTTTGCATATAAAAGCTATTGCCAATGAAGCTGGAATTGACCTGCCACTGGAAGTTTTTGATGAAATAAGCAAAAAAACACCGCATATCGTAAATGTTATACCTTCAGGACAGCATTATATGGAAGACCTTTACAGGGCAGGAGGAATTCCTGCTGTGCTAAAGAGACTTAAAGATAAACTTTATTCAAATCCGACTGTATCGGGTTTGGACATAAAAGATATCGCAAAAAAAGCTGAGATTTATGATGAGGATGTCATTCGTTCATTTGAAAAGGCTTATCATAAAGAGGGTGGAATTGCGATTCTTAAAGGTAATCTTGCACCCGATGGAGCAGTCATAAAACAGACAGCTGTATCTGCAAAGATGCTTAAATTTGAAGGAATCGCCCGCTGTTTTGATTCAGAAGAAGATGCCATGAAAGCAATTTTAGCTGGTCAGATAAAAGAAGGTGATGTAATTGTTATCAGATATGAAGGTCCTGCTGGTGGTCCCGGAATGAGAGAAATGCTATCTCCAACAAGTGCAATCACTGGAATGGGACTTAACGAATCTGTTGCTTTGATAACAGATGGAAGATTTTCAGGTGGAACAAGGGGTCCTTGTATTGGGCATGTATCACCAGAAGCAGCAAAGGGTGGTCCAATTGCAATTGTTAAAGACGGAGATAGAATATTGATAGATATTCCAAAGAGGAAATTGGAGCTAAAGATTACTGAAAAAGAGCTTAATCAAAGACTTAAAGCATGGAAACCTCCAAAACCAAAGATTAAAAGTGGCTATCTTAGCAGATACATGAGAATGGTGAGTTCTGCGGATAAAGGAGCGATATTAGAGTAAGACTTGATAAAAGTTTGTTTTTTTTATTATCTTAAAAATAGCCGGAGTGGCGGAATTGGTAGACGCAAGGGACTTAAAATCCCTCGGAGGGTGACCTCCGTACGAGTTCGAGTCTCGTCTCCGGCATTTTTTATTTCCCACAGGAGGCATATATGATTACAAAAGCAGTCCTTCCTGTTGCCGGACTTGGCACGAGATTTTTACCAGCTACAAAAGCTTCCCCAAAAGAAATGCTACCTATTGTTGACAAACCAATAATTCAATATGCTGTTGAAGAAGCACAAAGGGTTGGTATAAAGGATTTTCTCTTTATCACTGGAAAACATAAAAGAGCCATTGAGGACCATTTTGATAAAGCCTATGAGCTTGAAGAAAGGCTCAAGGCTACTGGAAAACTAAAACTTTTGGAAAAGATAAACTGTTTTGAAAATCTTAATTTTGCCTACATCAGACAAAAGGAACCAAAGGGACTGGGAGATGCGATTTTATATGCCAAACCGTTTGTAAATAACGAGCCCTTTGTCGTGATACTAAGTGATGACTTAATTGATCCTGAATATTCAGTTTTAGCAGATATGATAAATATTTATGAAAAGACAAAAGCGAGTGTTATAGCATTGGAAGAGGTTTCATGGAGTGATGTATCTCGTTATGGAATTGTTGCAGGGAAAAAGACAGGCGATTATTATCAAATTGAGGATATGGTTGAAAAGCCTGAACAATCAAAAGCTCCGTCAAATCTCGCAATCATTGGTAGATATATTCTTACTCCGCATATTTTTAAACATCTTGAAAAAGTTCAACCCGGCAAAGGAGGAGAAATACAACTTACAGACGCATTGAAGATGCTTTTAGATGAATCTCCAATTTATGGATATGTTATTAAAGGACATAGATATGATGCTGGAGAAAAATTGGGTTATTTAAAGACGATTATAGAATTTGCCCTAAAGGACCCAGAACTCTCATCAGAATTCAAAATTTTTCTAAAAGACAAAGCCCAAAGCCTTTAAAGTAAAAAAATTCATCAAAAAAATCACAAAATCATTTAGAAAATTGTTAAAATTATAAAGGAAATAAAAAAATTGCCTTACAAAAAGAAAAAGTAGGAGGATCAAAAATGGATGAAATAAAAAATGAAAATAATGAACAGAATGGAGAAAGACAGGAAAATAAGGAAATAGAAATACCTGAGCAATTACCTGTTTTAGCAGTAAGGGATATAGTCATTTTCCCTTATATGATTATCCCACTTTTTGTTGGAAGAGATTTATCTGTTAAGGCAGTAGAACATGCTTTAAATACAAACAGGCTAATTCTTATGCTTACCCAGAAAGATTTTAATATTGAAAATCCTGAACCATCTGATCTCTACAACATAGGAACAGTCTGCATGATAATGCGAATGTTGAGACTTCCTGATGGAAGGCTTAAAATTCTTGTTCAGGGACTTACAAAGGCAAGGGCAATAGAGTTCTCACAACAAGAAGGCTTTTATATGGCTAAAATAGAAAAAATTGAGGATAAGCAGATAAAAGAAGTCACACTTGAGCAAGAAGCACTTGTAAGAACAGTGAAAGAGCAACTTGAAAAGGTTATAAATCTTGGAAAAAACATTCCACCCGATGCAATGGTAATAATTGAAAATATTGATGAACCCGGACGGTTGGCAGACCTCATTGCATCCAATTTAGGTTTAAAAAGCTCGGAAGCTCAGCAACTACTTGAATACACAGAACCGATAGAAAAACTGAAAAAAGTCAGTGATATTCTTAATCGTGAAATACAGCTTCTTGCATTACAACAAAAAATCAAAAACGAAGCAAGAAGCGAAATTGATAAAACACAAAGAGAGTATTTTTTAAGAGAACAACTCAAAGCTATTCAAAAGGAACTTGGAGATATAGATGAAAAAGCAGAGGAGATTAATGAATTCAGGAAAAAAATAGAAGACGCTAAAATGCCAGAAAAAGTTAAGCAGGAGGCTGAAAAGCAATTAAAAAGGCTTGAAAGGATGCATCCAGAAGCAGCTGAAGCAGCTGTTGTAAGAACTTATCTTGAATGGCTCACAGAACTGCCTTGGTCTCGCTCAACAAAGGATAGGCTTGATATAAAGGCTGCAAAAGAAATTCTTGATAAGGATCACTACGACCTTGAAAAAATTAAAGAAAGAATACTTGAATATTTGAGTGTCAGAAAACTCAAAAAAAGAATGAAAGGACCTATACTTTGCTTCATCGGACCTCCTGGAGTTGGAAAAACATCTTTAGGTCGTTCAATTGCAAAGGCTCTTGGAAGAGAATTTGTCAGGATTTCACTTGGAGGTGTAAGGGATGAAGCAGAAATAAGAGGGCACAGGAGAACATATGTTGGTGCATTGCCGGGAAGAATAATTCAGGGAATAAGGCAGGCAGGAACAAATAACCCGGTATTTATGCTTGATGAGATAGATAAACTTGGAATGGATTTCAGAGGTGACCCAGCAAGTGCTCTTTTGGAGGTTCTTGATCCTGAGCAAAATAACAGCTTTGTAGACCACTATCTTGGTGTCCCTTTTGATTTAAGCAATGTAATGTTTGTTTGCACTGGAAATATAGCAGACACTATCCCTTCAGCTCTTAAAGACAGAATGGAGATTATCTACCTTTCTGGATACACAGAAGAGGAGAAACTTCAGATTGCAAAGAGATATCTAATACCAAAACAGCTTGATGAACACGGACTAACAACAAATCAGCTCAAAATAAGCGACAGTGCCGTAAGATACATAATCACCCATTATACAAGAGAGGCTGGAGTCAGAAATCTTGAAAGAGAAATTGCCAATCTGTGTAGAAAGGTGGCTAAATATATTGTTGAAGGAAAAAAGAAAAAATTCTATATTACACCCAAAAATGTTTCCAAACTCTTAGGTGCTCCGAAATATCTGCCTGAGGAGGAGTTGAAAAAGGATGAAGTCGGAGTTGCAACAGGCTTGGCATGGACTGAGGCAGGTGGGGATGTAATATATATTGAAGCTACTTTAATGAAAGGGAAGGGGCAGCTGATTCTTACAGGTCAGCTTGGAGACGTTATGAAGGAATCTGCTCAAGCTGCTTTAAGCTATGTAAAATCAAAATCAAAGGAATTAAAAATAGATGAAAAACTTTTTAGCACTATGGACCTTCATATCCATGTGCCTGCAGGCGCAATTCCTAAAGACGGACCGTCTGCAGGAATTACAATGGCGTCTGCAATAGCATCAGTTTTTACAGGAAAGCCATTAAGAAAAGATGTTGCTATGACAGGTGAGATTACTTTAAGAGGCAGGGTGCTGCCAATAGGAGGATTAAAGGAAAAGGTTCTTGCAGCTAAAAGAATGGGTATCAAAACTGTTATTCTGCCAAAGAGAAACGAAAAAGACCTTGAAGATTTGCCAAAGTATGTTAAAGAGGGTATGAGATTTATACTTGTTGAGTCTATGGACGAAGTACTCAAACATGTATTTACAAAAGCAAAATCAAAAAGCACGAAAAGGCAAAATTGAGAGGATTTTTATACAAAATATTTGTTGACATATTGGTTGAAATATTGGTTGGAATGTCGTTGCGAGTCTGCTTAAGGGAGATGTAGCAAATTCTGTGGTTGCGAGTTTAGGGGTGTAATCTACCCTTATGTCATTGTGAGCAGTCCGAAGGACTGCGAAACAACTTCAAAAAGACGAGATTGCTTCGTCGCTGGCGCTCCTCGCAATGACAACAAAGGTGGTCATTGCGAGCCTCATTTAAGGTGAGGCGTGGCAATCTCCTTAATGCAAAAAGAGAGAATAGATTGCTTCGCTTCTCGCAATGACACTCCTTATGTCATCACGAGGCTTGCGAAGCAAGCCGAAGTGATCTCTTTTTTAGGGAATGAAAAGGCGAGATTGCTTTGCTTCGCTCGCAATGACAGGGAGGGAGAATACTTCGCAATGACAAGAGGGGGATTAGGAGTCTCAATGTTGGACATCTTATTCCGTCATTGCGAGCCTCACCGAAGGTGGGGCGTGGCAATCTCCTTAATGGAAAAAGTATGCAGCAAGCCGAAGTCGTGGCGATTATTCGCGATGACATTTAGGAATAGCAATATTAGGAAAAAAAGCAAAAAGCAGGAGCGAAATGAAAAAAAATGAATTAGATATTATCAAAGACCTAAGGAATAGATTTCAGCTTCCTGAAAAATTAGGCATTGGAATTGGAGATGATACCGCTGTTTTATCTTTAAAAAAACAAGCTCTTCTTACAACTGACTTGATGATTGAGGGAGTTCATTTTGACCTTAGTTATACATCTTTTTATCATCTTGGCTTTAAAATAGTCTCAGTAAATGTGAGCGATATTTACGCAATGGGAGGCAAATTTTTGGGATTTCTTTTCTCAGTGGGAGTGCCAGAGAAAATATCAGAATCAGATTTTAATGAACTCTTTGAGGGCATTGATAAGGCTTTAAGATATTATGATGGATTTTTGCTTGGTGGTGACCTCTCAAAAAGCGAAAAAGTAGTGCTATCAGGTTTTGCAGTTGGAGAAACAGACATACCCATACTAAGAAAAGGAGCAGAAGAGGGTGATACAATTTATATAACAGCTCCAACTGGTCTTTCCTCTGCAGGACTTCATTTTCTCATGAATCTTTCTGATGAAGAAAAAAGCGAAGTAAGAAGTATAAAAAATTTCAGCGACTTTGAAAAATATTCAAATATATTTGGAGAAAGTTTTTCTGAATTACTTGAAAGACATCTTATGCCTCGAGCAAGAAATTCTGATAAATTTAAAAGAATTGCTAAGGCTATGATAGACATCAGCGATGGTTTGTTGATTGATTTATTCAGGTTGTGCGAGGAAAGCGAAGTTGGTGCTGAGATTGATTTACAAAAAATTCCTATTCACCCAGCAGTTCAAAAAATAGCTGATTATCTCAATGTGAAAGCTTTACAGTTTGTGCTTTCAGGTGGTGAGGACTACGAACTTATAGTAATATCTGATAAAGATGCCTCGGAGTTTGGACTTATTCCTATTGGAAGAATAATAAATGAAAGGGGAATTTACCTTATTGACCCTGCACATGGTAGAATTCCCGCAAAGCCTGAAGGTTGGCAACATTTCAAATCATGAAAAAATTCACCATTATCACACTCGGATGTCCTAAAAACACAGTGGATTCAAGGCATTTAATTGAAACGTTAAAGAAAGAAGGTTTTTCTTATGTTGAAGAATACAAAAAGGCTGACTTTGTTTTAATAAACACATGTTGTTTTATTGGTGATGCAAAGGAAGAGTCAATAGATGAAATATTAACCGCTGTGAAATTTAAACATGATAGAAAGTTGATTGTATTTGGATGCCTTGCTCAAAGATATGCTGAAGAATTAAAAAGGGAAATTCCAGAAATAGACGCAATTTTTGGAGTCAATGAGGAAGAAAAAATTGTAGATTATATGAAGGATTTTTCAGATAATAATGCTCTATCCTTTAAAAGTTCTCCATATACCGTTGAACCTCCAAGCTATAGATACCTGAAAATAGCAGAGGGATGCAACAGAAGATGTACTTTCTGTATCATTCCATCAATAAGAGGTCCTTTTAGAAGCATTAAGCCTGAAAAAATTATCAAAGAAGCAGAGGAATTTATTACATCTGGAATAAAAGAGCTTATCCTAATTGCGCAGGACATAACACAGTACGGAAAAGATTTAAAAGGGTACTCACTTAAGGAGTTGCTTAAAGATTTATGCAGCATAACAGGTGATTTCTGGATTAGGCTTCTTTATCTTTACCCCACAGAAATTGATGAAAGTCTTTTAGAGATTATAGCTACCGAAGAAAAAATTGTAAAATATCTTGATATTCCAATGCAGCATTCTGAGGACAGAATTCTCAGGCTTATGGGAAGAAAGGGAAGCAAAAAAGAATATTTAAGAAAAATCAAAGAGATAAGAAGGGAAATTCCAAGTATTACTTTAAGAAGCACTTTTATAGTTGGATTTCCTACTGAGACAGAAGATGAGTTTCACAGACTTGTTGATTTTATTGAGGAAGTTCAGTTTGATCGTTTGGGAGTGTTTAAATACTCAAAGGAAGAAGGAACAAAAGCCTACAGTATGAAAAGTCAAATTCCTGAGCATGTAAAAGATAGAAGATATGAGGAAATCATGGAAAGACAAGCTATAATTTCACTTGAAAAAAACAGAGCTCTTGTTGGCAATAAATATGATGCTTTGGTAGATTATCTTGATGGCGATATTGCCATTGCAAGACTTTACTGTCATGCTCCAGAAATAGACGGAGTAGTGATATTGGATGATATAAAAGGAATAAAGGCTGGAGAAAGGGTGAAAGTTTTAATATCAGAAGCTTATGAATATGATGTTAAAGGAGTTATTGTTAAGTGAAAAAGTATTTAGTTCCCTTAATCTTATTTGTTGCAACTATATTTACAACACTCTTTGCTGGAACGCTTCAGCAGGGAATTAATATATTCAGAGAGCCGAACAGAATTTTTGAAGGATATCCTTTTTCAGTAAGTATAATGACAATTCTTCTTGGACACGAGATGGGACACTATTTTGCATCTAAAGCTCACAGAACTAAGGCAACTTTACCTTATTTTATTCCAGCTCCATCAATTATTGGGACCTTTGGTGCTTTCATTAAAATGAAGTCGCCAATATTCACAAGAAAAGCATTGATTGACATTGGAGCAGCAGGTCCTCTTGTAGGCTCTGTTTTATCTTTAATAGCTTGTATTGTAGGACTTAATATGTCACAGATAGTTCCTGTTAGCACAGAAGATGATATGTTTATTCTTGGTGATTCAATATTGTTTTCAATTCTTGTAAAAATTATTATTGGCAATGTTCCCGAAGGACATGATGTTCTTCTTCATTCAATAGCTTTTGCTGGATGGATAGGACTATTTGTAACATCAATGAATCTTATACCTGTTGGGCAACTTGACGGAGGGCATATTGCATATGCTTTGTTTGGAAGATTGCATGCTTATATTTCAAGGGCATTTTTGATTGCAATTGCTATTTTAGGAGCTTTTTACTGGTATGGCTGGCTTGTATGGTCTTTGCTTCTTCTTCTTTTAGGCGTAGATCATCCGCCAATTATGATATGGGAAGAAAGACTGTCAAAGAGTAGACAAATTATCGGAATGCTCTCTTTCATTGTTTTTATTCTAACTTTTATTCCAGCACCTTTTAAGTTTTAATCATTCCCATTGTTATGTACTTGAGAGCTATATCATGGCAATCCTTCAATCCATCACTTATAGACATGACTTTTCCTTGCTTTTTGCAGTTTTTGCGTACCATTGCGATGAATTTCATTTTTTGCTCATTTCAAGAGGTCGCAAAGCCTTCTGTTTGCAGTAGGCTTTAAGGTTGGTTCGGTAGTCCTTCGGTCTGCCTCGTAATGATGCGGCGTGAGAATACTTCGCAATGACTCGTAGTACGATAATTACGCAGGCTTTTCTCCTGTAATGACGAGACTGTCGACTGACAAGCGTGGCAATCTCATGAAAAAGACGAGATTGCCTCGCTTCGATCGCAATGACTGAAAAGGAAAATCATTGCGAGGGTTCCTCCTTCTTAGTCATCGTATGTTAGATATATGGACATTGCGAGAGATTTTATTTCTGAGGCTATACTTTCTTTTTACGAGATTGCTTCGCCTGCCTGTCGGCAGGCTCGCGATGACCCCTTCCTTTGTCATCGTATGATAAATATATGGACACTAAACAGGGATAAGTTAAAATAAAAGGAAGAAAGAAGGTGGGCAAGGACGATTTGTCATAGGTCTTAAAGACCGTTCGCAATGTTGTCCCCCACCTTCTCCCTTCCCTTAAGCCTGAACGGAACATTAGGCTCAGACAGCCTGAATGAGTTCCCACGATGATAGGATAAGGGAAGAAAAACAAAAAAATCAAATGGAGGAAGAGAAATGACAAAAGAGAAGTTCATAGTTGGAGTAGATGTGGCAAAGGATACCATAGCAGTAACAATTAGGGAAAGAGGTAAAGGTAAAAGAGCTTCTTTCAATCTAAAGAATCATGCAGAGCAGTTGCATAAGGCTTTGAAAAAGGAGCTACCTGACTGCTGAAAAGAGGATATACTGGTTGTTATGGAACATACAGGGGTTTATCATTTAAAATTAGCCCATGCCTTATATGAGCAAGGGTATAAGGTAGCAATTTTGAATCCGCTGCAGACAAAGAAACTTGCGGATGCAAAGTTTAATAGAGCGAAGACAGACAAAATAGACTCTGCAGTGATAGCTGAGTGTGTGGAGATTTGCGAAGAGATAAGATTATTTAAACCAATGGATGAACCCCAGCGGAAGATTAAGATACTATTAACTTGCCTTGCGAAGATTCAGAAACATCTTAATTGTTTAAAGAATCAAAGAGAAGCATTAAGATATGAACCGATAATGGTAGATACAGTAATAGAAAATTTTAACGAGCTCATAAAAAATGCAGAGGAAACAATACAGAAGATGGAGAAGGAATTGGAAGAATTGGCGGTAGGCCAGTTATGAGAAACAGATAAAGTTAGCGGATAGTGTGCCTGGAGTTGGCAAGAGGACAGCATGCATAGCAGTATCAATGCTTGGATGTTTTGAAAATTTTGACAGAGTAAAGGCAGTAGGCAGTTATATAGGGATAAGCCCGAGAGTATATGAATCGGGCAAGAGTGTAAAGAAAAAGGGGAGGATACAGAAGAAGGGGAGTGCATATATAAGGAAGATATTGTATATGGCAGCGATGTCAGCGATGAGATATAATAAGGCATGCAAAGCATTGTATTAGAGGATGATACAAAGGGGCAAGAGCAAGATACAGGCATTGATAGCAGTAGCCCATAAACTAATAAGGCAGGTATATGGAGTTTTAAAAAGTGGGATACCATACAATGAAGAAATTGCAATGAATGGAAAAAAATACTTGACAAATTAACACGGAACATTGCGAGAGATTGCCACGCCTTCGGCTCGCAACAGTCTCCACATCCGAAGCAATCTCAATAAAAAAGCAAGGTTGAATCGCTTGCAATGATGCTTAAAAATCGGACAAGTTAGGTTCTTATTAATTGCAAAGTATATCCATTAGTCAAGTGATACTTGACTTTTGCTCATTTTTTATAAAAAATAAAAAGAAAAAACGGGGGTTTAAAAATGAAAAGATTGGTTCTCTTTTTAATCTTCTTTTTTAACATACTTTTTTGTTACACTGCCTCAGCTTCTGATATTTTAGAAAATATTCATTGGCTGGGGCATGATACCTTTAAATTTGTCGGCGAAAAAGTGATTATTACTGATCCTTTTAAACTGAAAAAGAATGACTATGCAGACATAATTCTAATTTCTCATCCCCATTTTGACCATTGCTCTCCAGAGGATGTAAAAAAATTGCAATCACAAGACACTATTATAGTTACCACACCTGATTGTGCTTCTAAGCTGACTGGTAATATACGGATTGTCAAACCCGGAGACAAAATAAAGGTAAAAGGAGTAGATATAGAAGTTGTTCCTGCCTACAATGTGGTAAAGGAAAGATTAAAATTCCATCCAAAAGCAAATGAATGGGTTGGCTTTGTTTTCACTATAAAGGGTAACAGAATATACTTTCCCGGTGATACAGATTTTATCCCAGAGATGAAAGATATCAAAGCTGATATAGCTCTTTTACCTGTTTCAGGAACATATGTTATGGATGTTAAAAATGCAGTGGAAGCAGCTCTTGCAATCAACCCAAAACTGGCAATACCAATGCACTATGGAAAAATTGTTGGAACTGAAAAAGATGCTCATCTTTTTAAAGAACTCTTAAAAGGCAAGGTCAGGGTAGAAATTTTAAAGGAAGAATAAATTTTTCCTAATTTGTGTGATTTTCAGATGTTATTGAGTGAATTTATTCCATCGGTGGGCAGACATCTACCATTTAGTCATTGCAAGGAGCAAAGTCCCGCATAAATCTCACATTCTTTTTGCAATAAAGAGATTGTAACTCTTCACCTTCGGGAAGTCTTACCGAAAAATAGAGATAGACAATCGTCACTGCGAGCCCCCTGTTGCGAGCGATAGCGTGGCAATTCACCATACCGTCACTGCGAGTCCCTCGATGGGGCGAAGCAGTCTCTCTCCTCCTCGTCATTGCGACTCCGAGCGAAGCGAGGAGGAAGCAATCTTGCCATTTTCCCTTCAAAGAGATTGCTTCGCATCCTTCAGATGCTCGCAATGACAGCAAAAAATACTTAATTTTCAAATGGTTATACCAATTATTGGATTTCTATCGCTATTTTTGGATCTTAAGTTCGCATTGACAAATGTCTATATCCGTTCTCGGTATCCATATCTTTATGGATTAAATATTCTTAATTTTGGACATGTTTTGCAGACAGAGGGAGGATTTGATGAGCAGTGAGTTTTTCTGAATTTTTTGTATTCCCTTTGTCTCCAAATAGCTGGAAGTGTTTTGTTGTTTATATCGCCAAAATAAATATTTTCATTTCTTTCTGCAGGAATACCGGTAAATACACAAGGAGAGACATATCCGAGCGAGTTTATAAATAGCGTATATAAGGGTTTTTCTGTGCACATTGCTCGTCTATGGGATGGATGAGGAATATTAAAAGATAAGGATAAATTATATTTATTTGATTTTTCAATAATCTCTAAGGCTTTTTCATTTAAATTTTTAAATTCTTCCTCAGTCTGAGGAAGTATCGCTTCTGCCTTGAGAGATTCATTAGGAATAAAGTCAAGGAAGCTTACAACAACTGTACTTATACCTTTAGAGTGAAAGGTATCTGGAATTTCATCAAGTTCAGAAAAATTAGATTTAAGACACATGTATGCAATATTGATTATTGGGTTTGATGAAGAATTTTTAATTTTTAATTCATTGATTTGTTCAATCACTTTAAGAACCTTTTCTATCTTAGTGCCTTCTCTCATTTTATCATTGGTTTTATTTTCTGTAAGTGAGAATGCAATTACATCCATCTGCAAATCTATTATTCTTTCTACATCGCTATCTTTAATCAACATCCCATTTGTAGTTGTTCCAACTTTACATCCTAATTTTTTGGCAATCTCTACAAATTTGAAAAATTCAGGATTGCAGAATGGTTCTCCCCATCCTTGAAGATAGAGTAAATCAACTTTTTCTATATATGGAACTATCTTTTGGAATTCGTAGATAGAAAAATTTCTACCTTTCCATTTTTTTCTGTATGTTGTGTGGGGACAGTAGAAACATGACGCATTACACAAGCCAGACACTTCAAGTTGAATCCATGAAAGCCGAGGCATTAGAAATTTTTCTAAAAGCTTCATTTGAGATATTATAGAATTATGAAAGAGTTTTTTCAATCACTTTATTTGCATGTTCCATTTTGTGTGCAAAAATGTAAATACTGCAGTTTTTACTCTATCCAGTGGAATCATCATTTGGAAAAGCTCTATATTAAGGCAATTTTAAAGGAGATGGAGCTAACAGCAAAAATTCCACATGAACTTAAAACCATTTACATAGGCGGTGGAACGCCTTCGTGCTTGAGCTCTGAGGGATTAAGCAAGCTTATTAATGGGTTAAAGTTGAATTACAAGGTATGTCATAATGCTGAGTTTTCAATGGAGCTTAATCCGGGAACAATAGACAATACAAAACTTTCAGTTATTAAAGATTTAGGTGTAAATAGGATAAGCATAGGAGTCCAGTCATTTAGAGATAATGAGCTTAGAACACTGGGAAGAATTCATAATTCAAAAGAAGCACTTGATGCTGTAAATTTTGCCTTGAACAAGGAATTTTTGAATGTTTCCATTGATCTGATTTATGGTATTCCTTTTCAAAGAGTTGAAGATTGGATAGAAAATTTGAAAATCGCTTTAAGCTTTGAAATTAAACATATTTCAATATATGAGTTGACCATTGAAGAGAAAACGAAGCTGTATGAGGAAATCATGCAGGGTAAACTAAAAATGCCAGATGAGAATGAGATTGTTGAAATGTATATCTCTGCCACAGAATTTCTTGAGGCAAATGGATTAAAAAAATACGAGATATCAAACTTTGCAAAGAAAGGATTTGAATGTCAGCATAATTTGAGCTACTGGAATAGAAAATCCTATCTCGGAATCGGTCCTTCAGCCCATTCATTTATAGCTGATAAAAGATTTCACAATCCCGCAGATTTGTTTAGCTATTCAAAAGCTTTGCTGGATAATCAATTAGCTTGGATAGATGATTATGTAGTAAATAGAGCAGAAACTTTAAAGGAAAGAGTATTTCTCGGGTTACGTAAAAGACAAGGCATTATTGTTAAGAGAAAATGTTTGTTAAAAATTTTTAAAGATTTCCAAAATGAGCAACTGGTCAAAATAATCGGGAATAATGTTAGACTTACAGACAAAGGAATGTTAATTTCTAACGAGATTTTTGAGCGGGTATTATTACATATTGAAAACTGTCCTGTCTGTAAACAAGGATAAGTAAATCCCTGTTTGTAGATTGTGCAACGGTTTCATTGAAATCTTTGGTATTGTTAATAGGTTTTTTATTTATTTCAACAATAATATCGCCTTCCTTGAGAATTCCAAGAGCTGGGCTAAGCTCTTCAATCTTGCTTACCAAGACGCCTTTGATGGATTTTGGTATATTTTTTCTCAGAGAATCAGGAATTTCCGCTATATTAACGCCTTTTATTCCCTGTATAGCTTGATTTTTTGTTGAAGACAAGCTTTCTGGTGGTTCTTCAAGTATTACATTAACAATTTTTTGACTTCCGTCTCTTATTATCTTCAACATTAAAGTTTCACCAGCAAATTTAGTAGACAAAAGATTTTGCAAATCTTTTAAATCTTTAATTTTATGACCATTGGCTTCTGTAATCACATCACCTCTTTGCAGTCCAGCTTTATCAGATGGTCCGCCTTCATAGATGTTTGTTATAACAACGCCTTCTGACACATTAAAAATTTTGCTGAGTTCTTCGTTAATTGTTTGAGCTTGAAGTCCCATCCAGCCGGGTTTTCTGTAAATCATTTTATTTATTTCAGGATAAACAGAACTAATAACTAAAGCCTCAGAGAAAGGTTCATTCTTAACAATGATTCCAACAGGCGATAAATCAAAGGAAAGAAGCAATGACCCCAAAGGATAATGTCCATCTATTTCAATTTTATTATCCCTTTGAGTTCCCTTAATGAGTATAATTATGGGCTGTTCAAAAATCGTTAAAAGAAAATAAACTTCTTCAAATTTATCTGTAGCTTTGAAATTAACAGGAGTTTGCTCAGTGGGAAGTTTCACAACAGCTATATTAAGCTTTGAATCTAATGCGATTATGGATAGGTTTTTTTGCTCATCAAGAGCTGAAGCTGGAATTAAGGCAATATTTTTATCAATGGCAACTGCGACTGCTTTTGGAAAGGATACGATTGAATTGAAATATTTTTGTTGAATAAGGTCAATTTTGTCTTTTAATAATTTTGAAACGTCTTCTTGAGCGTTTGATGAATGCGCAAAAAGCAATATAAAAACAGATACAAAGAAAAAAATTAAATTTTTGGTATGACTTTTATTTCTAAGCATCTTTTAGTATTATCTCCAATTTTAAATCTGTCGTCAAGTCTGTATCCTGCAATAAAGACAATTTTACCTTCACTTTCAATAATTGGAACTATATCTCTTTCATCTCTTGGAATTTTCTCGTCCACAAAGAAATCCTGAAGTTTTTTTCTCTTACCAAAACCGAAAGGATAAAAATAATCACCTGGTCTTCTGCATCTAACAATTAAGGGAAATTTTATTTTATCAGCATCAATGTATGCAATTTTTTTTCCATCACCAAAATTAAGGGCTTGTAAATCTTGATTTAATTGATTTAGTTCAAATTCTTTGATGCTTAAACTAAGCGATGCTTCTTCAAGAAATATTTCCTGAGGCTGATCAATTGTATAAGTAGAAAGTTTTTTAGGTGGTTCAGAAGTTATAATAAGCGTGGAGTAACCCTTTATTGCTCTGATTCCTTTCGGCAGATAAATTCTGTCACCGGGCTTCCCTTTTTTGATAAGAGTTATAATCTGTTCAATATGTTCAAAATCAATGCCCTTTAAATTTTTAACGCTATCAATTGCAACCCTTAATGCTCTTCGTAAGATGACCACATTTAAAACTTCCATTGGATTAACAAAAAGTTCAACCTTATAGTCAGTTTTTCTACTCATCAGTCTCATTAGAGCCTTTGTCACTGCTACATTTATGTAATCATTTTCTTCCCTAAGGATATCAGCGGTTCTTGAAATAATTTTTGTTGCATGCGGCTGAATGGACTTTATTATAGGCATTAAAGTGTGCCTTATTTTGTTTCTTAGGTATTTAAGAGATTCATTTGAAGGGTCAATGATATATGGGATGTTTTTTTCTTTTAGAAAATTCTCTATCTCGGCTCTTTCAACTTCAATGAGAGGCCGAATAATTTTTTTTCTAACAGGAGGAATTCCAGACAGTCCTGCTGGACCTGCGCCTCTTAAAAGCCTCATGATTACAGTTTCTGCCTGATCATCTGCATTGTGGGCAACAGCAATTTTATGGGCTTTAATGTTTAAACTTATCTGGTCAAGGGCTCCGTATCTTAAAATTCTGGCAGCTTCCTGAATATTAATTTTTTCCTGTCTTGCAAAATCTTTAACTGGAATTGATTGAGTATAAAATGGAATATCTAATTCCTCGCACATTTTTTTACAAAATTCTATTTCCTTTGGAACATCTTCAGGTCTCAATCCGTGATCAATATATGCAGCTGAGATTTTTAGTTTATATTGTTGCTTAAATAATTTAAGGATGTTTAAAAGACAAACTGAATCAGGACCACCTGACAGACCTACAAGAACATGATCATTGAGGGAGAGCATATTGAACTTTTCAACAGTATTTTTTACTTTATCAACAATGTTCATGAAGTTAATTTTAACAGATTTTAAAGAATAAATTAAAAGGGATTGACATTTTATCTATTTTTAATTTATATTAATTATAAATAAAATCATTTAGGAGGTGTTGCATGGAAACAAGAATGCCATTAATTGGCGAAAAAATTGAGGACAGAAAAGTAAAAACCACTCATGGAGTTATTAACTTCCCAGTTGATTACAAAGGAAAATGGGTTGTTCTTTTTAGCCATCCAGCAGATTTTACACCGGTATGCACAACTGAATTCGTTGCATTTCAGAAAAGAATGGACGAGTTCAAAGCCCTTAATTGTGAGCTTATTGGTCTTTCTATTGACCAAGTATTCTCCCATATCAAATGGGTGGAATGGATTAAGGAAAAACTTGGCGTAGAGATTACTTTTCCAATCATCGCAGATGACATGGGAGAAGTTGCAAAGTCTTTTGGCATGATAAGTCCAGCTAAAGGAACAAACACAATAAGAGCGGTGTTTGTAATTGATCCCAATGGAATTTTAAGACTTATTCTTTACTATCCTCAGGAAATTGGAAGAAATATTGATGAAATTGTAAGGGCAGTGAAGGCACTTCAAACATCAGATGCAAATAAAGTTGCAATTCCTGCAGGTTGGCCCAACAATGAACTCATTGGAGACAAGGTTATAATTCCACCTGCATCAGATGTGAAGACAGCTCAGGAAAGACCAAAACAGTATGAATGCTTTGATTGGTGGTTCTGCTACAAAAAGCTTTAATATCAAAGGCAATAGAAAACAACTTCTCAGGCGCCCAATCGGGCGCTTTTTTTATCTAAACCCAACTTTATCAATTTTCAGCCTTTAAAAATATCAAAAGCTTTATAATTCAATAAGTTATATCTTTTTTCATTCAATTTTGTAGTCTAATCTAATTTCATTATTTTTGCCTATTTATTCCCTTAAATATTGACTTTTTGTCTAATTTTTGTATGCTAAATAAAAAAGGAGGTAACTATGTTCGTAAAAGAATCTTGGTCAACAAAAAAAGGTAAAAAATACAAAACCTACGAAATATCTAAAGCTTACAGAGACAAAAAAACTAAAAAGGTTAGGCATGAAAAAATTGCCAATATCACTCACTTAGGTGAGCCTCTTATTTCCAAAATAAGGCAACTGCTTAAGTCACCTGAGAAAAAGGTTGTAGTGGACAAAGACAAGTTTTTTGAGGATGCAACTTCAGTAGGGCATATACTGTTACTGTTAGGATTTATGATGAAGATAGGGTTTCTGGGATGGTTAAGGCATTTTCCAAAGAAGGTAAGAGATTTGCTTTTGGCAGTAGTGCTTAACAGGATAATAGAGCCAAGGAGTAAGTATGCATCAGTGGGATGGATACGAAGAAGTGGTTTTATGGAACTGTTTGATTTAAGGGAAGAGGATATGCATGCAAATGAGATATACAGGGCAATGGACAAGTTGTATGAGAAGATGGATAATGTGTTAGATGATTTTTATAAGACGGGAGCACAAGGGACAAAGTTGTTGCTTTATGATATTACCTCAGTATACTTTGAGGGTCAAGGACCTCTGGGGCTTGCAAGATATGGATACTCAAGGGATGGGAAGCCCGATAAAAAGCAAGTATTGTTGTGTTTATGTTTGAACGAGAATAAATTTCCAGTGCATTTTGATGTTATAGAGACAGTTGTCAAGAATTTTGTGTCTCATGCGCAAATCTCATCTGAAACATTTGTTGAAGTTCATACAATACCCCACGAGATACAGCCATCGGTTTGCTCCATCTGCCTTTTCTTATTTTATCTACTATCACATATATAGCCACTGATGCAGTTTTCTCAGATTGAAAATACCCTCCAGAGTTTACCCTTAAGACTTCCAGCCTGCTATTTATATTCTCTACCGCGTTCGTTGTATATATGTGCTTTCTTATCTCTTCTGGATATTTCTTGTAACAAAAATAATTCTCCTTCTTGCTATTTAGCATCTTTATATAGGCAGGATATTTCTTTTCAAATCTCTTTAGCACATCTTCAAATTCCCTGACAGTATCCTCATAATCGCCTATGTGTTTTATTCTGTTAATCTCTTCACTAAACTGCCTTGCATCAGCCTTTGACATATTTTTGTAAATATTTCTTTGCATATGAACAAGGCAAAGTTGATGGTCAGTTTGAGGAAATAAGGTTTTTACAGCCTCACTAAACCCTGGAAAATCATCACAGACAATTATCATTACTCTCCTCAATCCCCTGCTAATCAGATTGTTAAATATCTTGAGCCAATCTCCTTTGTCTTCTGAGCAAATAAAAACATAATACCCATACAAATCTTTCTTCATCTGCATATCTATCCCTAAAACCGTATAGATGACTGCTTTACGAATTCTTCTGCTTTCATCCTTCATCTCTGTATGATATGCATCACAAAATAGGGCAAAACAATCAGAAGGCAGTTCTTGGCTTACTAATTCTTTTGCTTTACTGTATAACTCCTCTTTTAACTCCTCTATTTGCTCAGGAGAATATGGAAGATTCATGCTTTTCTGGAAGACTTTTGATTTTTGATGGAGAATAACTCTGCAGAATCAGATTTAGGATGAAATCCTCAAAATCTTTGTCAAATCTTTTCCAATGAGGTGGTAGCACTGCGGAGCGAAATCTTCCCTGTCTGTCTCTTGGCACTGACAAATTTAAATTTCCAAACATACATCCGAGCTGTCTTTGATAAAACCCATTTGATTTGTTGTCAGAGTCTGCCTCTACAAAAAAATCTCTTTCTTTCTTCATCAATAAATTAAAAAGCATCTCAGCTAAAACTTTAATGCTTTCCTGAGGTGGCATCTCTGCAATTTCTTTAATAAAATTTTCAAGCCCAAACTGCCTTATCACTTCCCATTCCTCCTTTTTTAAGGTTATTCCATAAATTGTTTTTTTTTTGCTATTATTCTTTTTAGTTCCCATTTTCCTCTAATCCAAAAAATATCTGCACAATAGACACAATTTTATTATAACCTCCATACTTAAAAGGGGCAGGGAGGCATTGGAAAAAGTAAGGCAGATGGTAGAAAGAGGAAAGCTAAGAGACAGGGAGAAAATACTGAGGAGGGCGCAAAGGAAACTGACAAAAAGTGGAGCTGAGAATTATTATGATTTCAGATACGAAGAAGGCAGATTTCAGATAATAGCAAAGCAAGAAGCTATAAAGAAGGCATATGATATGTGTGGGAAGTATATTTTGCAGACGACATTAATGAAGGAAGAAGATGAAGAGATAGAGAGGCAGTATAAGGAATTACAGACAGTGGAGGATGCATTCAAGCAGTTAAAGGATTTTGTAGAGATAAGACCGATATATCATTATAAAGACAGGAGAGTAAGGACGCATATATTTTTATGTGTGGTAGCCCAGACAGTGTTAAACAGGCTAATGGATGAGTTGAAGGAGAAAGGATGGTTAAGGGAGAGCAAAGAAAACAGTCTGAAGAAGTGTTTGGACAAATTTTATGAGATAGGGATAGGAGGTTTTGAGATAGAGGGGGAGAAAATAAGGATTATGAGCAAAGCTAAGGAGGAACATAAAAAGATACTTAGAATATTGGGAGTAGGGGATAAGATTTTCAGAACTTACGAAAGTGCGAGAGAATTTTGTAGGCTAATCTAAAAATTATAACTCATTGATTTTAAAATTTTTTTATTCAAAAGTTGATGAAGTGGGGCTAAAGTGAGTTTTTTATATAAAAATTTTGTTGAGCTGACATTGGAAGCTTCTGCATGCTCGCAAGCTTGTCATATAGGACATAAAACCGAGATTGCTTCGTCGCTATTACTCATCGTAATTACGATGAGGTAGGTATTGCAAGCCTTACCGAAGGCGGAGTGTGTGAACTTTCTTTGTTGGACATTAAAATGCAAGATTGCTTAGGTTGCAAAATATATAATGAGTCGAAGCATGGCGACCTCTCTCAATGACCAGAAAAGTAAAAACCTCTTTGAAATGATTTGATAATAAGTCTCCCCCTTTTAATTTTATGGCTGTCCCAAAACACTGAAACAACCTTATAGAATTCAGATTGCAGTGATGCATTGTTATCTATCTTAAGTTTTATAGATGCTTTAAACAGGCTTTTTTTGTTATCATAATTATTATTTCTCTTTGGAGGCATGAGATGAATATTACTTCTTTGGTTCAAAAAAACAATACAAAGATAATTTTTCTTCTTCTTGACGGAGTTGGAGGATTGCCGATAAATGGAAAAACTGAGCTTGAAGCAGCCAATAAGCCAAATCTTGATGCACTGGCGAGGGTTTCTGCTTGTGGACTTCATGTTCCTGTTAGCTATGGAATAACTCCAGGAAGTGGACCTGGACATTTTGGAGTTTTTGGATATGATCCATTGAAATACGAGATTGGAAGAGGTGTACTTGAAGCTCTGGGTTTGGGAATAGAGCTTAAGAAGACAGATGTTGCGATAAGATGCAATTATGCAACAATCAGAGATGGAGTTATTGTTGACAGAAGGGCTGGAAGAATACCAACTGAAAAGAATGTTGAACTTACAGGCTTACTTGCATCGCAGATAAAAGAAATTGAAGGTGTTGAAATTATTCTGAAACCGGGAAAGGAACACAGATTTTGCCTTGTAATGAGATTTTCCCATGAAATAAAAGAGAGTGAAGCAATGGTAAAGGACACTGATCCTCAGAAAGAAGGCAAAGCACCCCTTGAACCTGTGCCATTTGATAAACAAGCTGAAAAAGTTGCTGAAATTGCTAAGAAGTTCATAGACCTTGCTTCTCAAATATTAAAAAACGAAGAAAGGGCAAATTTTGTCCTTCTTAGGGGTTTTTCATCCTTGCCTGATATTCCATCCTTTGAGCAGAAATATGGATTAAAGGCTTGCTCAATTGCAGTTTATCCAATGTACAGAGGTATTACAAAGCTTTTAGGAATGGAAACAATTCCAGTTGAAGGAGACATTAAAGAAGAGATTGAGGTATTAAAAAATGTTTATAAGGACTATGATTTCATATTTGTTCACATAAAGAAGACTGACTCATACGGTGAAGATGGTAATTTTGAGGCTAAGGCGAAAAAAATAGAGGAGTTTGATAAATATCTTCCTGAATTTCTATCATTAAATCCAGATGTTTTAGTCATTACAGGAGACCATTCTACTCCATCTTTGCTTAAGAGTCATAGCTGGCATCCTGTTCCATTGCTTATTAAATCACCCTATGTTTTAGGAGGTACGGTTCAAAGCTTTACTGAAAGGGAGTGCCTAAAAGGTGAACTTGGAATTATCCCCGCAGTGGCAATAATGCCGCTTTTGCTTGCAAACTCATTAAGACTCAAAAAGTATGGTGCATAGTATGATAGACACTCACTGCCATCTTGAAATGTTTGAAAATGATATCTCAGATGTAATAAGGCGAGCATACGATGCAGGAGTGAATACTATCATCACAATTGCCTCTGATGTTGAAAGTCTTGAAAAGGTAGTTGAAATTGCTGACACCTATCCAATGGTTTATGCCTCTGTAGGAATTCACCCTCATGATGCAAAGGATTTTGATGGAAAGATAATAAAAAAAATATATGAGCTTAGTAGACACCCAAAAGTAGTTGCTATTGGAGAGATCGGACTTGATTATCATTATGACCACTCTCCAAGAGATATTCAAAAGAAGGCTTTTATAGAACAACTTGAGATTGCCAAAGAAGTTGGAGTTCCTGTAATAATACATTCTCGCGAAGCATTTGAGGATACAATGAAAATTATAAAGAACTCAGGAGTCCGCAAAGGTGTCATGCACTGCTTCAGCGGAAATGTTGAACAGGCAAAAGAGGTTATAAATTTTGGATTTATGATTTCAGTCTCAGGAGTAGTCACATTTAAAAATGGTAAAAAAATTAAGGAAGTTGCTAACTTTGTGCCTGATGATTATTTACTAATAGAGACCGATGCTCCATATCTTGCACCAGAGCCTTTCAGGGGCAAAAGAAATGAACCTGCCTATTTGGTCTATACTGCCAAAGCACTCGCGGAAATAAGAGGAGTCACAGTTGAAGACATTGAAAGAATAACTAAAGTGAATGCTTACAGGCTTTTTGGTATTGGAGATATTCCAAAAGGTGAGATTGCATATAAAATCAGAGACTCCCTTTATCTCAACGTAACAAACAGATGCACGAATGTTTGTAAATTTTGCGTAAGATTTCATACTGACTATGTAAAAGGTCATAACCTTAGGCTTGAGAAAGAGCCTTCTGCCGAGGAAGTTATTCAGGCAATTGGCGAGCCTAAGGCATACAAGGAGATAGTATTTTGTGGTTACGGTGAGCCATTTTTGAGACTTGATTTAATAAAGGAAGTTGGAAAATGGATTAAGGAAAAAGGTGGTAAAATAAGAATAAATACCAATGGACATGGAAATTTGATACATGGAAGAAACATTTTGCCTGAGATTGAAGGTCTGGTTGATTCAATATCAATAAGTCTGAATGCACAGGATGAGGAAACTTATAATAAAATATGTAATCCGCATTTTCCAAATGCCTATCAGGCAGTTATTGATTTTATAAAAGAGGCTAAAAAATATATTCCTGATGTTCAGGTGACAGTGGTTGATATGAAAGAAGTTGATGTTAAGAAATGCGAAGAGATTGCTAATTCTATTGGAGTAAGATTTAAAGTCAGACATCTTGATAAAGTGGGGTAGGGCATGATAGAGACCATTAAAAGAGATTTTTTACAGGGACTTAAAAATTTTAAATTCTGGGCAGAGATTATTTCAGAAAGAGTAAAGATTGAGCTTAATGTCCTCAAGATTATCGCAGAACTAAACAAACTTAATGAAAAAAGGGATGAATTGCTAAAAAAAATTGGTAAGGAAGTGTATGATTCCTTTGGAAAAGATATAAATTTAAGCGAAGATGAAAAAATTTCATTTCTAATGAGAGAAATCAGGGAACTTGAGGCTCAAATAGAAGTTCAAAAGAAAAGACTTTCTGAATTGGAAGAGATGAGTAGATGGAGATTCTAATTTTTTTTGTTTTAGGCCTTGTAGTTGGCTCATTCCTCAATGTTTGTATTTATAGAATTCCACGAGGAGTATCAATAATTTTACCAAAATCATTTTGTCCAGCTTGTGATAATGCGATAAAGCCTTATCATAACATACCTTTGGTAAGTTACATTCTTCTTAAAGGAAAATGTTCATATTGTGGAGAGAAGATTTCTTTTAGATATCCAGTGGTTGAATTTCTCACTGGTGTTTTATATGTATTGTCTTTTCTTAAATTCGGGCTGTCTGTTGAGATATTTTTTGTATTAATTTTTATCTCTGCTTTGATAGTTATAAGCTTTATAGACCTTGATTTTCAAATAATACCAGATATTATTTCCATTCCACTAATAATATTGGGTATAATTTGCTCCTTTCTTCCTTTTGAACATTCAGCCCTTTCATTCGGGATAAAGGAATCTTTGATTGGCATTCTTGTCGGAGGTGGAAGCTTATTTATAGTCGCAGTTTTAAGCAGGGGAGGAATGGGAGGAGGAGATATAAAACTAAATGCTGCAGTTGGAGCTTTTCTTGGATGGAAGTTTGCATTACTTACGGTTTTTATTGGAAGTCTTTTTGGTTCAATTGTTGGAATTGTAATGATGAAAAAAACTGGGAACAGAAAAATTCCTTTTGGTCCTTTCCTTTCGCTTGGTGCGATAATAAGTTTATTTATTGGAGAGACAATTTTAAAATGGTATTTGGGGTGAAAAGTGTTTGATAGCAATTCCGCATTTGTTTGGTATGGGAAGGAAAAATTCTTAAAGCCTGTGAAAAGATTGCCCAAAGTTCAGATGGATGAACTTTTAGGAATTGAAAGACAAAAGGAGCTGGTCATTAAAAATACAAAGCGATTTATTGAAGGCAAAAAAGTGAATAATGTCTTGCTTTGGGGAGAGAGGGGCACTGGAAAGACAAGCCTTGTGAAGGCATTGATAAATTATTTTAATGACTCGCCTTTCAGACTTATTCAGGTTTTAAAGAGAGATATAGCTACAATTCCTTTTCTTTATGACATTGTTTATGAGCAAGATAGTTTAAGATTTGTTCTCTTCATTGATGACTTGTCGTTTAAAGAAAATGAGGAGGAATTTATAAATTTAAAAATCGTAATGGATGGAGGAATTGAGGAAATACCTGAAAATTCAGTTATATATGTAACTTCTAATAGAAGAAATCTTTTGCCTTCTTATTCCTCAGATGATGAACTTTTTCCAGAGGATGCTTTTCAGGAGAGAGTCTCTCTTCTTGAGAGATTTGGCTTGAAAATAGGTTTTTATAGATTTTCAGAACAGCAGTATTTAGAAATTGTAAAACAATATGCAAAAAGACAAAGTATTAATATTCCTGCGCCTGAACTTTTAAAAAAAGCCCACGAATGGTCAATTAATCATGGCACATCAGGAAGGTCTGCCTATTATTTTATTTTGAGCCTAATGGTTTGATAAAGCATGGTAACTGTTATACTTGCTGATAAAAAATACTATTTTGAAGGCAAAATAAGAGGAATAGAAATTTTAAAAACTCTTGGGTTAAACGAAGAGGCATATATTTTGGTTAAGGATGATGAGCTTTGTCCAATTGACGAGCATTTAGAGGACTGCGAGGTTGAAATAATCCCCGTGATTTCTGGAGGAAATCGTGCGCTGTAAAATGTGCGGTGAAAAGGCAGTTGTTAAATTAAAAGCATATAATCTTTCTCTTTGCACAAAATGTTTTGATGAATTTATTTTGCGCAGAGTTCAAAAAGCAATAAAGGATTATCATCTCATAGCAAATGGACAAAAAGTCATGGTGGCTGTTTCAGGAGGAAAGGATAGCTTAAGTCTCTGGCATATATTAAATCGGTTAGGCTATAAAACAAAAGGACTTTATATTCAATTAGGAATCAATGATTATTCTGATAAATCAGAGGAATATACTAAAAATTTTGCAAATTTACACGGACTTGAGCTTCAAATTGAGGATGTAAGGGAATATTTCAATGGTTATGGAATTAAGGATATTTCAAAGATAGTGCGTCGGCCAGCATGCTCGGTTTGTGGAATGATAAAGAGATACATAATGAATAAGGTTGCATACGAAGGAGGATTTATTTTAGCCACAGGACACAATCTTGATGATGAGGTAGCTACATTATTAAATAATGTTCTTGATTGGAAGACAGACTATCTCGGAAGACAGACACCTAATTTGAGTTCTAAAGATAAGTTAGTCCAAAAAATCAAGCCCCTTGTTCTTTGTACTGAAAGGGAAATGGCTTCTTATGCGATAAATGCCAAGATAAAATATATTCGCGATGAATGTCCATTTAGTGTTGGAGCAACTTCTATATTTTATAAACAACTTCTAAATCAACTTGAGGAGCATTCTCCTGGCTCAAAACTAAGATTTTATCAGAACTTTTTAAAAGTAAGACAAATATTCTTAACAGCTGAGCCAGAACTTCATCCATGTGAAATATGCGGTTATCCAACTACAGCAACAACCTGCAATTTCTGCAGATTAAGAGAAAAAATCCAATCCAAGATAAAAATTAGCTCTTCTGCTGGATCCTAATGTTTCTTAAGGCAAGTTTATTTAGTGCATTTACATAAGCCTTTGCAGCAGCTACTATTATGTCCGTATCTGAACCATGTCCCCTTACAGTATTGCCTGACTCCTCAAGAATAACTGTAACTTCTCCAAGTGCATCTGTACCACCAGTTATTGCCTTTATTTCAAATTTGTTCAGTGAGGCTTTTGAGCCTGTAAGTTCTGTTATTGCTTTATAAACAGCATCTACAGGTCCATCACCAGAAATGGAGATTTCCTTTTCATCTCCATTGATTTTCATTTTAACATAGGCAGATGGTTTTTTCTTTGTTCCACTTGATACATCAATATCTAATAATTCATAGGTTTCTGTAATTCTTAAAACCTCATCAGATACAAGGGCTTCAATGTCCTCATCAAAAACATATTTTTTCTGGTCAGCAAGCCTTTTAAATCTTTCAAAGGCACGGTTAAGCTCTTCATCGGTAAGAGTAAATCCAAGTTCCTCAAGTCTTTTCTTAAATGCATGTCTTCCTGAATGTTTGCCAAGAACAATTTTTGAACTTGGGATTCCGATGTCTTCAGGTTTCATTATTTCATAAGTTGTTCTTTCTTTCAAAACTCCATCTTGATGGATTCCTGCCTCATGGGCAAATGCATTTGTACCAACGATAGCTTTATTAGGTTGAACAACCATACCTGTAATTTTGCTGACAAGTCTGCTTGTTCTGTAAATTTCTTGAGTTACTATGTTGGTGTCTGCTTTGAAAAAGTCGTTTCTTACCTTTAATGCCATTACAATTTCTTCAAGAGCTGCATTTCCTGCCCTTTCTCCAATTCCGTTTATGGTACACTCAACTTGTCCTGCACCTTTTAAAATCGCTGTAAGAGAATTAGAGACAGCCAGTCCTAAGTCATTGTGACAGTGAACACTTATTGTAGCTTTGTCTATGTTTGGAACTTTGTTAAATAAATATTCAATAAGTTCGCCAAATTCTTGGGGAATTATATATCCTACAGTATCAGGGATATTTACAGTTGTTGCACCTGCTTTGATAACTTCTTCTGTAACTTTACAGAGAAAATCCCAATCTGTTCGTGTTGCATCTTCTGCTGAAAATTCAACATCATCTGTGTATTGTCTTGCTTTTTTTACAGCATTTATAGCAGCTTCTATTACCTGTTCCCTGCTCATGCGAAGTTTGTATTTTAAATGTATGTCAGATGTGGCGATAAAAGTATGTATTCTTCTTTGTTCTGCAGGTTGTAGAGCCTCGGCAGCTCTTTCAATATCTTCATTTCTGGCTCTGCAAAGTCCAGCAATTGTTACACCTTTTACTTCCTTCGCGATTCTGTTTACAGCTTCAAAATCTCCAGGAGATGCTATTGGAAATCCTGCTTCAATAATATCAACGCCAAGTTTTTTGAGCTGTTTAGCTACCTGAATCTTTTCATCAACATTCATAGAAGCTCCGGGGGATTGCTCTCCATCTCTTAATGTTGTATCAAATATTTTGATTTTCCTCATCTTTCACCTCTTCCTTTTTAGTTTGTAACTTTTTTCTTTTTTTAATAAAAATGATTATATTTTCAATTATACCTGAAACCACATATATACAGGCAAGTATAAAAACAGAAATTGGCGGGTGAATTACAATAAAAAACAAGAGAAGGATGAAGAAAAGCAGAATCCAAAAGGGCTTTTTCTCTTTAAAATCAACTTCCTTAAGACCGTGAAATCTTAGACTACTTACCATCAGCAAGGCAAGAAATGCTGTTAAAAAAAGAAATATTATATCTTTCTCAGGTTTGTAGTCAAGAATTTCAGTACAAAATAAAACAGTAGCTGCTATTACTGTTGCAGCACCAGGGATAGGAAGTCCTTTGAATGCTTTGCTACCACTTGTTTGAATATTAAATCTTGCAAGTCTTAAAGCTCCACATGCTGCAAAAAGAAAGGTTATTGCAAATCCAACTCTGCTAAAGTCAAAAAGTGCCCATTTATAAATAAGAATTGAGGGTGCAACACCAAAGGCAACGAGGTCTGAAAGAGAATCAAGTTCAACCCCAAATCTTGTAGTGGTTCTCGTTAGTCTTGCTACCCATCCATCAAGTCCGTCAAAAATATTAGCCAAAATTATTGCCCAAGCTGCATGGATAAATTTTCCGTTTATTGCAGCTATAATTGCATAAAAACCAAATAGCATTCCGCATAGGGTGAGTGCATTGGGAAGTATATAAACTCCCCTTGCAGGCTGTTTTTGAGAGTCTCTTATTTTTTTTCTTTTCACTTTTATCATTTTTCTAATACAGCGATAATGCTTTCGCCTGCTTTTACTTTGTCACCTTCTTTTATCGTAATTTTGAATTCTGAAGGAAGACATATATCAACTCTGGAGCTGAATTTGATCATTCCAAATCTTTCACCTTTTTTTATTTCTGTTCCTTCCTTAACCCAACAAACTGCTCTTCTTGCAATAAAACCCGCAACCTGTCTGACTATTATATCTCCGTACTGCGTTGCCAAAGTAATTTTTATATTTTCATTTTCCCTGTAAGCTCTTTCTTTAAATGCAGAGAAAAATTTACCCGGAGTATAAACAATTTCTTTTATTTTTCCATCAAAAGGCGCTCTGTTGACATGAACATCAAGTGGAGACATAAATATGCTTATTTCAGTATGGGAGTGGGGACATAGCCCCTTACTCCCTTGTCTTATTAAAATTACTTTGCCATCAGCAGGTGATACAACAACGCCTGTATCAGAAGGTGGTATTCTCTCTGGGTCTCGAAAAAAGTAAAGAAAAAACAAGCTCAAGATGATAAAACCAATTGCAATTGGAGTAAGCCATAGCAAATAGAAAAAGGATGATAGAAATAATGCTCCACCAATGTAAGGAAGCCCTTCTTTTCTAATCATGCCTTTGATTTATCCACAAGCTTTGTTTCTTTGAGCCAAGGCATCATTGCTCTTAATTTTTCTCCAACCTTTTCAATCGGATGCTCTTCTGCCTTCTTTGTGAGTGCGTTAAAGACAGGTTTTCCAACTTTGCATTCAAGTATCCATTCCTTAGCAAATTCACCACTCTGGATTTCTGAAAGAATTTTCTTTATCTCAGCTTTTACGGAATCATTTATCACTCTAGGACCCCTTGTTAAGTCTCCGTATTGAGCAGTATTACTTATGGAGTAACGCATTGTTGAGATTCCACCTTCGTAAATGAGATCAGCAATAAGCTTGACTTCGTGAAGGCACTCAAAATATGCAAGCTCTGGTGGATATCCTGCCTCTACCAATGTTTCAAAGGCTGCTGTGATAAGTGCTGTTAAGCCTCCGCACAGAACCACTTGCTCTCCAAAAAGGTCAGTTTCAGTCTCATCTTTAAATGTTGTCTCGATTATTCCAGCCCTTCCGCCACCAATTCCAACTGCGTATGCAAGTGCAATATCTTTAGTAATTCCTGATGGATCTTGATGAATTGCCATTAAACAAGGAACTCCTCGTCCTCTTAAGTATTCGCTTCTTACAAGATGTCCGGGCCCTTTTGGAGCAACCATGAAAACATTGGTATCAGCAGAAGGGACTATCTGTCCGAAATGGATATTAAATCCATGAGCAAAGGCAAGAAATGCACCTTTTTTCATATTTGGTTCAATTTCGTTTTTATATAAATCAGCCTGAAGCTCATCTGGAGTAAGAATCATTATCACATCTGCTATTTTTGATGCATCTGCAACGGTCATAACCTGAAGTCCGGCTTTCTCAGCTTTTTCCCAGCTTTTCCCTTTTCTGACACCTACAACAACGTCAAATCCACTGTCTTTAAGATTATTAGCATGGGCATGTCCCTGACTACCGTATCCGATAATTGCGATCTTCTTTCCTTTAAGCACATCTAAATTGGCGTCCGAATCATAATAAATCTTCATTTATTCACCTCCAATGAATTTTAAAAAATTTAACAATTATAACACATTTAAAGCCTTACTATTCAAAACTTTTAATAGTTCTTTTAACTGAGGCAGTTCAATACTGCATTGCTCAATATCTTGTAGTAATAGACTAATGGCAGGAGGAATGAATTTTAAAAAACTTTTCTTGCCTCTTTTTAAAGATAAAAATCCATAGGCACCAAGTGCTTGCATGTGTCTTTGGATTCTGCAAAGGGAAAGTTCTTCGTAGAATTTATCATTTTTTAACTGTGCTTTATGATTATACCATTCTAAAATTTCGTCTCTTGTTTCATCATTTAAAGAAACATAAGGATCCCACAACAGAGATGCTAAGTCATATCCTGCAGGACCCCATCTTGCACTCTGATAGTCAACAAAATAGACTTTTCCATCCTTTAAAATTATATTTTGACTTTGAAGATCTCTGTGGAGAATCACTTGCTCTGTTTTTGAGAGTTTTTCTGCAATTGTATGAAGTTCTTGGTCAATTTCTTTTGTTTTAATTTTGAATACCGATTCTACACATTCTTTAAGAAAATAATCGCTTTCCCATCTGAAATATTCATAATCAAATTTTGGTAAATCCATCAAAAGAGCTTGTTTTGAGATTTTTCCATGCAATAGGACAATTTTATCAATGATTTTTTTATATATTTCAGTTATTTGCTTTTTCTCTCTTTTGCATTGAAGCCAGCTGTAAAGCGTTAAATTCCCAAGGTCCTCAAAGATTATTGTTTTATGAGACTTGTCTATTTCAATGATTTCAGGCACTGGAAAGTCATGCTGTTTTAAAAAATTTCCTATTTTTATAGTTTGCTCAAACTCTTGGTTCATTTCTTCATATACACATATAATTTTGTTTTTCTCCCTAAAATATCTTCTTGTTGACCCTCCTCCAATTAAGCTTTCCTTTTCCCTCTGCCATTTAGATATGCTAATGATAAAGTCTTGACAAATGATGGAGTCTGAAATATGTTCGTTTTCTGGTGAAAAGGTTGTATTTGGAAGAATAATTACATTCTCCGCTTTGAAAGGTTTTTCAATTTTGACATCCTTCTCTACTACAACAAATCCTTTTGGCTTGATCAACTCACAACCAGAAGAGGATGGATGGACAAATACAGATGTAAATTCTCTTTTTAATTTATCAAAAACTGCCCGAGCGTAACCAATTGGTGTTCCTATGTCGTGCCAAAAATTATATTTTGAACAAAATACTTTAACTTTTGCTCCTAACTCTTTGGATTTTATCCAAAGTTGTATAAGAGAAGATGGTCCTCGCGGTAAAAGCTCAAGAACATGGGGATTGTAGATAGAAACTCCAGTATATGCTAATTTAATTGGTTTGTCTTTGCTTGATGTTGATTGGTTTATAATTTCCAGAAAGTTTAATTCTTCGTCAATCAAAAGTTTATTGTCAGGAGAAAAATCATGGACAAGAAGAGTTATGTCATTTTTTTCTTTTATATGCCAATTTAAAGCCTCATCAATGTTTCCATCCCAGAATATATCCGAATTATGCACAATAAATATACTGTCTTTAAGAAAATCTTTTGCATTATACAATGCTCCGCCGGTGTCAAGAATGTCTTTTTCATAGAAAATGGAAAGGGGCAGATTTTTTTCTTTTATGTATTGCTCAATTTCATTTGCTTTGTAGTGAAGATTTATTCCTAATTTAGAAATCCCTGCATCCTTTAGTAAACCATATACATGTTCTAAAACAGATTGACCTGCTATTGGTAGCAAAGGTTTAGGAATATGCTCTGTAATTGGTCTAAGTCTTTTTGAAAATCCTGCAGCAAGAATAAAGCCTTTAATCATAAAGCAGATATTGTTTTCTTATTTGTTCAAACTTACTCAGTTCTTCCTGCCACCACAGTTCAATATTCTTAAGAGAAGTACCATTTTCAATGTCTTTTCTTAATCTTTCAGAGCCAGCAAGGATGTCAAAGGGCAGTTTCTCAAATTCGTACTCATATGGCGGATTTCTCCATAAATTAACCTCTGGATAAAGCTCTTTTATTGCCAAAAGTATTGCAACCGCAGTAAGAACAGGTTTAAATTTTTCCCTGTCTACAACATGTATCTGTGCACCACCGCAAAGCTCTCCTGTAAATTTATTAAAAGTTGGTGTAAAGTAAAGGGGTCTGAATACAGCGCCCTTTAGCTTAAAGTCTTTAAGTCTTTTAACTAATTTTTCAGGCTCAATAAATGGTGCTCCGAATATTTCAAAGGGTCTTGTTGTGCCTCGTCCTTCACTTAAGATTGTTCCTTCAAAAAAACACATTCCCGGATAAACCACTGCTGTATCAAGGGTTGGCATATTAGGAGAAGGCATTACCCAATGTAGCCCAGTTTCATTAAACCAAATTTTCCTATGCCAACCTTTAAGAGGTATAACATTAAGTTCAAGCTTTGGATAGAATTGCTCTCTAAAATATAATGCGAGTTCTCCAATGGTCATTCCATGTCTTATACAGATAGGATGAAGTCCGACAAAGGATTTGAAATCTTCCTGCAAATTTGGACCTTCAGTGATATGTCCGCCAATTGGATTTACCCTGTCAAGCACAATAATTGGTAATCCTAATTTTTCGCATTCTTCCATACACAGACTCATTGTCCATATAAATGTATAATATCTTGCTCCAACATCCTGTAAATCAATAATCAAAACATCAAGCCCTTGAAGCATCTGAGGAGTTGGCTTTCTTGTTTGTCCATAAAGACTATAAACAGGAAGCCCTGTGTTTTTGTCTATAAATCCCTCCCATTCAATCATATTATCTTGGGTATTTCCAAATATTCCATGTTGGGGCCCGAAAAATGCCCTAACTTTAATTTTTTTGCTCTGAAGAAGAATATCTTTTGTATGAATGAGATTTTTATTTACAGAAGCAGGGTGTATGAGGAGTCCTGCTTTTGCTCCATGAAATTTTTTAGGAAGCAACTTTTCAAATCTGTCAATTCCAGAATATACCATTATCTTGTGCAATATGGAAGATATCCGATTGTTAAGGGTTTTTGCACTAATCCATCAATACTTATAAGATACAACTCTTTCTTGCCCCTTCTGTCTGACATAATTGTAAGAAAATGACCATCTGGGCAGAAAGAAGGGTGTTCGTTATTCCCCTGATTTGTTATTTGAGTTTGGGAGTTAGATATTAAATCCAAAATATTAATCTGAAAATGACCAACAAGCGATGAAAAGGCAATTTTACTGCCATCAGGGCTTATTGAAGGTTCTGTATTGTATCTTCCTTGAAATGTTATTCTTCGGATGCTTATGCTGTCTTGAATTTCATAAATTTGAGGTGAGCCAGCCCTATTTGAGACAAAAAATACTCTATTGCCTAAGATTCTTGGAGAAGATTCAATCCATCTTGAAGCTGATAAAGTTTTTGCCTTTCCTGAAGGCTCATACGTTTTTATTTGAGATATGTCACCATCATTTTGAAGATAAATAAATCTATAATCATCAATAACATCTCCCAGCTGAAGCAAGGCTTTGCTTTTAATTATTTCTCTGCTTGTTTTTGAGGATAAATCAAAAACCTCTATATGCCAAGAGTTTTGCTGAAGTGATGAGAAAAAGACTTTATTGTTCTTTAAAATCGCTCTTGAAATAATTTCTCTTCTAATCCCTGTATCTGTAATATGAGAACCATTCCAATTACTAATAAATATACCAGTGGAGACTTTAAATTTTCTTAAAAAGATAATCCTGTTAAAAAATGGTGGTTCTTTTCCTGTAAGAAGCCTGTAAATATCAGCAGATATTAAATTCCCATTATTTTCATCGTCCTTTGGAGCGTATTCTCGGACAAATATTGGAGAATCTGATGTGACAGTAAAGACTTTTATTATAATTTTTCCCTGAATATCAGACCTTATGACTATTTCTACATCCGTAGCTTTCCATAGTGAAGGGTCAAACTTTTCTCCCCTATATGGAAATGGACCATAGATTTTGAAGTAATCTGTGAATTCAAGATTGTTTTTTATAGTCTCAAAGATTTTCGGAGTTTTATCAAAACCTTCAATGGCAAGGGTTAGCTTTTTTATTCCAGGCTGTGTAATATCAAGATAAATTTGAGATGCATTTATTTGGTGAATGGTGGATGGTGAATGGTGAATAGTTATTATAAATAACAAGATAAAGCTAATCATCAAAAACCAGAAACGACAAACTTTTTTCATGGTTTAAACCTCAAGCCGATTTTTATCTCATTTTTTGGTGATGGCAAAGGAGAAGAATTTTTAATTGCCCTAATTATGGAAGCATCAAAAATAGCATTACCAGACTTTTGCTCAAACCCTTCAATTATGATCTGACCATCAGGAAGAATTCTTATTAATACAATTGCCTCAAGGTTTTTTGGAATTGTCTCTGGAATGTTCCAGTTTTGCCGAATAAGCGAAGAAATCAAAGATAAATATGTTTGCGAAACTTGAGCAGATGACACACCCTGTATTGCTCCATGACCTCTTTCTTCAGATTTTTGAGCCTTTTCAAGTATTCTTTTTTTGGCTTGCAATGCTGCTAATCTTTCCTGAAGCAGTCTTTCATTTTCTAATTTTTGTTTTTCTATAGCATTTTTCTCTGTCACTCTTTCCTTTGCGATATTTTCTGTTTTTGCCTTAGTAAGAGTTTCTGAAGACTTGGGATTATTTTCTGATTGAATATTTTCGCTACTTTGAAGAGCTGTTTTTGGTGTTTCAATCAATGTAACACTAATACTTTGAACCTCATGATATGAATTTTTTGTCACAACAGCAAAAATTAAAAAAAGCAAAAAATGCAAAAACAAAGACAAGAAAAACGAATTATAAATCCTGCTTGTCATTTGACTTCTTTTTGTTCTGTTACTATTCCAATCCTCTCTATACCAGCAGATTTTATCTCTCCCATTACTTCAGCAACCAGACCGTAATTTACATCTCTGTCTGCTCTGAGAAGCACTGTTGTATTATCGTTTTTTAAGGAAGTTAATAAATTTGGAAGGTTATCTTTGTTAACAATACTATCGTTTAAGTAAATTTTTCCTTCCTTTGTGATAACAATGTTGATTTTCTCTGTTTCTTCTATGCTTTTTCCTTTAGCTTTTGGCAGATTAACATCTATACCATGCTTCATTAATGGAGCTGTAATCATAAAAATTATAAGCAATACAAGCATTACATCCACCAATGGAGTTACATTAATCTCTGCTATGGTTGATCTTCTTCGGGGAGTTAATCCTTCCATGGATATTTTAAAAGGGTCTCGGAGAAATCATTTACTTCGTTTATAATTTTATTTGCATGCGATGTAAAGTAGTTGTATGCAATAACCGCAGGAATGGCTGCAAAAAGACCAGCAGCAGTGGTTATTAAAGCCTCTGCAATTCCAGGAGCAACTGTTGCTAATGATGCGGAACCTTTTATTCCGATTGCACGAAAGGAATCCATAATTCCCCATACAGTTCCAAAGAGTCCTATAAAAGGTGTAGTAGAACCTGTTGTTGCAAGAAAACCAAGATAACTCTCAATCCTATTTGCTTCATCAGAGGAGTATTTTCTTACAATAGTTTCAAGCTTGGAAGTATCTTTACCGTATATCTCAACAAATACATTTCTATAAAGAGAGGCAAGAGGGCTTAAATCAAACCTTTTCGCAGTTGCAAATAAATCTTTTGGTTCATTGGTGTTCAACAATGCATTAAAGAACTTTTCATTTTCCCTTTTCATTGCTTTAAATACTTTTAACTTGTAAAAAATGATAGCCCATGAAAAAATAGAAAAGAAAAGCAAGATTAAAAGAACGGCTTTAGCTACAAAGCCTGTTTGCTTTATAAGGTCAATTACCGTAAGCTCCATAACCAAAATATTAAAATAACTATTAACCAAATGTCAAATAATTATCTAAACCGAAAAATAGAGATAGACAATCGTCACTGCGAGCCCCCTGTTGCGAGCGATAGTGTGGTAATCTTGGCGAAGCAGTCTCTAACCCAACTTCATCAATTTTCAGCCTTTAAAGATATCAAAAGCTTTATAATTCAATAAGTTATATCTTTTTTCATTCAATTTTGTAGTCTAATCTAATTTTATTATTTTTGCTTATTTATTCCCTTAAATATTGACTTTTTTGTCTAATTTTTGTATACTAATATAAAAAGGAGGTAACTATGTTCGTAAAAGAATCTTGGTCAACAAAAAAAGGTAAAAAATACAAAACCTACGAAATATCTAAAGCTTACAGAGACAAAAAAACTAAAAAGGTTAGGCATGAAAAAATTGCCAATATCACTCACTTAGGTGAGCCTCTTATTTCCAAAATAAGGCAACTGCTTAAGTCACCTGAGAAAAAGGTTGTAGTGGACAAAGACAAGTTTTTTGAGGATGCAACTTCAGTAGGGCATATACTGTTACTGTTAGGATTTATGATGAAGATAGGATTTCTGGGATGGTTAAGGCATTTTCCAAAGAAGGTAAGAGATTTGCTTTTGGCAGTAGTGCTTAACAGGATAATAGAGCCAAGGAGTAAGTATGCATCAGTGGGATGGATACGAAGAAGTGGTTTTATGGAACTGTTTGATTTAAGGGAAGAGGATATGCATGTAAATGAGATATACAGGGCAATGGACAAGTTGTATGAGAAGATGGATAATGTGTTAGATGATTTTTATAAGACGGGAGCACAAGGGACAAAGTTGTTGCTTTATGATATTACCTCAGTATACTTGGGAGAAAATAAGGATTATGAGCAAAGCTAAGGAGGAACATAAAAAGATACTTAGAATATTGGGAGTAGGGGATAAGATTTTCAGAACTTACGAAAGTGCGAGAGAATTTTGTAGGCTAATCTAAAAATTATAACTCATTGATTTTAAAATTTTTTTATTCAAAAGTTGATGAAGTGGGGTCTAATAAGGCTTTATTGAGAAAACAAAGTAGAGATTGCTTCGTCGCTGTCGCTCCTCGCAATGACCTCTTTTTTGTCATCCGAGGCACACTCAGGTGCCGAAGTGATCTCTATTTCCGTTGCATAGAGAAAGAATAGATTGCTTCCTCCTCACCTCCCACGTAATCGCAATGATGGAAAAGAAAGTCCTTGCAGTAAAATGAGAGGTGATACCTCTCAATGATGGAAGAGTATACTTAGAAATAAAGTAAGGGAAAACGTTGCTATGAAGAACCCGAAGTAGCCTCTTGCGAGCCAAAGGCGTGGCAACCATTCTCAATGTCAATTAAGAATAGCAGAATTTAGGTTAATTTATCTATATTTTTGCAAAATTTCTAAAATCTTTGTTATCCTTTCAGGAAGTTGAATGTCTGGTTTAGATTTTTTTAAATTGCTCCATTTATAGAGTCCTATTGGGCATATTGTTGCAAAAGCTATTTTAAAATTTTTGCATTGTTCTGGACGGTCTTTATAAATTTTGCAGTTTGCTTCTATGTATGTGCCATTGTTTATAGAAATATCTTCCAGATAATTACATTTATTGTTTTCAGGCTTTTTCCATCCATTATTAAATTTTACAGCCCATCTGAAACAGCATTCTCCACATCTTAGGCATATAAAGTTTTTTTCTGTATTTTCAAGGATTTCATTTAGTATTTCAGATGGTAAACTCATCTGCTATTTTCCTCTGTTAGGATTTTTAGGATGTTTTTCATATCCTCTGGTATAGAAGCTTCAAAACGAAGAAGTTCTCCTGTGATAGGATGTGTAAATTCAAGTATATGGGCATGGAGCATTTGTCTTGGCACAGGAATTTTTTTTCTTCCGATTTCTATATATGTCTTCCTTCCGTATGTTTTATCTCCAAGCACAGGATGTCCAATGGATGAAAAATGAACTCTTATTTGATGAGTTCTTCCTGTCAATATTTTTGCTTTGACGAGGGTATAATTTTTAAAATTTTTAACTGCTTCCCACTCTGTGATGGCTTCTTTTGCTCTTTTTGATTTTACAGACATTTTCTTTCTGTCATGTTCATCTCTTCCTATTGCCAAGCTGATTTTCCCTTTTCCCTGAATTATTCCATATAGAATTGTTAGATATTCCTTCTTTACCTCTCTCTTTTTAAATTGTTCAATTATTTTGTAATAAGCCTTATCATCTATGGCAATAACCATTATCCCTGAGGTTTCCTTATCCAGTCTATGAACAACTCCGGGTCTAAGCGGTCCTCCGACTGTTGCGAGTTTTTTAACATGATAGGCAAGGGCGTTCATAACCGTTCCATCAGTATGTCCTGCACAGGGATAAACTACCATACCTGCAGGTTTTGACATAACAACAATGTATTCGTCTTTGTAAATGATATCAAGAGGAAGGTTTTGGGGTACTAACTGGTCTGAAACATTATCAGATGAAAGAATTGGGGTTGTAATTTCAACTTTATCATTAAGTTTTAGCTTGTAACTTTTTGGTTTTAAAGTATTATTTATTGTTATTGCATTTTCTTCAATGAGCTGTTGTGCCTTTACCCTTGTTATGCCTAATTTTTCTGAAACAAACAAATCAACTCTTTTTCCCTGATCTTCCTCAGAAACTAAGAATAACTCTCTCATAGTCCAATTTTTTATTCAAAAATTGCCCTGTATAAGAATTTGAATTCATTGCAATCTCTTCAGGCGTTCCAGAAGCTACAATATAGCCTCCATTAGCTCCTCCTTCAGGTCCAAGATCAATTATCCAGTCTGCACATTTTACAATATCAAGGTCATGTTCAATTACAATGACAGTATTTCCCATATCTACAAGCTTTTGTAATATATTTAGCAATCTTTCTATATCTACCATATGAAGTCCAGTTGTTGGTTCATCAAGTATGTATAATGTCTTGCCAGTTGGTTTTTTGCTCAGTTCCTTTGATAGCTTGACTCTTTGAGCTTCTCCTCCAGAAAGGGTAGGGGCAGGTTGCCCAAGAGTGATATATCCCAGTCCAATGTCTTCCATAATTTTTAGTTTATAACTTAATTTAGGAAATGCTGAAAAGAATTCCTTTGCCTCTGAGACAGTCATATCCAGTACATCGCTGATATTTTTATCTCTGTATTTTATCTTAAGTATCTCTTCCTTATATCTTTTACCTTTACAAGTGTCACAAAGAACATATACATCTGGAAGTAGATGCATGGTGATTTTTTTCATTCCATCACCCTGACATGATTCACATCTTCCACCTGATAAATTAAAACTAAAATGAGATTTTGAGTATCCTCTTACCTTTGCGTCAGGTAGAGATGCAAAAATTTCTCTTATCTCTGTCATAACCTGAGTATATGTTGCTGGTGTTGAACGGGATGTTCTTCCAATAGGAGATTGGTCAACAAGGGCAATTTTATCTATGTTCTCAAATCCTTCAATCTTTTCATATTTCCCTGGAACAATATTAGAATTATATCGCTCCTTTAAGAATGCTTTATAAAGGACTTCATATATAAGAGTACTCTTTCCTGAACCAGCTACTCCTGTAATGCATACAAAAACTCCCAAAGGTATTTCCACATTGATTTTTTTTAAGTTAAAGGCTTCAGCTCCGAAGATTTTAATGAAATTCTTAGATTTTCTTCGCTGCTTGGGGATTGGAATCCCATTTGCTTTTTTTAAATATTTTGCTGTGATGGAATTTTCATTTTTTAACAAATCCTCCGGAGTCTCCAATGCAATTAAATAACCTCCCTCTCTGCCACCAGTTGGACCGAGTTCTAAAACCATATCTGCATTCATTATCGTGTTTTCATCATGCTCAACTATAATTAAAGTATTATTTCGCCTTGCAAGCTCTCTCATGCTGTTTATTAATTTAGCTGTATCTCTCGGATGCAATCCAATACTTGGCTCATCAAGCACATATAAAACTCCGCTTAAATGAGAGCCAAGCTGGGTAGCAAGCCTTATTCTTTGAGCTTCTCCTCCAGACAGACTGAATGATGGTCTGTCTAAACTAAGATAACCGACTCCAATTTTTTCTAAAAATTCTAATTTGATGAATATCTCTTTCAATATTCTTTCAGCAATTGCCTGTTCGTAGGAATTTAATTTTATTTCGGAGAAAAATTCTTTAAGTTCATCAATGGAAAGATTTGACAATTCAGCAATATTTTTACCATTTATTTTTACTGACAATGCCTCAGCTCTTAATCTTTGCCCATTACATCTACTGCATTTTGTTAAATTTAAAAGGTCTATCTCCTCCTCATCAGCTATATTTTCGTAACCGAGTCCTCTGCAGTGTGGACATGCACCGTATTTGCTGTTAAAAGAGAAAAGCTTAGGGTCTATTTCTGGTAAACTTATTCCGCATGTGGGGCATGCGAGAACTGTGCTAAATAAAATATCCTTGTTTTCATCAACAAGATTGACAACCACTGTTTTTGAATATTTTGTCGCAAGTTCAATTGCTCTTTTAATGTGTTTCTTATAATTTTCTTTGATAATTATTCTGTCAACCAATAGCTCAATTGTATGCCTTACATTTTTTTTAAGTTTTAAGTCTTGAGTAAGCTCTGTAATTTTTCCATCAATTCTTGCTCTGATAAATCCCTCTGCCCTTGCTTTTTCAATTTCTGCCTTATGTTCACCTTTTTTTTCAATTATTATTGGTGCGAGAATCTGAATTTTTGTTCCCACCGGCAGATTCATAATCTGCTCAACCATTTTGTTGATATCTTGATATGCAAGTTCCTTTCCGCATTTAGGACAATATGGAATCCCAATTTTAGCATAGAGTAATCTCAAATAATCGTAAATTTCAGTAATAGTGCCAACAGTAGAACGAGGGCTTCTATAAATTGTTTTCTGTTCAATTGAAACTGCTGGAGAAAGTCCTTCTATGTAGTCAACATCTGGCTTCTGGATTTGTTCAAATATAGTTCTTGCCTCAATAGGTAGGCTTTGAAGATATCTTCTGTGAGCTTCAGCAAAAAGAGTATCCATTGCAAGCGATGACTTCCCTGAGCCTGATGGACCTGTGATGACAATAATTTTATTTCTTGGAAGAATTATATCAAGATTCTTGAGATTATGTTGTCTGGCGCCTTTTACTATGATGCTTGTTTGCATCTTTATTGTTTTTTATATTTCCTTAATTCTGCTACTACTCTTCCAACTGGAACTTTTGTTTCTACCTTTAGCGGTATTTTATTTTCATCATTGCTGAGCCAGATTATTATATCTCCCTTTCTTTTGAAAAGCCCTTCTGTATCTAATTGAGGCTTAATGACAATTGTATCTACTTCTTTGTTGTTAAGCTCTATTTTCTCTTCTTTGATTACTTGCACATTTACCGTTGCAAATTTATTGCTATCAAAGATATCTATGGCTATAGAATCTTTTACATTTAAAGGCTTGGTTCGTAGATAGAAAAATCCCGAAAGGACATCCATATAAATTTTGTCAATACCCTTGTGATAGGTAGAATTATTTTTGATGTGGTTTATAAATACAATCTCTTTATTTTCATAATCAAAAAAAGTTTCTTTGTTACCTCTATGCTTCCCCTCTATTTGCACTAATGCAAAGTATTTTGGCTTTCCGTACTCTATTTTACTCTGAGCATGGTCATTTACATAGTAAAAATTGGAGATAAAACCTGCTGAATTGACTTTTGAGGTTATTGATATTTCATTTTCATTGCCTTTCACATATATAACAGCCGAGCCTACATATATTCCACTCCAGTATATGTCAAACTTCATTGTTTCATTAAGAAAACGAGTAAAAGGATTAGGTGTCTGAATATTGGAATTTGTCTGTATGTCCTCATTTTTGGCTATCGTCTCTTTGGAAATAGCATTATCTGTTGGAGAAGAGGTGTTTATAGTTTCATTTGATTTAGTTAAAGCATTGTCTTCTGTTTGTTCAGAGGATTCTGACTCAGAGGATTTATTTATATCTTTATCGGATTTAGGAATTTCATTTTTTACTGCCGTAGTATTTTTTGATTTATTTTCAAAAAAGTATGTTTCAATAAAATCAAATGAGGGAATAGAAAGGTTAGCCTTTCCAAGAAAGGCTAAGAGCGTTGTATGGATTATTAAAGAAATGATTAGCCCAACTATGATCCATCTTGTTTTCATATAATTAGTATAACACTTAGTTGACCAATAGAATAAAACAAAGATAGAATGAAAGGATTATGATGAGTTTGAGACTGAGTAAAAAATTTTTTCTTTTTGCGGTCTTCTTGCTTATAATTGTCCTGTCCTTAATAGTGAAGTTTAATATCACTCCGCTTTTACAAAAAACATTGACTGATGAGTTGAAAGATATCACAGGGATGGAAGTTTCAATTGAGAAGATTTATATTAATCTTATCCCGCTGAAATTAGAAGCAGAAAATATATTAATTCGTAGTTCTGAAGAGCAGTATCTAAAAATAGATATGTTAAAACTCTATCCGGGATTTGTAAATTTCTTTAATAAGGAAATACCTATTAGAAGGGTAGTAATTTATAAAGGCGAATATTCATTTGATTATCAAACAATTAATAAGACTATAAAGCATATTGAGGATTATTTAGAAAAACCATCCAAATTCCCTTTTAAATTCAAGTTCAATAATATAGAACTCAATAGTATCACAGGTTCGCTATTATATGACAATGATTTAAACTTAAGACTTTCAGAAATACACAGCCGATTAAATCTTAAATCTGAGCCTGAAATATCTTTTATTTCCAATGTTAAAATTATTTCATCAAAATATCCAAATGTTGATACTAATCTGAAAGCTTTTTTTAAGATCAGAAAAAGCGAGCTATTTATTAAAGAACTTAAAATTTTTGATGCAAACTCTCTTGTTAAATCTGAAGGGAAATTGGATTATAGCAAATTTTTGGGAGAATTCATTATTTCAGGGAAACTTTTTTTAAAATCTTTGATGAAATTCTTTGGTTTAACCCCATCAGGTTATGGTGAAATTAATATTGATGGCAAGATTAATTTAGTAGATGAAAAAAAATGGCTTGATAAAATTAATCTTGATTTATCCTTTGGCGGTGAATTTTTCCTTGAAGAATTAATGCAAATTTTAAAAGTCTCAGAAAAATTAAATGGTTGGATAGAAATATCTAAAGGAAAACTTCAAGGTCCTCTTTCTGATTTTCAAGTGCAAGCTAAAGCAAATTTAAAGAATGGTAACATATTGGGTATACAAATAGAAAAATTAAATGCAAAGGCTTTATATAAAAAAGGAATACTGGAATTTACAGATGGTGATGTAAATCTTTACGGAGGGAAAGCAAAGGCTCATGTTTGGATAACATTGCCAAAAGTCACAGAACACTATGTTTTTGTTGAACTAAATAACATATCAAGTAGTGGTGTTTTTGATTTAATTCACTGGAATGCCGGAATTGCAGAAGGAAAGGTAAAGGGTTGGATTAGCTCTCAAGGCAAAGAATTTTCACCTTGTGGCTCATTTGTTTACATGAGGACAGCCAAAACCCCGGAAGATTTAAGAGGAAAGATAAATTGGATACAGGGTGATTTTGACACTGTAAATAATGTTTATCGTTTCAAGACTCTTGACTTTTCTCTTAATAAAACACAAGCCCATGCTGAAGGGTATGTTGATATCAAAAATAACTATTTATCTTTTAATTTTAAAGGAAAAAGCAATGATATTGATGAACTTCTGATTCCTTATCAAAAAGGTATCCATGGAGATGCAAATATAACTGGAAGCATCTATGGTGGTTTTGATAATCCTGAAATTAAAATGAATTTTACATCTAATGATATAAACATAATTTTTGACGAATTACAGCAAAGTATAAAAAATCAATCAATTTCATTTAACAACATAACTGGTAGCATTGTTTATAATAAAAATACTCTTGTAAGCAATATTTCAGCTAATGACTTCTCAATAAAAGGCAAAATTTTATTTCCTAATGCCAAATACCTTTTTGAATTACAAAATCCTATATTTGACATGGAATTTTTCGCAAAAAATATCCCTATAAAAAATTTCTACGTGCAGGCTTTTAATGACGGAATAAATACAAATTTGAATCTGAAAGGACATATTAAAGAAAGAGGTACAGTCACCGCAGAGTTGTATTCAGAGCCGATATTTATTGGAACAAAAAAAATTTTAGACAAGATATCTGCAGATATTGCGATTAATAAGGATTCACTACACATAAAGAGGGCAGAATTTTTTGCCAATAAGCAATCTTTACATGCTTCGGGATATTTAAATTTTGACGGCAACATAAATCTCTCTGGAGCTTCAAAGCTATTTGACATTACTCAGTTAGCCCAAAAATATACGGATAAGTTAGGAGTTAAATACTTACAGCAGGTGAATCTTGATAATTTAAAATTTATTCTGCAGGGCATATTAAAAAATCCTAAATTCACAGCAGATTCTAACCTAAATGTAAAAGTAAGAAATGGTAAAAATATATCTGGCAATTTATCGGTTCATTACGAAGACAATAATATTTCAATAAAATCTCTATTGCAAAAAAATATTTCGCTTGTAGTTGAAGGTATACCAACTAAATCTGTATGGCAATTCAGAGGGAATATTAAATCTGCAAGAGTTGATTCGTTTATTGCCATGTTTATAAACAATCTTCCTGAGGACTTAGTCGTTCTTCTTGATGGAAAAATTAACGGAGAAATTGTTGGTGAGAAGCTAAATGCTCAAATTGATATGAACAGGATATTTGGTAGAATGTATGGAATGGGCTTCAGCAATAAAAATTTGGCAAAAATAAATATAAAAGACGGAAATGTCTATATTGAACCAATTATTTTAATTGGACAATCCACTGAATTAACAATAAAAGGTAGAATAGTTGATTATTTTGATATCTTGCTTGACGGTAACTCAGACCTGAGACCCTTTAAAACTTTGTTCAAAGTAGATGACTTAAGGGGTAGGGCTTCCATGCAGGTATATATATATGGAAGCAAGAAACATCCTGAAATTGCAGGAGAGATTGAGATTAATAACGCAACAGTTACGCTAAGCAAAGACATTCCTTCTTTTAGTAACATAAATGCTATTATATCCTTTGATGAAAATCGTTTAATTCTGGAAAAAGCTTATGGAGATTTTTCACAAGGCAAAGTTGATGCATCTGGCACTATCTATCTTGAAAATTTTGGAGTTAAACAGTTTGCCGTATCTGGAAAAATTTCTGATATAAGATGGATTTTTACACCAAAATGTTGGGCTTACATGGATGGTCAATTATATCTTACAGGAGATTACAATCAACCTATTTTATCAGGAATTGTTAAAGTAAATAGAGGTGTCTATGAAGAGAGATTTGACTGGACTAAATTAGCTCTTAGTAACTCTTCTGCTAAAGCTGTAACATCAAGCGAAAACTTTTTGAACAGACTTAAATTTAATGTAAGAATTCAGGCTAATAATTTTTTTGTTAACAACAACCTTGCTATAATGACTCTAAACAGTGATTTGTTATTAAGAGGTTCATTGCATGAGCCTTCTTTTCTTGGCTGGATAAATGCTAAAAGTGGTTGGGTTTATTTTAGGGGAAATCGCTTTGAAATTTTAAGATTACTTGCTCAATTTACTGAGTCATCACCGACAAATCCATATATAAATCTTTCCGCAAGAACTATTGTGGACAAATACAATGTTAGCCTTAATATAAATGGCTATATTGACCAATTCAATCTTTTACTAAGTTCAAATCCTCCCTTATCTGAACAAGAGTTGTTGAATCTATTAGTTTTAGGGCAAAGTTCTGGAGGTATTCCTGGAACATCTGAAGCAGCTTCGTTCATAACTGGTCAAATGCAAGAGACTATTCAAGAGAGGATAAGAGGCATCACAGGGCTGGATGTTATGACTGTTGAGCCAACTATTTCAAAAAATACAGGCTCAATAACTCCTAAGGTAACGGTTGGAAAAAAATTAATGGATGGCAAAATGATAGTAACTTATTCAACTGCTACAGGTGAAAATGTTGAACATATTTTTAAAATTGAATATTTTATCAAAAAAGGTATTTCTTTAGTAGGCATAAGAGATGAAATAGGAGGACTATCAGGTGCTATTAAATTCCGTTTTGAGTTTCGTTAGCTTTATTTTGTTGCTATTTTTATCAATATCCTCTTCTATGGCTAATGAAATAAATGTTGAGAAGGCAATTCAGAAAATAGAAATAGAAGGTCTAAGGTCGTTGGAGCAAAAGGAATTTTTATATCTTTTGGGAGTTGAGGAGAATAAGACATTGGATGAAAAAGAAATTAACAGAGGAATTAAAAGATTGTTTTTAAAAAACATATTTGAAGATATAGTAGTTGAATATAAAAATCAGACTCTGAAAGTCCGCGTAATAGAAAAGCCCATAATAAAAGAAATAGAAATAAAGGGAAACGAATATTTTTCAGAGCAATTTTATAAAAAACTTCTGAAAATAAAAAAAGGAGACAGGTTAACGGAATTATCTCTAAGAAAAACTAAAGAAAATATTGAAACAGAACTCACAAAGAGAGGTTATAGAGCAAACAATGTTAATTGGCAAATAGTTCCAACTCATACTATTACCAATGCTTATCATGATGTAAAAATTGTCTTTTTAATAAAAGAGGGAGAACCAGAAAGAATTAAAAATATAAAATGGGAAGGCATCTCAGATGAACATATTAAAAATCTTTTTCCATTAACTCCAAGGGAGCCCTTTGACAGGGTTGAGATAGAGAATTTCATAGTAAAAACAAAAAAGTATTTGAAAAACAATGGATTAATCGGTTCTGAAATAAATTATACTTTCAAAGACGGTGAATTAATTATTAGGGTTAAAGAAGGAATAAAATTAACCGTGGAAATTGAAGGAAACGATTATCTAAAAAAAGGAGATTTAAAAGATATAGTGATGGCTCATTTTGAAGACAAAATAGACGAAATAATTATAAAAGATACAATTAACAGCCTTATCAATTTTTATAAAATAAACGGTTTTCTCAATGTCAGAATTGTCCCTTTAATAGAAAAAACAATAGATGAGTGGAAAATTGTATATTTCGTTAACGAAGGAAAAAGAAAATTTGTTGAAAAAATAATATTTGAACCACAGGATTTATCTGACACGGAATTAAAAAATATTCTTGCAAATAGAGAGGGACAACCATTTAATCCTGATGAAATTACAAATGACAAAAAAAGAATTGAAGAATATTTAAAATCAAAAGGATATTACAAATCTGAAGTTTATAATCCCGAGATTAAAGAAGAAGATGATAAAGTAAGCATTATCTTCAGAATTCAGAAGGGCAAATTAATAAAAATAACTTCTATAAATGTATTGGTGAAAAATGACCTTTTAAAGCAAGATGCATTAAATTCAATAAAAGACTATATAGATTTGCCCTTCAATGAATCAGTTTTTCTTGAGATTAGAAGAAAAATCAGGGATGTTTATATAAAAAACGGTTACTCTGATGTTGTATTAAAAGGAAATTATGAAATTATTGAAGACAAAGCTTATATAAACATTGAAGTAGAGCCAAAGAGCAAGAAGTATTTTGGCAAATCAGTTGTTCTTGGAAATAAGAAAACAAAAACCAAATTCATTTATCAAAGACTTTTGCCAAAAGAAGGAATGCCATACAATCCTTATACAATTGATGAAGAAAGACAGGCTCTTTATAGAACAGGACTTTTTTCAAAAATAGATATTACTCCAGAAATACTTAATGACAAAGTTGACTTGATTTACAACTTTGAAGAAATTCCTGCTGGAGCGTTTGAAATTGGATTTGGTTATGGTGAATATGAGAGAGCAAAAGCTTTCTTTGAACTTTCATATATAAATCTTTTTGGTCTAAATAAGCAAATCTTCACAAGAGTTGAATTAAGTACATTAGAATCAAGAAGTTACATAACATATGTTGATCCTTGGTTTTGGAAAGACTTAACATTTAAATCTTCTTTAATATTAGAGAAAATGAATGTAAAAAACATTGACACTAAAGATATCATTTACAAAATTAAAAGATTAGGACTTTCAACAGGATTTGAGAAAAAGTTTACAGACACCTTTAAAGCAGAACTTCTTTATGAGTTAACATCTTCAAAAACTTGGGATGTAAAACCCGAAGTTGTGATTAGTGACATTGATATTGGAAGAGTGTTTATAAGTGGAGTTAAAGCCTCTTTAATTTTTGATACCAGAGATAATGCTTTTGATCCGCATAAGGGCTGGTTAGCTGGAGTTACTTCAAAACTAAGCAATGAATTTTTAGGTTCAGAAATTAATTTTTTAAAAACTTCTTTTTACATTAATAAATACACAGAACTGACAAAATGGCTTGTACTTGCAAATTCCATTAGAGCTGGTTGGGCTTGGCTTTATGGAAAAACTGAAGAACTTCCAATATCTGAAAGATATTTCTTGGGAGGAAGAGATTCTGTAAGAGGTTATGCACAAAACACTTTAGGACCTAAAAGAAACAATCAACCCACAGGCGGTAATGCTTTTTTAATGGGAAATGTAGAGTTAAGAACCTATCTCGGAAAAAACTTTTATCTTATAAATTTTCTTGACTTTGGTAATCTTTGGAGTAGAGTAGGGGATGCCAGTGTTTCAAAATTAAAATACACCACAGGTGTTGGTTTAAGATATAAAACTCCTGTAGGACCATTAAGAATAGACTATGGATACAAATTAAATAGAGAAGAAGGAGAATCTCGTGGTGAAATACATTTTAGCATTGGTCATACTTTTTAGAATGCTCTTTCGTAATTTGCTGTTTGTGGCTTGTAGCATTATTTTTTTGTTAATAGCAGTCAACAGCGAAGCAATTGCATCTGATTTTCAAATAGTAAACAGACTAGTTGCTTATGTGGATAACATAGCTATAACACTTGAGGATTTTAATAAAGAAGCTCTCAAGTTAAAGGAAAAATTTCCTGATATAAAAAGCGAAGAGGTTGTCAATATCTTAATAAACAGAACTCTTCTACTGAAAAATGCAAAGGAATTTTTTGTTGAAGGAAAAGAAGAGGAAATAATTAACAGTTATGTTGACCTTAAAGTAAAATCATTAATCATTATACCTGAAACTAAAATAAGGGAATACTACGAACAAAATAAAGATAAATTTAAAGGGCATGAGTATAAAGCTATAAGGAACGATATAGAAAAATATTTATTTGAGAAAGAATTAAATACAAAACTTAAAGAACATATTGAAGAATTAAAGCAAACTGCTGAAATAAGAATAATTTTTATTCCCTAATTTCGTAAATAAGAGCAGTTTCGTCGCATTCTGGGAATTTCGGACATCTAATACAATCACCCCAGATTTTTTGAGGTAACTTTGATTTATCTACTTCCTTAAAACCTATTTTTTTAAAAAAATCAGGGATATAAGTGAGAACAAAAACTCTTTTGAGTTCAAGGGATTTCGCTTCTTGTAAGCATTTTTTTACAAGCTTCGTTCCGATCCCACTTTTCTGATATTCTTTTTTAACCACAAGGGATCTGACTTCTGCAAGGTCTTCCCATAAAATATGTAATGCACAAACTCCTTTTATTTCATTTTCCTCTGCAACATAAAAATCTCTAACATTTTCGTAAAGTTCGTTTAATGAACGAGGAAGCATTTCACCTTTTTTGGCAAACTCATTGATTAATTTATGAATTGTTTTTATATCAGAGATTTTTGCCTTTCTAATTTTCAAGGATTGAAAAACCTCTTAAGATAAGTTTTTTATTGATTTCTATCATTTCTTTTCTTTTTGGCGGAATAGTTTCTTCAATTGTTTCAATGATTTTATCAATGCTTATAGAATTAGATATTTTGATAAAAGCTCCCAAAAGAATCATATTAGCTAACTTTGGATTTGCAATTTGAGCAGCCTCTTGTGAGGCATTAATTGGATAAAATTTGATATCGTTTTTGAATTCAGAATTTTTTATTAATGAAGCATCATATATTAGACAACCACCAGGGATGACTCTTTCCATAAATTTTTTGTACGAAGCTTCATTTAGTGCAATAACGTAGTCTGCATTTTTTACTATTGGAGAGCCTATTAATTCATCTGAGATAACAACCATACAATTAGCTGTTCCCCCCCTCATTTCAGCGCCATATGAGGGAAACCATGTTACTTCTTTGCCTTGCTTCATAGCTGAATGGGCTATTACTTTTCCTAAGAAAAGTATTCCCTGTCCACCAGAACCTGCGATAATTATTCGTTGCTCCATTTATCCTTTATAACTCCTAATTTGAATTCTGTAATCATATTGTCTCTCAGCCATTTTATTGCTTGTTCAGTAGTCATGCCCCAATCAGTAGGGCAGGGAGAGAGCATTTCTACAAAACTAAATCCTTTGTTTTCTATCTGATATTTAAATGCCTTTTCAATATATTTTTTTGTAATCACAATATTTTTATAACTATCCAAAGAGCCTCTTGCAATAAATGATGAGCCTTCAAGTCCTGAGAGAAGTTCGGACACATGAATTGGATAACCAGCCTGATGGGGGTCTCTTCCAAAAGGTGTGGTTGTTGTTCTTTGTCCCTTAAGAGTTGTAGGAGCCATTTGCCCACCAGTCATACCGTAGTTAGCATTATTTATGAAGAATACACAAATATTTTCACCCCTGTTAGCTGCATGGATTATTTCTGCTGTTCCTATTGCAGCGAGATCACCATCACCCTGATATGTAAAAATAATCTTATCAGGGCATACTCTTTTCATACCCGTTGCAGCAGCTGGAGGTCTTCCATGAGGAATTTCAAGAACATCAAAATCCCAGTAATCATATGCAAAAACAGCACAACCAACTGGTGCTATTGCAATAACTTTCTCCCGTATTCCAAACCGGTCAATAACTTCAGCGATCAGCCTATGGGCTATGCTATGTCCACAGCCGGGGCAATATCTAAAAGGAACATTCTTAAGTGATTTTGGTCTGCTAAACTTTTTTTGCATGACTTTAATTATAACAAAAAGCTTTATAATTTTTCATTATTCCTTCCATAAAACTGTGGTTACTATATTAAAATGTCATCTGTTTTTACTAAATTGAAATGTCACATATATGTTAACCTCCTTCTTTTAGGCAAGCAATCTAAAGGAAGGAGGTTTTATGGAGAAAAAAATACATTTTTACGGAGGAAGAGTTGAAGAGGTTTGAAGTAATGAATCAAGTCTTATCAGGCTTTTTAACCCTTAAACAAGCTCAGGAGATATTAGGGTTGAGTTACAGACAGGTTTTAAGGCTAAAGGAGAGGTTCAAGTTTCAGGGTTTTGAGGGACTTTTTAAGGAAAATACCTGAGCCACCCACAGCCCTAAAGATTGACTCTTCCGTCAAGGATGAGATCATAAGCTTGAGAAAGTCTTTGTACTGGGATTTCAACATACTTCACTTTAAGGATAAACTTAAGGATGTTCATGACATTAACTTAAGCTATGAAAGTATAAGAAAGATATTGATACAGGAAGGGTTACATGAACCTAAGAAGAAAAGAAAAGTATACCGAAGGAGAAGGAGGATGCCTAAGGCAGGAATGCTTGTGCAGATGGATTCATCTCAACATAGGTGGATTGAAGGTATTGGGCAGCAATGGTGGCTTGTAGCAATGATAGATGATGCAGATGGATTTGTGTATGCTGAATTTCATCCATCTGAGACAGTATGGGCAAATATGTCAGTAATAAGAGCATATATAGAGCAAAGAGGTGTCTTTATGGCTTTATACACTGATAAAGCCTCTCACTTTAGGACAACAAGACATGGAGGGCTTCACTATCATGTTGAAGTACAACATAAAGAAACCCAGATTGCAAGAGCATTAAATGAATTGGGGATTAAACTAATCAATGCAAATACTCCGCAGGCAAAAGGAAGAGTTGAACGTAAGTTTAGATTTTTTCAGGACAGGCTTATTAAGGAGATGAGATTAAGTGGTATAAGGGATTATGATGAGGCTAACAAGTTTCTCAAAGAGGAATTTCTTACATGGAGTAACAGTAGATACACTCTTTCTGTAGAGAGTCTTTATATGCCTGTGGCTAAAGAAAAAGACCTTGACCTTGTCTTTTCAATAAAACATCCAAGAAAAGTGAACAAAGACAACACATTAAGATACTGTGGAGGAGTTTATCAGATACTTCGTGTAAAGGGAATTAAGAGCCTTGCAGGCAAACGGGTAGAGGTTTGTGAACTTAGAGACGGTAGAATGGAGATATTATGGGAAGGCAAACGTATAGGATATTCAGAAATAAAAGGATTAGATAAGACAGAAAAAGAGAGACTTAAAGAGAAAGAAGAGATTTTAAATCTCAGGACTTATATAGAGGAACAGAGAGAGCAGAAGGAAAAGAAAAAATATAAACCTGCAGCTAATCACCCTTGGAGGAGAAGCTTAAAATAAAATGTGACATTTTAATGTAGTAATAAAGTGTGACTTGACTTTAGTAATAACATATTCCTTCCATAAAACCATAATCACTCACTATCATTTGTTTGGTATTTAATAAATTACAAATTGTTTCAAGTATAACAAGACCGGGAAGAATAATATCAGCCCTATCAGAAGGAAGCCCCGGAATGATATTTCTTTGCATAACAGGAAGTTTAGAAATTTTATTTATAAAATTTCTAAGATTTTCAATTGAAATTTCAGTAAGATGTATTTTTTCTGGAATATACTCATTTAATTCTAAAAACATCATCGCAAGAGTTACAGCAGTTCCTCCTGTAGCAAATATTTGTTGCTGGCTTATTTTAGGAAGATTTTTTTTATTTTTTCTTCTATTAATTTTTTAACATCCTCAATATCCTTAGCTTTTAGCACACCTATATCTATACTTTCATTTAAAATTTTTCCCTTATTTTCATAAATCCATTCAGTGCTTCCTCCTCCTATGTCAACAGCAAAAATATCTGCAAGAGTGTAGGGTAGAGCTGTTTTAATCCCTTCTAATGTAAAGTATGCTTCTTCTTCTCCAGAGAGAACTTTTACATCAAGACCAAATAATATTTTTATTTTTTCACAAAATTCTTTACTATTAATAGCCTCTCTTAACGCACTTGTTCCTAAAGAAATTATACATTTACATTGAAATTCTTCAGAAATTTTTTTAAATTTTCCAATTGTTTCAATTGATTTTCTTATAGAATCATCGTTTAATTTTTTGTTTATAGGAATATCTTTTCCAAGTCTTGTAACAACCCTGTCAGTAAAAATTCTATTGATTTTTGTATTAGTTATTTTTCCTACAAGAAGCCTGATTGTATTGCTTCCAATATCTATTACCGCAATATTTTCAGTAAGTTTCATAGTAAGAGCTAATTATTTCAACCACAGCTTTATTTACTGGAACCATCTTACTTTCCTTTGTTCTTCTCTTTTTTACTTCAACATTACCTGACTTCAAACCTTTCTCTCCAATGACAACCTGAATTGGAATTCCAATAAGGTCTGCATCTTTGAATTTTACGCCCGGTCGCTCATCTCTATCATCAATGAGAACTTCCATGTGTCTGTCAGCGAAGCTGTTGTAGATTTCAGTAAGTTTATCATAAAGCTCTTCTGCGATTTTTCTGGTTTTTTCGTCTGACATATTAAGAGGAATTATTTCAATGTCAAAGGGTGCTATACTTTTGGGCCATATTATTCCGTCTTTATCATTATTCTGCTCAATTGCAGCAGCCGCAACCCTTGCAGGTCCTATTCCATAACTACCCATTATAATTGGTTTTTCAATGCCATCTTTATCCAAAAATGTAGCATTAAGAGGAACTGTGTATTTAGTTCCAAGTTTAAATATATTTCCAATTTCAATCGCCTTTTCAATTTTTATTGGAGAGCCGCATCTGATACAATTCTCTTTTTCCTTGACTTTCCTTAAGTCATGCCACTCTGCATTAAAGTGTTCATTGGGAACTATTCCTTGAACATGATAATCTCTCTTATTGGCACCAGAAATATAGAATAAATCTTTATCAATTGAGTTATCTGCAATAATTCTGATTTTGTGATTTAAAGGTCCTATAAATCCTATTTCTGTTCCTAATATTTGCGTTGCATCTTCTTGATTTGCAAATGAAAACTCCCCAATTATTCTTGCCAATTTCTTTTCATTTATTTCCTGATCCCCTCTAATTAAGACCAATACAGGCTCTTTATCTTTATCAGTTATAACAAGCAAACTTTTAATAAAATATCGTTCATCAAAGCCTAAAAATTCAGAAACCTCTTTGACTGTTTTTTTATTGGGCGTATGAATTTCTTTGAATTCCATGATAATTTTAGGGGGTGGGGCAATATTGCTTTTAGCAACCTCTATATTAGCAGAATAGCCGCATTTCTCACATAAAACTATATCATCCTCTCCTGCTGGAGTAGGAGCCATAAACTCGTGAGATTCCATATCTCCCATAATTCCCGGGTCTGATTCAACTTGATAGTATTTTAAACCGCAGCGGGTAAATATTCTATGATAGGCTTCTGCATGTAATTTATAGTTCTTGTCAAGTCCCTCGTAGTCTGTATCAAAACTGTAGCTATCTTTCATAATAAACTCTCTTGTTCTTAAAACACCACCTCTTGGCCTTGCTTCATCCCTTAACTTTGTTTGAATTTGATACCATATTTGAGGAAGCTGTCTATAGGACTTTATTTCCTTTGCTGCAATCCATGCCATGATTTCCTCGTGCGTCATTCCAAGACACATATCTCTTCCTGTTCTGTCCTTCAAACGAAACATCTCTTCTTTAATCGTATACCATCTTCCTGTCTGTTGCCATATTTCAGCTGGATGCAGAATAGGCATTGATATTTCCTGTGCACCAATTCTTTCCATTTCTTCCTTTAAAATTGTATTTATTTTATTTAATACTCTCCAACCGAGGGGTAGAAAAATAAACAGTCCAGCAGCTAATTGCCTTACATATCCAGCTTTCAACATGAGAATATGAGAAACCGCGTTGATACCAGAAGGAATTTCTCTCATTGTTGGAATAAATAGATTGGAATATCTCATAAAAAACCTCCATCATTTCAATTCAAAAGTTTTATAAATAAGTATATCATAAACAGATTAAAAATGAGTGCCAGTGATTTTCTCAAAATGGTGAAATAAATCTGAAAATTACTATAAATCTTTGAAAATTAAATAATTTATGTTGCCTTTACTCAGATTTGCCATGCCTTTGGCTCGCGAATGGCTTCTCGTCATAAGCAAATTAAGATAAACTTTGCTCTATATTGCCATGCTATTGCTTAAAAAAGAGACTCACATTGACAGCAATGTACCCACATTTTGAAAAAAATCGCAGCTTGTAAATTCAAGAAAAATTCTTTATCATATTCTATATGAGAAAATTTTCGTTGCTACTCATCGCAGTTTTTCTAATAAATATCGCTCTTATAAATGCGGACTACAAATTTCAAGCTTTTCTTGCCTATGGAACTGTATTTTTCGTGATTCTGTTATCTCAAAGCAAACTATTTTCAAAAAATCCAATTTTCAGAATTACTGTCATCTCAGCAACTACTTTTCTTGTTTTAAGATACTGGTTTTTCAGAACTTTTGACACACTCGGATATACAACGCTGGTTGAAAGTATTCCGATGTATGCTCTCTATCTTGCTGAAACATATGCAATTCTTATTTTTCTTCTTGGTGCTTTTGTATACATTCATCCTTTGGAAAGAAAAATTAAGCAGGTTGATACATCAAGACAAGACCTACCAGTTGTTGATATTTTCATTCCTACCTATAATGAAGACCCAAACATTGTTAAAATCACATGTATTGCCTGCAAGAAAATTGAATATCCTGCTGAAAAACTAAATATCTACATTTTAGATGATGGAGGAACTTTACAGAAAAGAAATGATAAAAATCCCCAAAAGGCAAGGGAGGCTTGGGAAAGGCATGAGACGTTTAAAAAGATTGCCCAGGAACTGAAGATAAACTACATTACAAGGGAAAAAAATGTTCATGCAAAAGCAGGTAATATCAACCATGCATTGTTTCTAACTAAGGATGGCTATGAAAACAATACTGACTATGATGGACTTTGGTTTAGTTATAGCGAGCATAAACCACAACCAGGAGATTTAATTTTAATACTTGACTGTGATCATGTTCCTACAAAGGATATTCTCAAAAAAACAGTAGCCTACTTTCTTGAAGATGAAAAGCTCTTTTTGGTCCAGACTCCACATTTTTTTGTAAATCCCTCTCCCTTAGAGAAAAATCTTAAAATATCAAAGGAAATTCCATGGGAAAACGAGATGTTTTACAGGGGAATACAAAAGGGATTAGACTTCTGGAATGCAGCATTTTTTTGCGGCTCCGCAGCTGTTCTAAGAAGAAAATATTTAATGGAAGTTGGAGGAATAGCCGGTGAGACTATAACTGAGGACGCTGAAACAGCTTTAACTCTTCATTCAAAGGGATACAATAGTGTTTATTTTGATAAACCTATGATAGCAGGTTTATCTCCCGAGACCTTTGACGATTTTCTTCTTCAGAGAAGTAGATGGGCACAGGGAATGGTTCAGATATTTTTATTGAAAAATCCAATTTTGATCAAAGGGTTATCATTAGCCCAGAGACTATGTTATCTCAATAGCATTGTGTTTTGGTTTTTTGGATTTGCAAGGAATATCTTTTTGGTAGCACCCTTTTTCTATATAGCTTTTGGAATGTCAATATATAATGCAAGCATTCAGCAAATTTTTATCTATACAATTCCTTATCTTTGGGCAGCAGGAGTTTTTGCTAACTACAGGTATGGTCATATCAGAAGACCATTTTTTAGCGAGATATTTGAAACTGTACAGAGTTTATATCTTATCTTGCCGATTATAGGAGTTTTTCTAAATCCCCGTTTTCCTCAATTCAAAGTTACTCCAAAAGGAGGAACATTAACAGAAAGCTTTTTAAATAGATATTCTGCTGGTTATTTTATAATGTTAGCACTTCTTTTAATTGCTATTCCAATCGGTCTCATAAAGTTTATTTCAATTCCTAATGAGAGGGCTTACCTTACTGTTGGCTTTGCTTGGCTTTTCTTTAGCATTTTTTGATAGTAAGTAGCATCGGTGCTTTGTATGAAGCAAGGCAGCTGCGTAGATGGCATAGAATAAAAGCCTATGACGAGGCGGAGGTGAAATTCAAAGATTTAAATATAGTCATTAAGGGAAAAATAGACGATTTATCGTTATCTGGAATAAAATTCATCTCAAACTTTAAGTTTGAAAAAATTAAACTAAATCAACTTTGTTACTTAAAAATCAAAGCTCCTGATGGTAAAATTTTTGAGTTTGAAGCCTTAGTTAAGAGGTTTAATATTGAAAATGACAAATTAGAAGTAGGATTTTTATTTTCCGAAAGAAACAGTTTTGACCAAATTGTTGAATATGTTTACAGTTACAGCGACAGATGGGAAAAATTTTTACAGGAAAGGGAAAAATCTGAAACAATATTTACAAACTTTTTCTTCCTCTTTAGCAGAGGATTAAAGGGATTTTTAGTTGCGTGTGAATATGTATTTAAAAAGGGCAATAGATATTATTAAAATAGGAGGAAAATGCGTAAAATGTTTAAAGACAAAATTTTAACTATTTTTTTGATTCTTTTAGCATTAATAGTTAATCCTATTTCTGCGAATGCAGAGAAGATTTCTATACCTTTGTCCAAAGTTGTTTATGTAGAACCTGTAACTTTAAAAGGAATATCAAACTCATATTCTTTGAAATTACCTTTTCCCGAAAGATGGAATATTACAAGTGCAGAGCTTGAATTGGAAATTATAAATTCAATCTCCCTCATTGAGAATAGATCCCAGCTATCAATTTGGTTTAACAATAAGCCAATTGGTCAAGTAAGGCTCTCAAACAAATTGCCAGAGGGAAAGATGAAAATTAAGATTCCAGTAAATCTTATCAAACCTATCTACAACGAACTTGTCTTTAAGGTTGCTCAGCACTCGCAGGAATTTTGCGAAGACCCTGCAGCAGAAGAATTGTGGACAACTTTATTTTTTGACAGAGCGGTTTTAAACATTGATTATACCCAAAAAGAAATACCAATGCTTCTGAGTTCAATTGACGAATTTTTGTTTGATGACAAAATTTTTCCATCTTATGCAGTTAACTTAGTAGTTGAAAATTTTAATGATGAAAATATATTATCTGCAATGAAAACAGCATCTGCAATAGCATTAAGGCTAAAATACAGACCTGTTCAATTTCAAATAGGCAAAGAAATCAAAAATGATATGGACAATGTGATTATAGGTACAAATCAATTTACAAGGAAATTATTAGGAGAAAGAATAACCGCAGATGGCATCTCAATATTGTCCCATCCACAGGGTCAAAAATATGCAGTTGTTGCCTTATCATCGGATGATAGGAAAAAATTGAATTACCTAATTGAAAGTTTTTCTTTCATAGATTTCAGATTTATAAAAATGCCAGCAATCAAAGTTGAAACAATTTCAAATTATACTTCAAAAAAATCGCCGATGACAAATTTCCTGCAATTAGGGAAAGTTTATCTTTTCAAGGAATTAGGCTACAAAACCCGAATGTTAAAAGGAATATATGCCGGTTCAGTAGACCTTGAATTTAACATGCCTTCAGAGGCTTTTCTTAAGCCAAACGACTTCTTAACAATTCTGCTGAACTTTTCCTATGGAAGTGGAATGAGACCAAGTAGCATGATAAATATTTCAGTTAATGGAAAATTTATACAACCGATTTCATTAGACAACTCAAAGGGTGGTTATATAAAGGACTATGTGATCAAAATACCTATGACAGACTTCAAAAAGGGATATAATAAAATTTCCTTCATTCCGGTTCTGACTCCCCAAAGCCAAGACCCTTGCGCCTTTGTCCAAACAGAAAACCTTTTACTTACAATCTTTGACGATTCAAAGATTGTGGTGCCGAATGTGGATAGATGGGTTGCTATGCCAGATTTAAAATTATTATTTGCTAATGGATTTCCATTTATTAAAACAACAAACAATGCTTTAGTTCTTCTTGAAAAAAGTGAATCAGAGATATCATCTGCCTTAAATCTTATTGGTGCATTAACTCAGAAAGCTGAATCACCATTTGTTAACATTAACATAATCTCAAATCCAGATAAAATTGATGGTAATGCTTTAATAATAGGTAATTTTGAAAAATTACCGGAAAAAATAAAATCAAAAGTTCCATTCAAGAATTCAGAAGGTTATGTGCTTAGCAATGCCTTGACAGATACAAAAAGAAAACTCAAATCATGGGAATACAGAGCCATACAGCTTTTTAGTAAAATTTTACCGGTAGATTTTTCTGAGGAATTTTTGAGATACGATATTCAAGGAGAGAGAGAAATAGCCAATTTCTCAGGCTTTATGGACAAAAATTGGGCATTATTAACTGAAATAGAGTCGCCGTGGAAAAATGGAAAAACCATTTTAATTCTTACTTCATACGACCATGAAACGCTGAAAAAATCTTCTTATCTGCTTATTAATCCATCAGTGCAAGCTTTAGTTGATGGAAATACGGTTCTTTTGAATCCTGAAGCAGATATTGAAAGTGAAAAGTTTAAATTTATAATATCTGCAAAGCATGGGGATAGATATTACATTGGAAGGCTTGGAATGATCAACTCTTTAAGCTATTTTGTTTATAAGCATCCTTATATTACAATAGTCACGTTGTTGATTACCTTTATTTTATTCAGTTTCTTATTATTCAAGTTACTCAAGGGAATTATGAAATTAAGATTAAAGAAACATGAAAGTTAAAGCAGTTTTGCTTGTTTTGCTTATGATTTTTACAGTTCAAAACTTACAGGCTGAAGAAATGATAGATTTCTGGTTATCCTTTAAAAAAGAGTTTATTTCTTCCGATGGCAGAATTATTGATTATCATAATAATCAAATCTCCCATTCTGAAGGTCAAGGATATGGAATGCTTTTTGCTTTGGAGTTTAATGATTTGGAAACCTTTGAAAAAGTTTGGAGATGGACTAAGGATAACCTGCAAGTCCGAAAAAATGATAAACTTTTTGCGTGGCAATGGGGAAAGAGACCAAATGGTGAATGGAATGTAATTGATTACAACAATGCAACAGATGGAGATATATTAATTGCATTTGCTTTACTGAAGGCTTCTGAAAAATTTAACAGAATAGATTACAAAAATGAGGCTTTTTCAATCCTTTCGGATATAAAGAAACACCTTTATATAAATTTTTCAGGCATGCATTTACTTTTACCGGGTTATTATGGCTTTTATTCTGAAAAAACTATTACTGTAAATCCTTCCTACTTTATCTTTCCTGCCTTTGAACTTTTTGCATTATTAGATGAAAGGGATTTCTGGGAAAAAATCATTGAAAGTTCTCTTTTCATCTTAGGAAGGGCAAAATTTGGTATTTTTGCCTTTCCTCCAAACTGGATTGAATTAGAAAACAATGAAATCAGAATCAAAAAGCAAGTCCAAATCTCAGATGAAGAAGCCAAATTAAAATATGAAAATTTTGGCTTTGATGCAATCAGAGTTCCACTTTATCTGGCATTGAGCAACAGAGAGAAAATAAAAGAAAAAACAAAAGATTACTTTTCACTAATTGAAATTTACAAAAAAAATAATTGCATACCAGCTGAAATTTATCTTCAGGACGAACAAATAAACAAAAATTGTAATGCACCTGCTGGTTTTTATGCAGTTTATAGTCTGATAGCTAAAGCAATAGGAGATAAAAAGCTATCAGATGAGTTATTTGCAAAAGCCAAAGAAATTTTAAGAAATGAAGAGAGAAATTACTATTCATGGAGTTTATTTTTACTGTGTTCAATGGTAGGAAAAAGATGAAAACCTTAGTAGCAGTAATGACAATATTTTTTACAGTGCTCACAGCCTTTGCTGAACCGCCTATTTCCTTTCCTAAAATTCCAAAACCATTTCAAAGGGAACAAAGGGGAGTTGAAAAACAAGGGGAAATAATAATTGAAAGAAAAGATAAAACAGGCATTACCATTGAAACCAAAGATACAAAAAAAGAGGAGTCTCTAAAAGAAGGAATTACTTATGGGGAAATTCCCAAACTAAAACCTCAAAAAATACACTTAAAACCTGATGTTGTATCTGAAAAGGACAAACTAAAAAGACTGCTTTGGACATCAGAAGTTTCTGAATTAGATAAAGTAAATTATGCCAATAGAATTTTAGATATTGCACCAAATGATAAATCAGCCCTGGAGTTTCTTGCTTGGCATTATTACAACAATAAAAACTTTAAAAAAGCAATGGATTACTTTGAAAAACTTTTTAAATACTATCCAGAAGATAAAAACTCCATTAAAGGTTTTGTTTTAACATTGAGAGCAACTGGTAATCCTGAACAAGCATTAGAAATAGCAAAAAAATTTAATATAGAGATAGATTTATTAGATTTAGAGAGGGAGATTGTTAGCAAAGATTATGAACAAGCAAAGAAAACAGGAGATAATAAGGAACTAAAGAAATTTATTCAAAGGCACATAGAAAAACCCAATAGATGTTACATGGCAGATATATTTTTTGAGGCAGCAAAGAAAATTCTACCCTTTGATAAAAAGATGGGACAGGAGACGCTTTTTTTATTACTTAATTGCGAAGACATTCCTGTTGAACTCAGATATGGAATAGTCGCAGAACTGTCATCTTACATTGAATATGAACAATTCGCAAATTTAAAAGAACAACAGTGGTCACATTTCAGCAAAGAGACATTGTTTGTTAATAAATTAGAAAAATTAGAGATCAGCATCCTTCAGAAAAATCTCTCAAGAGAAGATATAGATGAGGCAAAAAAGTTTGATTATGCGCAAAGGATACTTAAATTAGACCCAGAAAACTTATTTGCAAAGGAATTTTTAGGGTGGCATTTCTACAGCAATAAAAAATATCCAGAGGCTGAAGAAATATTCAGGGAGCTATTTAATAAAACCTCAGAACAAAATGCATTAAGGGGACTTATTTTTACGCTTCTTTCTCAAAATAAAATTGATGAAGCGTTAGAGTTTTCAGAAAAAAACAGCAAAATCTTGGACTCAAGCATTAAATCTACAGTTTACTCAACCTCAATAGGTAAGTTACTTGATGATGGACAAAGGGAAAAAGCATTTTCTTTAATGAAAATGCTAAGTGAAAAGGAAGATGAAGTATTGAAAAAAATTGCTTCAGATTATTACTGCAAAGAGGGTATGCCTGTCACAGCATCTTTTGTTAGTTACAGAGATGAACAAGCATGCTACAGCAGAGAAAAATATATGAAAATCCAAATCTCACCTTCTTACAGGTACAAAAAAGGAGAAAGCGGACTGTCTAAGATTAAAATATTTGAAAACAGAATCAGCCTTATTTATCCGTTTCCAAATAGTAATGTTTTAATATTTTCCATAGTAGGTGAACATTTGAACTCAGGAAGTATTTCAGAAAAAGCACAAATTGGCAGATATTATCTTTCTTTAGATGGAAAACCTGCTTTACAAACTCCAATAGACAGTAAATTGACTCTTAAACCTGAAATAACCTTTAAAAAAGATGGAATTCCTTCTTTAGTCATTATACTTGGTTCATCTCCTCTCAACGCTCTTTATAGTCCTACTCCAGTTATTGATTTCATTATTTATGATAAAGATTGGAAAATAAATTTATTCAGAAAGCAAGTCAATGACTCAATTTTGTCCTATATTGGACAGAAAGACCCTTATACAAACGACAAATGGGGAATGGTATTATCTACGGGTGTGTCTGGAGAATATTCTTTTAAACTTTCAAAACCTCTTTGGTTTACTGTAAAAGCACAGTATGATATTTTAAAAGGTAAAAATGTCATAAATAATAACCATTTTTCAAGTACGATTAGTTTCGGTGCTTATAGGGATTTAGATAAAGAAAGGACTGTTAATCTTGGATTATTCTTGGTATTTGATCACTATAGCAAAAACACTAACTATTTTACATATGGTCACGGTGGATATTATAGTCCGCAGGTTTTCCTTATGCCGGGAATAAGCTTCAGATACACAGAAAAAAAATGCTGCACAGAAAACATTGATATAAAAACCGCCATTGGATACATATACGAAAAAACAAAAGATTCACCAAAATATCCTTTAAATGGTCCGTATCCTGAAACCCAGCCTGCTGTTGATGACTTTAATAGTAACTACGCTGGTAGCAAGAAAGGAAAACTTGGTGGTTCCCTTGAAGCATACATAGAGAAAAATCTTAATTTTGGTAAGGCGGTCTTTTTCTTTAAGGGCAATGTCAACAGAGGATATAATGAATTTTTAATCGGTGGTTCACTATTTTTTGATTTGTTTTAATTTGATACGATAAAAATTTTTTAACTGATAGACTTATTTATTACAACTAAAATTATGCGATTCTCAAGCTTCATTGTGAGTGGTTACCACTGCTCAAGCTTCCAAGCATTCTCCATAACGAAACAAAGGTCTGAAGTAACTAAAGAACTCGCAATGATACTTAAAAATCTTTTAATTTTGCTTGGAAATATTATAACTTTTGAAATAACTCTTAGCAACCAATTAAAATTAAAAAATGAATCTGCTCAAATTTGAAAAACCAACCCGCTACATAAACAGCGAAATTAATGCCATAAAAAAACAAGGCAAAAATTTTATAAGATTTGCTCTTTGTTTTCCAGATATCTATGAAATTGGAATGTCCCATCTTGGCTTAAAAATTCTTTATCACATTTTAAACAAAATGCCCGATGTATATGCTGAAAGGGTTTTTTATCCGTGGGTTGATATGGCTGAATACATGAAAAATAACAAGATACCGCTCGCATCCCTTGAGACAAAAACTCCACTTAAAGAATTTGACATTATTGGTTTTAGTCTTCAGTATGAGCTTTCTTATCCAACTGTCTTAAATATGCTTGATCTATCTCAAATTCCTTTAAGATGGACAGAAAGACTAAGTAAAGAATATCCCTTAGTTGTTGCAGGTGGACCTTGTGCATTGAATCCTTTGCCAATGTCTCAATTTATAGATGCTTTTTTAATTGGAGAAGGTGAGGAGGCAGTTGTTGAACTTGTAAATGTTTACAGAGATTGGAAAAAGAATGGAGGAACAAAAGAGGATTTACTGCTTGAAATAAGCAATATTTCAGGTTTTTATGTTCCCTTTGTTGGGAAAAAGCCTGTAAAAAGAAGATTTGTTGAAAATTTAGATAAAGCTGATTTTCCAACTGTCCCACCAATTCCATATGCAAAAATTGTTCATGACAGAGTTTCCATTGAAGTATCAAGGGGATGCCCTTCAGGATGCAGATTTTGTCAGGCAGGCATGATTTATAGACCTTTGAGGATTAGAAATCTAAAAAATGTTTTAGAGCTTGCGGTTAAGTCTATAGAAAATACTGGTTACGAAGAACTTTCTTTACTTTCCTTTAGCATCGGACATTATCCTTATTTGATGGAGCTTGTTGATTCTTTAAACAATACTTTTACCGGACAGGGAATCGCTATATCCCTACCATCAATAAGGGCTGATAAAGTTACAAAAGAGCTTGCGCAGAAGATAAAATTTACAAGAAAAACAGGATTTACAATTGCACCTGAGGCAGCTACCGAAAGATTAAGATGCGTAATTAATAAAAATATAACAAATGAAGATATTGAAAGGGCTTGCTCAATTCTTTTTGAAGAAGGATGGCTCAGCATAAAGCTTTATTTTATGATAGGACTTCCAACAGAGACTGAAGAAGATATTGAAGAAATTGTAAATTTAAGCAGAAGAATTTTAAAACTTGCTAAAAATTATACAAAAAAATTCGTTGACATTAATGTAACTGCGTCTCCTTTTATTCCAAAACCTCATACTCCTTTTCAATGGCTTGGACAAATTGGATTTGAAGAGATGAGGGAAAAGCTTGATTTCATAAAAAATTCATTCCACAAAAGCAAAATTCATTATAAAGGCCATGACCCTCAAATGAGTATTCTTGAAGCAGGACTTTCAAGGGGTGATGAACGAGTTGGTGAAGTTATTTATAGTGCATGGCTTAAGGGAGAGAGTTTTTCGGCATGGACAGAGCATTTTAACTTCAGCAGATGGCTTGATGCAATGAATGAAACAGGCATAGATTTATTTGAATATGCCCAAAAAAATTATCCCATTCACCAATCACCATCCACCAACCACCAGCTTCCATGGGATTTTATTGATGCAGGAGTAAAAAAAGATTTTCTTCAGAAAGAGCTTGAAAAAGCATTAAACCTTCAAAGTACTGAAGAATGCTTACAGAAATGCTCCTTATGTGGTATAGAAAAATGCAATATTCATTCACAAAAAAATGAGCCTGAAACAGCAAGCATCATTCTTTCAGATTCTGTTCTTTCAGAACAAATCACTAATGTGAGATTTTGCCATATAAAAAAAGACTCTTTAAAATATCTTTCCCAGCTTGAACTTGGAAACCTGCTTACAAGAGTTTTGAGAATGGCAAAGATACCATTTGTTTTATCAAAAGGATTTCATCCAAAGCCCGAAATTTCCTTTGGTCCTTCCCTCTCTGTTGGGATAGAATCCGATGCAGAGTATTTTGACTTAAAAATTTACGGAGAGTTTAAAGAAGAATACATTGAAAGAATGAACAGACTTTTGCCTGAAGGCTTGAAGATAAAATCTGCAAAAGTAATTTCCCCCCAGACTCCATCTATCAGTGCCTTTATTAACCGTTACGAATACATAATAAAGTCAGAACATGGATTTGCTCCAATTAATACTGAAAAACTACAAAATAAAGTGATTGAAAGAAAAGAAAAAGCTTATCCTCTTTCAGATTTTGTTGAAAAAATTCAGATTAATCCTGAAGAAGTGTGTATAATAGTTAAAGATGGAGAAATTAAGGCAAGAATTACAGAGATTGTTGAAAATATTTTTGAAATACCCGCAACTGACCTATATATAAAGAGAGTAAGGATTTACAGACAAAACGGAGGAGTATTAGAACCTTGAGCAATGAACTTTTAATTAATGTAAGCAAGCAAGAATGCAGGGTTGCCCTTCTTGAAGGTGGGCAGGTTGTTGAGTTTTATACCGAAAGAAAGGGAGACTCAAGCTATGTAGGCAATATATACAAAGGCAGAGTTGTAAAAGTATTAAAAGGCATGCAGGCATGCTTTATTGACATTGGCTTGGATAAAGCTGCATTTCTTTATGTTGATGATATAAGGGGAGGAATCAAAGAGCTTTATCCCTTTTTGGAAGCAGAGGAAGATACAGAGTTTCTCTCAAGACTTGATGTCAAAGATGCATCCATTGAGGAGCTTGTTCAAGAAGGACAGGAGATTCTTGTTCAAGTTGCAAAAGACCCTATCGGAACAAAAGGTGCAAGAGTAACATCAAGGATAACCTTGCCGGGTAGATATGTCGTGCTGATGCCTGGCATGGAACACATTGGAATTTCAAGAAAAATAGAGGATGAGGATAAAAGAAAAGAGCTTAAGGAGATAGCTACAAGAATTAAACCCTCTGGTTTTGGACTAATTATGAGAACAGTAAGCGAAGATGCCACAGAAGAGGAAATTCAAAAAGATATAGATTTTCTCCTTTTGCTTTGGGACAATATCCAGAAAAAGAAAGACAAAGCCCATGCCCCTTCTTTAATTCATAGCGAATTTGACCTTGTATTGAGAAGTCTGCGGGATTTTATGACCCAGAATGTAGACAGATTGATTATTGACAGTTACGAGGAATGGAAAAGACTTAAAGAATTTGCAGAAATTTATTTCCCTCGCCTTACTGAAAAAATAGAACTTTACGAAGGAGACGAGCCATTATTTGATGCCTTTGGAATAGAAGTTGATCTTGACAGAGCTTTAAGAAGAAAAGTGTGGTTGAAATCTGGTGGTTACATAGTAATTGACCAGACAGAGGCAATGAATGTAATTGATGTAAATACAGGAAAATTCGTTGGTAAAGAAAATCTTGAAGATACCATTCTTCGTACAAATCTTGAGGCAGTCAAAGAAATAGCCTATCAAATAAGATTAAGAAATCTTGGTGGAATAATCTTGATAGATTTTATTGATATGGAAAAGGAAGAGAACAAACAGAAGGTCATAAATGCCCTCTCTGAGGCAACAAAAAAGGACAGGGCAAAGACAACGATATACAATATTACTGAACTTGGAATAGTTCAGATGACAAGAAAAAGAACAAGAGAGAGTCTTGAAGAAATATTGTGCGACAGCTGTCCGTATTGTGAAGGAAAGGGAAGAATTAAAAGCATAAGGTCTGTAGCTTATGAGATTTTAAGAAAGCTCAGATATCTTACTGTGCCTGAAGGAACTGAAATCACTGTTTTAACCAATCCTCAAGTAGCAGACCTGCTCACTGATGAGGAGAGGGACTCTCTGGAAGAGCTTGAAAATAGCAAAAAAATCAGAATTACCATTAAAAAAGACTCAAATCTCCATCAGGAAAACTACCACATTCATCAAAACATCCCAACCTAAGAAAAATGAACTTTGTAGAATGTAATAAATGCGGAAAATGTAAAAATATTTGTCCAAGTTACTCCATTTTTCTTAATGAAGCCTTTTCTCCACGAGGAAGGGCTCAACTCATAAGCTATTTCAAAGAAAATAAAATCAAAGAAAGCACAAATTTAAGGGAAAGAGTTTTCAGTTGCCTTTTGTGCGGAGACTGCTCAAACAACTGCCCCCTTGATGTGAATGTGCCATATCTTGTTTACGAGGCGAGAGAGAGAATGCATAAGGGCTTAAGCGGATTACTTTTTAAATACTTTTCACTTTATCCCAGAGCATTCTTTTCTCTAATAAGAACAGTAAACCAGATTAAACCAATTGTAAATTTATTAAAAAAACAAAAAAAATTGCCTACAAACTTCCTTGAAAAATTTTCTTTTTTTCCTAATAAAAAATTTGACAACGAAGCTTTTAGAATATTCAATAAAGTCAGACCAAAGGGAAGAGTTGCACTTTTTTTAGGATGCACAACAAACTTCCACTTTCCTTTTATTTCAGAAGCCCTCATAAATCTCCTGACATTCGCAGATTTTGAAGTTATCATACCAAAACAATACTGCTGCGGTGCACCGCTTTTATCTGCAGGATTTAAAGAGGACATGATAAAGCTTGCAAGAAAAAACATAGAAATTTACAATTATTTCAATATTGATGGAGTAATCACACCATGTCCTACTTGTGCCCATTTTATTTCTGATGTTTACAAAGATTTCACTGGCGATGAGATAAAAGTTTTAAAACTTGCAGATTTAATCTCTGATATAACTTTTCATCAAACCCTATCCACCAATTATCAGTCACTATCAACGATTTTTCATGTTTCATGCCATTCCAAAAATTATACAAAAGAAACAGAATCAATTCTATCATTACTAAAAGATTTTGGCATCAAGAAAAAAGATGGTTGTTGTGGATTTGCAGGACTATTTTCTTTCTTATTTGAAAAGCAGTCTATGGATATTCTGGGGAAAAAAGTTTTAGAATATCAAAAGGTGGACATAATAATAAGCTCTTGCCCAAATTGTATGATTCAGTTTAATTTTGCTCTTAAAAATAAAAAAATTTTGCATTACGCAGAATTTATAAACAATCTCATAAAAGGAGAAAAAGATGACAGAAAAAGACCCTAATTTAGAGATAGTTTTACCAGATGGTACAGTTTATAAACCGTCTGCCAAGAAATCCCATACAGTAACCGGCTATACACCTGATGGTCAACCCAAAAAAATGAAATTTTCACAAAAAACAGCATGTGAAAGGTGCGGAGAATGCTGTAGAAGAGACACCCCTGTGATACTAAAAGAAGATATGCCGTTGCTTACAAAAGGTATCATTTCAGAAAAGGATATTTATACAATCAGAGAAGACGAAAAAATTCGCTCATCCATTGATGCAGATACTTATTACAGCTCAATGGAGCTCATAAAAATTCGTCCAATTTTCGGTAGTTTTATGTGTCTGTTTTATGACCCCGAGGAAGGATGCACAATATATGAAAATAGACCTACTGTATGTCGTGAATATGAATGCTGGTCACAAAATATTACAATTACAGGACTTGAAGAAAGAAGACTTACGAGAAAAAATCTATTTGGAAGCATAGAGCTTATTAACGATATTATAGATAAGCATGAAAAAAACTGTTCCCTTGCAAGATTTGATGAACTGATAAGCAAATTGAAAAAAGGTAAAGAGGAAAACATAGAAAAAATAGCTGAAATGATACTTTACGACTCTTCCGTGAGGGATTGGCTTAAAGAAAAATTATCAATTAATGAGGATTTAATACCCTTGCTTTTAGGTCGTTCTTTATTTGAATTAGCACCTGTTTATGGTTTAATAATAGAAAAAGAAGGAGAAAACTTTATAATCAAGGTTACACAGGAGGATGAGGAATGAAATTTTTTATTGACACAGCAAATATTGAGGAAATTAAAAAAGCATGGGAAGTTGGAGTTATTGATGGAGTTACTACAAATCCTTCTCTTATCGCAAAGGAAGGCAGAGAACCCATAAGCCTTCTCAAAGAAATATGTGAAATAGTTGATGGTCCTGTTAGTGCTGAAGCTGTATCATTGAAACATGAAGATATGTTCAAAGAAGCACTTGAATTAAGCAAAATTCACCCAAACATAGTGATCAAAATTCCTATGACAGAGGATGGACTTAAGACAGTAAAAAAACTTTCAAAGGAAGGAATTAAAACAAATGTAACACTGGTTTTCTCTCCCACTCAAGCACTTCTTGCAGCAAAAGCAGGTGCAACTTATGTGAGTCCCTTTGTCGGAAGGCTTGATGATATCAGTCATTTTGGAATGGACTTAATAAGAGATATTAAAATCATTTTTGAAAATTACGCCTTTGACACAGAAGTGATTGTAGCAAGCATTCGTAACCCATTGCATGTGCTTGAGACAGCAAGAATAGGAGCAGATATTGCTACTATCCCATATTCTGTAATTAAGCAACTCATAAAACATCCACTTACTGACATAGGCATTGAAAAATTTCTTAAGGATTGGGAAAAGCTTAAAAAATAGGAGGTATCCGATATGAGGTTAAACAGGAAGTATATTTTACCGGGAATATTTCTGATATTGATTGGTATAACCATAGGACTTGTGATTGCATCAAAATTTGATATTCAGCCAAAAGGATTTTCACAAGATTATCAAATTTCAAAAGAATCGCAGGAGTTACTTTCAAAAATAGGAAATGCGATGGCAGAGGTGGTTCAGGCTGTACAACCATCAGTTGTCAACATCTATACAACTAAAAAGATAAAAAGACAGCCCATGCCATTTCCCTTTAATGATCCCTTTTTCAGAAGATTTTTTGGTGACGAGTTTGAAGGACTATTTGACAGACAAAGGGAATTCACACAGACTTCTCTCGGCTCTGGAGTAATAGTTGATGAGTCTGGATACATTCTTACTAATTACCATGTCATAAAAGGCGCTGATGAAATTAAGGTTAAGCTTTATGACAAGAGAGTTTTTGACGGCACAGTAATAGGGTTTGATGCAAAGACTGACATTGCGGTAATAAAAATCAAAGCAGACAAAATAAGAGCCATAAAATGGGGAGATTCTGAAAAACTTAAGGTTGGCGAGACAGTCATTGCTATCGGAAATCCTTATGGACTCAATCTTACTGTTACAAGCGGAATAGTAAGCGCAACAGGCAGGGCAAATGTTGGAATTGCAGACTATGAAGACTTTATCCAAACAGATGCAGCAATTAATCCCGGAAACTCTGGTGGACCACTTGTAAATGTTCGGGGAGAGCTCGTTGGAATTAACACTGCTATCTTTAGCACAACTGGAGGATATCAGGGAATAGGCTTTGCTATTCCGAGCAACATGGCTAAAGTAGTTATGGAAAATATAATAAAGCACAAAAAAGTAATTCGTGGATGGCTCGGAGTCAGTATTCATGATGTTACCTCTGATATCGCTCAAACTCTTGGTATGAGGGAAATAAAAGGAGCAATTGTGACAGATGTTCAGGAAGGAAGCCCTGCTGAAAAATCTGGTCTTAAAATGAAAGATGTAATCATAAGCTTTGACGGAAAAAATGTAGAAGATGCTGCCCATCTTAGAAATCTTGTTGGCAATACACCTCCAGGCAAAACAGTACAGATGGAAATAATAAGAGATGGTAAAAAATATACACTTAGCGTAACTATTGGAGAGCAACCCTCTGAACAGAAAGTTGCTATGGGCGAATCAGTACTTTCAGGAATACAAGTTGAAGAACTTACAGACAAAATAAGAAATCAGCTAAACATTCCCAAGAGAATCAGCGGAGTGGTTGTTTCTTCAATTGACCAAGACTCACCTGCATACGGATTGCTTGGTCGTGGTGATGTAATCATGGAAATCAACAACCAAAAAATAAGGAATGTAAAAGACTTTATGAAAATTGCGAATACAACAAAAGACAGGGCTGTGGTTTGGTTTTACAGAAACGGAGTTGTTTCATATATTGTTTTGAATGTCAAATAATGACTGAAAAAAGGAGTTCAGCATCTGCTGTCTTACTTGAAGCATTTTACTAAAAGTATTTGAAAATTCTCTAAAAACTCTTGCAGGTGCTGACTCCATCTCCTTGTAAAGCTCTTTACACAGATACCAGTTGCATCTAAGAGGTCTGAGATAACGCGGAATTTTACATCCCTTTTCTGTAAGAAGGTAGCATGGTTCTGTTTCTTTAAGATTTCTGTCTGGTATTGGAAATTTTTCTCTTAATGCTAAAATGTAAATCAAATCATCATACTCATATCTGCTATTTTTGTTCAAACAACATATGTGCGTGCAGCATGAACAAACTTTTTTGGAGTAAATATCAAAGAAAGGGTCAACCTGTACAATATATTCTTTTACTTCCTCCGCAAGTAATTTCGTGTCCTGAAATTTATCTGGGAACTCTTTGAAAATAAAGTCTATTTTATCTATCAATCTTTTTAATTCATCAACATTATCCCACAAAAGTATTTCCCCAGAGCGAGGTATCATAAAATTAACCATTGCAGAAATATTATATCCGAAAAATAGCGATAGAAATCCAATAATTGATATAACCATTTGAAAATTTTATTTTTTGCTGTCATTTCGAGCATCCGAAGGATGCGAAGCAATCTCGTCTTTTACCTTTCACCCCTTGCGCCTCACTTTTTACTTCTTACGAATGTTTTGAGATTGCTTCGTCGCTTCGCTCCTCGCAATAACAAGGGAAGGGGTCATTTCGAGGCAGACCAAAGGTCTACCGAAGCAATCTCTTCTTAAAATAAGTTCTGTCGTTCTGTAGCACTGTCGCTCTATGTCACTATGACGACGATATTGCTTCCTCCTCGCTCTGCTCGGACACGCAATGTCGAAGGAAGGGGTCATTGCGAGCCTGCCGACAGGCAGGCGAAGCAATCTCATAAAAAGAAAGTGTAGCCTCAGAAATAAAATATCTCGCAATGTCCATATATCTAACATACGATGACATTAGAGAACAGAACAATTTATTTGACAAATAACCACAAAGATATGTTATTTTTAAAGAACGGGGCTGTAGCTCAGTTGGGAGAGCGCTTGAATGGCATTCAAGAGGTCGGGGGTTCGACTCCCCTCAGCTCCATTCTTGAAAATCAATGACTTGCCTGCCTTAGACATGCTTACTTACCTGCCAAACTATGCAGTAAATATGCAGTTGATTTTTTGTTTATATGGCTGTCAAGGATGTCTACTGCTCTGCTCATGTGTTCAGGTGCAAGGTGTGAATATCTCAAGGTCAGGTTATGGTTTTATGTCCTAAAAGCCTTGATACTGTTGTAAGGTCTACTCCTGCCATTACAAGATGACTTGCAAAGGTGTGCCTTAGATCATGGAGGTGAAAATCCTTAATTCCTGCACATTTGCATGCTTTTGCAAAACTTTTTTTAATGTCTATATATCGGTTTCCTGTATCGGGGTTTACAAAGATATAGTCTGTATCAAGTCTTCTCAGTATATCCTTAACCGCGTTTATACCTGAGACAAGTTCAATGTTTCATTTTTTAATAACTCCGAATCTTCAGTCCCATTTTTACCATTGTTTTGGATTTAAAAAATTTTAATACTGATAACATAATTTCACTTCCTAATTAAGTTTCTTTCTGGTTAAATAATGAAAAGGTATACAAAAGAAATGCCATATCAAAAATATAAAAAATCAAATCGTTTTAAGCAAGAATAACAAAAAAGATATCAATCTCAATTATATATTTCTTTAAAATTCTTTGAAACCCTTAAAAATTGTAGTTATTTGCAAATTAATGGTTAACCATTTTTTCCTATTTCCAAATAAATGATGAAAAAGAGAGACTTCAAGCAGACTTTGTGAATCCTCTCTCAAAAAAGATTGGATGAACCCAAAAGAGTATAAGACATGGCAGAGTTTTTAAAAGGGAAGTCGTGATTGTTCCTTTTCCTTTCCTTTTTCTGAACTAACACAAGTTAAAAGGCGAATAGCTTTAGTTGTTTCAACTTTGGAAGGTAATGACATAATTCTTTGCCAGATAAATATACAAACAAATAAAGCCAGTCATGCAATTTCAATTTTTTATGAGGATTTTGAAAAAAGGAATTTTAAGTTAGCCAAGTAATAAAAGACTTAATCGTATATTTAAAGTTGGTAATCTTAAAGTAGAAGAAATCAATGAAGTTATAATAGTTTTTTCGAGCTTGCACTTCAGAGTTTTCAATGCCTGATTTTTATCTTCTAAATAGCTCTTTTTATACAATATTGACAACTTATTCATTCAATATAAATTTTCATAAGTTTTCATTTTATTCTTAAATTTTGCATTTATTTTTTATTAAAACATTTGATTCATTAATATCTCAACTAATATTTTGATTTTAAAATAATTTTTTGCGATATTGACAATATTAGATTGATTTGTTATAATTAGAACTATAAAACATTTTTAAAATAAAAAAATGGAGGTTTAAAATGAGTATAATGCTTCTTGGAGGAATGGATAGGCTTGTTGAACATTATGAAAATGAAGCGAAAAAGATGGGTGTAAAACTGAAGGTTTATACTAAAGGAGCTAAGAATGTAACTAAAAAGATTGGCAAAGTAGATGCAGTTCTTATATTTACGGATAAGATTGCCCATCCAGTTAAGCATGAAGTTGTAAGTTATGCAAAAACAAAAGGAATTCCATGTTTTATGGCACATAGTTGTGGCTTATGCACATTAAGAAAATGTCTTGAGCAACTCAAAAAATTATATGAAAAAGGAGGTTTGGCATGAGAGTTTTCTTTCTTGTTCTATCTTTATTAATTCTTCTAATTCCATTTCATTTAAATGCAGCAGACATTACAGAGAAGTTTTCAATTTCAGGAACAGCAACAACAGTTTATCAGTGGCTCAATATGAGCAAGGGTTACTTGGATGATGAGACAAAAAAGAAAAGACAAGACCGTGGCTCTGCAGTTATTGATTTTAATGTATCTTTGAGACCAACTGAAAATGATGAATTTTTCTTAAGAGCGAGCTTTGCTAAGGGAAGTGGTTTTAAGGATTCAAGCTATCCTTTCACTTTATCCTCAAATGCAGATGATGTTTTCATTGACCTAAAAAACATTAATGGTCGCTCAAGGGACCATCTTCTGGAGCTTTGGTACTCCCATAAGTTTGAACTTGCAAAGGAGACATCCCTTAAATTTACAGCTGGAATAATTGGCTCAACATCCTTTATTGATGACAATGCCTTTGCAAATGATGAAATTGGGCAGTTTATGAATGAGGCATTGGTTAACAATCCCCTTGCAAATCTTCCAAATTATGACTATGGAGTTGCAGGAGAGTTTGAAATAAATGGATTTCATTTTAGGGTTGTTGGAATGCGTTCAAAGAATGAGGCTGAGAGAAACTACAACTGGATAGGTGCACAGGTTGGATACAAGCTTGAGACATCTTTGGGCGAGGGTAACTACAGGCTTTATGCATACACAACAAACAAGAGATTTTTAGACTGGGATGAAGAAAACTATAAGGCACTGAAAGGCATAGGAGTATCCTTTGACCAAGAGCTTGTGAAGGAGACACTTGGAGCATTTCTAAGGGCAGGCTGGCAGGATGACTCTGCGCAAGTTGATTACAACAGAATGGTCTCATTTGGATTGAATCTTAAGGGAAGTGTTTGGGGAAGGAAGGACGATGAAGTAGGAGTAGGATATGCATATTTAAAGTCTCCTTCAAAGGCTGATTTAAGCTCAAGCCAAGTATTTGAAGGATATGTAAAGTTTAATCTATTCAGCTACAAATTCTTAAGCTCTGACCTTACCCTTGATTATCAGTATGTGCAGGACAAAGAAAGGGAAAATGGAAAGAAAGCAGCAAATATCTATGGAGTTAGATTTAATATTCACTTTTAAGGAGGAGCGTAGGATGATACCCCTTGCACTATTAGGTTGTAATGAGAGAGGCATAATAATTGATGTTATAAGTAAAGGAAAGGGTATTTTTTCTCATCTCACAGCATTAGGCTTTCATCCCGGAAAGGTTGTTGAAGTAATTGATAATCAGAGAGGTGGTCCTATTCTTATAAAAATTGATAACTCAAGAATAGCAATTGGCAGAGGCATGGCAATGAAAATAATGGTTAGGAGGACTGAATGAAACTCAGCGAACTTAAAGTTGGACAGAAAGCAAAAATCAAATCAAATAATTCTTCTGGAATTATAAAGAGGAGACTTATGGATATGGGAGTTGTGCCCGGTGAAATTTTAAAGGTTGAAAAAGTAGCACCATTAGGAGATCCAATTGATATTGTCATTAAAAATTATCATCTTTCCCTAAGAAAATCAGAGGCAGAAAACATTGAAGTGGAGGTGATAGAATGAGAGAGATAACTGTTGCTGTTGCAGGAAATCCGAACTCAGGCAAGTCAACCCTCATTAATGCAATTGCAGGAACAAGTCTTCAAGTTGGAAATTGGCCCGGAGTCACTGTTGAAAAGAAAACAGCTAAATTTGGATTTGAGGACATTTCCATTAATCTCTTTGATTTACCGGGAACGTATAGCTTAAGTCCATACACACAGGAAGAGGTTATTGCAAGGGATTTCTTAGTTAAGGAGAAGCCTGACTTAATAATAAATGTTGTTGATGCAACAAATCTTGAAAGAAACCTTTATCTAACAATACAGATTATGGAGCTTGGAATACCAATTGTTATGGCTTTAAACATTTACGATGAAGCTAAGAAAAAGGGTATAGAAATTGATATTGAAAAACTGGAGAACCTTTTAGGAATAAAAATAGTCCCTACTGTTGCAACAAAGAAAGAGGGAATAAAAGAACTTCTTAATGCTGTAAAAATAGTTTCTCTTTTAAAAGAACAAAGGCAATATCATCAAAAGCAGTTTAACTATGGAGAGGACATTGAAGAGGCTATAAAAATAATTGAAGAACCTTTAAAAATTAAAGACCCCGGAGTTTTAGGCAAATATCCAAGTCGTTGGTTGTGCCTTAAATTGCTTGAAAGGGATGAGGTTGTCTTAAGGGAAATAGGACTAAAGGGAGATGAGAATTTTATTAAGAAAGCTGAGACCCATATTGTAAAGGTTCACGGTGAGGAGCCTGAATCAATGCTTGCTGATATAAGATATGGAATTGCTCATGGAATTGCAAAGGAGGTGATTTCTCAAAAAAATCTAAAAAGAAAAGATTTTACTGAGCAGGTTGACAAGATTGTTCTAAACAGATGGTTGGGAATTCCTATCTTTCTTTTTGCCCTATGGTTTGTTTTTAAGGTCTCCTTTGATTTTTCTAAACCCTTCAGTGATTGGCTTGATGGATTTTTTAATGATTTTCTCATTAAATGGACAGCCCATTTGTTGAGTTCAGGTGGTGCTTCAGATTGGTTTATTTCCCTTTTAACTGAAGGAGTAATAGCTGGAGTTGGCTCTGTTTTAGTATTTGTTCCTCTTATTGCAATGGTAATGTTTGTTCTTACCTTTCTTGAGGGAAGTGGTTATATGGCAAGGGTTGCATTTGTTATGGACAAAGTTATGCATACAATAGGACTTCACGGAAAATCTATAATTCCTTTAATCTTAGGATTTGGATGCAATGTTCCATCCATATATGCTACAAGAGTTTTGGAGACTGAAAGGGACAAAAAACTTACAGCCCTTCTTGCTCCTCTTATGTCTTGTGGTGCAAGGCTTCCAGTTTATGTTCTTTTCATAGGCGCATTCTTTGCAAGTCATGGAGCAACAGTGCTTTGGTCTTTGTATGTTTTAGGTATATTTGTTGCGGTTATCTTGGGATTTGTGCTCAAAAAGAGCCTATTCAAAGGTTTTGCACCTGTATTTATAATGGAACTTCCACCGTACCGTATTCCTACTTTTAGGGATATGATGATTCACACATGGCAAAAACTAAAGCATTTCATTATAAAAGCAGGAACATACATACTCGGAGTATCAGTTTTAATGTGGTTTTTACTTAATGTTCCATTCGGAGTAGAGAAAGAAAACTCTGCGTTAGGTAAAATTGGAAAAACATTAAGTCCTGTTTTTGAACCATTGGGATTTGGAAATTGGCAAGCCTCAGCTTCACTTGTCTCTGGTATCATGGCAAAAGAAGTTGTTGTAAGCACAATGGCACAGATTTATATTACTGAAAAAGAAGAAAAGGAGGAAGAAAGCAGTATATCAGATGATTTGAAACAGCAAGTTTTTGCTTTTGGAAAGGCTGTGTTGGAAGGATTTGAAAATCTCTTTGGATTTGAAATTAAAACAATTTCTGCAGAAGAGGAGGAAGAGACAACACCTCTTAAAGAAAGGCTCCAGCAGGTATTTACTCCATTGAGTGCATATGCCTTTTTAGTCTTTGTTCTTCTTTATTGGCCCTGCGTAGTAACCGCAGCAGCAATGAGGCAGGAGTTTGGAACATGGAAGATATATGGACTTGCAATTCTGCTTCACTCAACAGTAGCATGGACTGTTGCATTTATTATTTATCAGGTTGGAGGAATTATGGGATTTTAAACCTCTTCGGAGGCTTAAACCATGAAAACAATCTCATTAAATGATATGTATTTAGGTGAGATTGCAGAGATTGTGAATATCAGTGAAGGCTCAGAACAGATAAAAAGATTAATGGATATGGGATTAAGAGAGGGAAAATTAATTGAACTTGTCCACAGGGATAAGCATGTAACTGGTAAAGTTGTTGTAGTTGTTGACAATATGAAGATTGCTTTTGATGAAAAACTGGCTTCTGAAATAAAGGTCTGTCCAATTAAAAGTTATTATGAAGTGTTTAAAAATGAGGCAATTTTTGATACACTGACAAAATGTCTAAACAGAAGATATTTTGAACGAATCTTGGATTTTGAGATTGAAAAATTTAAAAAATACGGAGTACCACTAAGTTTGGCAATTGCAGACATTGATTATTTCAAAAAAATCAATGACAAATACGGACATAATGTAGGAGATAAAGTTTTAAAGGAGATTGCACAGATTTTTGGGCAAAAATTAAGGAGATCAGATGTTCTTTGTCGTTGGGGAGGAGAGGAGTTTTTAATCTTGTTGAAGGGAACATTTTTAAATGATGCTTACAACATAGCTGAAAGATTGAGAATAGCGGTAGAGCAACATTTTTTTAATCTTTTAAGAGAAAAAATTACAGTAAGCTTTGGCGTGGCAGGATTGCCACCTCCAAAAGACCAGTATGAACTTATTGAACTTGCTGATAAATATCTTTACGATGCTAAAAAAAGTGGAAGAAACAAGGTTGTAATTGGAGGTGATTTATGAAACCAGTTGTTTGTTCAATTGAATTGAAGGAAGTTTTTAATGATTTAGAAGTTAAAAATTGTGATTTTAATACTTTGCATCAATTATGCGAATGCCTCGGCAATGCCGTAGATGCAATAGATCCATTTACTCGGAATCATTCTGAACAAGTAGCAGTGCTAAGTTATATGATAGCCCTTGCTTTGGGATTTAGAACCGAACATGCTGATATTATTCACATTGCTGGACATTTGCATGACATAGGAAAAATTGGAATACCTTATAGCATACTACAGAAACCAGATAAATTGACAGATGAGGAGTGGAAGTGGATTAGAAAACATCCTGAAATAGGAGCAAATATTTTGAGACCAGTGAAATTTTTTAATACTAAAGGTGGTGTAACAGATATGGTCCTTTATCATCATGAAAGATGGGACGGAAAGGGTTATCCAGCAGGATTAAAGGGTAGGGAAATACCAATTGGTGCAAGAATAATAGCTGTGGCAGATGCTTTTTCTGCTATGTTTCAGGATAGACCATGCAGAAAAGCCTATAGTTTTGATAAGGCATTAGAAGAAATAAAGAAAAACTCAGGTTCACAGTTTGACCCTTTAGTCGTTGAAGCTTTTATTGCAATTAAAGATAATGTAAAAACTTGGTTGGGAGCTGTGATATGACAGATTTATTTGAAATTTTCATGGCAGGCTTTATACTTATAGGAGCGGTGTATCTTATATACCGCTCCATGAAAAAAGGTAAAGTTTGTCATGGATGTGGCAATTGCAAACGAAAGGATTAATCAATTATCAAAATATGGCTTTATTTCTTTGACTGAAAAAGAACTTGAAATTGAAAAACAAATATAAAACAAAAAAAGATTTTGTACAATTTTTTAACCCAAATTTTGAAAGTCAGTCCTGAAACCGCACTTAGAGATGTTCATAAAATTGAGCATGACCCATCTTCAGAGACAATAGAAAAAATAATAGAATTTACAAGAAATTTTTCAAGATAAAATCAAAAAGCATATGAGATGGCTATGTTCTTTGAAACTTTAATTTTAACATTGATAGCCTCCACATGAAATTCAGGTTAATAAGGTTTTAAATGTTTGATTGGTTTGAGAAAAACTGGTTCTCAGTATTTTTGCTTTACCAATGCCAATTAATTCTTGCAGGAGGAACAGCAACTGATGACCCAGAATCAGATAAAGTTTTGTCAGAAGTTAAAGAGGGAGCAGGAAACAATCCTGATATACGTATACTTTTACTTCCTCCTGACAGCGATTTAGAGATAAATGCTCTGCAAACAGCTGCAACTGTATACAAAAAAGAATTGATTTATATTTAGTTTATAGTCTCCATTGTAATTCTACCTCTACACTTATCTCCTGTTTGTCTTTCTTATCTTTTCTTTCAATTTTTACCTCAAGTTCCATCTGCTCAGGAATTGGAATTTCCTCTTCCATATTTTCAAATTTTATTTTTCCAGCTTCAATCTGTTCTGCAAGTGAGCGGAGAAATGAGATAATTTCAGCTTTTGTTTTCTTCTCCTCCATTTCAAACATTACATTTTTCTCTGACATGGCTTAACCTCCTTTATGGAATATATTCAGGTAAATTCTTTGACTCCAAAGCTTGTATTCTGTCATCAAGGTCTGGGTGTGTTGCAAATAAAGCAGCAAATCCACCTTTCTTTCCTCCCTTAATTCCAAATGCTCTTAATTGATCTGGCAAAGGTTCGTCTATAGCTTTTTTCAGTGATTCAAGTGCCTGAATCATAGGTTTTTTCCCAACTAATTGAGCACCTCCGAAATCAGCTCTGTATTCTCTCATACGGGAGAACCAAAGGACAATAATTGAGGTAAGTATTCCGAATAATATCTGGGTAATAATTGTTGTAACAAAATATCCTATTCCATATCCTTCTTCGTTCTTTAATATGTGTCTGTCTACAATGTATCCTGCAACACGAGATATAAATATGACAAATGTGTTAATAACACCCTGAATAAGGGTAAGCGTAATCATATCTCCATTCTTTATATGTGCTATTTCGTGTGCAAGTACAGCTCTTATCTGTTCTGGATTCATTCTTCTTAACAAACCAGTTGATACAGCTACTAAGGCATTGTTTCTTCTCATTCCAGTTGCAAAGGCATTCATATCATCAGACTGATAAATGGCAACCTCAGGCATACCAATTCCACTTTTTTGCGCTAACTCAGAGACTGTTCTTACAAGCCATCTTTCAACATCATTTGAAGGTGTCTTAATCACTTGAGCACCAGTAAGCATTTTCGCAAATGTTTTTGATAGAGCAAGATTAATAAAAGCACCACCCATTCCAAAAACTGCTGCAAAAATTAGCAATGATTGATAATTCAAGCCTACAGAAGTAAGATATGGCTCTACATTTAGAATCCTTAAAACTAAGGATAGTACAAATAAAACAGCAATATTTGTTGCCAGAAACAATAGTATTCTCTTCATTTTTCACCTCACTAATTTAATATTAAGATTTAAGATTATCATGATTTGAAAGCTTGATCTATAAAAATTTTATCATGCAAGTTTATTTTTTGACAATAAAGTTTAATATTTTTCCCAAAATACAGATAGAAATCAATAATTGCTATAACCATTTGAAAATTAAGTAATTTTTGCAGTCATCTGAGCATCACCTTTATTTTTTGTTGTTGCGAGCATCCGAAGGATGCGAAGCAATCTATTCTCTAAATCTATGGAGAAAAACGAGATTGATTAGGGGACTTTGTGCTCTCGCATCTTGGAAATTACGGAAAGCAGGGAGAAAGATTATTTCGCTTACAGTGATTTATGATCAGGGCGAAGAAAGTTTTACAAAAATTTATCCATATCTTTTTAAAATCTCTCTTGCCACAATAATACCAGATGCAGAAGCTTGAATCAAACCTCTTGAAACACCTGCTCCATCACCTGCAGCGAAAAGATTTTTTATCTCTGTTTCAAGAGAGCTGTTCAGTTTCAACCTCATACTATAAAGCTTAACTTCAACTCCGTAAAGAAGTGTATGGGAAGAATTTATTCCGGGCATGATATTATCAAGGGCTTCAAGCATTTCAAGTATATTCACAAGATAGCGATAAGGAAGAACAAAGCTTAAATCTCCTGCAGTTGCATCTTTAAGGGTAGGCTGAATTGCATTGCGAGATATTCTCTCAGGTGTTGATCTTCTTCCTTTTTTAAGGTCTCCAAGTCTTTGCACTAAAACACCCTGTCCAAGAAAGTTAGCAAGGCGAGCTATGCTTTGCCCGTATAAAATTGGTTCTTTAAAAGGTTCTGTAAAATATGTGCTTGAAAGAATGGCAAAGTTTGTATTGTCTGTTTTTCTGTCTGAATAGCTATGGCCATTTACTGTCCATATGCCATCTATGTTTTCCCTTACGACTTCTCCGTGTGGATTGACGCAGAAAGTTCTAACAACATCATCAAAAGTTCTTGAATAATATATAAACTTAGGCTCATAACAAATACTTGTGAGAGGGTCACAAACTGAAGCAGGTGCTTCTACTCTTACACCTATGTCAACTGGATTAAGCTCTGTCTTCAGCTTAAGCCTTCTTGCTTCTGCCTCAAGCCATGCACTTCCAGCTCTTCCCGGTGCAAGTACAACAAAACGAGCACTGACACTTTCTCCATTTTTTAAAGTAATACCCTTCACCTTCTTGCTTTCAACAATAATTTTTTCTGCAGGTATGTTGAAAATGAAGTCAACCTTTTGCTGTAGAGACTCTTTAATTGATTTCAATACTTCAAAGCATTTTTCAGTTCCAATGTGTCTAATTCTTGTGGGAACAAACAATAGTCCGTATTTTGATGCCTCATTCTTTATTTTTTCAACTGTTTCTATATCAGGAGCAAAGATTTTTTGAGGTGCTCCGTATTGAATATAAACCCTGTCAACATAATCAATAAGTTGTTGAAGTTCATCCTTTGAAATGTATCTGTTTAAAAATCCACCAATTTCTGTTGATAAATTAAGCTTTCCATCGCTGTATGCTCCAGCACCACCCCAACCACTAATAATACTGCAAACTGGACAATCCATGCATTTTCCAGTTTTTTGCATGGGACAATGCCTTTGCTCAATACTTTTGCCCTTTTCAACAATCAAAATGTTTAGGTTAGAGTTTTTGGCAAGCTCTAATGCAGTGAATATTCCAGCAGGTCCAGCTCCGACAATGACGACATCATATTTGTTTTTCAATCCCATTTTTTATAAGATAATCCAAAGCATTGTAGTTTGTTAAATCTATGTGAAGGGGAGTGACAGACACAAATCCTTCCATTATTGCCTGAATATCTGTGTTTTCCATTCTATGCCATGATACTACTCCACCACCTATCCAGTATTGCTTTTCTCCCCACGGTGAGAAAATTTCGTGGATTGAGTTTTCGTATGAGCGTTTTCCTTGTCTTGTTACTTTTATTCCGTTTATCTCTTGCAAAGCTTTATTTGGAACATTGACATTTAAAAGCGTGTCCTGAGGAAGTCCTTTTTCAAGAATAAACTTTGCAATTTTTAAGGCAAAGTAACAGGCAGTCTCATATTTAAAAGGTCTTTCACCTACAAGGGAAATAGCAAAAGATGGCACTCCAAGAATTGTTCCTTCAATTGCAGCAGAAACTGTTCCAGAGTAAGTGATATCCTCGCCCAAGTTTGCTCCTTTGTTTATTCCCGATACTACAAGGTCAGGTTCACGGGGAAGTATTTTTTTCACGCCAAGAACAACGCAGTCTGTAGGAGTGCCGTTTAAGCTGTAGCAATTTTCTTTGATTAAATCAACCTTAAGAGGTCTGTGCATTGTAAGGGCATGACTTACTGCAGAACGGTCTCTGTCAGGAGCAACAATGACAACTTCTCCAATTTCCTTCAATGTCTCATAAAGAGTTTGGATGCCTTTTGAGAAAAATCCATCATCATTTGTCAAAAGTATCAAAGCCATTTACTTATTCCTCTGAATAACATAGTCTGCTATTTTAAAAAGAGTATCTCTTTCAGGAGAATCTGGAAAAACCTTAAGTGAATCCTTTGCTTTTTCAACATAATTTTTAGCTATCTGCATTGAGGAGCTAATGCAGTTGTATTTGTTAAGATAATTTAAGATTTTTGCAAGGTCTTCGTCAGAAAAATTATCTTTTTTCAAAATTGTTACAATCTCTTCTTTTTCATCAGCCTTTTTTAAAAGTTCAATCAAAGGCAAGGTGATTTTACCTTCCATCAAGTCTTTACCAAGAGTTTTACCAAGAGCTTTTTCTTCAGCAACATAGTCAAGAATATCATCAACCATTTGAAATGCTACTCCGATGTGGTATCCAAAATCAGTCAGGGCTTGTAGTTTTTCATTGGATAACTTAGCAAGAATTCCTGCAATTCTGCATGCTGCTGTGATAAGCCCAGCTGTTTTTCCTGTTATTATTTTTATATAATCTTCAAATGTGATTGTTGGATCCCCTGTCTTCATAAGCTGAAGAATTTCACCCTCTGCCATTTGATAGGTCGCACGAGATAGGGCTTCCATTATCGGAAGGCTTTCCTGTGCAACGCTTATATGAAGAGCTTTTGCATAAAGATAATCGCCAAGAAGAATGACTGTTTGGTTTCCCCATATCCTGTTTGCAGATTTTTTGCCTCTTCTGAGCTCAGCCTCATCAACAACATCATCATGAAGTAGACTTGCAGTATGTAATGCCTCAATCACTGCAGCAAGAATCACTCTTTTGTATCCTTTATATCCTGCAAGGTCCGAACACATAAGAAGAAAAAGAGGCCTCAGCCTTTTGCCACCTGAGCTTATAATGTAAGAGCCAATTGTAGGAATCAGGGCTGCATCAGACTGAAATATGTTTACAAGTTCCTTTTCAACTTCCTTTAGTTCTCCTTCGTATCTTTGAAGAATCTCCCTTAAATTCACAGATTAAGCCTCAGTTTTTCAATTTTTTTGTCGTTGGAGATATATTTTATATGCTTTGGCAAAAATGCACCTTTCTCGGTAATTATAGCTGTTACATATTTTGCAGGTGTTATATCAAAAGCTCTATTAATAACTTTCACACCCTCTGGAGCTATTCTAACTCCCTTGATAGTTGTCACCTCATCAGCAATTCTTTCTTCAATAGGAATCTCATCTCCTGATGCAATTGATAAATCTATGCTTGATACAGGTGCTGCAACATAAAAGGGAACTTTATTTTCCTTACATAGCACAGCTAATGAGTATGTGCCTATTTTGTTTGCCACATCTCCATTTCTTACTGTTCTGTCAGTCCCTACAATTACAAAATCAACTGCACCGCTTCTTAAAATAGCTCCATCAGAATTGTCAGTTATTAAAGTAACATCAATTCCTGCCTGCATGAGTTCAAATGTTGTTATTCTTGCCCCTTGAAGCACAGGTCTTGTCTCGCATGAAATCACTTTAAATTTTATCCCTTGCTCTTTTGCAAGATACATTCCTGCTGTAGCAGTTCCATAACCTCCTGTTGCAAGAGCCCCAGCGTTACAGTAAGTCATAACAGTGCAACCATCTTTGAAAAGAGGCAGTGCATACTCACCAATTTTTCTATTTATCTCTATGTCTTCCTGCTGAATTTTCAAAGCCTCGTTTTTAATAATTGATTGTAGCTCATCAATAGAGGCATTAAGATTATTGTGAATGATTTTATCAATTCTCTCCACCGCCCAGCGAATATTAACCGCTGTTGGTCTTGTTGAGAGTATTCTTTGAAGAACAGGTTTTAATTTTTTGTAAAATTCATTTACATCTGTTGCTTCAATATTCAATGAAGCCAATGCAATAGCCATTGAAGCTGCGATACCTATCGCAGGAGCGCCCCGTATTGAAAGATTTTCAATTGCATTAGCTACTTCTTCATAATGCGTGCATTTGAGATACTCTATCTTTTCTGGAAGAAGTCTTTGGTCAAGTATGTAAACTGTATCATTTTCCCACTTGATTGATTGAAGCATAGGCATATTATAACAATTTTTGATGATTTAAATCTTGTAACATGAACAACCTTAAAAAAATCCAACAATTTAAACCTAAATTGAGAGCTTTGTACATAAAACCCTTGTGAACATATCATTGCAAGCCTCAACTAAACTTAGGTTTGGTAACTTCCTCTTGAGGATTACTAAGAGAGGAGATTTTTTCTTTTTTTTCAAAGGTTTGCAGTGACGATGTTTAGGATTGCTATGCTATCTTTCGCAACATTTGGATTTACAGTTATGAATGTGTTTTATATTTTTGAAGTTAAAGAAAGTAATTGAAAATATTTTTAATTTTTAATGTGGAACTATATGAATATACTGAAAAATTTTAATATTAAATGCGAGAGGTGGGATTTGAACCCACACGGTGTTACCCACTGGATTCTAAGTCCAGCGCGTCTGCCATTCCGCCACTCTCGCAATTATTTAATTTTAAGTGATTTTTCAGAAGTTTTTCAATTATAAGCATTAGAGATAATAAAAAATGTCCGTTAAATAAATATGGATAGATAAAAATAAAAAGTCCATAAAATGCATAAATACCTCTGTTTCAAAACAAGGTAATGTCAAAAATTATATGAAAAAAATGAAAAAGATAAGAATAAGATAACAGGGAAGGGGGTTTTTATGAATAAAACAAATACGGGAAGGTCTAAGTATGGTAGAATTAAGGAAAAGACGGAAAAAGCCTGCTGTGTCCCAATGGTGTGGCTACAGGTAGCAATGACAATTGGAAATCGCTCAATTGGTTAAATATAATTTCAAACATCGCGGCTGAAACTATGATATATGTAAAGATTGCTCCTATTTTCCCAAGTGTTAAGATGCCGTATATTAAAGGAATATAATAAAATTCTTCAAAAACCACATGATGTGTTTTAAATTTGAAGGCAATAAAATGAAATATTGTAAGAAGTAATGAGAAGATAATTATAGCAATCATGTGATATATTTTATTATCAACTATTTTAAATATCTTCATGAATTATTTACTTCGCTTTATTAGATAGTAACCTGCGGTAAGTCCTAATATTATCACACCTATTCCTATTAGTGAAAGACTGGGAATTTCTTTGACATCAAGTATAATGACCTTCCTTGAGATAGCAATAATTGCTACTGCCATGACAACTTTAACATGGTCAACAGATTCGGATAGATATGTCTTCATTATAGTTTTAAGAAGCTCAATTCCAATTATAACAAGCATGAAAAATCCAAAAAGTTCAAGAAGTTCTTCAATATCAAGAATAAAAACAGGCGGAGTAATAACATCCTTTATTATAAGCCAGCCAAGTTCAACAGTAGAGAGCAACAAAACAAACGCCATCATTACAGTAAGAACTTTAATGATAAGTTTTTTAAATTTTATGAGGTAGTCAAACACAACCAGCTTCCTTATTTTTTTTATAATATCAAAAAAATTACTATTTCTCTAATTCTCTGTTTTTACTTGTTTCTCGTCATTCTTTTTGGATTTAAGCCATATTGAAAATAAAAATCCAATAATAATACCAACGACAACAGAAAGAAATATAACTATAGCAAGAGATGCCTCAAAACTCCAAAAAATAAAAGAAATATTAACAACATAGGTGTTCTGGATAGAAAATAGAATGACAAACAAAAAAAGTATTATGAACATTATCATTTTAAAAATGTCATCACATCTTTAAAAAATTAAAACTATTTAAATATACTCTAAACCCAATAAAACTTCAACCTTATTCCGAAAAATAGAGATAGACACGCGTCACTGCGAGCCCACCTGTTGCAAGCGATAGCGTGGCAATTATCCACACCGTCACTGCGAGCCCCTCGATGGGGCGAAGCAGTCTCTAATTCGTGGTTGGTGGATGGTGATTGGTGAACACCCGCCCTGCCATTGCGAGCGAAGCGAAGCAATCTCGCCTTTCTATCCTTCGTCACAAAAAGATAGATCACTTCGGCTTGCTTAGCAAGCCTCGTGATGACAAAAGAGAAACTCACTGTGAGCCTCAATTTAGTTATTGGTGATTGGTGGATGGTGGTTAGTGATTGGTGACTGTGGTGAATGGTGGATGGTGAACACCTCTCAGTCATTGCGAGCAAAGCGAGGAGGAAGCAATCTCGTCGTCATAGTGACATAGAGCGACAGTGCTACAGAGCGACAGAACTTATTTTAAGAAGAGATTGCTTCGGTAGACCTTTGGTCTGCCTCGCAATGACTTTCCCCTCTCCGTCATTGCGAGGGCACGAATTGCCTGAAGTAATCTTGCCTTTCTCTTTCAATAAGAAGAGATTGCTTCGCATCCTTCGTATGCTCGCAATGACGAAAAAAATAAAGGATTGCTCGCAATGACAGCAAAAAATACTCAATTTTCAAACGTTTATACCAATTATTGGATTTCTATCGCTATTTTTTGAGAAAATCAAGCTATTTCCTTTGTTTTCTTTTTTGTTGTAAAATTTAATCTATGTTTTCCTACTTGATGAAAAGATTTATGCTGATGATTCCAATCCTGTTTGGAATAACTCTTATATGCTTTGTTGTAATAAATCTTGCACCCGGTTCTCCAGCTACTCTTTCAGAAGAATTTTCTCCAAAAGCTTCTCCAGAGGCAGCTGAGGCTTTAAAGAAACTCTATGGTTTAGATAAACCATTACACGAAAGATATATAAATTGGTTAAGAATGGTAATTACCTTAGACCTTGGAAAAAGCTTTGTTGATGGAAGATCCGTAAATGAAAAGATTAAAGAAAGACTACCAATTACTGTCACTTTAAATCTCCTTTCTCTTTTATTTATCTTTATCATTGCTATTCCTATAGGAGTTTATTCTGCATTAAAACCCGGAAGTCTGATTGATAGAGCTCTTACTGTTTTTGTGTTTACGGGATTTTCTGTGCCAACTTTTTGGCTTGCGTTACTTGCAATGATAGTGTTCGGAGTAAATCTTGGATGGCTTCCCATTTCAGGAATTCAGAGCATAGGAGCAGAGAATTTGCCTTTGCATGAAAGAATATTAGACTGGATTAAACATTTGATTTTACCCGTTACAATTATGTCATTTTCTGGACTGGCAGGTATGTCTCGTTATACAAGGTCAAGCATGCTTGAAACACTAAAGCAAGATTATATCAGAACAGCAAGGGCAAAGGGACTTCCAGAAAGAGTTATAATTATCAGACATGCTTTAAGAAATGCATTGCTACCAGTAGTAACCCTTTTGGGATTAGCTATTCCGGGACTTATTGGTGGTAGCGTCATATTTGAAAGTATATTTTCAATCCCCGGAATGGGTCAGTTGTTTTACTCATCTGCAATGGCAAGGGATTATCCAACTATAATGGGAATTCTTTTGTTTGGAGCATTCTTAACATTGATTGGAAATCTTTTGGCTGACATAGCATATTTTATAGTTGACCCAAGAATCAGAGTAAACAAGAATGTTTAGAATAATAATTAAAAGAATACTCAAAAACAAGCCTGCTGTTTGTGGTTTGTCTTTTATTTTATTAATATTTATAATAGCCTTGTTTGCTCCAATAATTTCACCTTATGATCCATACAAAATTGATGTTTATCATGTGCTTGAGCCACCATCTAAGGAGCATATATTTGGCACAGATGAGCTTGGTAGAGATGTATTTTCAAGGATAATATACGGTGCACGAGTGTCTCTAAAAGTTGGCTTTATTGCAATGGGTATAGCTATACTTACAGGAACTATTTTAGGAGCAATAGCTGGATATTATGCTGGATTTATTGATACATTAATCATGAGAGTAGTTGATGTAATGCTCGCATTTCCGACATTGTTTTTAATTCTTGCGGTAGTTGCAGTTCTTGAACCCAGCATTTATATTATTATGGTTGTAATAGGACTAACAGGTTGGATGGATGTTGCAAGGCTTGTAAGAGCAGAAGTTTTGTCTATAAAAGAAAGGGAGTTTGTTCTTGCAGCAAGGGCAATGGGTGCAAGTTCTGGAAGAATAATTTTTCAACACATTCTCCCAAATGCTATTTATCCTGTTATCGTTGCTGCAACTTTTTCAGTTGGGGGAGCTATTTTAATTGAAAGTGGGCTCAGCTTTCTTGGACTTGGTATTCAACCTCCAGAGCCAAGTTGGGGAGGAATACTTAGCGTTGGAAAAGATTATATTACAGTTGCGTGGTGGATGAGCTTTTTTCCCGGTGTTGCAATATTTCTTACTGTGCTTTCTTTTAATCTTTTGGGAGAAGCTTTAAGAGATGCTATGGACCCCAGACATTGGGCGTAAAATAGATTTTGAAAATATAAATAATTCCGTGCTAAAATAGAAAATCTGGAGAGGTGCCGGAGTGGCCGAACGGGCGCGACTGGAAATCGCGTGTGGGGTCTAAAAGCTCCACCGAGGGTTCAAATCCCTCCCTCTCCGTATTTTATGTATGGGAGGTTAATTTTATGTTAAAAGTAGTTGCCTTCAACGGAAGTCCACGAAAAAATGGTAATACTTACCATACTTTAAAAATGGTTGCTGAGGAATTAGAAAAGGAAAATATAAAGGTAGAAATTATTCAAGCTGGAAGCAAAAATATCAGAGGTTGCATTGCCTGTTATAAATGTGCTCAGAATAAAAATGAAAGATGTGCTATTGATGACGATGTTAACAGTTGGATTCAAAAAATTAAAAAAGCCGATGGAGTTATTTTAGGCTCTCCTGTATATTTTTCAGGTATTGCCGGAACTTTTAAATGTTTTTTAGACAGAGCATTTCTTGTATCATCAGTAAATGGAAGTTTATTCAGACATAAAGTAGGTGTAGCTGTTGTTGCTGACAGGCGTTCAGGTGGGGTGAGCACCTTTGACCAACTCCTGCATTATTTGCATTATGCTGAAATGATTGTTCCATCCTCCAATTATTGGAATGTTATTTTTGGAAGGAATCCCGGAGAAGTTCTCAAGGATGAAGAAGGAATGCAGATCATGCGAATTCTTGGAAAAAATATGGCATGGACATTGAAACTTGTTGAAAATGGAAAAGATAAAGTTATTTCACCAGAGAAGGAAGATAAGATATTTTTCAGCTTTATAAGATAAAGTCATTTATTTTCTATGGAAAAAATTAATCGCTTCAATTAACTGTTTTTTATTGCCAACATAAATAATGATATCACCCTCTTTTATGATAAAATCAGCTGGAGGATTTAGTATCGTTTCTTCTCCTCTCTGAATTGCTATTACTGTAACCTTTGCTTTGTGCCTTATATCAAGAGACTTTAATGTATGCCCAACTAACCATGAGTCTTTTTCAACATAAAAGCTATCCATCTCAAGTCCCTCAAAGAGCACGCATTCAAGTCCCGCTCTTGTTTTTGGTATTTCTGACTGAGTTAAAATTTCGTATCCCTCTTGTCTAATGGATTCAATCATTTGTAGAATTTTATTTCTCGGAACTCCAAAATGATGTAACACACGAGCAAAAATTTCAAGAGAAGTTTCAAACTCTTCAGGTATGACTTCATTGGCACCTAATTTTTTGAGCTCTTGTATCTCCGCAATAAACCTTGTCCTGACAATTATATGTATTTTCGGATTCTCAGCCCTTGCAAGCTGAACAATTTTTCTCGTTGCATTAGGGTCTGATATTGCTATTACAATTACTTTTGCTCTTTTTATACCAAGTTTATGCAAAATTTCAGGATTAGTCCCGTCTCCATAATATATCGGCTCTCCTTTTTTCTTCATCTTTCTTACTGTATCAGGATTTAATTCCAAAATCGTGTATGGAATCCTTGTTTCTTTAAGAACCTTCGCAAGATTTCTACCATTTAGACCAAAACCTATAATAATCACATGATTTGATTTCTTCACAATAACATCAGTTTCTTTGATTTTTCCAGCCTTTTCAAAATATTTAAAAGGCTTTTTTTGTACTAAGTGGTCAATTAAACTTGGAGAGTATTTTATAATCAGCGGAGTAAATAGCATAGTTATAACAGAAGCTGAAATAAAACTTTGATAAGCATCTTCATCTAAAAGACCAGCAGTCTTTCCAGTAAATGCCAGTATAAAAGAGAATTCACCAATCTGCGCGAGAGAAAAAGCTGATTTAAGTGATACTTTAAGGGAATGTATAAAAGTATATGAAATAAAAGCTATAATCAAAGCTTTGATTGCAAAAATATTTCCTACAAGTATAACTTCCTCTAACAAATGATTTCTGATGTAATCAATATTAAGAAGCATACCAACGGATATAAAAAAGATGCCTGAGAAAGTCTCTTTAAAAGGTAAAATATCAGCGACTGCCTGAGCAGAATACTCAGACTCTGAAATAACAACGCCTGCTAAAAAAGCTCCAAGTGCAAGCGAAAGCCCTAATTTAGAAGTAAAAAGAGCTGTTCCCAAACAAATAGATATTACAACAATGATAAAAAGTTCTCTGCTTCTTGTCTTTACTATTTCATGAAGAATATAGGGGACAGCAACCCTTGAAAAAAGGAATACTAAAGATAGAATTGCGAAAGATTTAAGAATAACCGTAAAAAAATTATAATAGCTACCTCCCTGACCGGAAAGCATCTGAGTGAAAAGCATTAATGGCACTACACAAAGGTCTTGGAATAAAAGAATTCCTAAACATATTTTTCCATGAGGCGTATTTAATTCGCCCCGATCAGAAAGAAGTTTCATGACAATGGCAGTGCTACTTAAAGCCACGATGAAACCATAAAATATGGCATTATTAAAATCAGTATTGAGAGCAAATTGACTGAGCAAGCTAATTACAATTATCGTTACAACAACCTGAAGAGTTCCCAATAAAAAGACTTCTTTTTTTAAGGTAATCAGTCTTGGAATTGAGAATTCAATTCCTATGGTGAACATGAGAAGAATAACTCCAATTTCTGCTATCAATTCAACTTCATGGGGATCTTTAATTAATCCCATCCCATAAGGACCTATAATTGTGCCAGCAATAAGGAATCCAACAATTGGTGGGATGTGAAGTTTTCCCAATATATAGATTATAAGTCCGGAAATACCAAAGATGATGAGTATAGCCTGGAGAAATTCGTAAATCATAATACATATGATAACAAATAATTGAATTTTAGCAAAGTGCTGTTAGCCTGTTATAATAATATTATGAAGGGTAGGGCAGTTTACATAAAAACATTTGGTTGTCAAATGAATGAGCATGATACAGAGAGGATTTTGGGAATTCTTACTTCAAAGGGATTTATTGAGGTTGAGGAACCCAAAAAGGCTGATTTAATTATCTTTAACACATGTGCAATAAGAGAGAAGGCTGAACAAAAGTTTTTAAGTAGTCTCGGAAGAGTTAAGCATCTTAAAAGAAGAAATTCTAATCTAAAAATCATCGTTGCTGGTTGCTCTGCGCAACTTCAAGGAGAAAAGCTTTTAGAAAAAGCTCCATATATAGATTATATAATTGGTCCAGATAACATTTCATTAATTGAAAATATCATAGAGAGGAATTTTCATGAAAAGCTACTGATTCATGAAAATCCTGATATTCATAAAATTAATCTTCCCGCACAAAGAAAAGAGCCTGTGAAAGCATGGGTAAATATTATTTATGGTTGTAATAATTACTGTAGCTATTGTGTTGTTCCGTATACAAGGGGTAGGGAGAGAAGCAGACCCGCTGAAAATATAGTTGATGAAATTAGACTACTTGCAGAAGGTGGTTATAAAGAAGTAACACTTCTTGGACAAAATGTTAACTCATACAAAGATGGAGAAATAGATTTTCCAGCATTACTTGAAAAAATAAATGATATTGAAGGCATTGAAAGAATTAGATTTGTAACATCCCATCCAAAGGATTTGTCTAAAAGACTTGTTGAAGTAATAAGAGATTGTTCAAAAGTATGTGAACACATTCATCTGCCACTTCAGGCAGGTTCAACAAAAATTTTAAAACTCATGAATAGAAAATATACTTATGAAGAATATCTTGAAAAAATTCATCTTCTTAGAGATACTATTCCTGAAATAGCTATTACTTCAGACATTATTGTAGGCTTTCCTCAAGAAACAGATGAAGATTTTGAAAAAACTATCTATGCTTTAAAGGAAATTCAATTTGATGGTATTTTTGCATTTAAATTTTCTCCAAGACCTGGAACACCCGGTGCAAGGCTTGAAGGTCAGATTAATGAAGAACTTAAATCTCAAAGACTTACAGAGATTTTAAAAATCCAAGATAAAATAACAGAATTAAAAAACAAAAGATTAGAAGGAACAATTCAGGAAGTTCTTGTAGAAGGAAAAGACGAAGAGGGATTTACAACTGGAAGAACAAGAACCAACAAAATTGTAAAGATAGACTCAGAAATCTATCCGGGAGAAATTATAAAAGTAAAAATTAACAAAGCTCACAGACACTCCTTAGAAGGAGTAATCCTTTCACAATGAAAGTTTCTCTTATTACCTACGGCTGCAGAGTTAATCAGGCAGAGTTTCAACAATTAGAAAAATATTTGAAACAGGCTGGATATGAAATCACAGAAAATTCAGAAGAAGCTGATTGCTGGATTATAAACACATGTGCAGTCACTCATAAAGCAGAAATTCAATCAAGGCAAATCATAAATAAAGCGATAAAATTAGGAAAAAAATGCTTTGTAACAGGATGTTATGCGGAACTTTATGAGAAAAAACTTAAAGAAAAAAAATTAACTTTAATTTCTAATTATGAAAAAGACAGTTTAGCCAGTTTATTCCCACCAATAGCTACCAAAGAAATTTTGCCTCAACTTAAAAGGCATAGAGCAATAGTTAAAGTGCAGGACGGCTGCAATCAATTTTGTAGTTATTGCATTGTTCCATATTTAAGAGGAAAACCAAAAAGTTATAACGCTGATGAGGTTTTAAAAGTTATAAAAGAATATGAAGATATGGGGATCAAAGAAATTGTTATCAGTGGAATTAATTTGGGACTTTACGGAAAAGATATTAAAAATCAATTGAATTTGAATAAATTATTAAAGTTAATTCTTAAAAACAGCAATCAATGCAAAATTAGACTTAGCTCTCTAAATGTAAATTTTATAGATGAAGAATTTTTAGAGATAATTTCGCATCCACGAATTTGTAAACACCTTCATATTCCGCTTCAAAGTGGTAGTGATAAGATTTTGAATTTAATGAGAAGACCATACAATAGAGAAAAGTTTATAAAAACTTTGGATAAAATATTTAAGCTTTATCCAGAAATTGCAATAGGCACTGATGTAATAGTTGGTTTTCCTTCTGAGAATGAAGCAGATTTTAAAGATACTAAAAAACTCATTGAAGATGCAGAATTTGCATATCTACATGTTTTTACTTACTCAACTCGTCCTTTAACGCTTGCTTCAAAATTCTCAGAACAGATACCAGAGCCGATTAAAAAAGAAAGAACCAATCAACTTCTTGAAATTGCCAAATCAAAGAAAAAGTCTTATATTGAAAAATTTATTGGAAAAGAACTTGAAGTAATAGTAGAAAATAAAAAAAACGATTTATCTACAGGCACTTCTGACAATTACATCAAGTGTATTTTCAAGAAAAATCAAGTAGTGTCTGGTAGTCTTGTAAAAGGAAAAGTGGTTCAGACCGATGATGAACACGCATATTTAATTTTTTAATTAGAACTTCTGAAATCAATTGAATTTTTTATTTGCCCATTAGATAGTCATTTTAATAATTATCCATCCAGAATAATAAGTTTTACAAATTTTTCACAAAAGAATTGACAACTTTTCAACATTTTTTAGTTTTAAAAAATGTCTGATAAGATATATTATGTTAAATTTTGTGATAAAATATTGGTTAAAAAAGGCAGATTATTGATAATTTTGCGCAAGGAGCTTCAGTGCGAAGGTGCGATAGCACCAGAAGCAATCTCGACTTTACCCCTTTTGTCTAATAAAGAGATTGCCACTCCTAACCTTTGGTGAGAGCTGTAATTAAAATTTTTTAAAAAATCGCTCAATTTAGAAATATTAACTTGACAACTGATAAAAAAAATAAATATAATGCCAATATGTTTTACAGAATTCATCCAATTGTTGTTGGAGCAAAGATATTTGATAAAGGTATGATGACTTATCAGCACGATTATGGAAAGCCTTTTGTAATTCCTATATTTTCTTGGTATATTGAAGGTGCAGACAAAAACATTCTTATTGACACAGGAGAATTCAGACCTCGCACATCATCTGAAATAGAAAAAGCTATTGGAAAAGTTTACACATTTGAAGAGGGACTTGCTAAATTTGGTTTAAAACCTGAAGATATAGACATTGTAATTCACACTCATCTTCACAACGACCACTGCGAGAATGATTCAAAATGTGTGAATGCAATTTTTTATATCCATGAAAAAGAGCTAGAACAAATCCATAATCCTCATCCCCTTGATTTTAGATACAACGAAGAATTTATTCTTGAAATTGAACAAAATAAACAAATTGTAAAACTAAAAGAAGATAAGGAGATTCTGCCTGGAATAAAGATGATTCACACACCTGCCCATACACCAGGTGGCATGTCAGTCCTTATCAATACAGAAAAAGGCCCAGTCTTAATTACAGGCTTTTGTATCATTGAGGAAAATTTAAATCCACCCCCTAAAATACTTGGAATGGGAATGGAGGTTATTCCTCCCGGAACTCTTATTAATTCTTATCAAGCCTATGATATAATTTTACAGTCAAAAGATATGGCGGATATTGTTATTCCTCTTCACGAACCGAAATATGCTTTTATAGAGAGTATTCCTTAAAGTGCAAAAAATAATCTTAGTTGCCCACGGAAGCCCTAAAAAAGACAGTAACAATCTTGAAGATTTTTCAAAATCTCTATCTTTAAAACTTAATAAAAATGCAGAAGACGTAAAGTATGCCTATCTTCAATTCAACTCCCCTACTCTTCTAGAAGCAATCCAGAAATGCATTGATGAAGGAGCTACTGAAATAATAATTCATCCCCTATTTTTGTTTTCAGGCACCCATGTAAACTATCAAATCCCTGAAATAATCAAAAAGTTTCAATCACTATATCCTCAAATAAAAATTATCTGCACAAAACCACTTGGATTGGATGAAAAATTGATTGATATTATAAAAGAAAGACTTGAAGAAATCAAATAAAATCAAAGTTTTACTATTCTACACCATACTTTAGTTCTATAACCTTAGTCTCAAAAAATCCAACTTTAGTTAAGTGCAAAATCAAACTAGTGATTGATTATCATTTTTTTCTGCATATGTTAAAGTTAAATCAAGAGCAAAGCCCGACATATAAGAGGCTTAAAAATCCGAAAAAGAAAGGTGGTGAAAAGAGATGAAAAAAATAACAAGCATAATCTTTGCACTTTTACTTATAATTGCTATTCCTGCAATGAGTATGGCATTTTGCAATGGTGGCGGATGTAATCCTACCCCTTCTTGTGGAGGAGATGGATACCATGGCTGCACAGAAGCAGAGATAACACAAATTGGAATGCTAAACCAGGCAACAATTAAACAGTATGGTGGAGCTTTCTCTAATAATCTTGCCACAATTGACCAGAATGGATTCCATAATAGTGCAAACATCAAGCAGGCAGCATTTTCAATGTTTAATGAAGCAGCTATTTATCAGAACGGAAGCTGTAACAAAGCTGATATTGAACAGTATGGCTGGACAAATGATGCATTCATTAACCAGTATGGAATGGGCAATAATGCAAATATTGACCAGTACAGTTCAAAGAATCTTGCAACAATTAATCAATCTGGAATCGGCAATAGCGGCTCCATAACACAAGGAATGATGGGTAGTGGATACACAGCCACTATTTATCAGGCTGGTTGGGCTAATTCAGCTACAGTTCTTCAGTATTAAAAGTTTTCATGAATATCAGTTATGTCGGGCTAAAATTGGGGCGGAAAGAACCGCCCCAATTAATTAAAAGGGAGGTAAGGATGAGATGGATTAATATGCTTCTTATGTTTCTGATGGCAATACCAGCAAGTGCTTATGCTTTTGAATGTGGATATGATGGATACCACGGATGCAGTAGCGCCAATATAGAGCAAATAGGAAGTTTAAACAATGCCCAAATCAAGCAAGTTCCATTAAATAGAGCAAGTATTATCCAAGAAGGATTGAAAAATAATGCAACAATTAATCAGACTATTGTATCCATCAAAAATAACGCAGATGTCATTCAGTACGGCGCGGTAAACAGAGCATCTGTTAATCAGTCAGGAATTGAGAATTATGCTTATGCTCAGCAGGCAGGCTTCTTTAACTGTGCGGAACAAACACAAAACGGAAACAATAACATAGCTACTGCAAATCAATTTGGAGCTGGAAACTCTTCAACCCAAATACAAATCACTTCTAATAACAAAGCCACTGTGATGCAAATAGGCTTTTTTAATACTTCCTTTCAAATTCAGGGCATACATGGAACGGGTTGGAATTACAACAATCTCATTCAAATAGGTATAGGGAAATTAAACATAGTTGTTCAGTGATGATAAGGAAAATTTTTATGATAAGTTTTTTATTGTTTTCTACTTGTATTAGTCTGATGTCCGGTGGACAATCCCTTCATGCTAATACTAATCCAAAAGATTATGAGGCATGGTTAGTTGTTGAAACTGATAAAAATCATTTAAAAATTACTGTGTGTTGTAGAAATAATACTTCAGAGAAAGTCATTCTTTTATTGAAATTAACAACCGCAAAGTATGGTAAAAGCGGAATAAGTAAAAGTTCGCAATCATCTGATGTTGTCCTTGAAGCAGGAGAAACCAGATGTTTTCCTTATCTAACAATCAGTGAAAATATTGACGATGAATATAGAATACAACTGAAAGTCTATAAAGATAATATACTCATCGCTGAGGATATGCTTTTTAAAGGGAAGGATTTAAAATGAAGCTATTAATTCATATAACTATAATTTTAATCTCCCTCTATTCTATCTGCTCAGCTCAGATTGAAGGATTAGTTATTGATAAGACTAAATCAAAAATAGGAAGGGATTTTTATGAAAGCTTTTATTTTAAGCTAGAGCGCGTGCCAGAGATGGAAAGCTTTAATATTGTTGTTGAAGAGTTTTTTGATCCTCAGTTTGGGAACAGAGTTTCAATATCTATAAACGGCATAGTTTTATATCAGAACTTTGTAACTTCAAGGTATGATGATATAGAAGAAAAAGCAACTGAAGCTAGCGAGACAATCAATCAATTCTTCCTAAATTTAAAAGAATATCAAAAAATACTTGAAGAAGAAGGAAAAATAAGATAAAAGGAGGGTTTAAATGAGAGGATTATTAATTTTTTTCATTTCGACTATTATTGCAAGTTCTGCATTTGGAAGTGAACTCGTTTTTCAATTTACAAACCCGTCATTTGGTGGTAATCCATTGAATGGCTCATTTCTGCTTCAGCAGGCACAACTTCAGAACAAATTTAAGGAAAAAACACCAGAGTCATCCCTAATGGACCAGATGAACCAAATGTATCAAGCTCAATATTTAGGAACAATTCTTGAAGATATTTACAAGGGTAAATTAACTCCTACTGAAGGAGATACATACAATCTGGGAGGTCTGATTATTAAGGTTACAAAGGTGGAAAGCTCGATAATTACACTTAGTATTACAGATACATCAACAGGAAATCAGTGGACTTATCAGATACCATATGGCATTTCGCCATGATAAAGGAAGGAGCGAGAGATGTTAAAAGAAAGATTAGACTTAACTAAATTAGCCATAATACTGCTAATTTCCATATTCTTCACAGGCTGTGTGGCAATGACACCTGAGATAGCTTCAAAAAGAGCAACAAGTGGACCTGACTACATTACCTCTATTCACAAAGACCTTGCCTCACTACCTAAGCCTGAAAAACCTATTCCTGTTGCAGTTTATAAATTTAGAGATCAAACAGGACAGTATAAATCTCCAACAAATGCAACAAACTTCTCAACAGCAGTAACACAAGGTGCAACTTCAATACTTATAAAAGCTCTTGAGGACAGTGGATGGTTTATGCCCCTTGAAAGAGAAGGACTTTCAAATTTACTTCAGGAGAGAAAAATAATTCTTCAGATGCGAGAAATTTATTTAAACGAAGAGCAAAAAAAGACAATAGAGCCTCTTCCTCCTCTTTATTATGCAGGAATTTTGCTTGAAGGCGGAATAATTGGTTATGACTCAAACATTTCCACAGGTGGTGCTGGAGCTAAATATTTTGGAGCAGGTGGTTCAGCAGAGTATAGAGTGGACAGAGTCACAATTTACTTAAGAGCTGTATCTGTTAAAACAGGAGTTATACTTAAAACTGTGCAGACATCAAAAACTGTTCTTTCACAGCAGATATCTTTAGGTATATTCAGATTTGTAAGATTAAATAGACTTCTTGAGGCTGAGACAGGTATAGCCTTTAATGAACCAGTTGAAATGGCTGTGCAAGAAGCTATTGAAAAGGCTGTGCATGATTTAATAGTTGAAGGTTTCAGGGTAGGAATCTGGAAACCAAAGGATGAAAAGGAATTTGAGCAGTTTTTAAAGAAATACGAAGAGGAAAAAAGCAAAAAGCTCTACGGTGAAAAAATTGATGAATCAACATGGCCCGATACTAAAGATGGTGATATTTCAAAAAAGCTTTTTAAATGATTAAATTGACATTGCAAGGCCCGCTCAGGGGCTAAGCAATGTCAGTCTTTTTTATATTTTTGTGGTTGAAATTGAAAAACATTTTAAATTGTCATAAAATTAAAATATCACTATCAGCTCTAAGGATTATTTTATAAGGTTTCTATTTTTCTAGCCTAAAGATTAAAATTGATTATCCGAACTATGAATTTTCCAATAGAGAGCGTCTCTTTGAAATTTTTTAACTTAGACAACAAAACTATTTTACTATTTCTAAGTAACTGTAGTCTAAAGAATGCTAAAAAAGTATTTAATCGTATTAAGTCTGAACTTGACAAAATTGATAGTAATTGTAAATTTTCACCAATTTTTTTTGAAATCAAACTTTTAAAAATTCTCCAAGAGGAGAAATTTTTTCTAAATTTTTGTCAGCTTAAATTACTGCTTCATTAATGTTCAATATCATCGCATATTTTTATGAGGTCATACCGCTTCTTTATATTGAGCTTTTTAAAAATATTATTAATGTGAGTCTTTACTGTTTGCTCAGCAATAAAAAGCGAATTTGCAATCTCTCTGTTGGATGATCCTTTACATATCATATCAATAATCTGTTTTTCCCTGGCAGTAAAGTGGATATCAAAGGACGATTTTTTTCTAAAGATATTGTTCATCAAACAACCTATATACTCTCTACTCAACCATAACTCGCCATCGCAAATCATTTTTAATGCCTTTTTAAATAGATTAAAATCAGAATTTGAAGAGATTACTCCCTTGATATTGTGATTAATAATTGCTGATAAAATCTCTTTTTTCTGATTTCCTAATTCTAAGATTACAATTTTTAAGTTTGGATATTTCTCTTTTACAGACCTGATTTTATAGATATCAGTAACAACAATTTCAGGAACTGAATTTTCATTTTGTGAAATGATATCGCAATCTATTTCTTTCGATAATGATGCGCTTAATAAATCCTTTAATAAAACGCATTTTAAATCGACTAATATTTTCAAAATAGCCTCTTTATTTTGTAATGGTTATATTATATCAACTAAGTTGTGAAATAGCAAATAAATATTTTTTTAGGATATAATTAATTTGATGAATATTGAATTAAAACTCAAAAAATTGAAAATCGAACTGCCAGAAACTCCAAAGCCTCTTGCTTCTTATATTCCAATACTGCAGATTGGAAATTTAGTTTTTCTAAGTGGAATTTTACCACTTAGAGATGGAAAATTAATTAAAAAAGGTAAGGTTGGGCAGGAACTTAATGTTGAAGAGGCTCAAAAAGAAGCAAGACAGTGTGTGATAAATGCTCTTTCAATTCTTAAAAGTTATCTTGGCAGTCTTGATAGAGTTAAAAGATGTGTAAAAATCGCAGGTTATGTGGCTTCTTCTGCAAATTTTACTGAGCAACATCTGGTTATGAACGGAGCATCGGAATTTCTGGTTGAAGTTTTTGAAGAGGCGGGAAAACATACAAGGGTGGCTGTTGGTGTAAACAGTCTTCCAATGGATGCCTCAGTTGAAGTTGAATTTATATTTGAAATAAAGGAGTAAACCATGAAATACGGAGAGAAGGCAATTCAAGAGGCAAAACTAGAAGATTGGGAAAACCCTTATCCTGACAGAAATTACGAAATAGAGATTACTTTTCCTGAGTTCACTTGTTTATGTCCCCGCTCTGGTTATCCTGATTTTGCAACAATAAGGATAAAATACATTCCAGACAAAAAAATTGTTGAACTTAAATCCCTAAAACTTTATCTTAATTCATACAGAAACACTTATATCTCCCATGAGGCAGTAACAAATAAAATTTATGATGACTTGAACAATCTCCTACAACCCCGCTACATTGAAGTGATAGGAGACTTTAATCCTCGTGGTAATGTAAAAACAATAATTAAAGTCTCATCAAAAAGTTAAAAAATTTATATAAAACCCTTATTAGGCTGTAATGGTTAGGTTGTAGTGGTACTCTCATAAAAACAATTTTGCTTCAGCATTCTATTTGTCATTACGACCATCACCGAAGGTGAGGCTTGGCAATCTTATAGAAAGGAGAGATTGCTTAGTCGCGAAGCCTGACATAAGCCGAAGGCGTGGTATCCATTAGCAATGACACCCAAGAATCGTTTAATTTAGATCTTGATTTAGCTTGTATGTCTATCTGCGACTTTAGAGGCTCCAAAGGAATCTGGTTTGGTTACTGCGATGTAACCTGAGCCTACAATCATTTTGATTACTTCTTTTACTAACGTTCTTGTTGCTCCATTTTTTCCAACATCAAGATGAATTTCAACAGGCAAAGAACTTAAGCCATTTTCAGAGAGCTTTTTCTTTAAAATTTCAGCGATTTCAAGACTTAAAGATGCCTCGGTGAATATACGAAGTTTCAGGTTTTCCATTTTCTCGTGTCTTGTTTTTCTGTAAAAATATATTCCGCCTGCACCCTTGCGATGAACAATAATAGCTGTTACAAATACTGTTTCCTCACCAGGAAATGAATCGCTTCCTACAATAAGACTATATTTCTTTTCAGGCTCTTTTTTAATAAATTCAACAATTTTCTCAAAAACCTGTTCAAAAGAAATATACCCGAAAGTTGGACTGTTAAAATAAAATCTTTGTAACGACTCCGTATCCATCTTTATATTTTCATTTTACCATAATTCATTGCTGTCCAAAATAATCTAAACTCATAAAAAACATCCGCATAAAATAAGACTTTTGGACAAGAAAATTTGCTTTTTCAAAATCAGGTTACCCCCTTTCTTTTTATTTGCTGTCCAATTAAACAAGTCTAAATTTTAACTGTTCTATTTGAGGCTCAATTTGCGGTGTCTCTGTCGGTTTATTTATCCATTCCCATAAATTCCTATATGTAAATAGGTTTAGTCTCAACAATGCAACTAGATTACTTAATGACCATCCAAATGTTGATAACTCTTTCAGATACTTCAGTATCAGTATCGCTATTAATGCCGTCCATATCTGTATCTTAAGTGCATTCGCTGATGTCCCTACAAAGGTTTTTACTCTTAGATTTTGTTTCAATGTCTTAAAAAATCTGCCCTGCCATCTGTCTTTGTATATCTCTGATATGGTCGTTGCACCAAAGTTCAGTTGGTTCGTGAGTAGCACAACTGTATCTTTTGTTTCCTTATCCATGACCTCTATCCTCCGTAGCTCATATGGACAGTCTTGCTCTGCATAAAAACCCTTAAGCTTGATTATCTCATCCCGAATTATGTTTCTGTTCTTTGGCACTGGTAGGCTCTTTATCACTTTATAAGAGGCGTTGTCCTTTAACCTTGTTACAAAATATACCCCCTCCTCTGTCCATCTACCAAATAAAGCATAGTCAACACACCCTCTGTCTATTACTACTATGGCACCAGAACAAAATTGAAGTCTCCTTAATATGTTTACTTCGTGCACTTTACCTTCTGTTATATGCGCATATTCAGGTAAATATCCTGAGTGGTCAAGTAGTAAATGCAACTTTACCGCACCTTTAGTCTTTCTGAATTTTGCCCAGTCAAATACTGTTGCACACAACTCTATTACAGATGCATCAAAGCTCATTAGCTTGTTCTTAAATCTGAATTTCCTCTTGCCAGTAAATTTAGACTGACATCTCTGAAGAAGCATATAAAATACTGCTTGAAAAAGTTCCCACGGTCTGTGTTCATTTGCATAGGCAAGGGTAGAGCTCTTTGGAGCTTCTTTTATACCAAGATGTCTTAACTTGCCAATACAACTGGCAAGTCCATTACATATCTCTCTTAGAGAATGCGCCTGCCCAAGTTGACAAAATAACATAGCTACAAATTGCCCCCAACTCGTAAACCCTTTTGCTCTACGCTCAGCTTCTGTCTGCTTTGACTGACTTCTCAAATTCTAATCTTGGAAAAAGGGATAGAATTTGACTGAAAATACTGCTATACTTATTCATATACACCTCCGATCTGGGTCTTTAATTTTTAAGCTAAATGTTTATCTATTTTACCCAGATCGGAGCTTTTTAAAAAATTTATTTTGGACAAGAGTGACCATAATTATATTTCTATGTGCTTTCATAATACCCCCTCTCAAACAAATTATAAATCTTTTATTTTCAATATAAAAAAATACCTTGACAGGTTTGGTAATTATTTGCTTAGAATTAGTTAGCATTAAAAAACAAAAAAAGGAGGGAAATATGCGAAGGTTACGAACATTATTGCTTGTGACATTTCTGGTAAGTTCGTTGCTTTTTTCTATTGAAGTTCTCTCAACGGAGAAACCAAAGATAGCAAAGCCATGTTCAGCACCGGGATGTCATACTGCGAAGTCTAATGAAGTTTGGGGCACATTGGTTTCAGCATCTGGTAAAGCTGAATTAATTCAGGTTGATACTGGCGTTGTATGGACTTTCAAATTTGACGAAAACACGACTCTTAAGAACTGGAAACAGCCAATTAACAAATTACCAAAGGGCAAAGAAGTTTCCATAACCTACGAGGAGAAAGATGGACAATTCTATGCAAAATCTATTGCCGCTAAGCCTCTTGTCTCTGTTGACCCGGCAAAAGTAATCAAAGCAGAGGAAGTCAAAAAAATTGCAGAAGAGGGCAAAGGTCTTATCATAGACTGTAGACCACCAGCAAGATATCATGAAGGACATATTCCGGGAGCAATCAATATTTGGTATGTTGAGTTTGACAAACACATTGATAAACTCCCTAAGGACAAAAATAGCTTAATTGTTTACTACTGTGGAGGACCTACCTGCGTATTATCACCAAGTTCAGCCAGAAAGGCAGAAGCTTTAGGATACACTAATGTAAAGCAATATACGGATGGAATGCCTGACTGGAAAAAGAAAGGATATCCAGTAGCATCAACAGTTGTTAATCTAAAGGAGCTAATCTCAAAAGATATACCACATGTATTAATTGATGTAAGACCTACCAATGTTGCAGAAAAAGAACACATACCTGGTGCTGTAAACATTCCACTTGAGGACCTTGAAAAATCTAAGAACAGATTTAATATCAAAAAATCAGCACCAATTATTATCTATTGCACCAAAGATAATCTTTCCCAAAAAGCCTTTGAAATTATCAGAAAATGGGGATTTGCAAATGCTTCATATTTAAAGGGTGGCATAGAAGAGTGGAAGAAAGCTGGTGGACAAGTAGCTTCAGGTCAGCTAAAGAAAGAGATTGTATATGTTCCCAAACCAAAACCCGGTGAAATAACTCCAGAGGAATTTAAGAAGCTTTTAGCTGATACTTCAAAGAAAAAGCTTATTATTGATGTAAGAGATGTGGAAGAGACGGCAGAAGGAATGATTAAGGGTGCTATAAACATTCCAGTCGACGAAATAAAAGACAGGGTTAAGGAAATACCAAAAGACAAAGAGATAATTATAATTGTTCATTGTGCTACTGGAGTTAGAGCAGAAATGGCATATAATATACTTAAAGAACTCGGATATGAAAATGTAAAATTCCTCAACGCAAATATTAAGATTCAAAAGGATGGTAAGTTTGAAATAACAAAGGAAGATTAATAAATGGGGAGGGTCTAACCCTCCCTTAATAAAAAAAATGGAGGTTTGAAATGCCCTACTATGTTGTTTTAAGCAAGTTAACAGATGATGGAAGAAAAACTCTGAAGGAAAAACCAGAAAGAATTTTTGAGGTAAACAAGGAGCTTGAGAAGATGGGAGTAAAAGTTTTGGAGCAGTTTGCAGTGCTTGGTCCTTATGATTTCGTAAATATAGTTGAGGCAACTGATAATGACACAATTTTTAAAATGTCTGTTGAATTAGGCTCAAGGGGCACAGTTGAGCTTCTAAGTATGCCAGCTCTGAAGGTAGAGGAGTTGGTAAAAAAATAACAGTAAGTTAGATTTACATAGTTTTTGCATAAACCGCAGCACCAATTGCGCCTGCCAGTTGATGTAAGGAGTTTGTTTTGATTTTTTTGCCCAAATCCCTCTCAAGTAGATTTATCAATAGTTTATTTGAAGCACAACCACCAACAAAAACTATATCGTCAACCAATGGAATTCTTTTTGCCATTGAGGCAACTTTCTTGCTTATTGATTTATGAATTGCTATCGCAATTTCTTCTCTTGAAACGCCACTACTGATTAATGATATAACCTCAGATTCTGCAAAAACAGTGCACATGCTACTGATTGTCAGTCCAGAATCGTAAGACTCTGGTATATTTGCAAACTCCTCAATTGAGTATCCAAGTGCATTTGCCATTATCTCTAAAAATCTTCCAGTACCTGCAGCACACACGATGACAGCAAAAAACATTTAATTTTCTGATTGTTATAGCAATTATTGGATTTCTATTGCTCCCTTTTTTAAGGAAATTTTCACAATTTAGGTAAATAAATGAATTATGATAAAATAAATAAGCTTTAATTTTTCAGACTTTAAATATTCACAATTTCATAACAGGAGGAAAAATGAATATTACACGAAAACAGCTCGCAAATGCTATAAGAGCCCTAAGCATTGACGCTATTGAAAAAGCAAAGTCAGGGCATCCGGGAGCACCTCTTGGAATGGCAGATATTGCTGAGGTGCTATGGAATGATTTTATGAAGCACAATCCGTCAAATCCCAAATGGATAAACAGAGACAGGTTTGTGCTTTCCAATGGTCACGCATCCATGCTTCTTTACAGTCTGCTGCATCTCACAGGATACGATGTAACAATAGAAGACATAAAAGCATTTAGACAGCTTCATTCAAAAACAGCAGGACATCCAGAATATGGGCTCTGCCCTGGAGTTGAGACAACAACAGGTCCGCTTGGACAGGGACTGGCAAATGCTGTTGGAATGGCAATTGCTGAAAAAATACTATCTGATACATTCAATCGGGGAGATTTAAAAATCATAGACCACTACACCTATGTATTCTGTGGTGATGGTGACCTTATGGAAGGTGTTGCCCATGAAGCTATATCACTTGCAGGCACTCTTGGGCTTGGAAAACTTATCGTATTCTGGGATAACAATGGAATTTCTATTGACGGCGAGGTGGAAGATTGGTTCTCAGAGGATGTGCCAAAAAGATTCAAAGCCTGCGGATGGCATGTCATAAAAGATGTTGATGGTCACAATCCAGATGCTATAAAAGAAGCAATAATTGAGGCAAGAAATCAAACAGTAAAGCCAACTCTAATATGTTGTAAAACAATAATAGGATATGGCTCACCAAACAAAGCCTGCAAAGAAGTGTGTCATGGCTCTCCATTGGGTGAGAAAGAAGTTGAACTTGTAAGAAAACAAATAAACTGGAATTATCCACCATTTGTAATTCCTGATGATATATACAAAGCATGGGATGCAAGACAAAAAGGAGCTCAGTGGGAAAAGGAGTGGAATGAGCTTTTTGAAGAATATCGTAAGCATTATCCTGAGCTCGCAGCAGAGTTTTTAAGAAGAATGAATGCACAGTTGCCTGAAAATTTTGCAAAGGAGGCTGATTATTTAGTTGCCAAAACTCAAATTGAAGGAAAAGACATGGCAACAAGGCAGTCTGCAAATCTTGCCCTTGAAAAATATGCAAGTATTATTCCTGAGCTTTTGGGAGGTTCAGCAGACCTCACTCCTTCAAATCTAACAGCTTGGTCAGGGTCTCAAGCTATCAAAAAGTGCCTGCCCTTTACTGGAAAAAATTATATCCATTACGGAGTGCGAGAATTTTCAATGGCTGCAATAATGAATGGAATAGCTCTTCATGGTGGTTTTATTCCATATGGCGGAACATTTTTAGTATTTTCCGACTATGCAAGAAATGCAATTCGCTTGTCTTCAATGATGAAACAGCGAGTGATATATGTTTTTACACATGACTCTATAGGAGTTGGAGAAGATGGACCTACTCATCAGCCTGTTGAACATATTACAAGTTTAAGGCTTATACCAGGTCTGACTGTTATAAGACCAGCTGATGATGTTGAGGCAGCAGTAGCTTGGAGACAGGCAATAGAGCGAAAAGACGGCCCAACATGCTTAGTCCTTTCAAGACAAAAAGTTACTCATCAAAACAGAACTAACGAGCAAATAGCAAATATTTATAAAGGTGGATACATTCTCTACGAACCAGATAAAACTCCAAATGCAATAATCATTGCCACTGGTTCAGAGGTAGAAATTGCAATGAAAGCTGTTGATATTCTCAAAGAAAAAGGAATACCAACAAGAGTTGTTTCTATGCCAAGCATTGAAATATTTGAAATGCAGGAAAAATCATACAAGGAATATGTGCTTCCATCCGATATTACAGCAAGAGTAGCCGTTGAGGCTGGTAGCACGCTCGGATGGTATAAATATGTTGGAAGCAAAGGAAAAGTCATAGGAATTGACCGTTTTGGAGAGTCTGCACCTGCCAAGATTTTATATGAATATTTTGGAATCACTCCTGAAAGGGTAGCAGAAGCAGTTATTGAAGTGATAAGTAACAAATAAGGAGAATCAAAAATATGAATGAAATAATTCTTGCTCCATCCCTTTTGTCCTCTGATTTTGGAAGACTTTATGAGGAACTTCAGCAATTAGAGGATGCTGGGCTTAAGTGGGTGCATTGGGATGTAATGGATGGTGTTTTTGTGCCAAATATTACAGTTGGTCCTTGTGTCATTGAGGCTTGCAGAAAAAAAAGCAAGCTTACTTTTGATGTCCACTTAATGATTGTCAATCCAAGCAGATACATACAAGCCTTTGTAGATGCAGGAGCTGATGTATTATGTATTCACGCAGAGGCAGAAATTCATCTTGAAAGAGCAATAAGTGAAATTGCCCGTCTTGGTGCTAAACCAGCTGTTGCTCTTAATCCTCACACACCATTGGAGCAAATTGAATACTTGCTCCCTGAGCTTTATATGGTTTTAATTATGAGTGTCAATCCTGGATTTGGAGGGCAGAAGTTTATTCCATTTAGCTTAAAAAAGATTGAAAGACTAAGAGAAATGATAGATAAATCAGGATTAAAAACACTTATTCAGGTTGACGGAGGAGTAACGCTGGAAAATGCAAGGGAAATAGTTAAAGCAGGAGCAAATATTCTTGTATCTGGCTCTGCTTTTTTTAATCATCCTCCATATAAAGCAAGGTATAAAGCTTTCATGAAAGAATTTAGTAAAAATTAGAGGTTAAATTGAGCGATTTTTTATATAAAAAGATTGTTAGACAGATATTGCAAGCCTGCTGTAAGGCAATTATGGCGATTACACTCAAAGACCATTTGTTCGTCATTTTGAGTGATACTTATCGTCGTTGCAAGGTATTTTTCATCGTTGCGAAGTATTACCCTTCATCGTTGCGAGTTGTTCTCCTTAATAGTCATTACGGAGCAATTTCTACTACATTATTGCAGACATTAATCTCTTTGTCATTGCAGATATTAACCTTTTTGTCATTGTGGACATTAACCTCTTTGTCATTGCGAGCGAAGCGAAGCAATCTCCTCTTTTCCATTTTCACCGAGGAGGAGATCACTTCGGCTTGCTTCGCAAGATTTGTGATGACAAGAAAAAGTTCCTTCGCAAGCTTTGTGATGACGACAAAGTCACCATTGCGAGTGGTCGCCATGCCTCGTCATTGCGAGGCATCCGCAGGATGCCGAAGCAATCTCGCCTTTCGCGACAGGTCCGTGACAAAGCAATCTCAAAGATTGCTATTAAGCCTATTTGACGAAAAATGTTTTCACAATTACGCTTGAGAATCGCACAATTTATGTAGGAGGTAAAATGGAAGAAATTATTTCCGTTGGAATAATTGGAGCAGGTCCTGCTGGAATCGCTGCAGCAGTTGAGTGTAAAGTCAATGGAATAGACAATGTTGTTATTTTTGAAAAAACATCAAAGCCCTGCGCGACCCTAAGAAGGCTTTATCCTGCAGGAAAAAGAGTAGATAAGACATACAAAGGTATAACATTAGAGGCAGAAGGAATCTGCACATTTGAGACAGAGACAAAGGAAGAATTTCTCAAAAGAATGAAGGAATATATAATAAAATATGCGATAAAAATAGAGTTTGAAGTTGAGATAAATGGATTGAAAAGGCAGGAAAACTCTTATATTCTTAAAGCAGGAACATATGAGGTTGCTAAGGCTAAAGCAGTAATCATAGCAACTGGAGTTTTTGACAGACCCAAAAAACCTTCCTATTCTATTCCAAAAGAAGTTCAGGATAGAGTATTTTTTGAAATCCCAAAGGAAATTCCAGAGGGAGAAAAGGTTCTTGTTGTTGGTGGTGGCAACACTGCTGCAGAACTTGCATGTTTGCTTGCTGGAAAATGTGATGTAAAGATGGCATACAGAAGACATCAGTTTTTTAGAATAAACGAAGAAAATCTTAATGAGCTTGAAAAAAGAAAAGAGCAGATAACCTTTTATCTTGGAAAAGACATCGTAGGATTAGAACCTGACAAAGATGGAGTTAAAGCAGTGTTTCAGGATGGGCATACAGAAGTTTTTTCAAAAATTTTTTACTGTCTTGGTGGAAGCACTCCTAAAGTTTTTCTTGAAAGAATGGGAATAGCTTTCAACAACAACTCTCCAATGATTGATGAATTTGGAGAGAGTAATCTTCAAAAGGTTTTCCTCATAGGAGATGTTGCTGTAAAAAGTGGTTCAATAATGCATGCCTTTAATTCAGCCCATAGAGCTGTAAAAAGGATTTTGGAAAAATATCCTGATATTAAGTAATCAGGAAGTTTCTAAAAATTCTCTGAATTTTTGAGGCACAATCCATTCTATACCTAATTTATCAGCCCACTTAATTAGACCTTGATCTCCTGTGACAAGTGCTCCTTTAATCTCAAGACATAGGAAAATGAGGTCAACATCTTCCTTACTGTCAATGATGCCCTCACGAAGTGCTTCTCTGTATTTTTTCCGTAAATCCTTTATGGTTTCATCAACTCCTTTTTGACTGACAGCGCGTACTGCATTTTCAGCTACACGCAATCCTTTATTCACCCTACCCCTTATCTCCTCAACAAGTTCATAAAAAAATATTGCAGGACATAATATTCTGTGTTTGTCCGGAGATTTAATTCTAATAAGGCTGTAGAAATCAGCTGGAATTTTTTTCTCGTCTGCAAAATACATCAATTCTTTAAAAACTGAAGAAGGAATGTAAAAATCTAACTTATTGGCATTTTTTTTGGTTATTTTTAAAAACTCTTCAATTGCGGATTCAGGGGTATCTCCAAAATAGCCTCTTACATCAGGATTAACAAAAACGCTTGTATCTAAAACGATCTTTCGTTTTTTATTTAGAAACCAAAACATTAAAATTCACAGCCCCTCAGGTCAACCTCAAAGGTATTCCATTTGTTGCAAACACTGCATCTTCCAGTCCATTCATCAAAAGCAGAATGGCATTCTTTGCAGATGTAAGTGATGCTGGAGACTTTGTTTTCAGGCCAAAGTTGCTTAAACTCGGTAACAGCCATTTGGACCTGATTTCTTCGTAGATATAAATAGCATTTAATGCAATGCAGCTTAGGCGTTGAACAAATAGCAGGATCAATAGCAGATAAAGTCTCTATAGCATCATCAATCATCTCTAATCTGTAATAAAGCCTTCCAAGCAGAAATTTTAATTCTATGTTTTCAGGCTGTTCATTGATTGACTGCAGATAAACCTGTATCAATCTTTTTGGGTCACCCATGCTGATAAGCAGGTCTTCAAGTCTTAAAAGCAGAAGATTTGACTTTAACTCTTTATATGATTTTTTAAGAAATTCAACTGCCTCTTCAATCTCACCCTTTGCAATCATGACTTCAGCAAGTCCTAAATAGGCTGAAATAAAGTTGGTAGAACTTTTAATTATGCCCTCAAATACTCTTTCAGCCTTATCAATTTCTCCAGCCTCAAGAGAAACTCTACCGTATTCGTATGTATATCCTACAAGTCTATTTTCTTCCTCCTGTTTTCTATAATCTGGTATTAATTTCAATATTTTCTTCTGAATAGATATCAGCTCTTCCCATTTTTCAAGTTTTTCAAGAATTTCTCTCTTCTTAAAATATGCAGTAACATTGTCAGGCTCAAGATTTATTATCTGGTCAATATAGCTAAGAGCCAATTCTTTATCGTCCATTTTCTCCATAATACTTTCAAGTGAAAAAAGAGGCACTATGTTTTTAGGGTCAAGTTCATAAGCTTTTTTATAGTACTTAAGCGCTGTTTTATAATCCCCCTCTTTTACAGCTAAATCTCCAAGCCGAATAATAGCATCAATATGCTCAGGTTCTTCTTTCAGGATTTCCTGCAAAGCTTCCTTTGCCTCAGAATACTTTTCTCTCATAATTGCATTAAGAGCCTTTGCATAATTTTCCTTAATCTTTTCCTCTCTCTTATGCTTCTTCTGCATCTGAAATCTACTTATCAGATTGGTAGTATCCCTTATGAAAAAAACAACAAACACAAAGAAAGCTCCAAAGCTGAGAGAAAGCAGAATAAGTCCAATTTTCGGCATCTCATAGGATGCACCAAATGGAATTTTCAAAATTACAGTATCTTTATTTTCCATTGCAAAAAGACCGATAATGGTGAGAAAAATAAGAATAAGAAAAATTATAAACTTGGACATCTTAAACTCCTATTGATTGCATTTTTTAATTATACCTTAATTTTTAATTTTAAAGCATCTAAGCGAGCTTAAATGTTTCAATTTAAGCCAATGTCTTATTTTTTATCTTTTATATCATGCTCGTCTTTTGGTGACAAACTATAAATAAAAAATTCTAAAGTTTTAGAAGCACTTATAGCATTTTGTAAACTCTCATAAAGTTCTTCTTCCTTAGAAATTTTTTGGCTTGCCAGAGATATGAAATCAGAAATAGGTTTTAAAAGATTATTCAATTCGTTGGCAACATGTAAAGCAAAATTATTTTGCTGATTTCTTAATACAATCTTATACATAGTGTTTACTAATCTTTCATAATCAACAGGTTTCAGGATATAACCATCTATGTCCATTTCAATGGCTTTCATTAGGTATAAAACTTCGGAATGGGCTGTTATGATAATTATTGGAAGATCATCCCTTAATTTTCTCATTTCTTCAGCCATCTGCAGTCCATTCATATCTAGCATGAGAATATCTGTCAAAACTAAATCTATCTTTGAAATCTTTTCTTTAAATAATTTCAAACCTTCCCTTCCACTACTTGCAGTATAAACTTTTGCAACTCTTCTTGATAAAAATTTTGCCAAAGTCTCTCTCGGTATTAGTTCATCTTCAACATAAAGAACAGTAATTCCTTTTAAAATTTCATCCTTTATATCCATTTAACCCTCCTCTAAAATTACTTTATGAGGTAGATTTTGCTGTAATCAAACTTCATTATAATAACTAACTCCTATGACTCGCAACAGTCTCCCACATTTCCGTCATCGCGAGTTAGCCTCAGCAATAGAAGCAGTATCGCCTTTTATGAGATTGCTTCGGCATCCTGACGGATGCCTCACAATGACCCATCCGCCCCGTCATTGCGATAACATCCCCATTCCGTCATTACGAGGGCATCCCCTCTCCGTCATTGCGAAGACTTTCCTTCTCGTCATTGCGAGGGACGAAGTCCCGAAGCAATCTCATATTTTCCCTTTGTAAAATAAAGATATTGCCATGCCTCACCTTCGGACTGCTTGCAATTTCAAACAATCGTTTAGTTTAAATGTAGGGTAAACATATCGTAAAAACTGCTCCCTTTTCCCAGTTTCCAGCATATATTTTTCCGTTCATATGTTCTTCAATAATCATTTTTGTCATATAAAGTCCTATTCCATCCCCCTTCCCCGGCTTTTTTGTAGTAAAATATGGTTCAAATATTTTATCAATAATTTCTTCAGCAATTCCTCCTCCATTGTCATAAATCTTTATTATAATATCTTTTTGCGCCTTTGCAAACTCTAAACTTATTAATCCGTTTTCCACAGTCAATTTATTTTTCTCTCTTGCATCTAATATAGCGTCTTTTGCATTGTTAATTAGATTCAAAAATACTTGTTTCATTTCATTTGGATAACCTTCAATCATGAAAGCATCACATAAGGATGCCTCAGATAAATCATTAAAGTTTTCAAATGTTTTGTCATGTTCATGACAAATAATTCTGTAACTAATATTGTTGGCTTTTAGCTGAGCTGAAAGCATTGAAAAAACCCATACTGCACAGTTTTTTACATCAAAAATCTCTTTTTCTCTGTCAGGTCTGAAGAAATTCCGGAACTCATCTATGGTGTTAGACATAAATTGAAGCTGTTGCATAGCTTTGTCAATAGATTTACTCAAATATTCCTTGTCAAGTTCGCCAAAATCATAAGCATCTTTTATATCTTGTACTATAGTAGCTACAGCGTTTAAAGGTTGTCTCCATTGATGAGCTATGGCAGCTAACATTTCTCCCATTGCTACAAGCCGTGATTGATGAGCAATTATACTGTCTTTTTCTCTACTTTTTTGAACTTCCTGCATAACCCTGTCATGAAGTTGAAGAGTTAGTTCTTCTAATGCTTTGTTTTTTTCTTTTAGACTCTCAATTACTTTGTTGATCGTCTCAACAAGGGAGTCAATTTCTACAATATTGCTACGAGTATTTATTATTTGTTCATGTAAAAGCTCTTTTTGAATCCTATCAAGTGGTCTTTTTAATAATCTATAAAGCAAGAACCAAACTATTGCAGTAGACAAAACGAGAAATATAGTAATAGTTATTCCTGTCTGATATGCTTCTTTTGCAAATGTTTGATAATAATTTTCAGGAACTGCTACAACAATATACCAATTCCATAAGGAAAAATACTTGTAATAAGCTGTATATCTGCCTTTTTCCGTTTCTAAATTAAGTATCCCTGCATCTTTGCTAAGATTTTGCTTAGAAAAATATATGTCAGCTATTGTAGTGTAGACAACCTTGTCATTTTCAATGACAAAACCATCTAAGTTTTCCGATGAGAGAAATAAATCTATTTCACTTATAGCGTATTCTTTGATTTTTTCAATCTCTTCTTCTGTAAATTTTTTTGAAGAAGCTGTAAAAGTGTAAAAAGAACGCTCAACAATAGAATACAAAGTGTTAACTCTGGTGTCTAAGAAGCTAATAAGAAGTTCTGAAGCTGTTCTGTCAATATAAGACTTTATCAAAAACATCGCAATAAACGAAGTGGAAGCAAGTATAAGAATTATTGGGATAATTATTCGTGAATTTACACTCTTAAACAAATCTTTCACCCATTAAAAATTCTGGACGGGTATTCTGATAAGGAGGTCTTATGCCTATTTCATTTAGGCATTCCTTGTTGAGTTCCGAGAGAAAAACTTCTTGTGCAATTTTTTTAGTGTCCAAATCAGCTTTTGCAATTTTAAAAATCTGCATTAGTTTTAATATTACCTCGCCTGTTGACTGATAAGGAAATGGATGCCAATCAGACCTTTCTTTACTGAAAGCAAGTGTTAAAGTGTTTTCAGGTATCTCTAAAAAGCCATATTGAGTTTTACGAAGCATTTTTACGAGTTCGGTTCTGTCGTTCATTTTAAACAGCTCAATTGATGCTTTTGATGTTGCCCTTGTAATAGCTTTTACAACTTCCCGTTCAGCTTGAAAGTCTTGATACCGCATAGTTAAAACACAGCATGGATGGTTTTTCCATATATATTTATTTAGCATCTTCGCAGATGCTTCTCCTTTGCTTTCAATAACTGCGTTAACAGGTTCAGGCATCATGAATGCATCAATTTTCTTTTTATGCACATATTCTTCAATTTCTGAGAGACTTACTATGTTTATGCTTGCATCTTTTTCAGGGTCTATCCCATTTTCCATGAGAAAATACTTTGTAAGTAAATAATGGATACTGAGTTTTGAGTGAGACGCAAGCCTTTTGCCTTTGAAGTCTTTAAAGTTTTGTATTCCTGCTCCTTTGACTGCCATTATATTAGAGCCATGTATTCCTAAAATCATTGGAACAACCATTTTTACTGGTGACTGAAAAGGCTCAATCCCTAAATGCACAGCAAATACCATAGGACCAATCACCTGCCCAGCAAATATTTTACCTGATAGAATGTCTTTTACAAGCTCAGGCATGGTTTTGTAGTTTTGAAGAGATACTCTTAAACCTTCTTTTTTGAAATAACCCTTTTGTTCAGCATAAACCAGTGGAACACAACAATGGGAAGGAGCAAAAATGCCAATTTTTACTTCCTTTGCGTAGGAACCAAAAACCTTCGTAATTGTTCCTGACAAGCCATTTGTTGCAAGGGATGAGCTAACATATAAAATTCCTTTTAAAAAATGCCTTCTATTCATTTTTTCCTCCGATGTCTTTGACTTTGAACATTGTAATATTTTATTTTATTCCACATAGAGAATTAAAATCACAAATTCGGCAGAATTTTTTTCTGTCTTGTGTGGGACTGAATGGCACATTCGGGTTTTTTATTTCTTCAATTAGCGTTTTTATAACAAATTTTAATTTTTCAATTTCGTCTGTGATATTTTTATTGTTGATCGGAGAATAAAAGGAGTCTGTATCATTAAGAAAGGATTTTCCAAGTAAAAAATACTTTCCTTCGACTTTTTCAATTGATTTGTCAAAATTTTGTATATAAAGAAGCATGTAAATAGGTATTTGCAAACTTTTTACACTCTTATGCCAGTTTTCTCTTTCGTTTAAATCAATTTTTTCAAAGTTAATTTTCAAATTGTCATCATTTGAGGAAATCTTGTAATCAAGAATTACTGTTTTATCATCTACAGAATCTATCCTATCAATTTTCCCGCCAAATTTAGCACCAAATAGCTCTCCCTCAAGCCAAGTTTCAACTTGAAGAACAGTGATTTTATGCTTTTGGGACAATTTTTTATAAAAATCTACGATTTCTCTCATTTTCTTTAATATCTGATTTTTTATGAGATACGTCTTTCCGACCACAACTCCGCTAAATTTCTCATTAAAATATCTGTTAACAAGCACACCGATGTCATAGTCAAGATTTTTTTCTGAGAGCAGAACTCCAATTTTATCTGCAAAATAATTCCTAAGAATATCATGAACAATTGTGCCTATGTGGGAGCGATCCAAGTCTGTTGAGATTTGTTCTCTGGATTGAAGTCGCAAAATACTACCATAGTAGAATTTGAGTCCGCATTTTATATATTCATCAAGACTTGTTGGATAGAATACAAGATTTTCAATAATTTTCATGATTTCATCATTTTTATGTACTGGTAAAGGAATTGAGCTGTCAAGTTTAAGTCTGTAATTTCTCAAAACAATGATTTTATTTTCCTCATTGAATAGGCATTTTTTCTTTTTTTCAATTTCCCAGATAAGTTTTTCAATAAACCTTGACCTTTCTGTTTTTTCATCCCTCTTGTAAATAAGATGAACCTCCTTTGCTCCTTGAAGAAGTAGAGAGAAATAGTAAAACTGAAGATTTTCTCTATCCGATATTGTCGGAAGCCCAAGCTGTTTTCTTACAAAAAAAGGCATTATATAGTCCTCTGAAAGGTCTGGAAAAATCTCCTCATTCAGGTCAAGAAATATTACTCTTTCAAACTTGATGTTTCTTGTTTCAAGGAAACCTAAGATTTGCAATCCCTTAAGGGGTGTGCCTACAAATGGGTATTTTTCAGAAATAATAGCGTTCTGAAAGAGTGTGAAATAAGACTCAGTTCTTTGAAAACTGAAGCTTCCAACAACAGATAAAGAGATTTCATCAAACACCTTAAGGAATCTCTCTACATAGGGAATAAAATATGGATGATAATAGGCGGTGCTGTGATTTTTTATAAAAATTAGGGTTTCTAAGCATTTCCTTGCAAAGTCTGCGATATTGTCAATTTTAAGAAATTTGCGGATTGTTTGCTCATGGATATTTCTCAAATGGTTTTTTATGTCATGTTCTTGTATACCTGTTATTTTTTCAATTTTTGAAGGCAAAGTATTTTCAATCCATTCAATGGAGACAAAACTTATATTTTCATCGGCAAAAAAATCTTCAATGGCATGAATGATTATTCTACCTGTTTCAGCTGAGCCTTGAAAGAGTATATTTTTTGTATAGGGGTGAAGCATGAAATTAAGATAGGCAGGAATATAAATGTTTTCGTTCTCCATAGTCTTAATAACTTCAAAAAGTTCATTAAAAAAGGCATAAATTGGCGTCCTTGTAAGCGGATAACCCATTGAGATGTTGTATTTTTTCTCATCCATAAATGGAATTCCGAATCTCAAAAGAGGAAAAAGCTTATCAGAGGAGGGTAGCACAATGACTGTTTTTTCATTAAGCAATTGAGGATTTTCCGAATGCCATCCATTTATAATTTCTCCAGCAATTTTTACCTGTCCGTGATCATCAGAACAGCTATAGATCTTTATTTTTTCCTCTTCAAAATCTTCAATTTTCTGACGCAGACAGTAAAAGCCTTCATGTTGACTGAATTTCTTAAATATTTCTCTTTCTGAGTTCGTCAAAGCGTAAAAACCAGCAAATACTATGCGTTTAAAGTTAAGATGAGAGATGATGTCTTCTTCTGCCACTGTTCTGTATCTTGAGGCTCGTGTTGAAAGATTATTGTTTTTTAAGTAACTGTAAAATCTTTCATAGATAGTGGAGAGGAACCTAAGATTTTCAGTTGATTTTATGATGCTACTGTCTATCAGAGTCTCCACATTTTTAAGGCTGTCAATAGATATCATTTCAATGTAAAGTTCCTCAAGCAGATTAAGAAATTTAAATCCGTATGAGATAAATCGGTCAAATTCAGAAAAAGGAGCAGGAAGCTCGTTTTTGCAAAGGCTGTATATAATACCAACTGCATCAATTCGCTCTATTGGCTTTGAAGCTGAAATCTTTTCAAAACAAATATTTATAAATTCATCCATTGAAAAAATGCGAGGGGGAATGAAAGAATTTTTGATTTTTTCAGATATTTTTTTTAAAAGATAATACTCAGGTCTTTTACCGGGAAAAACAATGAAATTCTCAGAGTAATCACCTTTGTCCTCTTCAATCATTTTGTATATTACTTCTGATAGGTCTTCTTCAGCCGCAACATTTATTATCTTTCCTTTGGGTATGGCATGAAGAAAGTTTATCTCAGATTGAGCCATTTTATCTCTCCTGAATCAATATAATAAATCATGCCTCTGACCGTTTTTGTTTTGTAAACTGAGGATACTAGTTCCATGTATTCTTTTATCTGCTTTTCATGTTCTGGTGTTTCTTTCCCTGTTTTATATTCAATAACCGTGACAGTATCCTCATCAATTACCAGCCTGTCAATTCTATGGATTTTGCCTTCCCTGTCTGCCATTTCAAATTCATTGAATACTTTTCTGTTGTCTTTAGGAAGAAAGAAAGAGAAAAGTTCTTCATTTTCAAATAGTTTTGCAAGCAACTCTCCAATTTGCTTTAATTTTTCACTATCAATGAGAATACTTTGATTTAAAAAATTAAGTCTTTCTCTAATCAAATCAATGGTAGATTCGTTATAATATTGAATTTCTGACAATATCCTGTGAATCAATTCCCCCCTTAATTTTTCCTCAATATGAACAGATTCATAGGATGGCTTTTCGTCGGTTATTCTGATGGATGGCTCAAAATCAAGCGTAATTCTCTGAGGTTTAAACTCTTTTTTATAAAAAGTTTTTTCGCCAAGAGTGAGGTTTGAGATTTCATGAAATACATTGAAAGGAAAATGCTTGCCCTGACTGTTAGATTTTTCATTACTTTTTAATCTGCATAGAATATAAAGCTCATCCTTAGCTCTTGTGAAGGCAACATAGAGCTTGTTCATATCATCAGCCAAATCATCAATTTTCTTTGCCTCTTTTATTTTTGCGATGGAATCGCAATTTTTAGCAATATTATCGCTAATCCTTACCAAATAAACCTGTTGTTCATTCTCATGTAAATAAAGTGATTCACTGTGATGTTTATGCCAGTCCAGATAAAAGATGACCACAGGAAAACCAAGTCCCTTTGCCTTATGCACTGTCATTACCTGTATAGCATCTATGTCTGAACCAACATTGATATTCCATATGTTACTGTCGTCTCCTTCAGTATTGACAAAATCAAGAAACTCTTTAAAGCTTCCAAAGCCTTTGCTTTCAAATTTCTGAACTACATCAAGCAATTTAACAAATGCGGACTCTTCGTCAGGGAAATTTTTAAATACAGCAAAAGTATCATATATATCACACAGCAGGTCATAAACAGGAAGATATCCAGCTTTTCTGAAAAGTCCATCAAATAATTTATCCCATAAGTCCCCAAATTCCTCTTTGAATGCCTTGTAAATTGGCGATTGACCTCTTTGTCTGAGCAAAAATGATTGAATTTGTTGGGATAAGTTGCATTCATCAGTGTTTATAAACCCTGAAGCTCTTTTCCTGAAAATATCACTAAGAAGAAATGTTGAGAAAGAGAAATCATCAATGGGGCTGTCAAGAAACCTGAAAAGATGAATAATTTCATCAAAGACCTTTCTTTTCCTTACATCAAGACTGCTATATGAGATAAATGGATATCCAAGTTCATTCAGAATAGCACTCAGATTGACAACTTCCTCATTTCTCCATGCAAGAACAGCAATATCTTTAAAAGAATAACCCCGACTGAGTATATCATCTATGGTTGTTTGAATATAGGCTTTTATATCATCCGTATCTTCTTGCTCCTCAAAATAAATATTGCGTAGCTCAACATATCCGCCTTCTTTGTTGCTTTTCTGTTTAAATTCATCAAGACCAGTAAGGGACATAGCATTTATGTAAGTTTCATCGGATTTTAGTTTTTCATTAAAGAAATATTCTACAAAATCAAGTATTTTTCTTCTTGAACGGTAATTAGTTTCAAGATTTTCCGATTTTTTTTGTGCTGAAGGAAAAACTTCGTTTTTCTCCATCTCTTTCATTATTCTGTAATCTGCGCCCCTAAAGGTGTATATTGCCTGCTTTGTATCCCCAACTACAAGAAGACTTCCACCCTCTGAAAGAGCATTTTCAATTAAAGGAGAGAGATTGCTCCACTGAATTGGCGAGGTGTCCTGAAATTCATCAATAAAATAATGTTTTATGGTCTCTCCAAGCCTAAAGTATATGTCAGGAACAAATGAAGGGATATAGTCACAAAGTTTTTTGTTAACATCTTCAATAAAAATCTTACTTTCGCTCTGCTTTATTTTTTCAAGAACATGCAGAAAGTCATTGAAAATATTATTGTATGGCAAGAAATAAGTAAAGGCATAATAGAAGAAGTATTCAGAACACAAATCCTTTATATCCTCCCAGATTTCTGATGCCTCGTCATAAAGTGGCTTTCTGTTTTTGTCGTCCTGTGAATATGCAAGGGGAATTTGTTTAATAGATTTTTCATATACTTCCAAAGGGTTATTAGTTTCAACTGCCTTTTTTAAAGATTCAATAAAAGAATGGCGTTTTTGAGCTACTATTAATTGATGTTTTTGGATAAAATCCAAAAATTGTTTAATTTTTTCAATAAGTTTGTCTCTGCAAACATCTTGCTTTGTTATAAATTCACTGACATCACAAAATTTTTTATTCAAAAGAGAGCTTTTGTCATATATGGTTTTGATATTTTTAAAAATATCCGAATGAGGTTGCCATATGTATCGCTTTCCTGTATTTTCACGAGAGATGATTTCAATTATCTTTTCAATATTTTTTGCCTTTTCTGTGCCTTCTCCGACATCTTTGAGATAAAAATCAAAGGCATAGTCAAGATAAAATTTATTTTCCATAAGAATATCAAAATCTGGATTATAACCAAAGTCTATGGCAGAGGCTTTAAAAATTGAGGTCATAAAGCTATCTATTGTTTTGACCTGAAAGTCAGAGTAGTTATTGATAAGTTTGTCAATCAGAATCTCAGCTGTTTTTTGAGGCTCAATATCAGGATATGTTTGCTTTACTGAGGCAACTGTTTCTTCATCATTAAAGTAAAGTTTTTTAAGTCGCTCAAGAATTTTTGTTTTCATCTCAAGGGCAGCATTGTTTGAAAAAGTAATGGCAAGGATTTTCTTTAAGGCATTTGCATCATTAGACATGCTAATGAGCAATTCAATAAATCTTTTTGTAAGCTCTGTTGTTTTTCCTGCTCCTGCAGAAGCTTTGATAATAGTGTATTCTGCCTGTGGAGGCATTGCCATAAGATTAACTTAACAGAGAACACAGTAATAGTTCAAATCCAGCTAAAAATGGCGATAGAAATTTAAAAATTGCTATAAACATTTGAATAAATATTTTCGTTTTAATTTGCGAGCAGTCCGAAGGATATAAAAAAATCTCTTCTCTCAATCTATGGAAAAAGGCGAGATTGCTTCGTCGCTATCGCTCCTCGCAATGACGAGGAGGGGATGCCTCGTGATGACTTCTATCCGTTACTCCAAACCAAAGGAATTGCGACCAATCCCAATGATACCCCTTCTGTAATCACGAGACTTGCGAAGCAACTTTTTCCCGTCATCACGAGGCTTGCAAAGCAACATTTTTCCGTCATCACGAGGCTTGCTTTAGCAAGCCGAAGTGATCTCTTTTTTTATGACGGGGATAGAAAGACGAGATTGCTTCGGGACTTCGTCCCTCGCAATGACGAGAAGGAAAGTCTTCGCAATGACGGGGCGGATGGGTCATTGCGAGGCATCCGTCAGGATGCCGAAGCAATCTCTGAAATCTCCACGTTATTGCTTGCAACAGGCGGGTTCGCTGTGTTGAGTTTCAATTTATTTTTCAAATCCTAAAGGACTAATTATTAATGTTCAATAATATAAAGAAAAATATAATACTCCTCAAATTCTACACGCATTAAAAATTGCAGAAAAAGTATCAGAAGAAATTAAATACATAAAAATTTGCTAGGAAACAAATGGATTAATGAATAAGTAAATGGTTATTTGGAATATACTTCTGAAATTTTTTCAAAAAATTCATCAAGGTCTCCATGAAAAACAAAATCAAAAACATCATCATAAGGTGTTTTATCCTTATTTACCAAAATTTTATATCCCTTCGCATAATTTACAAGGGTATTCGCAGGATATACCTGAAGAGAAGTACCTAAAACAAAAGTTAGCTCAGAATTTTCAATACATTTTATAGCTTTATCAAAATCTAAAATTGACTCACCAAAAAATACAACATTTGGTTTAATCAATCCACCGCATTCACATCGGGGCACATCATTTTCGGTTATTTCACTTTTCATTTGCTCCAGTGAAAAATATTTATCACAATTCAAACAATACGAATCCTTAATACTTCCATGAAGATGAATTACTTTTTTTGAACCTGCCTCTTCATGCAAAAGATCTATATTTTGAGTAACTATACATACATTATGGGTTTTCTCTATTTCAGCAAGAAATAAATGAGCTTTGGTGGGCTTAGCTTGCTCTAAAATTGGATAGAAGGCTCTTGCAAAATCATAAAAAGATTTTGGATTTAATAGAAAATAGTCAATATAAAAAATGTACTCAGGGAATAAACCTAAAGTATAAATTCCTTTGTCACTTCTAAAATCAGGAATTCCAGCATTTACAGATATTCCTGCACCAGTTAAAGCAGAAAATTTTTTTACAGATTTGATCAATTTTACAATTTCTTCAAACATAATTTTCGGATATATTTAATGCGATTTTAAACATTTAAAACTACTCATCAATTAATTAATTTTACCCTAAAGTGAAAGATTTTTACAGAAAACTTTATAGCTTTTGATTGCGAATATATTGAAGCAAACTCTTTGGAGATTGCTTCTGGTGCTATCGCACCTGAGTAATAACGAAAAATAGTGAAAATGTCGCCATCCGAAGGAGTGAAAACCGTTCGCAAAGGTAATTGAGATTCGCTCAATTTAGGTTATTTAAATTTTAATCTTTTAACTCAATTGGCTTGTCTCTGTTGACATCAACAATGCAGAGAAATCCAAATGGCTCGTCATAGGGGTTTGAAAGTTGGTGAACTTCATTGGGTGCGATGTATGCTATATCAAGATAATTCAATACTCTCTGCCTTTTTCCCAATCTAATTTTTCCCTTGCCCTTAATACAAATAACTAAATGGATATGATTATGATATTCCAATGAAGAACAACCACCCTGTGCAATTTCAAAATATCTGACCTCAAAGCTTGCAAACTCGCTTTTGAAAAGCGGAAATCTTACGATGTTAGCCCATGTTCCGTCATGATTTTTATAGGGAATGCTGTGTATACCCTCCCAGTTTTTATTTTTAAAGCGAATAATCTTACTCTTTTTGAAATTCTTATTTGCACTTATCTCGCAAAAAGAATTTTTTGCATCGTTTGTTTCTTTCATGATATAATTCTAACAAATTTTGCCTATTAGAATCTAAAGAGATTTTTTATAAAACATTGATTATTGAAATCAGTAGTTAGGAGCAGAGGTCGTTGCGATTTATGAGATTGCTTCCCAGTCATTCGGACTGCTCGCAATGACGAAGAAGGGGACAGCTTCGCGATGACAGAAAAAATAAAGGGATGCCTCGCAATGACTGAGAGGTAGGATGCTTTGCAATGACAAGTAGGGGAATGTCTTGCGATGAGGAAGAAGAGGAAATCCTCGCAATGATAAAAAAATATTACTATAAAGAGAATATCTTTGGAGGAGGGCGTGAGTTATGAACAAACTCAAGGAAATTTTTAACAATCTAACACTTGCCAAGAAGGTTTTTGTACTTTCGGTAGTTGCTATTTTAGCGGTTTATTCTGTTGTAGCTATTACAATTTTTCTGCAGACAAAATCAAAGATTGAGCACTACAATGTAGAAGCACTGAAGCGTGAAGTATCCCTTATTAAGGAACAGATTGCAGTGTTTGACACAGCAGCAAAGAACTCTGCTGACAAATTCATGCAGGTTTTTTTAAGTATATGCCCGCCTGTTCCTTCATCTATTAAGGCAGACAATTCAATTCCTGACAGATTTACAGCAATTACAGGTGGTTCTGTTGCAACTATTTTTGAAAGAAAAGGCGATGACTTCATAAGAATTGCAACTTCCCTTAAAAAAGAAGATGGCTCCCGTGCAGTAGGAACAGCACTTGACAGAGCACACCCTGCCTAACAGCCATTACTCAGAGGTGAGACTTATGTGGGTAAAGCAGTTTTATTTGGCAAAGACTACATGACAAAATATGTTCCTGTAAAAGATGGTTCAGGCAATGTAGTTGGAGTGCTTTTTATCGGATTTGACATAACTGATACAATGAAGCATTTTAAAGAGTTTATTCGTTCAATAAAAGTTGGAAAAACTGGTTATGTATTTGTTGCAGATGCTTCTGAGAAGAATAAGGGCATGTTAATAATACACCCAACACAGGAAGGTAAAAACATCCTTGAAAAAGATAAGGGTTCTGCCAAAAATATGTTTGAAAAGAAAGATGGAAAAGATAATGTTGTGAATATAAAATTAACCGATGGTTCTTCAACAAAAGATATGGTTGTATCATTTGCATACTACCCTGCATGGAATTGGTTAATAGCTGTTGGAATAGATGCAGACGAAATTGCATCTGAAGGAGCAGTTATAAGAAATACAATGTGGGCAGTAAACATTGTTGCTGCAATACTGGTAGCATTGCTTATACTCTTTGTAACGCAAAGGTCATTGAAACCAATTCCAGACATGGCAGCAAAGCTTGAAGAAGTTGCAAAAGGAGATTTCAGCCGTGTAGGTTTTGGTAAAGGATATAGACAAAGAGGAGATGAAATAGGACTTATCGCAAAAAGTGTAATTAAAGTTGAAGAGTTTACTCAGTCATTAGTAAGGGAAATAAAAAAGACAATAACGATGGTGCAATCAGTAATTGGTGCATTGGAGCAAAACATAGCAAATGTAAAAGCAAAGGCAGATGAGCAGACCTCTCAAGCCCATCAGATAGCCACTGCTGCAGAGGAAATGTCACAAACCATAACAGATATTGCAAAGAATGCAGCACAGGCATCAGACCTTGCAACGGAGTCTCGCAATGTATCTCAGGAAGGAGTAACGCTTTCAGATAATGCTATGAAGACAGTTCAGTCTGCAAACAAATCAACAGTAGAGCTTAAAAAGACAATTAATGCACTAAACGAAAGAGTGGAGGAAATTGGAGACATTATTACAGTAATCAAAGACATAGCAGACCAGACAAACCTACTTGCATTGAATGCTGCAATTGAGGCAGCAAGAGCAGGAGAGCAGGGAAGAGGATTTGCGGTTGTTGCAGATGAGGTAAGAAAGCTTGCTGAACGGACAATTAAAGCAACAGATGAGATAGCAGGCAAAATCACCGCAGTTCAGACAGAGTCCCGTGATTCTCTTAAAAACATGGATGCAGCATCCCATGAAGTAGCAGAGGCATTAAAAGCACTTAATGAAGTAAAGAAAGCACTGAACAGAATTGCTGAATACTCACAGAAAGTAAAAGACTCAATTACACAGATTGCAACAGCAACTGAGGAGCAATCCTCTGCCAGTGAGGAAGTAGCGAGACGGGCAGAAAATTCAAGTTTACTTTCCCAAAATGTAAAAGAGACAACAGAACAAGTTGTTGCAGAAGTTGAAAATCTCAATAATATTATAAGAAAGCTTACAGACTTAATAAAAGGCGTAAGGGCATAATTGAAAGTAGCTAAGCTTTATAAATTTGGTGATATACGAATTGAAAATATACCCATACCAGAGCCTCAAGAAAATGAGGCTCTGGTGCGGGTTAAGGCTTGTGGAATATGTTCGGGCGATGTAATGCCATGGTATATTGAAAAAAAAGCTCCTCTTGTTCTTGGTCATGAGATTTCTGGAGAGATTGTAAAAATTGGTGAAAAAGCGAAAAAAGAAATATCTCTTAAAGAAGGTGATCGGGTTGTAGTTCATCATCATGCTCCTTGTATGGAATGTTTCCATTGCAAAAGAGGTGATTATGTGCAATGTAAAACATGGAAAAGCTCAAAAATTATTCCCGGTGGCATGGCAGAGTATATTGTTTTGCCATACGAAAATCTCAAAAATGACACATTAAAAATTCCCGACTCTCTCTCTTTTGAACAGGCATCTTTAACTGAGCCAACAGCTTGTGTGGTTAAGTCATTAAAAAGAGCAGGACTCAAAAAAGGAGATACATTGCTTGTTATTGGACTTGGAGTAATGGGACAAATTCATATTATGCTTGGCAGGGAATTTGGTGCTAATAAAATTATTGGTGCGGATATGGTTCCTTTCAGAGTTGAACGGGCACTCCTTGCAGGAGCAGATTATGTCATAGATGTTTCAAAGGAAGAAATCTATCAAAGATTAAAAGAGCTTACAGACGGATTGATGGCACAGGCAGTTATAGTAGGACCCGGTAAAGTAGATTTAATTTCACAATCATTAAAACTCGTCTCCCCCGGTGGCACGATTGTTATTTTTACCCCTACTCCACCTCAGGAAAGACTTACTCTTTCTGTAAATGACTTATACTTCAATGACATAACCATCACCACCAGTTATTCCTGTGGTCCTGATGATATGAAAAAGGCTCTCTCATTTATAGAAAAAGCAACAGTAAAGAGCGATTTACTTATAACTCACAGATTTTCAATAGATAAAGTCAAAGAAGCTTATGAAATAACAGCCCGCGCAGAAAACTCATTAAAATGCATGATACTTTTCTGAGTTATTTGTCTTTATATTTTTCGTATAATTAAACACTTTAAATATGCTGTCTCTGGCATTGACAAAAGCACAGGATGGTCTTTGCTTTGAGTGCCTTTGTATATGCAAATTCCTGCTTTTCTATTACGCAAAAATGCCTCTTTAACTATTTCTGAAAAATCCATTTCAGATATATGTTGAGAGCAGGATGAAGTCACTAAAATACCATTTTTCTTCAAAAGTCTAACGCACATAAGATTTAGATTTAAATAACCTTCAATTGCATCCCTTTTTTCTGACCTTGATTTTACAAATGCTGGAGGGTCTGCAATAATAAAATCATATTTGTTACCCTTTTTTATTTCCCATTTAAGATAATCAAAGGCGTCTGCTTTTATGAATTTACATCTATCTGAAAGATTATTAATTTCTGCATTCTTTTTTGCAAGTTCTATAGCCCTATCTGAGCTGTCTATTCCTGTTACTAAAGCTCCTCTCTTTGCCAGATGCACACTCCATGCACCAAGATAGCAGAAAAGGTCAAGTCCTTCACCTGAGTTTATTATTTGCTTTAAATATAGTCGGTTTTCCCTTTGATCAAGAAAAAAGCCTGTTTTTTGCCCATGAATAGGGTCTATGATAAATCTGACATCATCTTCATTTATGATGGGCAGTTCGTCTATATTTCCTTTTACGATTTTTCTTTCAATCTCAAGTCCTTCCTTCAATCTTGCCTGCGAGTCATTTTTGAGAATTATAGTCTCTGGGGTGTATATTTCATCAAGAATGTTTAAGATCTTATCTTTTAACCTTTCCATACCAGCAGTTGAAATCTGAATCACAAGACAATTTTCATATTTATCAACTATAAGCCCTGGCAGTAAATCAGATTCACTGAAAACAGCTCTGTAGCTTCCCTTTAGTCCTAAAAATTCCTCCCGATACTGGATGCATTTCTGAATTCTTTTTTTCAAAAATTCATCGTCTATTTTTTCATCGTGAAAACTCAAGAGCCTGATTGAAATTACTGATTTTGGATTGATGTAGCCTGTGCCAATGATTTTTTCCCTTTTGTATTCATAGACTTTGACAATGCTTCCAGGCTCAATATTTTCTACATCAGAGACTATTTCGTTTTTGTAAATCCAAAGACTACCAAATCTCTTTTGAGGCTTTATAAATATTTTCTCCATGAAGGTTAATTTGAAAGAATTTAGAATAAAAAGTCAAGAAAAATTTTTCGTATTAATCCAATACAGTTCTTAGTTTCTGTGCAAGTTCCTGAAGAGTGAAAGGTTTTTTAAGCAGATATAATTCTCCAACATGAAGGTTTAACTGCTCCTGTGAATAGCCCGACATGTATAAAACTTTGGCTCTTGGTGAAATCTTTCTTATTGCCTTGACTAATTCAACTCCGCTCATCTTTGGCATCACCACATCTGTAAGTATTATGTCTATCTCATTTGCTTTTTCTTTAAATATGGAGAGAGCCTCTTCAGCATCCTTTGCCTCATAAACTTTGTATCCAAGATTTCTTAGCATCTCTGAAGTCACTATTCTTGTCTCGTTGTTGTCTTCAACAACAAACACTGTTTCTTTTCCTTTTGGTATTTCCTGCGCATTATGCAAAGATTTTAGTTTTTCTGATTGTCCTTCAGTCAATGGCAGATATATTTTAAACGTTGTCCCTTTACCCTCTTCGCTGTAAACCCAGATATTTCCATTATGCTGTTTTACTATGCCATATACAGTTGCAAGACCTAATCCAGTGCCTCCTTGTTTTGTTGTAAAGAATGGCTCAAAACACTTCTCCATTACTTCCTTTGACATTCCAACTCCTGTGTCTGATACTTCAATTAAAGCATAATTGCCAGTTTTAGCTCCTATGTGCGCGCTTACATATTCATCTGTAAGGGTTACCGCTGAGGTTTTAATTGTAAGCTTGCCTCCATTTGGCATCGCATCCCTTGCATTTACAGCAAGATTCATGATTACCTGTTCAATCTGTGAGATGTCGCACTTGACTGCTAAAGGCTCACCGTATAGGTCAAAATGTAGCTCAATGTCCTCACCCATAAGCCTTTCAATCATCCGCTTAAGTTCCGCGATTACTTCGTTTATATTTACTATTCTTAGCTCAAAATCCTGTTTTCTACTGAATGCAAGTATTTTTCTTGTGAGAGCTGCTGCTTTGTCAGAGGCTTCAATTATTGCTTCAATTCTTGTCCTCAGGGGGTCATCGTCATGCATTTTCATAAGTGCAAGTTGCGCATTTCCTCTAATGGCAACGAGAATGTTGTTAAAGTCATGGGCTATTCCACCTGCGAGTCTTCCAATTGCCTCAAGCTTTTGAAGCTGATTAATCTGCCTTTGAAGTTCTGCTTTTTCCTCTTCTGCTTTTATCACATCTGTTATATCAATGGCTATCTCAAATCTAGCTGGTCTTTCATCTGTCCATGTTATAATTCTGTCAATTATTTCATAATATCGCTTTAAAATTGGATTGTAATATGTCCATTTGTAAGGCTTGCCTGCAAGTTTAAGTATTATTTCATTTGTGCAGAATTCACATGGCTGGTCTTTGCCCTGAAGCTCCACATAACATAGTTTGCCTACCAAATCCTTGCCAAAAAGCTCTTTTGTATACTTATTGGCATATAAAATCTCATGGGTAAAGGGATCAGAGATGTATATGATAAAGTCTATGCTGTCAAATATTGAAAGAAGTTGATTTCTTTCATTCTCTAAAGCCTCTAATGCTCTCTTTTCCTTTGTAATATCAACTACAACAGAAAATAATCCTTCTTCAATATTTTCTTTGTCAAGAGGTTTTGTAAATAGCTTTACCCAAATTTTTCTTCCATCTTTTCTGAGCCACTCAATCTCATGGTCAATAAATCCTTTTTCAAAAAGCTGTTTAAGACGTTCCTCGCCAACTCCTTCATAGTGTTTTCTTTCCTTGTAGAAAATACTTGTATTCTTCCCTCTTATCTCTTCAGCTGAGTATCCTACCATGTTTAAAAAAGCCTCGTTGAAGTCTAATATATCTCTATCTATTGTATGGACTAAAACTCCAACGATCATGTTGTTGTATATTCTTTGTAGCTTCTGCGAAGTTTCATACAATTCTGAAAATGTATCATGAACAACCTCTAAATTATGAAAAATTCTTTGAAGCCTTGCTGTGGAGAAGTCTTCTTTTAAAATATCTTCCGGTGAGAAATGATAAAAGTTATGGTAAAACCTGCCTTGTCTTAAAATAAAGGGATGAAGTCTTAAAGCTATGTTAAGAAAATCCTTATCTGAGCTTGAAAAGCTATAACCACAGATTACACTAATCGGATAGGCTCTTACTAATTCTTCTACAGTCAAGAAGCAATCAATAATGTCCTTTTCATTCACAAAAATAAATCTTGTATCAATGAATACTCTAACAGGAAAAGTGTTTTCTCTATTTTCTAAGTAGTTTTTTATCTCATTGGATATGACATTAAAGTCTACTTTTTTGTCTTTTTTTAAAATCTACTCAATCCTGAAAATCTTAATCCGCCCACTCTCTTTTGAAAGCCTTTTTTTCAATTCATTATCACAATAAGCATCAGTAAAGATAAGGATATCTTCACTAAAATCCTCTGAAATTAAGTTTGTCAAAAGCTCATAAAACTCTTCTTCATCGTCATAAACAAAGCCAATATTCATTGAAGGCTTAATACTGCGAAGTATGTCATTTAAGGTTTTTAATCTTGATATTTTAGATACACTTACCAAATCAATATCTACAGACTTGGGTTGTATGATCACAGCTAATACTCCTTTATTAACTACTAATCAAAGATAAAGTCTTTTTCTTATCCAAACTAATCAAAGTATCTTTTTTAAATTTACATTTCCCTTCATTTCAAGATATTATTTTCTTTAAATCAATATCTGCTCCCAATACACCAATTAGTTTTCCATTTTTGTCAAAAATTGGAGTTGAAACTGTAAAACAATATGAATTAGTTGCAACGGAGATATAAATATCCGAGATGTAAGATGATTGTAACTCAACAGCCCTTACAAACCACTCCCTATTTGACCAATCCTCACCAAAACCTGTAGAGCCATACTGAGCTTTAAACTCCTCTCCAGATATATTGTCTGTTATCTGTCTTCCGTATTCATCAGTAACATATAGGAGTTCAAAGATATTGTAATTTTTGAATAAATCTCTCAGATAATTTTCCATTGTAAATCTGTGCATTGATTTGATTTCCTCAGAGTTAGCAGCTTCTTCAATAATTTTTTTAGCCATCTGATGGATACCTATTCTTACTTTTCCAATATCCAATATTTGTTCTTCAGAAAGTTTATGAAGGTTATCAGCACATTGGTTCAAACTTGAAGATGAAGACAATAGCTTTTTTATAAATTCGGATAAAACAACTACCGAATTTTCAACAACATTAGAAGTTTCTCTGAGCTGAAATGAAATTTCATCCAATTTCTTAGCATTTGAGGTAAGTTCACCGATAGGTTTTTCTACTGCATTCAGTTTTTCATTATTTTGAATCAAATTTTGCATAGTTTTCCCTACTTGCTCTTCAATTGACTTTATTCCTTTTGTAACTCTATCAATTAATTCAAATATGTCCTTTGTTTTTGAAGTAACATCCTTTGTTGCCTCCATTGTAACTTGTGCAAGTTTACCAACCTCTTGTGCTACAACCTCAAATCCTCTTCCATATTCTCCTGCATGAACAGCCTCAATTGATGCATTAATAGAGAGAAGCTTTGTTTTGTCAGCAATATCTTTTATTGTCGTTGCTAATTTTGATATTATCCTAATAGTCTCATCCATTTTTTTTGATGTTTCTGAAAGTAAAATTACCGCCTCTTTAACAGCCATCATACTTTCTTCAGTTTCAGTAAAACTACTTTTTACATCATTAATATTCTGGCTTAAAAAATTTATTCCTTCAAAATTTCTCCTTGAGAATGATGATACCTGCTCCACCACTCTATTGAGAATATGCATTTTACTTGAAGTCTCCTCTACACTGGATTTAATTTCTGAAGTTCCAGATAATAGTGTTTTTGTCTCATTTTCTATACATGGGACAAGCTCAATCAGTTTCACTGAATTTTCTAAAACTCTTTTTAGGGTTTCATTTCTTAAAAAATCTAACTCCCCCGTCCCATTTTTACCATTGTTTTGAGGTTTGAAAATTTTTAATACAGATAGCATAGCTCCCCTCCCAATTAATTTTTTATACGAACTAAATGATGAAAAAGCAAAGATTAACTAAACTGGCTTATTACAAAAAAAATGCCAAATTAAAAAATTTGAAAAATCAAAACGTTTTAAACATGAAATACTGACAATTTTGTATGATTTGACAAAATTGTATTTACTTCTTTGTGTTTACTAACAATCAACTTTAAAAGCTATGAAGATTAATTTATCATCATTTCTTAACATCTAAAATCATTTTTTAATTTGTAAAAAATGCCTCAAGTCATCTTTTAACTGTTTTTTTTGCTTATTTTCCAAAAAATGGAGATAGATACGCATCACTGCGACTCCCTGTTGCGAACAATAACGTGGAGATTTCAGAGATTGCTTCGGCATCCTTACGGATACCTCGCAATGACTGGATGGGGCATAAAGGAACAGGATTGCTTTGCAATGCTTCAGACTGCTCACAGTGAGAGAATGTAGACATCAAGGAAGAGAGATTGCCACGCCTCACCTTCTGTGCGGCTCGCAATGACAGAAAAAATAATCATTGAGGCTTGCAATGACAAAGAAAGGGGTCATTGCGAGCCTGCCAACAGGCAGGCGAAGCAATCTCATAAAAAGAAAGTATAGCCTCAGAAATAAAATCTCTCGCAATGTCCATATATCTAACATACAATGACAGCAAAAAATACTTAATTTTCAAATAGTTATACCAATTATTGGATTTCTATCGCTATTTTTGGTAAGTTCTTCAATACAGACAGAAAGTATTGGATGAAGCCTTTCTGCACATATAAAACCTGAAAGTTTAAGGCACTGTCTCAATAGTTCAATATGTTGCCAATTGTACTTCTTTTTTCTTTTAGAGTTTTTCTGAGTATTTTTCATTTTTGTATGATATTGTCCTGTCAAATACTTTTTTCAAATCTTTTCAGTCTCTTCTGAGCCGTAGATATTGAAATACCTGAGATTTCAGCATACTGTCTGATAATTTCAGATTTTTTGTTTTTTGATGCGTTTATGTAGTTTTTTATCAACCTTGTCATTAATTGCATATCAAACTCCTGTATTATGTTTTGTCCTCTTGAGTTTAGTCTTTTTAACTCAGAAGGTATTCTATAATTTTACGGACATTTTTTATTATCTAATGCGTAAAGTAGACTTAAGAAACCTTTTTATATTATTATGATTTATTCCTATGCTTTCAAGATAGGCTATGTTAACTCGCTTTAATTGAGGATTTGAATGAGACATAATTTAAAATAAAAAAAGGTTATGAAGCTGTCAATATGATGTTTTTTCTCAAAAAACTTTTGACATCTTTGATTCTCCCACCGGGTCTTTTTATTTTGATTTTTATCTTTATTGCTTTTGTTGAGAAAAAGAGAAAATCCATTCGCATTATAGCAATTTTTTCTGCTTTATTTTTGTATTTAATCTCAATTGAACCTGCAAAAGATTTAATTTTTTATCCCCTTGAGAAAAAATATGAAACTCCCAAAACTCTTGAGGCAGATGCTATTGTTGTCTTAGGCGGTGGCGTAAGGAATGAAAATTCATTTTCAGAGGATACAGCAAACAGAACAATTTCTGCGTATTTTGTTCATCAAAAAACAAAACTTCCAATCATTGTCTCAGGAGGAGCTGGTGAGGGAAAAATTGCAGATGCCCTGTTTATGTCTGATTTTTTAGTAAAAATTGGGATTGAAAGGGAAAATCTAATTGTTGAAAAGAAAAGTAGAGATACTTCAGAGAATGCTATTTATGTGTCTCATAAATGCAAGGAAAAAAATTTTAAGAAAGTCATCCTTGTAACCTCTGCTTATCACATGCAAAGGGCAAAAAAATTGTTCAATAAAGCTGGAGTTGAAGTTTTGCCGTATCCAACAGATTTTAAGATTCGTGGCAGTTATAATATCTATGACTTTTTACCCAAATTCAGCAGTTTTTATCTTGCAGTCAAAGGATTAAGAGAATACCTTGCTCTTTTGATTTTGAGCTTTAATTTTTCTTGAAAAATTTTTTATTTTCATAGTATTATGAATAGCATTTAATAAATTAAATGGGGAGGAGCCTAAAATGGCATTGAAGTCAAAAAAAACAAAAAAAACTGCCAAAGCAACTTCAAAAACCAAAAAAACTACTCTAAAGAAAAAATATGTCTACTACTTCGGAGATGGTAAGGCTGAAGGAACAGGTCAGATGAAGGATTTATTAGGTGGAAAAGGAGCTGGACTTGCCGAAATGACAAATCTTGGAATTCCTGTGCCACCGGGGTTTACAATCACAACTGAGGCTTGTCGTGAGTATTTTAACAAGGGAAAAAAGTTTCCAGAGGGCATGTGGGATGAGGTTCTTACTAATCTTAAAAAAGTTGAAAAATCAATGGGAGCAAAATTTGGAGATCCCAAAAAACCTTTACTTGTTTCAGTAAGGTCTGGAGCAAAGTTTTCAATGCCAGGCATGATGGACACAGTATTAAATCTTGGCTTAAATGACGAAACTTTAAAAGGTTTAATAGAAAAAACAAACAATGAGCGTTTTGCTTATGATACATACAGAAGATTTATAACAATGTTTGGAAGTATAGTTTCTGACATAGATAGAAAAAAATTTGAGGATTTGCTTGATGAAGTAAAAAAGAAAAAAGGTGTAGCATCTGATGCTGACCTTGATGTAGCAACCCTTAAGGATCTTGTTAAAAAATTTAAAGATATTTATAAAAAGGAAACTGGAAAAGAATTTCCCTCAGACCCTTATGAGCAATTAAAAATGGCAATTGAGGCAGTTTTTGCATCATGGTTTGGTGATAGAGCAGTAACTTACAGAAGACTTCACGGCATTCCTGATGATCTTGGCACAGCGTGCAATATTGTTGCAATGGTCTTTGGAAACATGGGAGAAAATTCAGGAACAGGCGTTGGTTTCACAAGAGACCCTTCAACAGGAGAGAAGAAGTTCTTTGCCGAATTCTTACCAAATGCTCAGGGTGAAGATGTTGTTGCAGGTATTAGAACTCCAATGAAAATTGATGAGCTCAAAAAGAGAATGCCAAAAGTATACTCTGATCTTGAAAATATAGTGAAAAAGCTTGAAAAGCATTATAGAGATATGCTTGACATAGAGTTTACAGTTCAAGAAGGAAAGCTTTATATGCTTCAGACAAGGGTAGGAAAAAGAACAGCCGCAGCTGCAATTAAAATTGCAGTAGATATGGTAAAGGAGAAGCTTATTGATAAGAAAACAGCACTTTTAAGAATAGAACCTGAACAGCTAAACCAACTCCTTCATCCGACAATTGATCCTAATGCAAAGGTTAAAGTCATTGCAAAAGGACTTCCTGCAAGCCCCGGAGCTGCGGTTGGTAAGGTTGTTTTTACTGCAAAGGACGCTGAAGAATGGGCAGCAAATGGTGAAAAGGTTATTCTCGTAAGAGATGAAACCTCACCAGAGGATATTGGTGGAATGGCTGCAGCAGAAGGAATTCTCACAGCCCGTGGAGGTATGACATCCCATGCTGCGGTTGTTGGAAGAGGAATGGGCAAATGCTGTGTTGTTGGTTGTGGAGCAGTAAATATCAATGAAGAGGAAAAATATTTTACAGTCAGAGATATAAAGGTCAGTGAAGGAGATTTTATAACCCTAAATGGAACAACAGGAGAAGTTATTCTTGGTCAGGCACCACTTGTGATGCCAAAACTTCCAAAAGAATTCTATACGATAATGCAATGGGCTGAAGAGATAAGTAAACTTCAGGTAAGAGCCAATGCTGACACTCCAAAAGATGCCCGCGTTGCAAGGGATTTTGGAGCAGTAGGAATTGGACTTTGCAGAACAGAGCATATGTTCTTTGAAGCTGAAAGAATTACACCTTTCAGAGAGATGATTTTAGCAAATACAGTTGAGGACAGAAAAAAAGCACTTGATAAAATCAAACCCTTCCAGAAAGAAGATTTCATAGGAATTTTCAAAGAAATGAAAGGCTTACCTGTTACAATAAGACTACTTGATCCACCTCTTCATGAATTCATACCAAAGACAAACGAAGAGATTGAAATTTTGGCTAAGGACACAGGCGTTTCTGTGCAAAAGATAAAGGCAAAAGTTAAAGCATTGGCAGAATTTAATCCAATGCTTGGTCATAGAGGATGTAGGCTTGGAATCACATATCCAGAAATTTATGAGATGCAAGTAAGAGCGATCATGGAGGCAGCCTGCGAACTTGCAAAGAAAAAAATAAAAGTAATTCCTGAAATAATGATTCCGCTGGTTGCACATGTTAACGAACTAAAAGTAATGAGAGAACTTGTTGTAAAAACAGCAGAGGATGTAATGAAATCATACGGCGTTAAAGTGAAATACACAGTTGGAACTATGATAGAGCTTGCACGTGCAGCAATTACAGCGGATCAGATTGCCACAGAGGCTGAGTTTTTCTCCTTTGGAACAAATGACCTAACACAGTCTGTATACGGACTTTCAAGGGATGATGCAGGTAAGTTCTTGCCATATTATATTGACAATAAAATTATACCAGAGGATCCTTTTATATCAATTGACACAGAGGGTGTTGGACAGATTATGGAGATTGCAGTGAAAAAAGGAAGAAAGGTCAACAAAAATCTCAAGCTTGGTATTTGTGGAGAGCATGGCGGTGATCCTGCATCCATTGAGTTTTGCCATAAAATCGGTTTGAACTATGTAAGTTGTTCACCTTACAGAGTTCCTATAGCAAAACTTGCAGCAGCTCATGCAAAATTAAAGGAAAAGGGAGCCAAAGTCTCAAAGGCTACATTGTAATATTGTAATTTAGACTTACTATAGCTCATAAAAAGCATGGCAGCTCGTCTTATCATGAGTTGCCATGCTTTTTTTTATCTTTAAAAGCTAAATATTTAACAATTAACTTCGGTCAATACGAGCTTTCCTTTTATTGAGCGATAGCGTAGCAGTCCAACACTCCATCACTGTGAGCCCCTTATGTTGCGAGCAATAGCGTGGCAATCTGGGGCAAAGCAGTCTTTAAGTAGTGTTTAGTGGATGGTGATTGGTAGATGGTGATTCGTGGATGGTGCATGGTGAACACCTCTCCGTCATTGCGAGGGCACGAAGTGCCCGAAGCAATCTCGCCTTTCTCTTTCAATAAGGAACGGGATTGCCACGCAGTGCTTTTCACTCGCAATGACAGGATGGGAATAAAGGAAGAGAGATTGCTTCGCCTGCCTGTCGGCAGGCTCGCAATGACGGAAAAAATAATCGGTAAGGCTCGCAATGACCCCTTCCTTTTTCATTGCGAGGACTTCCCCTCTCCGTCATTGCGAGGAGCGATAGCGACGAAGCAATCTCTTTTTTATTCCCTAAAAAATAGAGCACTTCGGTTTGATTCGTAAGCCTCGTGATGACTGAAAAATAAAACAGCAACACACTACACAGTCATTTCGAGGCATCCATAAGGATGCTGAAGCAATTCAAGAGAAAGGCGAAATTGCTTCAGGTGCTTACGCATCCTCGCAATAACGAGGAGGGAAGTACTCTCAATGACTGAAAAACATAGACAGTAGGCTCGAAATGACAAAAAATAATGCCTTGCAGTGACTCCTTTTAGTCATCATGAGGCATCACAATGTTGAGGTGAGCCTAACTCGCTTTGATAGAGTGTAAAGAATTTCATAGATTGTAATGAATTTTATAGAATCAATTAGTTTAAGTTGCATTTAAATTGTGAGATTTGTTTTAATAAAAATCTAAGGTTTTGCAATATTTCAAAGAGGAAAGGAGTATGAAATGAAGCTTTTTAAAATCGTTGTTTGCATTTTTTTGCTCAGTTTTATCTTCTCATGCAGCAAAGGTAAAGATGAAGTAGTAGTGAAGGCAGGTTCATCAAAACTCACAAAGCAAGAGTTACAGGAGGATTTAAAAAATCTTCCACCCCAAACCAAGCTATTTTTAGCATCACCTGAAGGAGTTAATCGCCTTAAAGATGAGCTAATTAAAAGAGAAGTGCTTTATGAAGAGGCAAAGAAAAAAGGTTTAGCAAAATCAGATGAGTTCAAAAGAAGAGTTGAGGAGTTCAAGAAAATAACACTTATTAATATGCTTCTTGAGCAGGAAATAAAAGGGCTTCAAGAAGTTACAGAAAAGGAAGCTCAGGAATATTATGAGAAAAACAAAGACCAATTTATTAAACCTACAGAAGTGAGGTTAAGCCAGATTGTTGTAAAGAATGAAGATGAAGCCAAAAAAGTATATGAAAGAGTTGATAAAGGTGAAGATTTTGCAAAAATAGCTAAGGAACTTTCAAAGGATGAGAAGACAAAAGCCAGTGGCGGTGATATGGGATTTTTCAAAAAAGGACAACTTAATCCACAGATTGAAAATTTAGTATTTAATCTCAGAAAAGGACAGGTCAGTATGCCCCTTACTCTAAAGGGTGATATATATATTTTCAAAGTTACCGATGTAAAAGGAACACCTGTTGAGTTTGAGCAGATTAAAAATCAACTTACAGAACAGTTAAAAGCTAAGAAACAACAAGAATGGTTCAACAGCTACATTGAAGAGCTCAAGAAGAAACACAAGGTTGAGGTAAATGAAAAGGTTTTACAGGATATACTCGCCCCAACCTCACAGTCTCCACAGGTTCGTTAATCAATAAATGATTGGGCGGTGGTAATAATTATAAAAAGCCACCGCCATCAAATAAGAATTAGTTCATGATGTGATGCTTTCAAAAAATTGAATTAATTTTTCGCCATTTATTTGTAATAAGTTATTCAATTCTTCTTTTGTCAAAGGACTGCATGCATCAGGGTCTTCTTTGTTTATTTTAACAAACACCCAAAAATAGCGATAGACACTCGTCACTGCGAGCCCCCCTGTTGCGAGCGATAGCGTGGCAATCTGGGGCGAAGCAGTCTCTAATAAGGCTTTATTGAAAAATAAAGTAGATATTGCTTCGCATCCTTCGGATGCTCGCAATGACAGCAAAAAATGCTTAATTTTCAAATGGTTATACCAATTATTGGATTTCTATCTCTATTTTTGGGAAACATTATTCTCTTGATTTGTCCATTGAGTATTGCAATGCATAGAACAACTGTTTCATTTATCAGTAACTCTATTTCTTCAAACTCTTCAAAACTATCGTATCGGGCAAACTTTGGCATTTAATACCGTATTGTTCAAATATTTTGAAATTACTTAGTTTTTTAAAGTTTACATCTTTGCCTATGAAATGTTTGAATCTTTCCATAAGCGACCTCTAAAAATAAAAAAGGGAGACCTGATGGTCTCCCTTTGAATTTAGTATTTTAAACCATTTACTAAGACTTTTTGTGGCAATCGTTGCATTTAGTTGGAGCAGCCTTGCCAGCTTCATTTTCCTTTTTGTGACAATCTATGCAGTTTTTGTGATAAGCATCCATTGCCTTTGGTGCTCCATCCTTTTCTTCTGCAATATCATGACAGGAGGTACATTTCTGAGCCTTTTCTGCAGGATTTGCATCTTTGTGATGACATACCTTGCAATCAATCTTATAATCCTCTGCATGCTTTTTGTGTGTAAAATCAACAGCCGGAAACTTTGCTCCTTCCCAATGAAGTTTGTAGACATCCTGTGGTTGAGCATAAACAAAGGAAATAGCAAACATGAAAAATGTAGCAACCAATACAAGTAACCCTTTTTTAATTTTCATCTCTTTTCACCTCCTTTCATATGTTTTAGTGTTCATCATGTTCTTCTTCATATCCTGTAAACATGGCTTTAATATGCGCCATTGGAGTGTGTCCTAATGTTGCAAGGTAAAAATGAACAAGTATGAACGCGCTGAAGAAAATCCAGAGTCCTGTATGAATCAATGTCGCAATCTGAATTCCACCCATTATAGAGCCTAACCAGCCAAAAGCCTTTGGATCCCAAAGAACTAAGCCTGTTAGAATCTGAAGTGGAATAAGAAGAACCATAATCATCAAATACGATACTTGCTGCATTGGATTGAATTTGTTATCAGGTGTTGGGTGATGCGGGTTTTTATCTCCAATCATTATACCAAAACCATAATATTTTGCCTGTTTTATGGCTTTTTTTGTGAATTCTATTGGTTTCCAGAAAGGAGGAATGTAAATTTTGAATAGTTTGCCTGTGGCAACATAGTATATGAGCCATATAAAATAGTTTGCAAGAAGTATGAATCCAAGCCAACTGTGAATCTGAACAGCGGTCTCAAAACTCATAAGTCCCATTGAATCAGCAAATCTTATTTGAGCTCCTGTGATAATTAGAATAATAAAACCAATTGCATTTATCCAATGCCATATCCTAACTGGTAATGGATGTAAATAAATCTTTTTCATTATTTTCCCTCCCTTCTCTTTCTTCTAATTGGCGCAGTTAAGATTCTAAGTGTTATATGTCCTATTGGAACTGCTATACCTGCTAACAAAGCCAAGAAGAATAAAGTATCAAGAATTTTGATTTTTGTGAGTCCAAGCACATAGAAGTCTTTTATGTTTGGTATTGCAAAGGCAGAATTGACAGTCTTTGTTTCAAGAGCAAATTTAACAGGTTTTGCTCCTTCTTGGTTAATCTCCAATTTTCCTGTAAATGGAGCAGAAGGATTGTGACAAACTGCACAGTCTTTAATTGCTTTGTCTTTTGCTTCAATCTTATGAGCATCATTTGCTATGGCTATGTCAATTCTTCCAGAGAGATTTGCTTTTGTTTTGTCAGATATCATTTTCATGAACTGCCAGAGTTCATTTTCTTGTATTTTTCCATCACTGTTAAAATCAACCTTTGCTTTAACTTCTTTAACATCTACACCTAAAACTTTTGCAACCTCTTCAGCTGTAAGTGGCTTACCTTTTGCTCTGTCAAATAGAGTAAGGATTATTGCCTTCTCCCCACTTGTGTGACATGATGAACATGTAGCTGATTTGAAGTGAGTTTCAACAAAGCTTGTTAGCCTAAATGGTGGATTCCATAGCCATTTATTGTGAGTTGTCTTTGCATCTTTATGGCATCTTATACATGAATCACCAAGTTTTGCAATGTTTGTTGATAAAACATCATGGGCATTATGACAGGATACGCAGTCTGGAGCATCCTTCTTTCCTTGATTCATTGCAGTAAAGTGAACACTGTTTTTAAATGCCTTTCCTGAATCACTGTGGCATTTTACGCAAAGTTCTAAGCTTGCTGATTTATCTTTGCTAATAGATGCAACTTTATGAGGTTCTCCATGACATTTTAAACAGTCTGGTGCTTGAGCATTGCCTTTCTTTACTGCTTCTGCATGAATACTTATATCAAATTTTTTCACTTCATTTTGATGGCAACTGTTACAAATCTGCTTTGATTGAGCCCTGTAATCAGCTACTGATTCAAATGTTCTAACTGGATGCTGGGTTGTTGAGAATTCTTTGTGACAATCTGTGCATTTTTGTTTTTTGTGGACTGAGTTGAGAATATCTGCTTCCTTTACTTGTACGGATAATGTTTCTCCATTTTTCATTTTCATTGTAAGTGCTCTGCTGTGGCAGTTTAAGCAGTACTGATTTTCAGGAAGATTCTTTGCTACTTTTGCAGATTTAACTCCGTGATATCCATGACATTCAATACATGAAGCAGTTTTTGTTAATGCATAATGGGTTGGATTTTTCTTGAGTTGCTCATCAGTGTGACATTTCTGACATATTTCTTTTGAAAGTCCGGCTTTGTACTCATTTCTTGATTTATAATTGTAAATTGGATGTTCTTTCTTTGAAAAACCACTGTGACATACTATGCACTGGAAATTTCCGTGAACTGATTTTTTAATTTCGTCTGAATTAACTTTTAATGAAACTGTTTCACCACTTGGAAGCCGCCTTGTCATTGATGTTTTATGACATGCCATACAATATTCTGTAAAGCTTGTCGAATCCTTCCATTTCTTGATGGATGTCATGTAATGGGCATCGTGGCATTCTGAACAAAGAACCTCACCCTTTGTTGCAACAACACCATGAACTCTTGGTTTCAAAAGAGATGTCTTTTGATGACATGTCAGGCAATTTTTGGAAAATTCTTCGGTGTAAACTCTTTTATTCGCTATTTTTCTGGGTTTTGGATGATTTTTAAGATTAATGTTTGGATGGCAGGAGGAGCAATCCATAGCTCCATGAGCAGATTTTTCAAACTTTGCTCCATCAACAAATAGAGAAATCTTATCACCCTTCTCCGTCAACTTTTGAAGTGTCTTGATTCCATGACATCGCAGACATGATTTGGCATCATCAGAAACAGCATCGTTTAAAGGCACAAAATAAGAAATCAAGAAACACAGGATTACAAATCCACCAATAAAAATCGCTCGCATATGCCACTCCTTTAAAATGGATTTTTATTTGAAGTTTGGAAAATTATAACACAAATGACAGAGATAATATCAATAAAAAATGCTAAGGAAGGTATAAAACTTTTTTAATAACTTAATTAATGACTTTTATAAAAAAGAGGGTCTTGGCAGATATTTTTAAGACAGTATTTAATATTTTTCTCAATTTGGGAGGCAATTTCTTCGTTAAAGCCTACAAAACCCTGATTCCCTATGAATGTAACAGGCACTCCTGAAGGATTTATTCCATATGCCCTTGACATGGTCATCAAAAGTTCTCGGGATGCAATGTTTGAAATTACATCGTAGTCTTTAATTTCAAGTGTAGGATATTTTTTCTTTATTTGAGATAAGAAAAGTTTTTCTTTTTCACAGTAAGGGCATCCTTCTCTCCAAAATAAGTATAAAGTTACTTGTTTCTTTGCCTCTGCAAAAGAAATACCTGAGAATACAATAAGACAAGTTAAAACTAAAAGTATATAAAGTATTTTCTTAGCCATCTTCATAGAAAAATATAGCACGAATGTGATAAATTATTCAATTGAAATTTTAAAAAAGAGGTGAATTAATGTCAAAGCTTGAAAAATGGAACGATAAAATTTGGAACTTTTTTGCCTCTGTTGACCTTGCAATTGCGTTATTTATTGTTATTTCAGTTGCAGCATCTATTGGCACAGTAATTCCCCAACAGCCAGAGCCTGAAGCTACAATACGATTTTTTGCAAAGTTTTTTACCATTGATACTGCCCATAAGTTGTACGAAATTGTAAGCCTTTTTGATTTAAATAATGTTTATCATAGCTGGTGGTTTACTTTTTTACTCTTCATGTTTGCACTTAATCTGATAGTATGTTCATTGGACAGATTGCCCCATTTGTTGAAATCCTTTAAAACACCACCTCAATCTATTCCAAATCAAGTATTAGAAAAAATGCCGATAAAAAAGGAGCTTAAGATAAAGGATGGTTCTGCAGTATTGGATAAAGTCATAGAAATTTTAAAAAAACAAGGATTCAGGACTCATTCCTTTCAAACAAATGAGGGCTTTCAATTACTTTGCAAAAAATGGAGCAAAACAAGACTTGCTGTTTATCTTACGCATCTAAGTATTTTGATTATTCTTACAGGAGCATTAATAGGAACTTTTTTTGGATTTAGAGGTTTTATGAACATCGTTGAAGGAACTTCAGCTGACTTTGTCATTTCTGACCAGAGAAAATCAATTCCTCTTGGATTTCAAGTTGCCTGCGATAAATTTGAGGTTGAGTATTATGAAAATTCAGCAGTGCCAAAGGCATACAGAAGCTACATCAGAATTATTGAAAATGGTCAGCCTGTTAAATTTAATGGAAAAGAAACAGTAATCATTGAAGTGAACCAACCTTTTTCATACAAAGGTATAACTTTTTATCAGGCAAGTTATGGATTTCAACCAACAGAAAATGCTGAATTTAGATTTACATTTATAGATAAAAATGGAAAAGAAACTCAATTAAAAGCCCGATTTGAAGAAAAATTCAAAATTCCGGGCACTTCAGTCATAGCATCTGTTGAAGATTTTTCTCCAGCTCTGGGAATAGATGAGCAAGGAAGACTTTTTAATATGACAACTGAGATGATAAATCCTGCTGTTTTGGTTGTATTTGAAGATGGAGAAAAAAAAACAGAGCAATGGATTTTAAAAAGAATTCCAGAGACTTGGGATACACCATATGGAAAATTAAAATTTAATGAACTTTGGGGAGCACATTTTACAGGACTTCAGGTAAGAAAAGACCCTGGAGTTCCTCTTATTTACGTAGGTTCAATACTTATGTGCATTGGACTTTTTATATGTTTATTTCTGCGTCCAATTACCTATTTTGTTACAATAGATAAAGATAAAGTTACTTTTTATTGTCCTTCTTCAAAGGGAAAATTTGTCTCTGAAAAACAGCTTGATGAAATAATAAACAAGATAAAAGGAGAGAAAGCATGAGCAGTTTTCAAATTATATCAATTGCTGGATTACTTTATATTCTTGCTATGCCACTTTATATTGTTTATGTTCTCACAAAAAACAAAAATTTAGGTTATGTTTCAACTGTAACACTTTCTGCTGGTGCATTGATTCACATCTTTGGTTTTATTCAAAGGTTTAAGGAGATGTATGAGATAAATCATTCATTTATGAGAAGCATTCCAATTACAAATCTTTATGAAAGTTTAGTGTTTTTTGCATTGTGCATTGTAATTGGCTATCTATTTATTGAATGGAAATATAAAAATAAAAGTTTTGGTGTCTTTGTCTCCGCCCTTGCAGGAATAACAATAGGACTTACTGATGTTTTAGGAATAACAAAGGAAGTTCAACCCCTTGTTCCAGCCTTAAAAAGTAACTGGCTACTTGCTCATGTAACACTAAGTTTTATAGCCTATGCAGCATTTGCAATAAGCTTTATTACAGGAGTTCTTCATATTATAGTAACAGCCGATAGCAAAAAATCTTTTAAGTATATTTTTTCAACAGCCATACTTGCTCTTATGTTTTTTGTTTTCTTATCCTTGATAATTGATATGGCAACAGCATCAAATCCAAAAACAGTAAAAATCTTTCACTCAACTTTGGCAAATCCGTCAATTGTAATTTCAATTATTAGCTGGCTCTTTCTTTTTGCATTGATATTTGTTTTCTGGAAATGGGGAAATGTACTGTCAAAGTTGTTACAAGCACTTAAAATTGATGAGAATTTACTTGAAGACATAACATATAAGGCAATTGCCTTTGGTTTTCCAATTTTTACAATAGGTGGGCTTGTTTTTGGTGCAATTTGGGCTGATCAGGCATGGGGAAGATACTGGGGATGGGATCCAAAGGAGACATGGTCATTGATTACATGGTTTGTATATGCCTTTTATCTTCACGCAAAGTTCTTAAGAGGCTGGACAGGAGCTAAGCTATCATTTATCGCAGTAGTGGGATTTATTGTAACAATATTTACATATCTTGGAGTAAATCTTTTCTTAAGTGGACTACACTCTTACGGAAGCATGTAAATGATTATACTCGGCATTGATACATCCTGTGATGATACATCATGTGCTGTGCTTGAGGACAGAAAAATTTTAAGCAATATTGTTTCTTCTCAGATTAAAATTCACAGTAAATACGGAGGAGTTGTTCCTGAAATTGCCTCCCGCAAACACATTGAATGGATTTGGGAAGTTGTGGAGAAAGCATTAAATGATGCTAAAAAAACTTTAGAAGACATAGATTTAATTGCAGTATGTCATGGACCAGGACTTATTGGCTCTCTTCTTGTTGGAGTATGCTTTGCAAAGGCATTAAGCTTTGCAACAAAGAAGCCAATTATTGGAATAAATCATCTTGAAGGTCATATTCAAGCTATTTTTCTTGAAGAAAGATATCCAGATTTTCCTTTTCTTAGCTTGATTGTATCAGGTGGTCATACATGTCTTTACAGAGTTGATGATTTTGGTGTTTATAAAGAGCTTGGAAGAACAAGGGATGATGCAGCAGGTGAAGCATATGATAAGGTTGCAAAGATGCTTGGACTTCCCTATCCTGGCGGTCCTTCAATTGACAGGCTTGCGCAAGAAGGTGATCCAAACAAATTCAATCTTCCAAGACCTTATCTTCATGGAACACTTGATTTTAGCTTCAGTGGTCTTAAAACTGCAGTAAAAGTCTTGCTTCGTGAATTAGGCTTTGATGAAGGAAATGTTTCTGATGAAATTAAAAAAGACATAGCAGTTGCTTTTCAGTCTTCAGTTGTTGATGTATTAATTGAAAAAATTAGATGGGCTGTGAAGCAGGAAAAAATAAATAAAGTTGTAATATCAGGTGGTGTTGCAGCAAACAGTGAACTAAGGCGTAAAGCTGAGGAGCTTAAAAATGAAGGAATTGATACATATCTTCCATCAAAATCTCTTTGTACAGACAATGCTGCAATGATTGCAATTGCTGGATATCACAGATATCGTAAAGGAGAAACTTCAGACCTTTTCCTTAATGCAAGGGCTTATATGCCTCTTTAATCATGCATTATTTTATTCTAATACTGCTCCCCATAAAGATTGGACATAGCAATGCAACTCAATAAATTTTAAAGGGTCCGGCACTTCAGTGTATTCAACCAAAATATCTACATCGCTTCTTTTATTTTGCTCTCCTCGGACAAAAGAGCCAAAAACACCAATCTCCTTTACTTTATACTTCTGCTTAATTTCCTCTTTATGTTCCCGAAGAACTCTTATTATATCATCAAGACTCTGCACAGATTTTTTGCTCATATAAAATTATATCACAATTGAGCTTTTTGATTTCCTTGACAGTTATTGTTTTCTTCTGTAATCTATTATTTTGTGTATAGATGGCCAGACTATATGAAATATTGTTTTTTAAGAAAGGTTTATTCCCGCAAACATATTTAATCGTCAGTTTAAAAAAAGCAGGATTGAAATAGGAGTTAAACGTGTTAGATATCAAAACACTTGAAAACTGGCTATGGGACGCAGCTTGTAAAATTCGAGGTGAAATTGATGCTCCGAAATATAAGGATTACATTCTTCCATTGATATTTTTAAAAAGACTCTCTGATGTGTTTGAAGATGAAATGGGAAAAATTGCAAAAGACTATGGCAGTAGAGAAATAGCTGAAGAACTCATAGAACAAGACCATTCTTTGGTGTGGTTTTATTTACCCAAAGAAGCGAGATGGGAAAATATTAGAATGCAAAGCACAAAAATCGGCGAACACCTCACCGATGCTACACGAAAGATTGCAAGACTAAACCCTAAACTTGAGGGAGTTATTGATATTGTTGATTATAACGCAACTGCAGCAGGTCAGAGGATTATAAGTGATGATAAACTAGAGCTCCTTATAGATACTCTGAGCAAATATCGTTTAGGACTTAATGATGTAGAGCCTGATATTTTAGGCAGAGCATACGAGTATCTTTTAAGAAAATTTGCAGAAGGTTCAGGTCAGAGCGCTGGAGAATTTTATACACCCCGAGAAGTAGCAATTTTAATGTCCTATATTGTGGATCCAAAAGAGGGGGAAGAGGTCTATGACCCTTGCCTTGGCTCTGGTGGACTCATTATTAAGTGTTATTTACGGTTTAAAGAAAAATATGGGAATGATCCAAAGATTAAGCCACTTAAATTTTATGGACAAGAGGTGTTACATGGCACCTATGCCATGGCAAAGATGAATGCCTTCATTCATCGTATGGAGGCAAATATCGCTTTGGGCGATACGATGAATAGACCTGCCTTTTTAAATCCTGATGGTTCACTAAGAAAATTTGATATCGTTGTTGCCAATCCCATGTGGAATCAAAATTTTCCACAAAGTACCTATGAAAATGATGCATATAATAGGTTTATTTACGGTTATCCTCCTTTAAGTTCTGCAGACTGGGGATGGATTCAGCATATGTTTGCCTCTCTAAATGAAAAGGGTAGAATGGCTGTGGTCTTAGATACTGGATCAGTCTCCAGAGGTTCAGGCAATGAAGGGTCCAACCGTGAAAGAGATATTAGAAAGGCATTTGTTGACAACGATTTTATTGAATCGGTTATCTTACTTCCTGAAAACTTGTTTTATAACACTACTTCCGCAGGGATTATTCTCGTCATCAATAAAAATAAAAAGCCTGAGCGTAAAGATAAAGTTCTTCTTATCAATGCCTCTAAACTCTTTGAAAAAGGAAGGCCGAAAAATTTCATTCCCGATGAGGCTATTAAGAAAATTGCTTCTTTTTTTTCTAATTTTAAAGAAGAGGAGGGAATAAGTAAGATTGCCACCAAAGAAGAAATTAATAAAAACGACTATAATTTAAGCCCATCAAGATACGTATCTACCAATGGAGAAGATAACACTTTACCCCTTGATGAGGCTATTGTCTTACTAAAAGAAGCAAAAGAAGAAGAGGTGCGGACAGAGGAAAAACTAAATGAAGTTTTAAGGCAAATAGGGATTACTTTATGAAAGAAAACCAAAACATAGAATTTAAAGAATCTTGTCGTGATGAATACTTAAAGGTTTTATCAGCCTTTGCTAATTCTGAGGGAGGAACTTTGTACATAGGTGTAGATGACTATGGTAAGCCTGTAGGTATTCCTGAAAGCCAAAAGAAAAAACTCCTTGAAAGCCTGCCTAATAAAATCAGAAATAGATTGAATATAACACCGGTAGTAAGAGAAGAGAAATACGAGGGATTTGACATTATAAAAATAGAGATAGATTCGGCTGGTTATCCAGTTCCCTTTGAAGGGAAATTTTATATTAGAGTTGGAAGTACCGTTCAGGAATTATCAGGGCTTGAACTTTCTGCTTTTCTGCTGGAAAAATCAGGAAAAACATGGGATAGTTTGCCAATTGAGGCTGACATAGATGAATTAGATATTCATACAATTGAACTATTCAAAAAGCTTGCACAAAAACGCTTGCCCCATATAGAGCAAGAAAAAGATGTTAGACTTATGCTTTCAAAATTGAAGCTAATAGATGACAATAACAAATTAACAAGAGCATCTATTTTACTTTTTGGCAAAGACCCAAGAAAGCATTTTTTCACAGCTTACACAAGAGTGGGGAGATTTAAAACTGAAATAGATATTTTGGACACTGTAGATATAGAAGGAAATCTTTTTCAACAATTTGAGCAAACAATTGAAGCCATCAAAAAACATTTAAATGTTAGGTTTGACACTTCGGTGAAAAAAGATAGCATTGAAGGGTTTTCACGTCGTGATATCTGAGATTATCCACTTGATGCTATTAGGGAAATTGTTGCTAATGCATTCATACACAAAGATTATATGGACACTTCGCCTATTCAGATAAAAGTATATGATGATAAAATAACTTTCTGGAACAGCGGAAAGCTTCTTTTCCCTCTCACTGTAGAGAGTTTGAAAACCGACCATCCTGTAAGACAGCGCAATCCCCTGCTTGCTTCTGTGTTTTATTATGCAGGTATTGTGGAGCAGTGGGGCTCTGGTACGCTAAAAGTGATTAGACCTTTTAAAGAACAGGGACTTCCTGAGCCAGAATTTGTAGAAAGGAAAGAAGGTATTGGAGATTTCACGGTTTATATTTATAAAGATAGGTTTAATGAAAATGAACTCAGAAAAATGGGACTGAACGAAAGACAAATTAAGGCTGTGCTTTATGTGAAAGAAAGGGGAAAGATTACAAATAAGAAGTATCAGGAATTAACCGGGATATCAAGACAAACAGTCACGAGAGACCTTCAGGAACTTGTTGAAAAAAGTATTGTTATAATGCATGGTGAGGCTAAAAGAGAAATTTATTACGAATTGAGGCAAAAATGAGGCAATAATGAGGCAATTAAGTCAAAGACGAGGCAATAATTTATATTGGCATAAGGTTGACAAATGTGGCGAATATCTGGGGAACAACCTGGTAAAAGATAAAGAAAAGGCTAACAAACGGTTAATAATGGGCTAATAAAATGTAAATACAAGGCAATATTATATAAGAGGGATTGTGCCTATGAATGAGGGAAAATTCAAAAAAGCAGAAAAATATGAAATTTGACCCCAACATACACCACCGCCGTTCCATACGATTGCAGAATTATGATTATTCTCAATCAGGTGCATATTTTATTACCATTTGTACACAAAATCGGCAATGTTTGTTTGGGAATGTGGTGTATGGAAAAATGATATTGAATGAATTTGGTAATATTGTAAAAAATTTTTGGTTGGAAATACCACAACATTTTCGGCATGTTGTATTGGATGAATTTGTGGTAATGCCCAACCATGTGCATGGGATTATTATGTTGAATGAAAATGGCACGAAAAACAAACAAAATGTAAGGGCGAAAAATTTTTCGCCCCTACATAATAACCGTTATCGTTCACCATCGCGTACGTTGGGTTCCATTGTTCGTGGATTTAAAATCGGCGTTACCAAATGGTTTCGTCAAAATACGGATATTTATACCGTTTAGCAACGCAATTATTACGAACATATCATTCGCAATGAAACCGATTTGCACCAAATACGTCAATATATCACTGACAATCCCAAAAACTGGGAAAAGGATGAAAATTATATAAAATATTGAAGGTGCTATGGAAAAACAAGAAACCAAATTCAAACAAATGGAAATAGGTTCAGCTACGCACACTGTGCAGGAAGGAATGATCTATATATAATAGAAGAAAAAATATTATGAGAGGTCAGTATGAATATCGAAATTAATCGTGTCAAAATTGAAATTAAAGAAAGAAAAAAGAAAATGTTTTTCCATTTTAATGATGATTTGAATCACTCTTGTCCAAAATAAATTTTTTAAAAAGCTCCGATCTGGGTAAAATAGATAAACATTTAGCTTAAAAATTAAAGACCCAGATCGGAGGTGTATATGAATAAGTATAGCAGTATTTTCAGTCAAATTCTATCCCTTTTTCCAAGATTAGAATTTGAGAAGTCAGTCAAAGCAGACAGAAGCTGAGCATAGAGCAAAAGGGTTTCCGAGTTGGGGGCAATTTGTAGCTATGTTATTTTGTCAACTTGGGCAGGCGCATTCTCTAAGAGAGATATGTAATGGACTTGCCAGTTGCGTTGGCAAGTTAAGGCATCTTGGTATAAAAGAAGCTCCAAAGAGCTCTACCCTTGCCTATGCAAATGAACACAGACCGTGGGAACTTTTTCAAGCAGTATTTTATATGCTTCTTCAGAGATGTCAGTCTAAATTTACTGGCAAGAGGAAATTCAGATTTAAGAACAAGCTAATGAGCTTTGATGCATCTGTAATAGAGTTGTGTGCAACAGTATTTGACTGGGCAAAATTCAGAAAGACTAAAGGTGCGGTAAAGTTGCATTTACTACTTGACCACTCAGGATATTTACCTGAATATGCGCATATAACAGAAGGTAAAGTGCACGAAGTAAACATATTAAGGAGACTTCAATTTTGTTCTGGTGCCATAGTAGTAATAGACAGAGGGTGTGTTGACTATGCTTTATTTGGTAGATGGACAGAGGAGGGGGTATATTTTGTAACAAGGTTAAAGGACAACGCCTCTTATAAAGTGATAAAGAGCCTACCAGTGCCAAAGAACAGAAACATAATTCGGGACGAGATAATCAAGCTTAAGGGTTTTTATGCAGAGCAAGACTGTCCATATGAGCTACGGAGGATAGAGGTCATGGATAAGGAAACAAAAGATACGGTTGTGCTACTCACGAACCAACTGAACTTTGGTGCAACGACCATATCAGAGATATACAAAGACAGATGGCAGGGCAGATTTTTTAAGACATTGAAACAAAATCTAAGAGTAAAAACCTTTGTAGGGACATCAGCGAATGCACTTAAGATACAGATATGGACGGCATTAATAGCGATACTGATACTGAAGTATCTGAAGGAGTTATCAACATTTGGATGGTCATTAAGTAATCTAGTTGCATTGTTGAGACTAAACCTATTTACATATAGGAATTTACGGGAATGGATAAATAAACCGACAGAGACACCGCAAATTGAGCCTCAAATAGAACAGTTAAAATTTAGACTTGTTTAATTGGACAGCAAATAAAAAGAAAGGGGGGTAACCTGATTTTGAAAAAGCAAATTTTCTTGTCCAAAAGTCTTATTTTATGCGGATGTTTTTTATGAGTTTAGATTATTTTGGACAGCAATGATTTGAAATATGCTCTAATGGAATTTAATGTCTATTATTTAATGACAGGATCTGGCCAGCCTCAAATAATAAAAGCAAGTGTAATAAATCATAAAATCCCCCTCCCCCCTCTCCCCGAGCAAAAGCGCATTGCTTATGTTCTCTCTACCGTGCAGGAAGTGAAAGAGAAAACTGAAAATACCATTAAAGCCCTCAAAGAATTCAAAAAATCCATGATGCGCCACCTCTTCACCTACGGACACGTAAGCCCCGAAAAGACAGACACGGTGGAACTCAAAGAAACCGAAATCGGAAGGATGTCGAAACATTGGAAGGTGGTGAGGTTGGGGGAGGTAGCATCTATAAAAACTTCTTTTCCTCCTTTTAGTTCTATTGTAAGCAAACAAATCAAATACTATGATGTCTGTATTCATGCTTTAAAAGTGTCTGATATGAATTTGCCACAAAATACAAAATTTATAACTTCACCTGCCATAGTTTTCTATGCAAATCAGGAATTTATAAAGAAAACTTTAAAACCTTTATCTATAGTGTTCCCCAAAAGGGGTGGAGCAATTGGAACAAATAAAAAAAGGATAACATCTTCGTATTCAATACTTGATCCAAATCTTATAGGGGTCGAACCGAGTGAGGAAGTAGATTATTTATTTCTCTACGAGTTCTTAAACAAAGTAGACTTAAAAATAATCCAACATCAAACCACAGTCCCCCAACTGAATAAGAATGATGTAGCAAGAATTTTGCTCCCCCTCCCCCCTCTCTCCGAACAACAGCAAATCGCTTCTATCCTCTCCGCCATTGATGAAAGTATTGACGCAGCGGAGAAGAAAAAACAAGCACTAGAGGAGCTTTTTAGGTCGCTACTGCATAATCTGATGACAGGGAAAATAAGGGTAAATCAAATAAAATTAGAGGAAAACCATGTCCAAGCTCGGTAACGAAAGATATTCAGTTCAGAATACCTTGATTGACTATGTGAAAGAACCATCAGCTGAGTACTCAACATCCAGCGGAGAGAAGCTATTTCTCAATCTTGGTTGGGAGTATGTAAGACCAGAGGATGCCTTGACATTAAGAGGTGGAAAGACCGGACTGATTTTTAGAGATATTTTCAAAAAGCAAGTATGCAAACTCAACCCCTTTGTTACCGAAGAGATGGCAGAAACGCTTCTGCAAAAGATTGAAAGACTTCCTGCCCGTATTGAAGGAAACCTTGAGGCATGGGAATACCTCAAAGGACTTAAAACAATCTTTGTCCAGCAAGAAAGAAGAGAAAAAAATGTCACCCTCATAGATAGAAACATAGATAACAACATCTTTCAGGTTACCGATGAGTTTGAGTTTAGCAATGGCATAAAGACCAATCGCTACGATATTGTTTTTCTTATCAATGGTATCCCTCTCTTTTTCGTTGAAACCAAAGCAGCCCATAAAATTGAAGGTATATCCGAAGCACTTGAGCAGGTTAGAAGATACCACAGAGAAACACCTGAAGCCATGACGCTCTTTCAGGTTTATACACTGACCCATATTATCCATTTTTATTATTCTGCTACATGGAATTTTTCAGTAAAAAATCTACTCAACTGGAAAACCGAAATTAGAACTCATTCTTTTGAAGAGCTTGTTAAGACATTCTTTGACAATAAAAAAGTGGTTGATACCATTTTGAGTTACATCCTATTTACCCGTCAGGATGATGAACTGAAAAAAGTAGTCCTCCGTCCCCATCAGATGAGGGCTATAGGTAAGATTGTAGACAGAGCCTCCGATAAAATCAAAAAACGAGGACTCATCTGGCATACGCAGGGCTCGGGCAAAACTTATACCATGATTGTTACCGCAAAGGAAATCCTTGAAGACTCTGCCTTTAAAAATCCAACAGTCATTATGCTTGCCGATAGAAACGAACTTGAAAGCCAGTTATTCATCAATCTTAAATCAGTTGGTTTTTGAGATAGACGAAAATCGCATAGCCCAGTCAAAGAAACATCTGCAGGAGCTTCTTAAAAATGACACACGCGGACTCATTGTTACGATGATACACAAATTTGAAGGTATGCCCCAAAATATCAATACGAGAAATAATATCTTTGTTCTGGTAGATGAAGCTCACCGTACAACAGGAGGGAATTTAGGAAATTATCTAATGGGAGCACTTCCAAATGCCACTTATATTGGTTTTACAGGCACCCCTATAGATAAAACCGCTTATGGCAAAGGGACTTTTAAAACTTTTGGGGCTGAGGATGAAAAGGGATATTTAGATAAATATTCTATTTCCGAATCTATTGAAGACGGAACTACGGTAAAGCTTCATTACACCCTTGCTCCTAATGAATTGCTACCAGACAAAGAAACTCTTGAAGAGGAGTTCCTAAACTTAGCCGAGGCAGAAGGAATAAGTGATATTGAAACCCTCAATAAAGTCCTTGAAAAAGCAGTAACGCTTAAAAATATGCTAAAAAATCCAGAACGTATCCAGAAAGTTGCGGAGGTCGTTAAAAAACATTTTACAGAATATGTTGAGCCTATGGGATATAAGGCTTTTCTTGTGGCTGTTGATAGAGAGGCTTGCTGCTTATACAAAGAAGAGCTGGATAAATTTTTCCCCGAAGAATATACTGAGGTTGTTATAAGTGCTGGGCACAATGATCCTTCAGAAATTGTAAAGTATCATCATAGCGAAGAGGAAGAAAAAAGGATACGAAAGGCGTTTCGAAACCCTGATGAACTTCCTAAAATACTTATTGTAACCGAAAAATTACTAACTGGATTTGATGCGCCAATTCTCTATTGTATGTATCTTGATAAACCCATGCGTGACCATGTGCTTTTGCAGGCAATTGCAAGAGTCAATAGACCCTACGAAGATGATGCAGGCAGGAAAAAACAGTGCGGCTTTGTTCTTGATTTTGTAGGTATATTTGATAAACTTGAAAAAGCCCTTGCCTTTGATAGTGGCGATGTAGAAGACATCCAAAAGGTTGTAAAAGACATTCAAGTTCTGAAAAACGACTTTAAGGAAAAAATGCAATCAGCAAGAAAAGAATACTTAAGCCTTATTGAAAAGCAAACTAAAGATAAAGCTGTGGAAATTATTCTTACCCATTTTCAGGATGAAGAAAGACGGCATGAATTCTATGAGTTTTACAAAGAACTTGCTGACATGTACGAGATTATCTCACCCGATGCATTTTTAAGGGAATACTTGGACGATTACGACACCCTTTCACGAATGTATAGAATATTAAAAGAAGCCTATGAACCGGGCACACTTGTTGATAAAGAATTTACAAGAAAAACTGCCAAACTTGTGCAGGATTATACGAAAACAGAAAAGGTGGAGTTGTCCATAGAAGTTTACGAAACCAACGAACATACTCTAAGAAAACTTGAAGAGAGCAATGTCTCAGATACAGAAAAGGTATTTAACCTTTTAAAAAGCATTGGACAGGTTATTGAAAAGGAGTCAAAAATCAATCCGTATCTCATATCTATAGGCGAGAAAGCAGAAGCCCTATCAAAATTATTTCAAGAAAGGCAGAAAACAACAAAAGAAATTTTAGAAGAATTAAAAAGACTAATAGAGGAAATAAACTCAGCAAAAAAAGAACAAGAAAGTAAAAATTTAAACAGAGAAGAATTTACTATCTATCGGGTCTTAAAAGATGAATATTTACAAAATCCGGAGGAAGTGGCAAGAGAAATAAACAAAATATTTGAAAAAATTCCTCACTGGAGGACAAGTGAAGAACAGGAAAGGGAGATAAAAAATAAAGTTAATGCTATTTTTATCAAGAGCCAAATTGAAATCAAAAAAGCTGTATACTTAACCCAGAAAATACTGAATATTTTAAAAAAAGGATAATCATGAAACCTGAAGAGTTAAAAGAAGAGGTAATACACTTGGCAAATAAAATAGGTGTCTCTCCAAAAGAGATACATATACGCAAAATGAAACGAAAATGGGCAAGCTGTTCAAGTAAAGGGAGAATAACATTATCAACAGCTCTGCTTAAAGAACCTATTGAAGTTAGAAATGAAGTTATACTTCACGAGTTACTTCATTTAAAATATCCCAATCATGGAAAGATGTTTAAACTTTTATTAAAAAGATACCTACGAAAAATAAAGGGACTACAAAACTTAAAAAGAATATAAGTGTTTGATTTTATTGAAGCTCACACATTTTTCTTCCTTCTCAACCAGTTCTGCAATTTTTCCATGTAAAGATAAAACACAGGAGTTACATAAAGGGTTAGCATTTGGGAAAATAGGAGTCCGCCTACTACTGCTAAGCCAAGTGGTTGACGGACTTCTCCTCCTGCACCAATTCCTAATGCAATCGGAAGTGCACCAAAAAGTGCTGCCATTGTTGTCATCATAATTGGACGAAATCTTATTAGGCAAGCACTGTAAATAGCATCCTCAGGTTTTTTCCCTTCATTTCTTTGAGCATCAAGGGCAAGGTCAATCATCATAATTCCGTTTTTCTTTACAAGTCCTATAAGCATTATTATTCCAACAAAAGAGTAAACATTTAGCTCCTTTCCAAATATCATAAGAGTCAGCAATGCACCAAATCCTGCAAATGGAAGTGCTGTAAGAATTGTAATTGGATGAATGAAGCTTTCATAAAGAATTCCAAGCACAATGTAAACAACAACCACAGCTACTATCAAAAGAAACCAAAGTCCCTGAAAGGACTCCTGAAATGCCTGTGCAGCACCTTGAAAGCTTGTCATTATTGTTTGAGGTAGTGTCTGACTTGCAAGTTTTTGTATTTCAGAGACCGCATCTCCAAGAGAGACATCAGGTTTCAAGTTAAATGAGATTGTAACAGATGGAAGCTGTCCAGTGTGATTAACTGTAAGTGGTCCAACACTTTCAGAAACAGTGGCAACAGAGCTTAATGGAACAAGTTGTCCTTTATATGAACGAATATAAAGCATTGACAAAGTGGAAGGGTCTTTTTGATACTCTGGTTCAACTTCAAGAATAACTTGATATTGATTGTTTGGTGCATAAATTGTGGAGACCCATTTGCTTCCAAATGCATTCCACAAAGCATTTTCAATCTGCTCAGCAGTAACTCCTAATGCCTCTGCTTTGTCTCTGTCAATATTGACAATAAGCTGACGATTTTTAAGCTGAAGATTACTTGATACATCCTGCAAAATAGGCATTTGCCTCATTTTTTCCTCAAGTATTTGAGCATAATGGTAAAGCTCATTAATATCTGAACTTGAAAGAGTAAACTGATAAAGACTTTTTGTAAGGGTTCCACCAATACGAATTGTAGGAGGATTCTGAGGATATGCCTTGATTCCGGGAACAGACATAAGTTTTGGCCTAAGTTGTTCAATTAATTTATCTACATGCTCTCTTTCAGAACGGGGCTTAAGATTGAGAAACATTCTTCCAGCATTTGATGCAGGAGAGCCAGGTCCCGGACCAACTGAGGTCATAAATGCTCTTACATAGGGTTCTTTTAAAACAATATTTGCAAGTTGAAGCTGATGTCTTACCATGTCATCAAATGAAATGTCTTCAGGTCCTTCTGTCATAACAAAAATTTGTCCCTTATCCTCACTTGGAAGAAATCCAGTTGGAATTTTGATAAATAAGAAAATAGTTAAAATTAGTATGACTGCTGAGCCAATTATTATGATTCTGTGGTTTTTAAGTGACCAGCTCAGACTTACTTTATAAACATCAAGCATCCACTGAAAACCCTTTTGAAGTGCTCTGTAAAGTTTTCCATGCTTTTTATTTTCAACTTTTATAAATCTACTACACATCATAGGAGTAAGGGTTAAGGAAACCAAGCCAGAGATTAATATTGCAACTGATATAGTTACAGCAAATTCTTTAAAAAGCCTTCCTATTATTCCACCCATAAATAGCACAGGAATAAAAACTGCAACCAGTGAAAGGGTCATAGAAAGGATTGTAAACCAAATCTCCCTTGAGCCGTTTAGTGCTGCTTGAAAAGGACTCTCTCCTTTTTCAATATGGCGGACAATATTTTCAAGCATAACAATAGCATCATCAACGAGAAATCCTATTGAAAGGGTAAGTGCCATAAGGGATAAGTTGTCCAAACTGTAGCCAAGCAGATACATTACTCCAAAAGTTCCAATTATTGATATGGGAAGTGCTGCAGAAGGTATTACTGTAGCTGAAAGTCTTCTTAAAAAGATAAAGATTACCATTACAACAAGAAAAACTGTAAAGAGCAAAGTAAGCTGAACATCTCTTACAGATTCTCTTATTGAAACTGAACGGTCATAAAGAAAATTGAGCGATACCTGAGGAGGCATCTGTTTTCTAAGTTCTTCCATTCTTCTTTTAACATTATCAGCAACTTCAACAGTGTTTGTTCCTGGCTGTCTGTAAACCGCAACAACCATAGCCCTCTGAAGCTTGCCTTCAGCACCAAACCATGCAGCAAGTTTGTCATTTTCAACACTGTCAATAGCTTTTCCTATATCTCTGACTCTTATTACAGAACCATTTTTTTGAAAAATAATTAAGTTGTTGAATGCCTCAGCATTGTATAGCTGACCTGTAGCCTCAATTGTGAATGATTTGTAGTCTCCATAAAGTGTTCCTGTTGGAAGCTCCACATTGCCTTTTCTCAGTGCCTGTTCAACTTCATCTATTCCTATGCCTCTGCTTGCCAATATTTGAGGATTAACTCTCACTCTTACTGCATACTTTTGAGCACCAAATATTTGTACCTGTGCAACTCCATTAACCATTGAAATATTCTGTGCCAGAAGTGTATCTGCATACTCATGAACTCTGTAAAGTGGCATTGTTGGAGATGTGATTGCAAAATAAAGAATTGGCATATCTGCTGGGTTTACTTTTCTGAAAGTAGGAGGAGATGGCATGTTTGAAGGAAGATTTTTTAATGCAGTAGCTATTGCAGTCTGAACATCCTGTGCTGCTGCGTCTATGTCTCTGCTTAGATCAAACTCTAATGTAATTTGCGTTATACCCTTTGCATTTACAGAATTCATTGATTTTAAACCTGAAATTGTTGAAAACTCCCTTTCAAGGGGAGTTGCAACAGCTGAAGCCATTGTCTCAGGAGATGCACCTGGAAGTGAGGCTGATACAAGAATTGTTGGAAAATCTACATTAGGAAGTTCTGCTATTGGCAAATACCTGTAGCCAACAAGTCCAAAAATAACTATATTTAACATTAAAAGAGTTGTTGCTACAGGACGCTTTATAAATATTTCAGAAAAATTCATTTATTTCACCAATCACTAACCACCAGCCACTAATTTAACTTTTGCTCCAGGTGTAAGTCTTAGCTGTCCATCAACTACAA
>NZ_BAAHYW010000002.1:0-32981 GCF_054657355.1 Thermodesulfovibrio hydrogeniphilus
TGTCTGCTTTGACTGACTTCTCAAATTCTAATCTTGGAAAAAGGGATAGAATTTGACTGAAAATACTGCTATACTTATTCATATACACCTCCAATCTGGGTCTTTAATTTTTAAGCTAAATGTTTATCTATTTTACCCAGATCGGAGCTTTTTAAAAAATTTATTTTGGACAAGAGTGATGTGAACTATAATGAAAATTCTACATTTCATCTATGACCATATCAAAAATCCCTGGATTGGTGGTGGAGGAGCTGTAAGGGCGTGGGAGATCTACAAAAGACTTGCCCAAAAAGGTCATTCTGTCACCATTGTTTCTGGAAATTATCCAGATGCAAGAGATTACTTTGATGAAGGTATAAATTTTAAATTTGTTGGCTCTCCAAAAAATTATTACATCAGCACATTCAGTTATCAATGGATGGCAAGAAAGTATCTTAAGAAGCATTTTTCAGATTATGATGTGATTGTTGAAGACTTTGCACCATGGAATCCTCTTTTTAGCTATAGATTTCAGGATATAATTCCTGTTGTTTTGCAGGTTCATCAAAAGGAAGGAATAAATATTTTCAGAAGATACTTTATTTTTGGTCTTCCTTTTATAGCAGTAGAAAATTTATATCCAAAAAAGTTTAAAAATGTGATAACTGTTTCAGAAGTATGTAAAAAAGCATTCAAACTTAAAAATGCAGAAATCATTTCAAATGGAATTCCTGAGAAATTTTTAAATATTACTTCAGAAGAGGGAGATTACTGCCTTTTTAGGAAGAATTGATTTTTATCACAAGGGTATTGACATAATTTTAAAAGCTTTTAAAAATTTAGATTTTCCAATAATAATTGCTGGTTCTGGCAAAGATGAGAAAAAGTTAAAAAGGGCTATTAAAGAAACTAAAAATATTCACTATGTTGGAAGAGTTGTAGGAAAGAAAAAGATTGAAGTAATAAAAAATGCAAAATTTTTAATTATGCCATCCCGATATGAAGCTCAAGGAATTGTAGCTCTTGAAGCTGCTGCATTGAGAAAGCCTCTTATTGTGTCAGATATTCCTTCATTAAGTTATGTTGTTGAAAATGGGTTTGGAATTAGTTTTAAATCAGAGGATGCAGAAGATTTAAAAAACAAAGTTTTAGTGCTATGGAATAATGATGAACTTTTGCAAAATTTTTCAAAAAATGCACGGAATTATGCTAAAAATTTTACATGGGAAAAAATTTCTGAGCAGTTTGAAAGCTATCTTTACAGGATTTTAAATGATTAAGGATATCTCTTCAGTTAGTCTTGCATTTTTATATGTGAATATTCTTGGTTATGTTTTTCATTCTATTGTAAGCAGAGGGCTTGGACCTGAGGGATATGGAGAGTTTATTGTTCTTTACTCTTTCATGCTTACTATTGGAAATGTGGCATCTCCACTTGGCACAGCAAGTGTTAAAACTGTAGTTGAAAATTTTGAAAACAGACTTTTTTATCTCAGGGCACTAAGAAACTTCGCAATCATTTGTAGCACGATATTAGGAATTTTTTTAATCTGCTTCTCTCCATTTCTTAAAAATTTTCTTAAAGTAAGCGAAATTTACTATTTCTTAATCATTGCCCTTGCTTGGATAGGAATTTTTATTACTACAGTTGAAAAAAGCTTTCTTCAGGCAACTGGAAGATTTCCTCTTTATGCTCTTATGAACTCAGTAGAGCTAACCTCAAGACTGATTTTTGCTGGCATTTTTCTATTAATTGGTCTTAAAGTCGGAGGAATGCTTTCAACTACTGTTATTTCTGTTTTTATCACGGCAGTAGCCCTTTTTTTGATTAACGGAAATTTAAAAGGAGAAAAAGCAAAGCTGAATCTTAAACATTTACTTAAGATAGCTCTTTATGTTTGTCCTTCAGGATTTTTCATTTATGCAGATGACATTTTTATTAGAAGAGTATTTGAACCACATGTTGCAGGCTATTTTGCGTCTTTTTCAGTTGTAGGAAAAGCATTTATTTGGCTCTGTCTTACAATTGCTGGAGTTTATTTTCCAAAATTTGTTGCATTTAAAAAATCTTTAAGGCTTAAATCATTTGTTCTTCAAATTTTGGGAATTATTGTTTTGCTTGAAATTTTCGCTCAAATTGGCGTGATAATTGTTGGAAAGCCTCTTTTTTTAATGCTTTTTGGACAAAAGTTTGAACCAGCTTTTCAGTTTCTTCCTTATTATCTCATAGTCATACTTCCTCTTGTCTTCTGTCTCATTTTTATCAGTATTGCCACAGCAGTTGAAAAAGGTATCTGGCTCATTTATCTAAATCTTTGCACTTATCTATCAGGATTTGTAATTATAAAGTTTTCATCTGTAGGGGATTATCTTCTATATATTGCTTTCTTAAACTGCATTTTTTTAATAATTTATTTAGCCTTATTTAGGAGGATTTTAGGCTCTATCAGGCTTGAAGCTTTTGCATCCGATGATTATAAATAGATACAGACTGACAGAACTATTGTTACTTTTCATTATTTCCTAAATTCCCATTTTTTTAGGCACTATGATATCTAAGGTATTAAAGATGTCCTTATACTTTTTAGTCAACTCCTGCACAAATAATTCATTATCATATACTTTGCACTTCAGATTCCTCAAAATCAGATTTGCCTCTTCTACTGTATATTTTTGTCTTTAATTTCACAAATAATATCAGGGCAACAAATATTAAACCGTAACTCTGCCTATTTTAAGCAATATGTAACTTAATCTTCAACTTTTTAGAAAGAAATCTTGTTTTTTGGAATATTCAAATTCCCAAAAGAATTAATTTCTCTATCAATCTGAGTATTTTTTCTTATGTTTCAGCTCCACTCTTGTCCAAAATAAATTTTTTAAAAAGCTCCGATCTGGGTAAAATAGATAAACATTTAGCTTAAAAATTAAAGACCCAGATCGGAGATGTATATGAATAAGTATAGCAGTATTTTCAGTCAAATTCTATCCCTTTTTCCAAGATTAGAATTTGAGAAGTCAGTCAAAGCAGACAGAAGCTGAGCGTAGAGCAAAAGGGTTTACGAGTTGGGGGCAATTTGTAGCTATGTTATTTTGTCAACTTGGGCAGGCGCATTCTCTAAGAGAGATATGTAATGGACTTGCCAGTTGCGTTGGCAAGTTAAGGCATCTTGGTATAAAAGAAGCTCCAAAGAGCTCTACCCTTGCCTATGCAAATGAACACAGACCGTGGGAACTTTTTCAAGCAGTATTTTATATGCTTTTTCAGAGATGTCAGTCTAAATTTACTGGCAAGAGGAAATTCAGATTTAAGAACAAGCTAATGAGCTTTGATGCATCTGTAATAGAGTTGTGTGCAACAGTATTTGACTGGGCAAAATTCAGAAAGACTAAAGGTGCGGTAAAGTTGCATTTACTACTTGACCACTCAGGATATTTACCTGAATATGCGCATATAACAGAAGGTAAAGTGCACGAAGTAAACATATTAAGGAGACTTCAATTTTGTTCTGGTGACATAGTAGTAATAGACAGAGGGTGTGTTGACTATGCTTTATTTGGTAGATGGACAGAGGAGGGGGTATATTTTGTAACAAGGTTAAAGGACAACGCCTCTTATAAAGTGATAAAGAGCCTACCAGTGCCAAAGAACAGAAAACATAATTCGGGATGAGATAATCAAGCTTAAGGGTTTTTATGCAGAGCAAGACTGTCCATATGAGCTACGGAGGATAGAGGTCATGGATAAGGAAACAAAAGATACAGTTGTGCTACTCACGAACCAACTGAACTTTGGTGCAACGACCATATCAGAGATATACAAAGACAGATGGCAGGACAGATTTTTTAAGACATTGAAACAAAATCTAAGAGTAAAAACCTTTGTAGGGACATCAGCGAATGCACTTAAGATACAGATATGGACGGCATTAATAGCGATACTGATACTGAAGTATCTGAAGGAGTTATCAACATTTGGATGGTCATTAAGTAATCTAGTTGCATTGTTGAGACTAAACCTATTTACATATAGGAATTTATGGGAATGGATAAATAAACCGACAGAGACACTGCAAATTGAGCCTCAAATAGAACAGTTAAAATTTAGACTTGTTTAATTGGACAGCAAATAAAAAGAAAGGGGGTAACCTGATTTTGAAAAAGCAAATTTTCTTGTCCAAAAGTCTTATTTTATGCGGATGTTTTTTATGAGTTTAGATTATTTTGGACAGCAATGAGTTCACATAAATTAAAAGCCTTTTTGTAGAAAACTTTCTCCCTTTCTAAAGCCTAAACGGAACATTAGACTCAGGCAGCCTGAATGAGTTCCCACGATGATAGGATAAGGGAAGAAAATCAAAAAAATCAAATGGAGGCTTAGTCAATGAGAAAGGAGAGATTTATATTTGAAATAGATGCATCAAGGGAAAACAATCGTGGTGACAGTTGGATCGCGACAGTCTCCCACCTTTCCGTCATTGCGAGGTCGCCATGCCTTCGGCTCACGACAGGCTTCGGGACGAAGCAATCTCTAAACATTCGTAAAACATAAGAGGTGAGACATAAAAGGCAAAAGACGAGATTGCCACGCCTTCGCACTGCTTACAATGAAAGGATGGACATGAAGGAAGAGAGATTGCTATGCCTCATCTTCAGTGAGACTTGTAATGACATATGAACAAAGGTTTCATAATAGACGCACGTTTTATATTAAAAGAATACAGATAAGGCAGTCATTAGTTATCACAAATAATAGCGTTAGCGAAGACATACATTTGCAACACACTTAATTTAGCTTGGCATAGATATAAGAGTTATCCAAGCACTTTTAGGGCATGAGCAGATAACTACCATACAGATTTATACCAAAGTCGCATTGCCTAAAATGATGGAAGCTATCCAGAAGCTATGTAGTCAATGGAGAAAATTCTGAAACCATTGAAAATAAATGAGCCGTGGAGGATTCGAACCTCCGACCCGCTGATTAAGAGTCAGCTGCTCTACCAGCTGAGCTAACGGCCCACAAAAATAGAATACAAAAAAATGCTTTCACAGGTCAACTGCACGCATTAGAGCCAAAAATAGCGATAGAAATCAAATAATTGGTATAACCATTTGAAAATTAAGTATTTTTTGCTGTCATTGCGAGCATCCGAAGCATGCGAAGCAATCTCTTTGAAGGGGAAAAGGCAAGATTGCTTCCTCCTCGCTTCGCTCGGAGTCGCAATGATGGAGAGGGGGTATCCTCGCAATTACGGAGAGGTGTTCACCATCCACCATCCACGAATCACCATTCACCAGTTACCAATTAGAGACTGCTTCGCCTCCTTCGGAGGCTCGCAGTGACAAAAAAATCTGAGGCTCGCAGTGACGATGTTGCGGATTGCCACGCTATCGGCTCGCAACAGGGGGCTCGCAGTGACGAGTGTCTATCTCTATTTTTAAAAATCTTTCGCTTGCTAAAAATGTGCTTTTCAGGGTAAAATTTAATTTACCAATTAAAAATTCGCAGGAGGAGAGGATGAAAAAGGGAATTCACCCTGAATACAAAGAAGTAAAAGTAATATGCGCATGTGGAGAGACATTTTTAACTCGTTCCACAAAAAAAGTAATAAAGGTTGATATTTGCTCAAAGTGTCATCCTTTTTACACTGGAAAGCAGAAAATTGTTGATACTGAGGGTAGAGTAGAGAAGTTCATGAAAAAATACGGAAAAAAATAGCTCTTAATAGTCTACAAAAAGGGGTTAGTTTATATTGTTAATTTCTAACCCCTTTTTTATTTGAAGATAAATTAAGCGATTCTTAAGCGTCATTGCGACTCTGAGTAAAGGGAGGAGGAAGCAATCTCTCTTTTTTATGAGATTGCCACGCCTGCCTTACACCATGCTTGCAATGACGGAAAAAAACAGATGGTAAGGCTCGCAATTACGGACTAACAGAGGTTTTATAAAAGTTCGCTAAATTTAGATTGGAGCAATAAATGAAAAGTAAATCAATTGGTGGTCAAGCTGTTATTGAAGGAGTTATGATGAAGTCCACAGAGGGGTGGGCGGTGGCTGTGAGAAACCCCAGAGGAGAGATTGTAACAAAAACAGAAAAATTTAACAAAAAGGGCATCCTTACCAAAATACCTATGATCAGAGGTTTTTTTATTCTTCTTGAAACTCTATGGCTTGGTATGAAGGCAATAGATTTTAGCAGTCAAGTAGCTTTTGAGGAGGAAAAAGCAAGTCCTTGGAGTTTTGTGTTGTCTATTTTTTTAGCCTCAATAATAGGAGTTTTGCTTTTTATCCTTTTGCCACTTTATCTGACAAAGGTTGCGGATTATTTTGTAGGCATGATTTCAAGTAATTCATTTGTTTTTAATCTTGTTGACGGTATTCTCAGGGTTTTGATATTTATTGGATATGTTTTTGCAATCAGTCTTTGGAGTCAGATAAGAAGGATTTTTGCCTATCATGGAGCTGAACATAAAGCAATAAATGCCTTTGAATCTGGAGAAAACTTAGAGCCTCATGCAGTAATGAATTATTCAAGGTTGCATGTAAGATGCGGAACAAGTTTTATTTTTATTGTTCTTGTAATAAGTATTCTTGTTTTCTCGATGATTCCTTCTTCGTGGAGTTTTTTCATGAAGGCAGTTTCAAGAGTATTGCTTCTGCCTCTGATTGCGGGTATTTCATATGAATTATTAAAACTTTCTGCAAAATGGCAGAATAATATAGTTGCCAGAATTTTTGTATTTCCAGGATTACTTTTTCAAAGAATAACAACAAAAGAGCCAGATATTTCACAGATAGAGGTTGCTTGTGAAGCATTAAAGGCTGTATTAAAGTTTTCTGAAGAGGAGGTGAAGGCATGATTGAAAAGCTGCAGGAAATTGAAAAAAAATATGAAAAAATTACTGAGGCACTTTCTGATCCCAAAGTGCTTTCAAATAAAGAAGAATATATGAAATATTCCAAAGAGCAGGCAGAACTTCAGCCAATTGTGACAAAGCTTAGAGAATATAAAAAGATTATTGCTCAAATTGAAGAAGCTGAGGAACTATTGAAAAGCGCTGATAATGAATTGAAAGAACTCGCTGAAGAAGAGCTTCAGGAGCTAAAAAAGTTAAAACCGCAAGTTGAACAGGAGCTTAAGATTCTTCTTTTACCTAAAGACCCCCGTGATGAAAAGAATGTTATTTTGGAGATAAGGGCAGGAACAGGCGGAGAGGAGGCAGCACTTTTTGCAGCTAATTTGTTCAGGATGTATTCCAAGTATGCTGAATCAAAGGGCTGGAAAGTGGAGGTCATTGACTCACATCCAACAGGACTTGGTGGTTTTAAAGAAATAATTGCCTTAATATCAGGTAAAGGAGCTTACAGCAGACTCAAATATGAAAGCGGAGTTCACAGGGTGCAGAGAATTCCTGTAACCGAAGCATCTGGTAGAATTCATACATCAACAGCTACTGTAGCTGTGCTTCCAGAGGCTGAAGAGGTTGATATAAAGATAGATGAAAAGGACTTAAGGATTGATACATTTTGCTCTTCAGGTCCAGGAGGTCAATCAGTAAATACAGCTTATTCGGCTGTAAGAATTGTCCACATTCCAACAGGAATAATCGTTCAGTGTCAGGATGAAAGATCCCAGATCAAAAACAGAGAAAAGGCAATGAAGGTTTTAAGGGCAAGGCTTCTTGAGATTGAAAGACAAAAGAGAGAATCTGAAAGAGCAGCGGAGAGAAAAGGACAGGTTGGCACTGGGGAGAGAAGTGAAAGGATTCGTACATACAACTTTCCTCAAAACAGAGTAACTGACCACAGAATCGGGCTTACCCTGTATAAACTTGAACAGTTCTTAAATGGTGATATTGATGAAGTAATTGATGCCCTTATTGCCTATTATCAGGCTGAAAGATTAAAAGAAATGTGAAAGCCATTGAAAAAATAAGGGAAATTACTGATGTTTTTAAAGTCAGAAAAATTGATAATCCAGAACAACAAGCCACTGCAATAGTTCTCAAAATTTTAAACACAGACAAAATAAAGCTATACACTGAAAATCCGCATCTAACTCCTGAACAAATTCATTTAATAGACAGCCTTGTAAGCAGGCGACTTAAAAAAGAGCCTCTTGAGTATATTCTCGGTGAATGCGATTTTTACAATGTTAAAATCAAAGTTGGTCCCGGAGTATTAATACCAAGACCAGAGACAGAGATTATAGTAGAGGAATTTCAAAAGAGAGTAGATTCAAACAAAACATGCGGAAAAAGACTGCTTGATTTGTGCACAGGCTCTGGATGTATAGCAATTTCAATTGCTAAGCTTTTTCCTAATCTTAAAGTATTTGGAGTTGATATATCTTGGAAGGCAATTTCTTATGCCATTGAAAATAAAACTTTCAATGATGTTAAAAATAATTACTTTATTGTAGGAGATTTGTTCCATCCATTCAAATATAAATCTTTTTCATACATCACTGCCAATCCTCCATATGTAAGAACTGAGGAAATTTTTTCTCTTCAACCTGAAGTTAGAGATTATGAACCTATACAGGCATTGGATGGAGGATACGATGGACTGATTTTTTATAGAAGAATTTTAAAAGAAGCTAAAAATTATCTTATCAATAACGGATTGATTTTTTTTGAAATTGGAATAAATCAGTCTTCAGAAATAAAGCATCTTGCTGTCCAAGAGGGCTATGAAATTATTGATGTTATTAAAGACCTTGCAGGAATAGACAGAGTTATGATATTAATTTTGAATGATGAATTGTGATTTGATGATAAATACAAAGGCATTAATAGTTATTATTTTATTAATTCCTTGTCTCATTTTTGCAGAAGAATATATGATTAGTAATGTTCCATTTTTCCCGTCTGAAGATTTTCAGTGCGGACCTACCTCCTTAGCCTCTGTATTGAATTTTTTAGGTTTGGAGATTACACCTGAGAAAATTGCAAAAGAGATTTACAGTGAAGGAGCAAAGGGAACATCAGACTTTGATATGATTTTATATCCCACGAAAAAGGGATTCAAGAGCATCCACTACAAGGGAAGCCTGGATGATTTAAAAGAAAAAATTAAAGCAAACAAGCCTTTGATTGTAATGGTTGATGAGGGAATATGGTTCTATAAAAAATATCACTTTATGGTTGTTATTGGCTTTGACAATAGCGGCTTAATCGTTTATTCAGGTAAAAATAAAGATGAGAGAATAGATTACGAGAAGTTTATAAGTAAATGGCAAAAAACAGACTTTTGGACTCTTTTAATTGAAAAATATTAACCTTGTCAATTATAAGTTTTTTTTGCTATAATTATAAAATTTTTTAAGGGGTGTAATATGGAAAAAGTAGAGATAAGGTGGCATGGAAGGGGAGGGCAGGGAACAGTGACTGCTGCTAAAGTATTTGCTGATGCGTGTTTAAGTGGAGGCAGACATGTTCAGGCATTTCCCGAGTATGGACCAGAGAGGGCAGGTGCACCACTTAGGGCATACAACAGAATAAGTTCAAAGGAACTAAGGATGCATTGTCCTGTGGCAAATCCTGATGTAGTAGTTGTAGTAGATCCCACACTCATAGAGAGCATAGATGTTACAGAAGGAGCAAAGGATGATGCAATTTTTGTTGTAAACTCATCAAAGGAGCCACAGGAGCTAAGGGAAAAGCTAAAGCTTAAGCCAACGCAGAAGCTTTATGTAGTTGATGCAACAAAGATAGCAATTGAGTGTTTTGGTAGACCAATGCCTAACTCACCGATGGTAGGAGCATTAAACAGGGCAACAGGGCTTGTTGAATTAGAGACATTGCTTGAGGATGTAAGGAAGAGTTTTGGGAAGAAATTTGCACAAAAAATAATAGACGGTAACCTTCTTGCAGTCAAGAGAGGTTACGAGGAGGTAAAGCAGGGATGATGAGCTGGAAAGAAATACCTGAAGGAATGGTAATACTTGAGGCAGGAAGTGCCTTAAAATTCAAGACAGGCTCATGGAGGACATTCAAGCCTGTTTGGATAAAGGAAAACTGTATCCATTGTCTGCTTTGCTGGCTTTACTGTCCAGACAATGCAGTAAAAGTAAAGGATGGAAAAAGGGAAGAATTTGACTATGACTACTGCAAGGGCTGTGGAATTTGTGCATTGGAGTGTCCCGGCAAGAAAGGCAACAAGGCAATAGTAATGCAGGAGGAGGTAAAGTAATGACGAAGATAGTAGCAGTAACAGGAAACGAGGCAGTAGCCAATGCATTTCGTCAGATAAATCCAGATGTATGTGCAGCATATCCGATAACACCTCAGACAGAGCTAATGCAGAGATTTGCCTCCTTTGTATCAAATGGGCAAGTAAAGACAGAGCTAATACTGGTTGAGAGTGAGCATTCAGCAATGAGTGCCTGTGTTGGTGCAGCAGCTGCAGGAGGCAGGGTTGCAACAGCAACATCATCACAGGGATTGGCACTCATGTGGGAGATACTATTTATAGCCTCAGGCTTAAGGCTTCCCATAGTAATGCCAGTTGTAAACAGGGCATTGTCTGCCCCGATAAACATACACTGTGACCATTCAGATGCAATGGGAGCAAGGGACAGTGGATGGATACAACTGTGGAGTGAGAACGCACAGGAAGCCTATGACAACACAATACAGGCATTCAGAATAGCAGAGCACATGGAAATAAGACTTCCAGTCATGGTATGCTATGACGGCTTCATAATAAGCCACTCAATAGAAAGAATAGAGTATCTTGATGACGAAGTAGTACAAAAATTTGTAGGAGAATACAAGCCTCTTTATCCACTGCTTGATATAGACAAACCAAAAAGTTACGGACCACTAATACTGCCTGATCTTTACATGGAAGTAAGAAGGGCAAATTCGGAAGTCTACAAAAAAGTTCCCCAAGTAGTGCTTCAAGTAGCAAAAGAATTTGAAAAAATATCAGGCAGAGCCTATGGACTATTTGAATCATACAGACTCAATGATGCAGAGATAGCACTTGTAATACTTAACTCAGCAGCAGGAACAGCAAAGGATGTTGTTGATGAGTACAGAGACAGAGGAATAAAAGTAGGACTACTTAAACCCAGACTTTACAGACCATTTCCGTATGAAGAGATAGCACAAGCCTTAAAGCATCTTAAAGCAGTATGTGTGCTTGACAGAGCAGATGCATTTGGAGGCTCAATGGGACCTCTTTATCTTGACATAGCAACAAGCTTGATAAACCACAAAGAAAAACCATTGCTTATAAACAGAATATATGGACTGGGTGGAAGGGACTTTATGCCAGAGCATGCAGCAGAAGTTATTGAGGAGCTTAAAGAGATAGCAGAGACAGGGAAAATAAAGACAACAAAAGAATACATAGGAGTGAGGGAATAGCATGGCAACACCGATTAACTTAAAAGAACTATCAAAGCAAGAACTAAGATTTACAGCAGGGCATAGGCTTTGTGCAGGATGTGGAGCACCCATAGTGGTGAAGATGGTACTACTTGCAGCATGTGACTATCCGGTAGTAGCGGCGAGCTCAACAGGATGTCTTGAAGTCTCCTCCTGTATATCCACCTACACAGCATGGAAAGTGCCATGGATACACAATGCCTTTGAAAATGTAGCTGCCACCTTGTCTGGAGTAGAGGCGATGTATAAATCATTAAAGAAGCAAGGCAAAATAGACAAAGAGATAAAATTTATTGCCTTTGGAGGAGATGGAGGAACATATGACATAGGATTTCAGGCTTTATCGGGAGCAATGGAAAGATGGCATAACATGCTTTACATCTGCTATGACAACGGAGCATACATGAACACAGGAATACAGCGTTCAGGTGCAACACCAACCTTTGCAGACACAACAACATGTCCAGTAGGTTCAGCAATACCCGGGAAGCCTCAGCAGAGGAAGGACCTCACCCGGATAATGGCAGCACATGGAATACCATATGTAGCGCAGGCATCACCAAGTCATTGGGCAGACTTAATGAAGAAAGTAAGGAAAGCACTTGAGATACAGGGGCCGAAGTTTATAAACATATTCTCCCCGTGTAATCGTGGATGGAGGTCAAGGACAGATGATGCCATAATGCTAAGCAGACTGGCAGTTGAGACATGCTTTTGGCCTCTGTATGAAGTAGAAAACGGAGAGACAAGAGTGACATTCAAGCCACGTGAGAAAAAGCCAGTGGTAGAATTTTTAAAAGCACAGGGAAGATTTAAACATCTTTTTGAGCCGGGAAAAGAAAAGCTGATTGAACAATTTCAGGAAACAATAGATAAGAATTGGAATAGGCTTTTAAAGGAAGAACAGATGAGCCTTCCGCAAGAGGAGAATAAATAAGAAACTATGAGTGCTATCTTTAGAAAGGTAGCACTCTTTTTTATTTATTTCAGTCTTAACTTTTAACAAAACTTAAAAATTTGTTATCATATTTAACTATACTTAACTTGCAGGGAGATAGATGGGACCAGAGAATTTATTAAGAGACAAGTATCTGCCAGTTTTGATAGTGATAGTTATTTCTCTTCTCATCGGACTTGCGATGTTTTTAGTAAGTAAATTTTTCAGACCAAAAAGACCTTACACATTAAAGCTTACTCCATATGAGTGCGGAATTCCCTCAACAGGAGATACATGGGAGAGGTTTAATGTCAAGTTTTATATCGTTGCCATTGCCTTTGTAATATTTGATGTTGAGACTGTTTTTCTCTATCCTTGGGCTGTTGTTTATAAAAAAATTGGATTTTATGCTCTTTTAGAGATGTATCTATTTATCTTTATTTTAATCATTGGATACATCTATGCACTTGGAAAAAATATTTTTGAATGGCATAAGGATTGATATATGGCAGGATTGATAAAGATTTTTGATAATAATACTGAACCAGTAGAAGTAGAAAAAGGTATAAAGGTTGTGCCTGCTGCAAACACGATTATAACTACAATTGATAAGTTAGCAAGCTGGGGTAGGCGTTCTTCTCTTTGGCCCCTTACATTTGGTCTTGCATGCTGTGCGATTGAGATGATGGCAACTGGTGCTTCCCATTATGACCTTGACAGATTTGGAATAATATTTAGAGCATCTCCAAGACAGGCTGATGTTATGATTATTGCAGGTACTGTTACAAAGAAAATGGCACCTGTTATCGTTAATCTTTATCATCAGATGTCTGAACCACGATATGTAATAGCAATGGGAAGCTGTGCTTGTAGTGGAGGAATATTTAATACTTATAGCACTGTTCAAGGAGTGGATGAGATATTACCAGTAGATGTTTATATACCCGGATGCCCTCCAAGACCAGAGGCTTTAATTGAAGGAATTTTAAATCTACAAGAGAAAATAAAAAATCAATCTTATACAAAGACTTTTTGCTCATCGGGTGTTTGTTTGATGAAAGAATCTAAAACTCAGGGAAAAGATGAAACCGATAGAGATCGTAGAGAAAGTTAAGGAAAAGTTTCCAAAAGAGGTTTTATGGTTTAGATGTTTTAGGGAAGAGTGCGACATTACTGTAAATAAGGAAAAAATAAAAGAAATACTCTCCTATCTTAAAAGTTCTCCCGCATTAGAATTTGACTATCTCATAGATTTAACAGCAGTGGATTATCTTGGATTTAGAGAGCCAAGATTTGATGTAATTTATATTCTTATGTCAATAAAGCACAGACATAGAATCAGAATTAATGCTCAAGTCCCAGAACAGGGTTGCTGTATACAAACGGTTTCAGACCTTTGGGCTACAGCTCAATGGTTTGAAAGAGAAGTTTTTGACATGTTTGGAATAGTATTCAATGGGCATCCAGATTTAAGGAGAATTCTTCTTCCTGAAGATTGGATTGGATTTCCACTTAGAAAGGATTACCCAGTTGGAAGCGAACTTGGAGATAAAGAATGGGAGACATTTAAAGAATTAAAAAATATGGCAAAGGGTTGGAAGGAAGATGAATCCTGAAAACACAAGAGAGCTTCTCATAAACATGGGTCCCCATCATCCTGCTACTCATGGAGTTCTTCGGCTTGTCCTTGAAGTAGAAGGTGAAGTAATTAGAAAATGTATACCACACATTGGTTATCTTCACAGAGGTGTTGAAAAGCTTGCTGAAGATTTGACATATGTTCAAGCCCTTCCTATTACTGATAGACTGGATTATTTGTCAAGCATGGTTAATAATGTAGGATTTTGCCTTGCTGTTGAAAAACTTCTTGGAATAGATGTTCCTGAAAGAGCAAAATTTATTCGCACTATGATGGCTGAAATGGCAAGAATTTGTAGTCACCTTGTATGGATTGCCACTCATGCTCTTGATATTGGAGCAATGACTGTTTTTCTTTATGCAATGAGAGACAGGGAAAAGCTTCTTGAACTTTTTGAAATGGTTACAGGAGCCAGACTTACAGTAAGTTATCCAAGAATTGGAGGAGTTCGTTGCGATGTTAATGAACAATTTTTAGAAGAACTATATAAATTTGTAGATGAATTTCCAAAAAAAGTTGAAGAATACGAAACTCTTATTGACCAAAACAGAATTTGGCTTAAAAGGACAAAAGGAGTTGGAGTTATTTCAGCTGAGGAAGCAATAAACTGGGGACTTACAGGTCCTACTCTTAGAGGCTCTGGCGTTTATTATGATGTTAGAAAATTTTTTCCATATGATGCTTATGACAAAGTGGAATTTGATGTGCCTCTTGGAAAAAATGGCGATGTGTATGACAGATATAAATGCAGAATGCTTGAATTCAGACAATCCGCAAAAATAATCAAGCAATGCATAGAAAAGTTGCCCGATGGAGCTATTCTTTCGGAAAATTCACCAAGAATAAGAATGCCTGCGTCTCCGCTTAAGATAGACAAAAAAGATATTCAGTTTGAGATATTCATTGAAGATAAAACCATTGAAGAGTTTATTAAAAAATTTACTGATGTTTATGCTTCTGTTGAATCACCAAGAGGAGAGCTGGGTTATTATATTGTATGCGATGATTCAGCAAAACCTTACAGAATGAGAGTAAGGGCTCCGTCCTTTGTTCATGTAGGAGTACTTCCAAGACTGTGCGAAGGGAGTTTAATTGCAGATGTTATTGCAAATATTGGCTCTATAGATATTGTTTTAGGTGAGTGTGACAGATGATGGAGACATTGAGTGTTATTTTTGTGACAATTATAAAAACAGCAATATACTTTGGAATTCTGATGCTTCATGTTGCCTATGCGACATATGCAGAGCGTAAAGTTATAGGGCATATTCAGCTTAGATTGGGTCCAATGGTTATAGGTCCTCATGGAATTCTGCAGCCCATTGCTGATGTGGTTAAGCTTATTTTCAAAGAAGACATCATTCCATCTAATGTTGATAGAAGAATTTTTACAATAGCTCCTCTTATCAGCTTAACAGCTGCATTAAGCACATTTGCAGTGATTCCTGTTAATGATGGTTGGGTTATTTCAGATATAAATGTTGGTATTCTCTATGTTTTAGGTATTGCAGGTATTGGTACATACGGAATAATTTTTGCAGGTTGGTCATCAAATTCAAAGTATGCATTTTTGGGCGGACTAAGGTCAGCAGCTCAAATGATAAGCTACGAAGTAGCTCTTGCTATGAGCCTTGTTGGGGTTATTTTGATGGCAGAGTCTTTTAATTTAACTGAGATTGTTAATAAGCAGCAGGAATACTGGTATGGAATGTTTTTGTTCCCACAAATAATAGGATATTTTGTTTTTGTTGTTGCAATGCTCGCAGAGACTAACCGAGTTCCTTTTGACCTACCTGAAGCAGAAACAGAACTTGTTGCTGGATATTTTGTTGAGTATTCAGGTATAAGATTTGCACTTTTTTATCTTGCTGAGTATCTTGCAATGTTTTGCATGTCTGCTTTGGCAACAATATGTTTCTGGGGAGGATGGACTGTACCTGCATTTCTTTTAAAATTCTTTCCGTTTCTTGAAATAGTTCCAGGTATTATTTGGTTTATTTTAAAGGTTTACTTTCACATTTTCCTTTTCCTATGGCTTAGAGGAACTTTACCAAGATATCGTTATGACCAGCTTATGGCAATTGGATGGAAAGTGCTTATTCCTTTGGCTTTGTTGAATATAGTTATAACATCATTGTTTAAATATTACCATTGAGGAAGGTTATGAATTTGCGAGAGCTTTTAAATAAAATTTTCCTCATAGAAGTTTTCAAAGGATTGGCTCTTACCCTTAAGATGCTTTTCAGCAAATCTGTCACAATTCAGTATCCCTTTGAAAGAAGAAAGGTTTATGAAGGATTTAGAGGAAGACACGCACTTGTAAGAGACCCATTTTCTGGCAATGACAAATGCATTGGTTGCATGAGATGCACAACAGTATGTCCTTCCCGATGCATCTTTATTAAAAGAGAAAAAACAGAGAAGGGAATGGTTGTTACAGATTATATAATAGATGCTTCAAGATGTATATTTTGTGCTTACTGTGTTGAAGCTTGTCCTGTATGTGCATTAGTTTTAACTGAGGATTATGAGTATTCTTCTTATGATAGGAAAGAACTTATATTCAATAAAGAAAAACTTCTGAAAAACTGGGACGAATTCACAAAAAAATGGCCCCATGATTATTATTTCAACAAATTCTGGCAACCTCCGGGAATTGATCCATCAAGATGGCCCAAAACAAAGAGAGAACAAGGACCAATTCCCATTAAAAGAGCTGTTGAAATTAAAAGGGAGGAGCAAAATGAGTCAATCTCCAGTTGACAATGCATTTTTCATATATTTTTATATCAGCATGGCTCTGTTGAGTATAGGTGTTATAGCATCACGAAATATAATTCATAGTGCTTTCTTTCTTTTGATTTTTCTACTACATGTTGCAGCAGTTTTTCTATTTCTTAATGCTGAATTTCTTATGGCAATTCAGATTATTGTTTATGTGGGTGGAGTGCTTGCACTTTTTGTTTTTGCAATAATGGTCATGAATATAAAGGAAGAGTTAAAACACAGCAAATTTGTCAGATTTGCAGGAGCAGGGCTTTTGACAAGTCTTTTATTTTTTGCAATTTTTTATGGATATCTGAAAAATATGCGAATTGAAGTTACTGTTCCAATTCAAAATAATCTTTCATTCATGGCAAGTTTGCTTTATTCTTATTATCTTTTGCCTTTTGAGATTTTATCACTTGTTCTTTTAGTTGCCTTAATTGGAGGAATTATAATTGCTAAAAAGCATCCGAGGGAAGAGAAATGATAAACGAATATCTTTTTTTGAGCTTAACTCTCTTTACCATCGGACTTATAGGTTTTGTAGTAAGAAGAGACCTCATTGTGATGCTTATGTGTCTTGAAATTATGTTTAATGCTGTAAATATAGCCTTTGCCTCTTTTAGCTACTGCAGTGGAAATTATACAGGTCAGATTTTTGTTCTTTTCACAATTGCTGTTGCTTCATCAGAGGCTGCTGTTGGACTTGCAATTGTTCTTGCCCTTGTAAGAAGCACAGGAGTTAATCATTCAGACGAAATTAACAGGTTGAGGTGGTAGAATGGAAAAACTGTTTTTGCTTATTCCTATTTTTCCTCTTGCAGGCTTTCTGATTAACATAATATTTGGCAGATTTCTAAGTACAAAAAAGATAAATTTTATTGCCGTATCAAGTATCGCTTTATCCTTTATTGTTTCTTTGTTTGCAGTTTATCAAGTTTTTACAGGAAAAACTTTTGAATACAATTTTTATACATGGATACTTTCAGAGGATTTAAAGGTAAGTTTTGGTTATCTGATTGACCAGCTGACTGCTGTAATGCTAATTGTTGTTACTACTGTAAGCCTTCTTGTTCATATTTATTCTATTGGATATATGCATGGTGACCCAGGTTATTACAGATATTTTGCCTATTTAAATTTATTTGTCTTTTCAATGTTGATGCTTGTTATGGGAAATAATCTTGTTCAGCTTTATTTTGGATGGGAAGCAGTCGGACTTTGTTCTTATTTCTTGATTGGATTTTGGTATGAGAAAAAATCTGCAGCAGATGCGGGTAAAAAAGCCTTTATTGTCAATAGAGTAGGTGATTTTGGCTTTGCTCTTGGAATATTTTTACTTTTTGTAAATGTATATGCAGTAAATTACAATGATATTTTTCCAAAACTGCCTGCACTGCAAGGACTTACAATTAATATTTTAGGATTGAATGCAGATTTAATTACAGTGATTGCTCTTTTACTTTTCTGTGGAGCTGTTGGAAAATCTGCACAGCTTCCACTTCATGTTTGGCTTCCAGATGCTATGGAAGGTCCAACACCTGTGAGCGCTCTCATACATGCTGCAACAATGGTTACTGCAGGAGTTTTTATGGTTGCAAGGCTTAATCCTCTTTATAGTCTATCTGAAACAGCCCTTGCAGTAGTTGCATTCACTGGAGCAATAACAAGTTTTATGGCTGCCACAATTGGCGTTGTTCAAAGGGATATAAAGCGAATAATTGCTTACTCTACAATAAGTCAGCTTGGATATATGTTTTTAGCATGTGGAGTTGTAGCTTATGGAGCTGGAATTTTCCATCTATATACCCATGCTTTCTTTAAAGCTTTGTTGTTTTTATGCGCAGGTTCTGTTATGCATGCAATGGCAGGTGAGCTTGATATTTATAAAATGGGTGGTTTGAAAAAATATATGCCTATAACTTACATAACATTCCTTATTGCAGCTATTTCAATTTCTGGAGTGCCATTTTTTGCAGGATTTTTCAGTAAAGACGAAATTCTCTGGTATGCATTTGCCTCTGCAAAGGGCTATGGTAAGATACTTTGGCTTTTGGGTACAATTACCGCTGGTTTAACAGCTTTTTATACATTTAGAATTCTTTTTGTTGCATTTCACGGAAAATTCAGAGGCGATGAATCACAGCTAAAGCATATACATGAATCACCGAAAGTAATGACAATTCCTTTAATGATACTTGCTTTCTTTTCAATAGTTGCTGGATACTTTTCTGTACCACATTTTATAGCTCCTGTGATTGGAGAACCTGTGTTAGCTGTTCCGCATGAGCAGGAAAAATTTGTTATGGCTGTTTCAATTATTGTAGCATTGGCTGGAATTTTCTTAGCATGGTTTGTATACAGCTTTAAACCTCAGATTGCAGAGGCTTTATATAACAGGTTTTATGGAGTTTATAAGGTTCTATGGAACAAATATTACTTTGACGAGATTTATCATGCAGTTTTTGTAAAACCTACTCTTTGGTTTTCAAGAATTATAATTGAGAAGTTTACAGACAAGGGCATAATAGAGGGAGTTGTTAATGGAGTTCCAAAGCTCTGCTATTTAGCAGGAAGTGCTATGAGAAAGCTTCATACCGGATATTTACAGCAGTATGCTATTTTGATGATTATTGGAGTATGTGTAATCTTAATTTTAATCTTAAGCCTGTGAGGTGAGGATGCAAGCAGAAACTGTTGGATTAGCAAACTCTGAAAAAACTGAATTAAGGAAAAATTTAATAATTTCATTTTTAGCTCTAACACTCATAGGTGCTATGATTGTCTCCTTTGGTTTAATGTTTAATAAAGTAAAACTTCCAATTCTCTCTATTCTAATATTTTTCCCTCTGGCAGGCTCTCTGTTTATTTTGTTGATTAACAGAAAAGAAGAAGAGTTAATTAAAATTTCAGCTTTTTTGATTTCACTAATAGAATTTGCCCTAAGTCTTCCGCTTTATCTGTCTTTTCATAAAAACACAGCTTTAATGCAGTTTAAAGAAGAGTATCTCTGGATACCTCAATGGGGAATAAAGTATGCGCTTGGAGTTGATGGAATAAGTGTTCTTTTTATTCTTTTAAGTAGTCTTCTTACAATTCTTTGTGTGCTTGTCTCTTGGCATGAGATAAATAAAAAAATTAAAGAGTTTTATGTTGCATTACTTGTTACACATGCAGCAATGATAGGTGTTTTTATGAGTCTTGATGCATTTCTTTTTTATATATTCTGGGAAGCAATGCTCATTCCAATGTATCTTATTGTAGGAGTCTGGGGAGGACCAAACAGAATATATTCAGCAATAAAGTTTTTCCTCTATACATTCATTGGCTCCCTTTTCATGCTTATTGGAATTATTGTTTTGTATATCCACACAGGAACATCAGATATTCTTGTGCTTAGCAAATATTCATATCCATATAATATGCAGATTTGGCTTTTCTTGGCTTTCTTAGCTGCTTTTGCAGTAAAAGTGCCAATGTGGCCCGTGCATACATGGTTGCCTGATGCTCATACTGAAGCTCCGACAGCTGGAAGCGTTATATTGGCAGGAATATTAATAAAAATGGGTACATACGGTTTCTTAAGGTTCAATCTTCCTATGTTTCCTGAGGCAACAATGGCTTTAAAGCCTCTTATGTTAATCTTATCAGTAATAGCGATTGTTTACGGAGCACTTATTTGTCTTGTTCAAACTGACCTGAAAAGACTTATTGCTTACAGCTCTGTAAGTCATATGGGATTTGTAACATTAGGAATTTTTGCTTTAAATCATCAAGGAATTCAAGGTGCGGTGCTACAAATGATAAATCACGGAATAGTGACTGGAGCTTTATTTTTATGCGTTGGTATAGTTTATCAGAGAACCCATACAAGAGTGATTGCGAATTATGGAGGACTTTCAACTCTTATGCCTGCTTATTCATCATTTTTCATGCTCTTTACTTTAGCTTCAATAGGACTGCCGGGAACAAATGGATTTATAGGTGAGTTTTTAATTTTACTTGGTGCTTTCAAATCATGGAAGCTAATGAGTATTTTGGCTGCAACAGCTCTTATAATCGGTGCAGGATATATGCTTTGGCTATATCAAAGAGTGTTTTTTGAAAAAACAAACGAATATCTCCTTGAGCATATTCAAGGTTACGGAGATTTAAATGCAAGAGAGATGCTTACACTTATTCCACTTGCCATATTGGTTTTGTGGATAGGATTTTATCCAAACAGTATTTTAAGTTTTATGGATGTATCAGTGCGAGAACTTCTTAATCATATCAATTCTATCGTAGGAGTGATAAGATGAATGTTCCTCAGATTCCTCTTAACTTTGATGCACTAATTCCAGAAATTACGTTAACAGCATTTGCATTTATAATTTTACTTTTGGGAGTGCTTAAGATAAACAAATCTTTTCTTGCTTGGCTTTCTGTGGTATTTATTTTAATCACTATGCCACTTACCCTTTTATTTGAAGGAAAAGCCTTTGGAGAAATGTTTTTGAATGACTCTTTTGCAATATATCTTAAAATTACAATTCTTGTTGGAACAGCTCTTTCAATTTTGGCACTTCTTACTTATTTGAAGCAAAGACTTATTGTTGTTAATGAATCTATTGCTCTAATTATGTTTGCATGCATTGGAATGATGCTTCTTGTATCTGCAAGAGAATTGATTAGCTTTTTTGTTTCCCTTGAGATGATGGCATTAAGTGTTTATGCTCTTGTTGCAACAAGAAAGTATGATAAAAGGGCAAATGAGGCTGCAATAAAATATTTCATGCTTGGAGGATTTTCAACAGCAATTATGCTTTTTGGCATAGCTTTGATATATGGTGCTACAAATTCTACAGATTTTATTCAAATAATTCAATCAATTAATAAAAATCCTTCTCTTTCTCTTTTTGGGCTTGGACTTTTTATAATTGGACTTGTTTTTAAAATAGCCCTCGTTCCATTTCACATGTGGGCACCTGATGTTTATGAAGGAGCTCCAACACCTATTACTGCCTTTATATCAACTGTGCCTAAAGTAGCAGTTCTTGGTGCATTTGGAAGATTTTTAATTGAAATTTTTGGAAATTATCATATTCAATGGAGCAGTTTTTTAATTGTATTTTCTGCCCTTACAATTATCATTGGAAATATTCTTGCTCTACCTCAGAAAAATATTAAAAGAATGCTTGCCTACTCAAGCATTGCTCATGTAGGATACATTACATTAGGTCTCATTGTGGCAACATTGGATGGATACAGCTCTGTGCTTACTTATATGTTTGTTTATACACTTATGAATATTGGTGCTTTTGTGGCTGTTATTGCCTTCAGTGAAGAGGATATAGAAAATTATAAGGGATTGCACAAATTTCATCCAGCCCTATCTTTTGCAATGCTTATTTTTATGTTTTCTTTGACAGGAGTTCCACCTACAGCAGGATTTATAGCTAAATTTAACATATTCTTGCAGGCAATAAAAGCAGGATTTACTTGGCTTGTCGTAATTGCGGTGATATTTACAGTAGTTTCAGCATACTACTACTTAAGAATAGTAATGTACATGTATATGAAAGACCCTGTAAAGACACCTCAGCCTTATATTTCAATAGAGACTAAAACAGCTCTTTTTATCTGTGCAGCAGGAATTTCTATTTTAGGCATTCTTCCAATTTTTTTGATATAAAAAAGTGTTATCTAAATTGTTCAATTCTCAAGTGTCAATGCGAATGGTAGTCACGCCTTTGGCTTGCTAAAGATTTGCAACGAAGCAATCTCGGTTTTTTTATGCCCCAAACCGTCACTGCGAGTCCCTCGATGGGGCGAAGCAGTCTTTGATTGATGGATGGTGAATAGTGAATGGTGAACCTCTCATTATCATTGCGACTCCGAGCGTAGCGAGGAGGAAGCAATCTCTAAACATTCATAAGACGTAAAAAGTGAGAAGTGAGATGTAAGGAGTAAAAGGTAAAAAACGAGATTGCCACGTCTGCCTGTCGTGGCTGTGTCGCAATCTCCCAATTCTCTTAAATCAGTCTGCTTTGTACAAAAATTTTTTAGAATTTTCAATATGTTTTGAAAAGCCTTGAGGAGAAAAATCTGACAAAAAAGGGGTTATGACACAGCCACCTAACGGATGCCTCGCAAAGACTCTCACCTCTCCGTCATTGCGAGGGCACGAAGTGCCCGAAGCAATCTCGCCTTTCTCTTTCAAAAAGGAGAGATTGCTTCCAGTCTTTCTGACTGCTTGCAATAACAGTAAAAAATAAAAGGATGCTCGCAATGACAGAAAAAATACTTAATTTTAAAATGGTTATAGCTATTATTGGATTTCTATTGGTATTTTTAAATTCAACTTTTTTCTGTTATTACTAAAGTCAAGTCACACTTTATTACTACATTAAAATGTCACATTTTATTTTAAGCTTCTCCTCCAAGGGTGATTAGCTGCAGGTTTATATTTTTTCTTTTCCTTCTGCTCTCTCTGTTCCTCTATATAAGTCCTGAGATTTAAAATCTCTTCTTTCTCTTTAAGTCTCTCTTTTTCTGTCTTATCTAATCCTTTTATTTCTGAATATCCTATACGTTTGCCTTCCCATAATATCTCCATTCTACCGTCTCTAAGTTCACAAACCTCTACCCATTTGCCTGCAAGGCTCTTAATTCCCTTTACAGGAAGTATCTGATAAACTCCTCCACAGTATCTTAATGTGTTGTCTTTGTTCACTTTTCTTGGATGTTTTATTGAAAAGACAAGGTCAAGGTCTTTTTCTGTAGCCACAGGCATATAAAGACTCTCTACAGAAAGAGTGTATCTACTGTTACTCCATGTAAGAAATTCCTCTTTGAGAAACTTGTTAGCCTCATCATAATCCCTTATACCACTTAATCTCATCTCCTTAATAAGCCTGTCCTGAAAAAATCTAAACTTACGTTCAACTCTTCCTTTTGCCTGCGGAGTATTTGCATTGATTAGTTTAATCCCCAATTCATTTAATGCTCTTGCAATCTGGGTTTCTTTATGTTGTACTTCAACATGATAGTGAAGCCCTCCATGTCTTGTTGTCCTAAAGTGAGAGGCTTTATCAGTGTATAAAGCCATAAAGACACCTCTTTGCTCTATATATGCTCTTATTACTGACATATTTGTGCCCATACTGTCTCAGATGGATGAAATTCAGCATACACAAATCCATCTGCATCATCTATCATTGCTACAAGCCACCATTGCTGCCCAATACCTTCAATCCACCTATGTTGAGATGAATCCATCTGCACAAGCATTCCTGCCTTAGGCATCCTCCTTCTCCTTCGGTATACTTTTCTTTTCTTCTTAGGTTCATGTAACCCTTCCTGTATCAATATCTTTCTTATACTTTCATAGCTTAAGTTAATGTCATGAACATCCTTAAGTTTATCCTTAAAGTGAAGTATGTTGAAATCCCAGTACAAGGACTTTCTCAAGCTTATGATCTCATCCTTGACGGAAGAGTCAATCTTTAGGGCTGTGGGTGGCTCAGGTATTTTCCTTAAAAGCCCCTCAAAACCCTGAAACTTGAACCTCTCCTTTAGCCTTAAAACCTGTCTGTAACTCAACCCTAATATCTCCTGAGCTTGTTTAAGGGTTAAAAAGCCTGATAAGACTTGATTCATTACTTCAAACCTCTTCAACTCTTCCTCCGTAAAAATGTATTTTTTTCTCCATAAAACCTCCTTCCTTTAGATTGCTTGCCTAAAAGAAGGAGGTTAACATATATGTGACATTTCAATTTAGTAAAAACAGATGACATTTTAATATAGTAACCACAAATTCAACTTTTTTCTTGACAATGTCCTATTCAATTTTTTATTTTAGTAAGTGCTTACATGCTAATTTGAGAGGGTAAAATGAATAGTTTGAGAAAAATCCCTATCTTTTGTTTAATCTGCTTTTTAATCATTTCCTGTTCAAAATCTGATCAAAAAAAGGCTCAACCAGTCATTCCTGTTGTTGTTGCACAGGCAACTGTAAAAGATGTACCAATTCAAATTACTGCAATAGGTAATGTAGAGGCTTACTCAACAGTTACAATTAAATCAAGGGTTGAAGGGCAACTTCTTCGTGCCTATGTTAAAGAAGGAGATGAGGTTAAAAAAGGGCAGCCTCTATTTGTCATTGATCCAAGACCTTTTGAAGAAGCTGTAAGGCAGGCTGAGGCTAATCTTCTGAGCAGTAAAGCTCAGCTTGAATTTGCAAAGTCAGAGCTTGAAAGATATGATGAACTTTACAGGGAAGGACTTGTTTCTCGTCAGCAATTTGAAAAGATAAAGACAGCCTATGATTCACTGCAGGCAACTGTAAAAGCACAGCAGGCAATCCTTGAAAATGCAAGACTTCAGCTTAGTTACTGCTACATTTACTCTCCAATTGATGGAAAAGTTGGCTCTCTTATGGTTCATCCTGGAAACATGATTAAGGCTAATGATACACAAATTGTAACAATAAATCAAATAACACCAATTTATGTGCGTTTTTCAGTTCCAGAGCAAGAGCTTTTAAGAATTAAAAAGGCAATGAAAGAAGGTTCTTTAAAGACTCAGGTAATTGTTAAAGCTACTGATAGCTCTTACACAGCAGAGGGAAAAGTAGTTTTTATTGACAATGCAGTTGATCCTGCAACAGGAACAATAAAGCTTAAGGCTGAATTTCCAAACAAAGACAAAATCCTTTGGCCGGGACAATTTGTAAATGTTGCACTGACTATAGGAGTAAAGAAAAACGTAGTTGTTATTCCATTTAGAGCACTTCAAACCGGGCAAAAAGGAGATTATGTTTTTGTAGTAAAACCTGATATGACAGCTGAGATGAGAGAAGTTGTTCCAAGCATTAGATACGCAGATGAAGTTGTTATTGAAAAGGGTTTAAACCCTAAAGAGACAGTTGTAGTTGATGGACAGCTAAGACTTACACCTGGAGCAAAAGTTAAATTAGTGGCTGGTGGTTAGTGATTGGTGAAATAAATGAATTTTTCTGAAATATTTATAAAGCGTCCTGTAGCAACAACTCTTTTAATGTTAAATATAGTTATTTTTGGACTTGTTGGCTACAGGTATTTGCCAATAGCAGAACTTCCTAATGTAGATTTTCCAACAATTCTTGTATCAGCCTCACTTCCAGGTGCATCTCCTGAGACAATGGCTTCAGCTGTTGCAACTCCCCTTGAAAGGGAGTTTTCAACAATTTCAGGTTTAAAATCAATGAATTCTGTAAATGCAAAGGGTATAACGCAAATTACATTAGAGTTTGATCTAAGCAGAGACATAGACGCAGCAGCACAGGATGTTCAGACTGCAATAGCTACTGCATTAAAAAATCTTCCTTCAAACATGCCATCTCCTCCTACTTTCAGAAAAGTAAACCCAGCAGATATGCCAATTCTTTATTTTGCAATCACATCTCCAACAATGCCACTTTACAGAGTTCATGAGTATGCAGATACACTTCTGGCACAGAATATTTCAATGGTTAATGGAGTTGCACAGGTACAAATATTTGGTGCTCAAAAGTATGCAGTAAGAGTGAGAGTTAATCCTCAAATATTGGCAAGCAGAGGCATAGGAATAGATGAAGTTGAACAGGCACTGAGAAAAGGCAATGTGGAGCTTCCAACAGGAACACTTTATGGAGACTACAAATCATTCACAATTGAGGCTACAGGTCAGCTATACAATGCTGAGGCATTCAACAACTTAATTATTTTTCAAAAAAATGGTTCTGTAATAAGAGTCAGAGATATAGGAAAAGCTATTGACAGTGTTGAAAATGACAAACTTGCTGCATGGTTTGGTGCTGAAGGCAAGCTTCAGAGGGCTATGGTTGTTGCGGTTTACAGACAGCCAGGAACAAACACTGTTGAAGTTGCTGATAATGTTAAAAGAAGAATGGAAGAACTTAGAAAACAGATGCCTCCTCAGGTATCGCTCAATTTTCTTTATGACCGTTCAGTTTCAATAAGAGAATCTGTAAGAGATGTTCAGCTTACTTTGCTCTTTACAGTTTTTCTTGTTGTAATGGTAATCTTTATCTTTTTAAGAAGACTTTCAGCTACAGTAATACCTTCTGCAGCACTTCCCATATCAATAATTGGAACTTTTGGAGTAATGTATCTGCTTGGCTACAGTTTGGACAACTTATCCCTTATGGCACTTACCCTTTCAATAGGATTTCTCGTTGATGATGCTATTGTTATGCTTGAAAATATTGTCCGCCATATTGAAAAAGGAGAGAGTCCTTTTCAAGCAGCACTAAACGGCTCAAGGGAGATTTGGTTTACAATCCTTTCTATGACCCTTTCACTGGTTGCAGTTTTTATTCCTGTGCTATTTATGGGTGGAATAATAGGAAGGCTTTTTAAAGAATTTGCTGTAACTATATCAGTTGCAATATTAATCTCTGGCTTGGTTTCCTTAACCCTTACTCCTATGATGTGTAGTAGATTTATAAAAGTTGAAAATAAAAAGCATGGAAAACTTTACAGAGCACTTCAAAAGGGTTTTCAGTGGATGCTTGATGTTTATAAAGTAAGTCTGAGCTGGTCACTTAAAAACCACAGAATCATAATAATTGGCTCAGCAGTCATACTAATTTTAACTATTTTCTTATTTATCAAAATTCCAACTGGATTTCTTCCAAGTGAGGATAAGGGACAAATTTTTGTTATGACAGAAGGACCTGAAGACATTTCATTTGATGACATGGTAAGACATCAGCTTCAACTTGCAAATATTGTTTTAAAAGAACCCTATGTAAGAGCATTTATGACCTCAGTTGGTCCGGGACCTGGCTCTCCTGCATCAAATGCTGGAAGAATGTTTCTCAATCTTAAGCCCCGTTCTGAAAGAGAGCATGTAGATAAATTAATTGAACAACTTAGGCCAAAACTTATGTCTGTTCCCGGAATCAAGGCATATCCTCAGAATCCTCCTACAATTCGTATTGGTGGAACCCTTACAAAAAGTCTTTATCAGTTTACTCTTTCAAGTTCAGATATTAATGAGCTTTACCATTATGCTCAAATACTTGAGGAAAAAATGAGGCAAATGCCTATTTTGCAGGATGTATCAAGTAATCTTCAGCTTAAAAATCGTCAGCTTATTGTCAATATTGACAGAGACAAAGCAGAGGCATTAGGAGTTACTGCTGAGCAGATTGAAAATGCTTTGTGGAATGCATTTGGAAGCAAATGGGTCTCCACAATTTATGCACCAAACAATCAATATCAAGTTATTCTTGAAGTTGAACCAGAGTATCAAAAAGACCCTTCCACTTTGTCAATGCTTTATATTCGTTCATATAAAGGACAACTTGTTCCATTAAGCTCTGTTGCCACTGTTTCTGAAAGTGTTGGACCACTTACAGTTAATCACACTGGACAGCTTCCATCTGTTACAATCTCATTTAACTTGAAACCTGATGTCTCTCTTGGAGATGCGGTCTCTGAAATACAAAAACTTGCAAGTCAGACACTACCTCAAACAATAATGACAAGCTTTCAAGGTGCTGCACAGGCATTTCAGGAGTCCTTTCAGGGACTTTGGTTTCTTTTGATAGTAGCTGTGGTTGTTGTTTACATTGTGCTTGGAATTCTTTATGAAAGCTTCATTCATCCAATTACAATTCTTACAGCACTTCCATTTGCAGGATTTGGTGCATTGCTGACTCTTATGATATTTGGAAAGGAGCTAAATGTTTACTCTTTTGTTGGAATAATAATGCTTATAGGACTTGTAAAGAAAAACGGAATTATGATGATTGACCTTGCCCTTGATGCTCAAAGAAATGAAGGGAAAAAACCTGAGGATGCTATTTACAGTGCTTGCCTAATAAGATTTCGTCCAATTATGATGACAACAATGGCAGCACTTTTTGGTGCACTTCCGATTGCATTAGGAATTGGTGCAGGAGGAGAAGTCCGTCAACCACTTGGCTTAGCAGTAGTAGGCGGACTCCTATTTTCCCAAATGCTAACCCTTTATGTAACTCCTGTGTTTTATCTTTACATGGAAAAATTGCAGAACTGGTTGAGAAGGAAGAAAAATGTGTGAGCTTCAATAAAATCAAACACTTATATTCTTTTTAAGTTTTGTAGTCCCTTTATTTTTCGTAGGTATCTTTTTAATAAAAGTTTAAACATCTTTCCATGATTGGGATATTTTAAATGAAGTAACTCGTGAAGTATAACTTCATTTCTAACTTCAATAGGTTCTTTAAGCAGAGCTGTTGATAATGTTATTCTCCCTTTACTTGAACAGCTTGCCCATTTTCGTTTCATTTTGCGTATATGTATCTCTTTTGGAGAGACACCTATTTTATTTGCCAAGTGTATTACCTCTTCTTTTAACTCTTCAGGTTTCATGATTATCCTTTTTTTAAAATATTCAGTATTTTCTGGGTTAAGTATACAGCTTTTTTGATTTCAATTTGGCTCTTGATAAAAATAGCATTAACTTTATTTTTTATCTCCCTTTCCTGTTCTTCACTTGTCCTCCAGTGAGGAATTTTTTCAAATATTTTGTTTATTTCTCTTGCCACTTCCTCCGGATTTTGTAAATATTCATCTTTTAAGACCCGATAGATAGTAAATTCTTCTCTGTTTAAATTTTTACTTTCTTGTTCTTTTTTTGCTGAGTTTATTTCCTCTATTAGTCTTTTTAATTCTTCTAAAATTTCTTTTGTTGTTTTCTGCCTTTCTTGAAATAATTTTGATAGGGCTTCTGCTTTCTCGCCTATAGATATGAGATACGGATTGATTTTTGACTCCTTTTCAATAACCTGTCCAATGCTTTTTAAAAGGTTAAATACCTTTTCTGTATCTGAGACATTGCTCTCTTCAAGTTTTCTTAGAGTATGTTCGTTGGTTTCGTAAACTTCTATGGACAACTCCACCTTTTCTGTTTTCGTATAATCCTGCACAAGTTTGGCAGTTTTTCTTGTAAATTCTTTATCAACAAGTGTGCCCGGTTCATAGGCTTCTTTTAATATTCTATACATTCGTGAAAGGGTGTCGTAATCGTCCAAGTATTCCCTTAAAAATGCATCGGGTGAGATAATCTCGTACATGTCAGCAAGTTCTTTGTAAAACTCATAGAATTCATGCCGTCTTTCTTCATCCTGAAAATGGGTAAGAATAATTTCCACAGCTTTATCTTTAGTTTGCTTTTCAATAAGGCTTAAGTATTCTTTTCTTGCTGATTGCATTTTTTCCTTAAAGTCGTTTTTCAGAACTTGAATGTCTTTTACAACCTTTTGGATGTCTTCTACATCGCCACTATCAAAGGCAAGGGCTTTTTCAAGTTTATCAAATATACCTACAAAATCAAGAACAAAGCCGCACTGTTTTTTCCTGCCTGCATCATCTTCGTAGGGTCTATTGACTCTTGCAATTGCCTGCAAAAGCACATGGTCACGCATGGGTTTATCAAGATACATACAATAGAGAATTGGCGCATCAAATCCAGTTAGTAATTTTTCGGTTACAATAAGTATTTTAGGAAGTTCATCAGGGTTTCGAAACGCCTTTCGTATCCTTTTTTCTTCCTCTTCGCTATGATGATACTTTACAATTTCTGAAGGATCATTGTGCCCAGCACTTATAACAACCTCAGTATATTCTTCGGGGAAAAATTTATCCAGCTCTTCTTTGTATAAGCAGCAAGCCTCTCTATCAACAGCCACAAGAAAAGCCTTATATCCCATAGGCTCAACATATTCTGTAAAATGTTTTTTAACGACCTCCGCAACTTTCTGGATACGTTCTGGATTTTTTAGCATATTTTTAAGCGTTACTGCTTTTTCAAGGACTTTATTGAGGGTTTCAATATCACTTATTCCTTCTGCCTCGGCTAAGTTTAGGAACTCCTCTTCAAGAGTTTCTTTGTCTGGTAGCAATTCATTAGGAGCAAGGGTGTAATGAAGCTTTACCGTAGTTCCGTCTTCAATAGATTCGGAAATAGAATATTTATCTAAATATCCCTTTTCATCCTCAGCCCCAAAAGTTTTAAAAGTCCCTTTGCCATAAGCGGTTTTATCTATAGGGGTGCCTGTAAAACCAATATAAGTGGCATTTGGAAGTGCTCCCATTAGATAATTTCCTAAATTCCCTCCTGTTGTACGGTGAGCTTCATCTACCAGAACAAAGATATTATTTCTCGTATTGATATTTTGGGGCATACCTTCAAATTTGTGTATCATCGTAACAATGAGTCCGCGTGTGTCATTTTTAAGAAGCTCCTGCAGATGTTTCTTTGACTGGGCTATGCGATTTTCGTCTATCTCAAAAACCAACTGATTTAAGATTGATGAATAACTGGCTTTCAAGTTCGTTTCTATCGGCAAGCATAATGACTGTTGGATTTTTAAAGGCAGAGTCTTCAAGGATTTCCTTTGCGGTAACAATCATGGTATAAGTTTTGCCCGAGCCCTGCGTATGCCAGATGAGTCCTCGTTTTTTGATTTTATCGGAGGCTCTGTCTACAATCTTACCTATAGCCCTCATCTGATGGGGACGGAGGACTACTTTTTTCAGTTCATCATCCTGACGGGTAAATAGGATGTAACTCAAAATGGTATCAACCACTTTTTTATTGTCAAAGAATGTCTTAACAAGCTCTTCAAAAGAATGAGTTCTAATTTCGGTTTTCCAGTTGAGTAGATTTTTTACTGAAAAATTCCATGTAGCAGAATAATAAAAATGGATAATATGGGTCAGTGTATAAACCTGAAAGAGCGTCATGGCTTCAGGTGTTTCTCTGTGGTATCTTCTAACCTGCTCAAGTGCTTCGGATATACCTTCAATTTTATGGGCTGCTTTGGTTTCAACGAAAAAGAGAGGGATACCATTGATAAGAAAAACAATATCGTAGCGATTGGTCTTTATGCCATTGCTAAACTCAAACTCATCGGTAACCTGAAAGATGTTGTTATCTATGTTTCTATCTATGAGGGTGACATTTTTTTCTCTTCTTTCTTGCTGGACAAAGATTGTTTTAAGTCCTTTGAGGTATTCCCATGCCTCAAGGTTTCCTTCAATACGGGCAGGAAGTCTTTCAATCTTTTGCAGAAGCGTTTCTGCCATCTCTTCGGTAACAAAGGGGTTGAGTTTGCATACTTGCTTTTTGAAAATATCTCTAAAAATCAGTCCGGTCTTTCCACCTCTTAATGTCAAGGCATCCTCTGGTCTTACATACTCCCAACCAAGATTGAGAAATAGCTTCTCTCCGCTGGATGTTGAGTACTCAGCTGATGGTTCTTTCACATAGTCAATCAAGGTATTCTGAACTGAATATCTTTCGTTACCGAGCTTGGACATGGTTTTCCTCTAATTTTATTTGATTTACCCTTATTTTCCCTGTCATCAGATTATGCAGTAGCGACCTAAAAAGCTCCTCTAGTGCTTGTTTTTTCTTCTCCGCTGCGTCAATACTTTCATCAATGGCGGAGAGGATAGAAGCGATTTGCTGTTGTTCGGAGAGAGGGGGGAGGGGGAGCAAAATTCTTGCTACATCATTCTTATTCAGTTGGGGGACTGTGGTTTGATGTTGGATTATTTTTAAGTCTACTTTGTTTAAGAACTCGTAGAGAAATAAATAATCTACTTCCTCACTCGGTTCGACCCCTATAAGATTTGGATCAAGTATTGAATACGAAGATGTTATCCTTTTTTTATTTGTTCCAATTGCTCCACCCCTTTTGGGGAACACTATAGATAAAGGTTTTAAAGTTTTCTTTATAAATTCCTGATTTGCATAGAAAACTATGGCAGGTGAAGTTATAAATTTTGTATTTTGTGGCAAATTCATATCAGACACTTTTAAAGCATGAATACAGACATCATAGTATTTGATTTGTTTGCTTACAATAGAACTAAAAGGAGGAAAAGAAGTTTTTATAGATGCTACCTCCCCCAACCTCACCACCTTCCAATGTTTCGACATCCTTCCGATTTCGGTTTCTTTGAGTTCCACCGTGTCTGTCTTTTCGGGGCTTACGTGTCCGTAGGTGAAGAGGTGGCGCATCATGGATTTTTTGAATTCTTTGAGGGCTTTAATGGTATTTTCAGTTTTCTCTTTCACTTCCTGCACGGTAGAGAGAACATAAGCAATGCGCTTTTGCTCGGGGAGAGGGGGGAGGGGGATTTTATGATTTATTACACTTGCTTTTATTATTTGAGGCTGGCCAGATCCTGTCATTAAATAATAGACATTAAATTCCATTAGAGCATATTTCAAATCATT